>NZ_CP091285.1:4004442-4671850 GCF_021650975.2 Flavobacterium jumunjinense
TTGTAAAAATAATAATTCTAAATTTAATTAAATATCTTTGACATCTATATTTTATAAACATGACAAATAACGATATATTTAAAAAGCTTAGAGTTGCACTTCAATTGCGTGATGATCAAATAGTTGAAATCCTAGAATTAGTAGATTTTAGAATTTCAAAAGGAGAACTAGGAAATGTTTTTAGAAGCGAAGATCACCCTAACTATATAGAATGTGGAGATCAATTATTACGCAACTTCCTTAATGGATTAGTAATACATTTACGTGGCACAAAAGAAGCTCCAAAAAATCCAATGGATGTTATTAAAACCCATAAAAAATTGGCTCCTTCAGAAAACAAGGTAGAGAAACCAAAATTTGATGGTCCAAAAAAACCCGCAGGTTCATTCAAACCAAATTACAAGAAGAAAAATGAACCTAAAAAAGAACCAATTGTAGAAAAGGTTCGTTACAAAAACGGAAAGAAAAAGCCGAAAGAATAATGATCTTAAAGTTAATAATACTACTTCCTTTAATTGCGTTATTTTATGATGGATATCTAAAAAACGGAATTAAAGGAGGTCTTATTTATGTATTTTCATTTGGACTTTTATTATTTATAGCTGGTATTTTCCTAAAACAATTTCAACTAAAATTCGCTTTATCAATACCTGTACTATTTCTATTTTTAATCGTGTATAATAGCATTCAAAAAAATAAATAACAACAACTTTATAGTTTTAATTAAAAACCATAAGAATTTTGTATTTTTGGACGTTGTTATAAAAAACCTTATCCGTAAAAAAACAAAATAAATGCAGTTTAAACATCCAGAGATTTTATACTTCCTATTTTTATTGGTAATTCCAATTTTAGTGCATTTATTTCAATTACGTAGATTCAAGAAGCAATATTTCACCAATGTAAAGCTACTTCGACAGTTACAACAAGACACAAGAAAAAGTAGCACTATAAAAAAGTGGTTACTTTTAGCAACACGATTACTACTCCTTGCCTTATTAATTTTTGCCTTTGCACAACCTTTTTTTTCCGCAAAAGAAGCTAAGAGTAAAGAAAATGAACTAATAATCTTAGTAGACAACTCCTTTTCAATGCAAGCTAAAGGAAGCAAAGGAGAATTATTAAAGAGAAGCATACAAGAACTACTAGAATCATTACCAGATACTCAAAACTTCTCTCTTTTAACTAATAATGAAGCCTTTTGGGATGTAGACATTAAAGCAATACAACCCGAATTACAAAAACTAGATTATTCTGCACTTCCCTTTGAGTTGGATTATTTACTAACACAAGTAGCAACAAAAAAACCAAACACTCAAAAGGATTATATTATTATAACTGATGTAGTTGCAACAAATTCAAAGAAAATTGAAGACATTAGTAAAAACAATCAAGTCTATTTTATTCATCCTAAAGCTGAAAACAAAAATAATATTAGCATAGAAAACGTTCAATTATCACAAATATTAGATGCTTTCTATGAGATTAAAATCGATTTGAAAAGCTATGGAACAACAGAAGAAGCAATTCCTGTAGCTGTCTATAATAATGAAACTCTAATTGCAAAATCGCAAGTTACATTCGATAAGACAGATAAAGAATTAAAAATTAATATTCCAAAAACTGCTTTTCACGGAAAAGTGAGTCTTCAAGATAACAGTTTACAATATGACAACGACTATTATTTTAGTATTTCTGAACCAAAAAAACAAAATGCAATTGTAATTGGAACAGATGAAAAAAACAAATTCATCAATAAAATTTTAACCGAAGATGATTTTGTTGTAACCAACACAGAATTAGCTCAACTGAATTATAATAAAATTGACGTACAGCAAACCATTATTCTTAATGAAATTGCAGAAATTCCTCAAGCATTAGCAACAACACTACTCTCTTTCTATAATAAAGGTGGTAACATTATAGTTATACCATCACAAGAAAATAGCATACAAAATTTAAATAGTTTTTATAAAAAATTTGGATCTTTCCAATTTATAAGCAAAATAGAGACCGAAAAGCAAATCACTAAAATTAGTTTTAGTCATCCGCTTTATAAAAACGTTTTCGAAAAAAAAATCACCAATTTCCAATATCCAAAAGTAAATCAATCCTTTACAACTTCTGGAAACGGCTTGCCAATATTACAGTTTGAAGACAATACGAATTTTGTAGTTGCTATTACAAACAAAATCGGGAATTTATACGCATTTACTGCACCTATAAATAAGGAGAATTCAAACCTACAAAACTCACCTTTAATTGTACCAACCCTATTTAACATGGCACAAGCAAAGAATACTTCTAAAACCAACACCTATACTATTGGAAATAATGAAACATTAGTAATTGATGCCATTTTATCCAAAGACGAAGTAGTAAGCATAACAAAAAAAGACAATAGTTTCATTCCACAACAACAAATCATCAGTTCCAAAGTAAAACTTAGCTTTGGAGACTATCCAGAAATTTCTGGGAATTATGATGTAATGCAAGCTAAAAATAGCATACAACAAATTAGCTTTAACTATCCAAGAACAGAAAGCGATTTAAACAACACAAACACAACAATCTTTGAGAAAGCCACAACAGTCAACAATGTAGCAACCGTTCTAAATGATTTACACACTAAACGAACCGATACTGCATTATGGAAATGGTTCATCATAGGCACATTACTTTTCTTATTGATTGAACTACTAATTCAAAAATTCGTAAAATGACACCCGTTTTAATTAAAAAAGCAACCATAATCGACAAAAAAAGTGCTTTTCACAATCAAATAGTAGATATAAAAATTGAAAATGGCATAATTACAGAAATTGCAAAAGAAATCGCTTCAAATGATGATTTTGAAGTCGTAGAAAAAGAAAACCTTCACGTTTCACAAGGTTGGTTTGATTCTTCTGTTTCCTTTGGTGAACCTGGCTATGAAGATAGAGAAACCATTGAAAATGGTTTAAAAGTAGCTGCAAAAAGTGGTTTTACAGCAGTTGCCCTTCAACCCAATAGTTTTCCAATAATCGACAATCAATCGCATATTAAATTTGTTTTAGACAAAGCTAAAAATCAAGCCACTACATTATTTCCTATTGGAGCACTTACAAAAAACAGTGAAGGACAGGATTTAGCCGAACTATTCGACATGAAGAATGCAGGGGCAATAGCTTTTGGAGATTATAAAAGAGCAATACAAGATGCTAATATTCAAAAAATTGCATTACAATATGTACAAGATTTTGATGGATTAATTATCACCTATTGTCAAGATAATTCATTAAAAGGCAAAGGAATTGTAAACGAAGGAATAGCCTCGACCCGATTAGGTTTAAAAGGAATTCCTACTTTAGCTGAAGAACTTCACATTGCACGTAATTTATTCCTATTAGAATACACTGGTGGAAAATTACACATTCCAACCATTTCTACACAAAAATCAATTGCTCTAATAAAAGAAGCAAAAGCAAAAGGACTACAAGTAACTTGTAGCGTTGCCATACATAATTTAGTCCTAAACGAAGAAATACTATCTGGTTTTGATTCAAGATATAAAGTAGCTCCTCCATTACGTGATGAAGCAACAAGAAAGATGTTGATAGAAGCTATTTTAGACAACACTATAGATTGCATAACTTCCGATCATAATCCGTTAGATATTGAACACAAAAAATTAGAGTTCGACATGGCAAAAGACGGAACAATAGGTCTAGAAAGTGCTTTTGGAGCCTTATTAACAATACTACCACTAGAAATAGTCATTGAAAAACTAACCAATGCCAAAACAATTTTTGGTATAGCGCAAAACACTATTGCAGAAAATACTATTGCTGCGTTAAGCTTATTCACACCAAACGAAGAAGGAACTTTTACTAAAGAAAACATACTTTCCAAATCTAAAAATTCTGCTTTTCTAGGGCAACAAACCAAAGGAAAAGTATACGGAATTTATAATAACGGGAAATTGTTAGTTTAAGAAAAAAGAATAAAGAAAAGAGAATAAAGAGAACAAAAAACTTAAAAAAGATGATTAACGATATCGAAAAAGGGAAAAACGCAGCCATAGTTAGTTATTTGACAATAATTGGAAGCATCATTGCAATTTTCATGAATCAAGACGAAAACAAAAGTGAATTTGCTAGTTTTCACAACCGACAAGCATTAGGTATTTTTCTAACATGGGCAATATTAGGTTATTTTATAGGAAACTTTGATAGCTGGATTATCTCAACAGCACTATATGTAATGATATTTATGCTTTGGATTTTTGGTTTTTTAGGTGCTTTAAATGGAGAAAAAAAATTAATACCAATTGTTGGTGATTTTTTTCAAAAGATTTTTAAGAGCCTATAAATGAATGGAATATTAAACAATAGAGAACAAACTATTGCAAATATAATAGTATTATTAATAATAATTACATCATTTTTTTTTGGAAATAATTCTGAAGTGAAACGTAAAAAAGAAGAAAAACAACAAAGATTAGAATTATCATTTGATGGTTATGTTACTAATATCATTTTAGATTCTTTAAATCATTCAAGAAAAGCAACAACTAGAACAATTATTATTAATGATAATTTATTTTTTAGAGATGAAGAAAATAGCTTTTTTTTCGATAAAGTAAAGCTTGGAGATTATTTAGTTAAAAAAGAAAACGATAGCATGGCTAGAATCAATGCTACATTTTATAATTTTTTAGAAAAACACTAATACCATTACACATCGAAATCTAGATTTTTACTTTAAAAATTCATAAATGAACACCTCCAAAAATAGCAAAATAAAAGCCAAGATTAGCATAACCGATCTAATTGAACTAAAAAGTAAAGGAATATTTATCATTCTTTTACTTTTTCCTTTTGCACTACTACTAAATTCTATTAATACTGCTTTCAACAGTCAATTAGAGATATCAAATAGTATAACAATCGTTATTAGTTTTCAAATTATCGTATTATTAATAAGTATTCCGTTAGTTAAAAAAGGAATAGCAATAGATTATCAAAAAAACAGTTACAACTGCTACATTCTTGGAGATAGTATAATTTACAAATACAACTTCATACCAAACGATTATAATGAGCTTATAATTGCAGAAGAAGAATTTTTAAAATTAAACACAAATATCAATATAGATAACACAGCTGCAACATTCAACTATCCAATTTATAAATTCATCGCTCAAAAAAATAATTCTAAGAAAAACATCATCAAAGTCGATAACGAAACTGACAAAAATATATTGATAATGTTTTTTAGAAAAGGAAACTAATTTAAGACTTTAAAGTTATTTACTTTAAAGTCTTAAATTATCAATTCACTTTCAGAAGCTTACTTAAAGTATAATTAGCAAATATTTCAAAAAAGAAATAATCGTTTTAAAATTCTTACTTTTTTCCTTATTTTATTTCTATATTAGCCAACTCAAAATACCAAATCGGTATAATTAATTATTTTATTTAAATCAAATTTCAAAATTTACATTTAAAAAATAATTTTAGTTTTTTTTCTAAAACAATACAAATTATAAAATCTAGCCCAACCTATACTTTATAAAACTTCTATGTATAAAACATCCTTTAAATTTTCGAGATTATTATTAATTATTCCTATCGGAGTATTTGTGTTCATTCTATTACCCGAATTAACAAAAAAATATAATGATTTTAAAAAACAGGAAACAGAATTAAAAGAGTCTGCAATACAGTTAGTAGAATTACAACAAATAGAAAAACTTACAACGAGTGAGTTTCATAAACTAAAAACACTCGAAATTGGGCTTCCAATAAGACAACTAAGCTTCGAAAGACAAAAATTTCTATATTACAAAACAGGTGGAATGCTCATCGTTTTACTCTTTATGGGGATTGGAATGCTTCTCACAAGTTTTCTAACCCAAAGAAAGAAAAATAGTCCAAATAATAGAACAGTTGATTTTCAATTCAACGATCCAGATTTAGATACGATTGGCAAACAAATTTCATGGGAAGCAAAAGAAAATTCTGGAAGTAACTTTGCGAGTGAAACCCTTAAAAAAACAGCATTTGGATATAAAATAACTTCTAGTTCATTTGTAAAGGTTTTTGCTTGGAGTTTCTTTTTAGTTGGACTAAACTATGTTGTACTTTCATTTACAGAGTTTTACAGTATTTCTCAAAAACAAATGACAATCATGGAAGGAGGAAAACTTTTCTTCTCTTCAGGTGGAATATTTTTATTAATTGGATTGTTTTTACTTTTCTCATTTGGAGCAAAAGTTCATATCAATAAACAAAAAAGAAAAATTATTATTGATGGTCAAATTCTTTCCTTTAAAGATCTACATGCATTACAAATTCTAGAAAAATTTTCACAAGGAAAATCCTCTGGCGGTTATTTTTGCTATGAAGTAAACCTAATAACCAAAGACGGAAATCGATATAATTTATTGAACCATGGAGATAAAGTAATTTTATTTAGCGACATGATGAAAATACATCAACTATTTAAAACCCAAGTTTGGTGTAGAGTGCAGCTTTAAATAAAACAAATTACAACATAAAAATGGTGTTTTGAATATGAATTCAAACACAATTCTCTATTACAACACAATTCATAAACAAAATTTCAAACTCTATCCTTTTATATAAAGAAAACAACTAATAATGCATTGTGAAATACTTTTCAACCTTTAAATCATTTAAAAAAAAAATTGCATCCTACTATTTTTATAAAAAACAACTAACAAAACAGTAGTAAGTTAAAATTTAGTAATAATTTTGAAAAAAAATAATTAGAATACACTATAAATGAATTTACACTATATAATTAAAGAGCCAAAAATAAAACAAGAACAAAACCCCGTTATCATTTTATTACATGGCTATGGAAGCAACGAAGAAGATTTATTCTCTTTCGCTACTGAATTACCAGAAGAGTATTATATAATTTCTGTACGCGCACCCTACGATTTAAAACCCTACGGACACGCTTGGTATGCCATTCATTTTGATGCTGATGAAAATAAATTTTCAGACGATGTTCAGGCCAGAGAATCAAGAGATTTAATTGCAACTTTTATTGATGAAATTACAGACAAATACCCGATAGATAAAAGTAAAGTAACATTAGTAGGATTCAGTCAAGGTACAATTCTAAGCTACGCAACTGCGCTATCCTATCCAGAGAAAATTGCTAGAGTTGTGGCTTTAAGCGGTTATTTAAATGAACAAATAATAGTAGAAGACTATCAAACTAAAAACAACAAGCACCTACAATTTTTCATTTCTCATGGAACTGTAGATCAAGTAATTCCTTTAGATTGGGCAAAAAAAGCAAAACCTTTCATGGAAAATCTAGGATTAAAAGCCGAATATAGAGAATACCCTGTAGGTCACGGAGTTGCTCCACAAAACTTTTATGATTTCAAAAACTGGTTAGAACAAACGAAGTAAAAACAAACGAAGATTTAAAATTAAGATTCAATCCATAAATGGCAATTCAATAATATTTCTTACTTTTGAACTTCATTAAAAAACACACTATGGCAACTGTAACATTAGGCGGAAACGCTATACATACTAACGGAGAATTACCAAAAGTAGGATCAAAAACTCCAGATTTCAAATTAACAAATACAGATTTAGGAAATGTTTCTTTAGCAGATTTTGCAGGAAGCAAATTAGTTTTAAATATTTTCCCAAGCGTAGATACAGGTACTTGCGCTACTTCTGTTAGAGAATTCAATGCAAAAGCAAGTCAATTAGAAAATACAAAAGTATTGTGTATTTCTCGTGATTTACCATTTGCTCAAAAACGTTTTTGTGGTGCAGAAGGTTTAGAAAAAGTAGTTAACCTTTCCGATTTTAACACAGGAAGTTTTGGTAAAGACTATGGTTTAGAAATTACTGACGGTCCATTAGCAGGATTACACTCAAGAGTAGTAGTTATTGTTGATGAAAACGGAATTGTGAAGTATACAGAACAAGTAGCTGAAATTGCTAACGAACCAAATTACGAATCTGCTTTAGCAGCTTTATAATTAATGTATGAGCTTTAAAAAAGATAATACTTTCTTCACAGGAAGACTAAAAAGTATCGTTTTTGCTATAAAAGGTGCATTTAAACTAGCTACAACTGAACATAGTATTATGGTTCAGTTGTCGTTAGGTTTATTAATGACAGTAGCAGGAATTTACTTTCAAATAACAAAAGAAGAATGGTTAGTTCAAACTTTAGCAATTGGATTAGTATTAAGCATTGAAGGTTTAAATACGGCTGTTGAAAAAATTGCAGATTTCATTCATCCAGATTATCACGAACGAATCGGTTTCATTAAAGATATTGCAGCTGGTGCTGTATTATTTGCTGCTTTTACTGCAATTATCATTGGTGGAATAATTTATACACCTTATTTATTTTAAATTCTCTATTTTTGTAAAATAGTGTTCCCTAAATGGCAAAAAAAAGTAAACAAGATTCAAAAAAAACTGCTTCAACAAAAGAAAAGACAACATTTAAACTATCAAGACAACAAAAATTCAGTATTGGTGTTTTATTCGTTTTATTTTCTATTGCATTGTTGCTTTCTTTCATTTCCTATTTTATTACAGGTAATCATGATCAGAGTGAAGTTGTCGATTTATTAGATAGAGAAATACAACCAAATAATTGGCTAGGAAAGTTTGGTGGTTTTTTAGCAAATTTCTTCCTATATAAAGGTTTTGGTGTTGCCTCTTTTTTAATAATTAGACTATTCACTTTAACAGGAGTATATTTAATTTTAGATATTTCAATAAAAAAATTAAAAAGAACACTTTTTTGGGATTTATACATTATAATAATTCTTTCCATTCTTTTCGGTTTTTTTTGGGACATAGTACCCGAACTATCAGGAACAGTAGGTTTTGAAATGAACCTTTTCATACAAGACTATATTGGAAAAATTGGAACATTATTTGCCTTAATTTTTGGTGTAATAGCGTTTCTAATTTTCAAAATAAAAATTTCACCAGATAGTATAAAAAGCTTTTTTGAAAAACCAATTAAATCCTATGATGAAGTATTAATTGAAGATAAAAGTAGTGAAGTATTAAAATCAGAAGCAAAAAACAACAAAGCTATTGAAGACGAAAGCTTCACGATTACAGAAGATGACGATATTATTTCAAACTTTGAAGTAAAAACAGTTTCAAACTTTGAAATCAACAAAGAAACATTAAAACCAACAATTTCAAACGCTTCCGAATTAAGTTTAGACAATAAGCCTAAAAAAGAAAATTCCAATATTGAATTAACAACCAATATTACTACAAATGAAGAACCAAAAGAAAATAATGATTTTGTTATTGAAAAAGTAGAGGAAGAAGAAGTTATAGAAGAAAACTTAGCATCTAGATTAGTAAAAGATTTCGGAGAATTCGACCCTACATTAGAACTTTCCAATTACCAATTCCCTCCTATTGAATTATTAAAAGAATATGCAACTGGTGGAATTACTATCAATCAAACAGAACTAGAAGACAATAAAAACCGAATTGTAGAAACATTAAAAAACTACAATATTGGAATTTCACAAATTAAAGCCACAGTTGGACCAACAGTTACGCTATATGAAATTGTTCCTGATGCAGGAATTCGTATTTCTAAAATTAAAAACTTAGAAGATGATATTGCATTATCATTGGCGGCATTAGGAATTCGTATTATTGCACCAATTCCTGGAAAAGGTACAATTGGTATTGAAGTTCCAAACAACAAACCAACAATGGTATCTATGAAGAGTGTTATCTCTTCTCCTCGCTTCCAAGAAGCTGAAATGGAGCTACCAATTGCCTTAGGAAAAACAATTTCAAATGAAACTTTTGTTGTCGATTTAGCAAAAATGCCCCATTTATTAATGGCTGGAGCAACTGGACAAGGAAAATCTGTTGGATTAAATGCAATTTTAGCCTCTTTATTATATAAAAAACATCCTGCAGAAGTTAAATTTGTTTTAGTAGACCCTAAAAAAGTAGAACTTACGCTATTTAACAAAATTGAACGTCATTATTTAGCTAAACTTCCAGATAACGAAGAAGCTATTATTACAGACAACACTAAAGTAATCAATACATTAAATTCTCTTTGTATCGAAATGGACAACCGTTACACTTTATTAAAAGATGCAATGGTTCGAAATATTAAAGAATACAACGAGAAGTTTAGATTACGTAAATTAAATCCTGAAAACGGTCACAGGTTCTTACCTTATATTGTACTTGTCGTTGATGAGTTTGCCGATTTAATTATGACAGCTGGTAAAGAAGTAGAAACACCTATTGCTCGTTTAGCACAATTAGCTAGAGCAATTGGTATTCACCTAATTATAGCCACGCAACGTCCGTCTGTAAACGTAATTACAGGTATGATTAAAGCCAATTTCCCTGCACGTATAGCTTTTAGAGTTATGTCTAAAATTGACTCGAGAACTATTTTAGATGCTGGTGGAGCCGATCAGTTAATTGGACGTGGAGATTTATTATACACCAATGGAAACGATATGGTACGTGTACAATGTGCGTTCATAGATACTCCGGAAGTTGAGAAAGTTTGCGACTTCATTGGAGGACAAAAAGCATATCCAGATGCCTACTTACTTCCAGAATATGTTGGAGAGGAGAATGGCACGAATCTTGATATTAACATCTCGGACAGGGATAAACTCTTTAGAGATGCTGCAGAAGTAATTGTTACTGCACAACAAGGGAGTGCGTCATTAATTCAAAGAAAATTAAAATTAGGATATAACAGAGCAGGTCGAATAATTGATCAGTTAGAAGCTGCTGGAATTGTAGGTCCTTTCGAAGGAAGTAAAGCACGATCTGTTTTAATTTCCGATTTAGTTGCATTAGAACATTTTTTAAATAACGAACAAAATAATAATTAACACACAATGAGTAAATTTTTTAAATTAGTATGTTTTCTTTTAGTCGGTTTCTCAACCCAAGCACAAGACGCTGCTAAAGCTAAAAGTTTGTTAGACGATGTTACTGCTAAAGTGCAAACATATGAAAATATTGTTATCGACTTTAAATATGCAATCAGTAACCCTAAAGAAAACATCAATCAAGAAAGTAAAGGAAATGTAACCCTAAAAGACAATTTATATAATTTAAATTTTATGGGTGTTACTAAAATATTTGATGGTAAGAAAGTATACACTATTGTTCCAGAAGATGAAGAAATTTCTATTTCTAAATTTGATGAGAATGACGAAAGTGCTGTTACACCTTCAAAAATGTTAACATTCTTCAATTCAGGATACAAATATTCTTGGGACATATTACAAGATGTAAAAGGAAGAAAAATTCAATACATCAAATTAATTCCAATTAGTTCTAAAGATCAAAGAAAAGAAATCCTTTTAGGAATCGATGTACAAACAAAGAACATCTACAATTTGATTGAAACTGGAAAGAATGGCACGAAAACAACATTAACTGTTAATTCTTTTAAAACAAATCAACCTATTTCGAAAAATCATTTTACCTTTACGGAATCAAAATATCCTAATTACTATATCAATAGATTAGACTAAGAACAAGGTGAAATTATTAGATAAATACATTGTCAAATCCTTTATGATTACATTTACTTCGGTATTTGTAATCCTTTTTTTTATATTCGTTTTACAAGGAATTTGGTTATTCATAGCCGAACTTGCAGGTAAAGATTTAGACCCTTTTACTGTTTTCAAGTTCTTATCCTTTTACGCACCAACAATAGTACCGATGGTTTTACCACTTTCAGTACTACTTGCGTCTATAATGACTTTTGGTAGCTTTGCCGAAAATTATGAATTTGCGGCAATGAAATCCTCGGGAATATCTTTGCAAAGAGCTATGAGAATGTTGACTGTTGTAATTTTCTTACTGAGTATTGTTTCTTTCTTTTTCGCAAACAATGTTATTCCAAAAGCGCAATATAAATTTCTTAATCTACGAAAAACAATTGTACAACAACGACCAGCAATGGCTATCGCTGAAGGACAATTTAACCCTATCGGATCGACTATTAACATTAAAGTTGAGAAAAAATCAGGAGACAATGGTGAGTTTTTAGAAGATGTTACCATGCACATTAAAAATGTGAATGCAGGCTTAGGAGCAAATACTGTTATAAAAGCAAAGAATGGTGTTCTAAAAAGCGATATTAATTCTAATTATCTTCAACTAGAACTTTTAGATGGAAATTATTATGAGAATATAATTCCAAAAAAATATGAAGACAGAAACAAACATCCGTTTGCAAAAAGTAGCTTCAAAAAATATATTTTAAATTTAGATTTAACAAAATTAGATAATAACAGTGCAGATGATAATGATATAACATCTGAAAAAATGTTAACATTAAGCGAGTTAAATTATACTATAGACTCTTTACAAAATAACTATAATAAAGATATTGTTTCCTTTACCGATAACATTGTGCAACGTAATGATTATGTTTTCCAGTTAAAAAGAGATCAGAACATTATTAAAGAGGCTAAAGTGAAAGATTTACTTTCAATATTCACACTTACAGAGCGACAAAAAATACTAGAAATGGCTAAGAGTAATATTTCTAGCAATGAATTTAGTATCAACAACAGTAAATCTGATTTAGAATATAAAAAGAAAAATATTAATGCACACTGGATTGTTGTTCATGAAAAATTTGTAATCGCCTTTTCTTGTTTACTTATGTTTTTCATAGGAGCTCCATTAGGTGCAATTATTAGAAAAGGAGGAATCGGTTTACCAATGGTTTTTGCAATCATTATATTCATTACTTTTCACTTTATTAATACTTTCGGTAGAAAATTAGCTCAAGAAGATTCAATCACACCCTTTTTAGGAATGTGGATGTCTTCTTTAGTATTACTTCCACTTGCTGTGTTTCTAACTTATAGAGCCACAAACGATATCGGTGTAATGATCAACTTTGATTTTATTATTGATCCATTTAGAAAATTATTTCCTAAGAAAAAAGAAAACCAATTTTCAAAAGAAATAGTAGAGATTAATACAATTAAAGTCGACTCTAATGATCCTGAATATTTATTGCTTTTAGAAAAAGAAATTTCAACTTTAAAAGGCATTATAAAAAATGCTGACCAATTTGGCTACTCAAACGAATATAGAATAAAAGTTTTAAAAGTTCTAGAAACAAAAGGCATAAATCAAGAACAACTGAAATTAGAAAACAATCTATACAACAGTGAGTTCCTAAAATTAAAATTCTACAAAGAAGAATATTTAAGAAAAAGTAAGAACACATTAATTTTATATATTCTTGCTTTTCTATTTATAATTAGTGTAAATGTTTCTGCGAAAATTCCATTAATAATTCTCGGTTCAATTAACATTATTTTATTTTATGTGAATTTATATAAATCTATTTCTAATTTAAATGAAATCTCAAGAATAATCAATAAAAAACCGTTTGTAAATATTGGTCTTGAATTGATTTTTGGATTTCCTTTTTACATATTAACCTTTTTATACAATAGAAAAAAACTCAAAGAAGTAATTTCTGAATTTAACTAATAATACACAACCAAACTACAATAATGTCAAACAACAAAATACAACTAAACACAATTGAAGAAGCTATAGAAGATATCCGTCAAGGAAAAATCATTATAGTAGTAGATGATGAAGGCAGAGAAAATGAAGGTGATTTTTTAGCAGCAGCTGAAAAATGTACACCAGAAATGATCAACTTCATGGCTACACACGGAAGAGGTTTAATTTGTACACCATTAACAGAAAGCCGTTGTAAAGAATTAGATTTACACTCAATGGTTCGTAATAATACAGATCACATGGAAACTGCTTTTACAGTTTCAGTAGATTTAAAAGGCCAAGGAGTTACTACAGGTATCTCTGCTTCCGATAGATCAAAAACGGTAATTTCATTAATAGACAAAGAAACAAAACCCTATGATTTAGCAAGACCTGGACATATTTTTCCATTAATTGCAAAGCAAGGTGGTGTTCTAAGAAGAACTGGACATACAGAAGCAGCTATCGATTTTGCAAGGTTAGCAGGTTTTAAACCCGCTGGTGTTATTTGTGAAATTATGAATGATGATGGAACAATGGCTCGTTTACCAGAACTTGTTGAAGTGGCTAAAAAATTCGATTTAAAATTAGTTTCTATTGAAGATTTAGTTGCTTATAGAATGCAACACGATAGTTTAATTCAGAAAAAAGAAGATTTTGAAATTCAAACTCGTTTCGGAACTTATAGATTGAGAGCTTATCTTCAAACTACAAACAAACAAGTGCATTTAGCTTTAACCAAAGGTACTTGGAGTAGTGGTGAAACAATCTTAACAAGAATCAATTCGACTTTAGTTAACAATGATATTTTAGGAACATTAACAAACGATGCAGACAAAAGGCTAGATGTAATGTTCAAAAAAATTGAAGAAGAAGGAAAAGGAGCAATTGTCTTCATTAATCAAGAAGTAAAATCTTTAGAATTACTAACTCGATTAACAGAATTAAAAGAACTTCAAATAAGCGGAACAATTAAAGCACCACAAATCAAAATGGACAATAAAGATTTTGGAATTGGAGCGCAAATACTACACGATTTAGATATTTCAAAAATCAACCTTTTATCCAATAGTTCAGATCAAACAAAAAGAGTTGGAATGATTGGGTATGGTTTAGAAATTATGGAATACATACACTTTTAAATTTTAGAAGAACCACAATTTTATAGCCAAAGATGATACTGTAATAATTAGAAACCACTTAATTACAGTATCATCTTTTTTTACGGACCATCGGCTTGCAAACCAAGCACCAGAAGCATTACCTATTGTAAGTATAAAAGCCAAAGTATAATTAATCTTATTTTCTAGAGCAAAAACAATAACGGCTCCAATTGTATAAACCCAAACAACAAAAACTTTAGTTGCATTCGACTTTAATAATGATAGACCATTCAAGTAAGGTAAAATTATTAACATTAAAAAGCCTATTCCTGCATTTATAAATCCACCATAAATGCCTAAGAAAAAAAACAAAAAAACAGCCACATATAAAGGTTTCCCAGTTGTTTTTTCAAAACCATCTAAATAATTTTTCTTTGGTCCAAAAATCATGGTTAATAGCACCATAATCATTATTATAGATAAAATTCTATTAAATAATTCTCCATCAATATTAACTGCTAATTTTGCTCCAATAAAAGAACCTAATAAAGCAGAAATACCTAAATACAAACTAAAAGGATATGTTGAAACACCTTTGCTTTTAAATCCTCTAACTGCTGCAAAAGTTTGCACTAAAATGGCAATTCTATTCGTTCCATTAGCTACTGGAGCAGGCAAACCAAAGAAAATTAACGCAGGAAGTGTTAGTAAAGTTCCTCCACCAGCAACAGTGTTTAAAAATCCAGCAACAAAACCAATTGGAATCAATAAAAGATATTCATAACTAAAGTCCATAAAACAATAAAATTGGGTTACAAATATACTTCAAATATTTCTCTAGAGGTGGAAACAAAGCGTATTAAGACTTCAAAATAATTATAAAACTTTGTTAACATACGTCATCATATAATGATAAATATCCTATTTTTACCTATTATTGAATTTTAACCAAATAAAAGAATGAAGAAAATTTTAATTTCTGGATCTATACTAACAATGCTTTTAGCTAGTTGTAGTTCAGTTCCAAAAGCTAAAAAAGAAGCTGATGTTTTAAAGTACATGAACAGTATTACTGCTTCAGAATTGAGTACCTATTTACACGTTGTCGCTTCTGATGAAATGGGCGGGAGAGATACTGGAACTGAAGATCAAAAGAAAGCTGGAAAATATCTTATTGAACAATATAAAAAAATTGGTTTAAGTTTTCCTCCTGAAGCTACAGATTGGTATCAAAAAGTACCTGCTGAATTTATGGCAAGAGGTTTTGCTCCAAAATTGAATGATTCTGAAAATATTTGGGCATTCATAAAAGGAAGTGAAAAACCAGAAGAAATTCTAGTAATTTCTGCTCATTACGACCATGTAGGAACTAAAAATGGTGAAGTATATAATGGTGCCGATGATGACGGTTCTGGAACTGTTGCTCTTTTAGAAATTGCTCAAGCTTTCAAACAGGCTGCAAAAGAAGGTCATACACCAAAACGTTCTATTCTTTTCTTACATGTAACAGGAGAAGAGCATGGACTTCACGGTTCACGTTATTATTCTGAAAACCCTTTATTTCCATTAGCAAATACAATTGCTGATATAAACATCGATATGATTGGAAGACGTGATTTACTACATCCTGACACTAATAATTATATATATGTAATTGGTTCTGATAGATTAAGCACAGAGTTGCACACAATTAATGAAGAAGCAAACAAGAAATATACGCAACTAGAATTGGATTATAAATTCAACGATAGAAATGATCCTGAAAGAATCTACTATCGTTCAGATCATTATAATTTTGCAAAAAAAGGAATTCCTTCAATATTTTTCTTTAATGGTGTTCATGATGACTATCACATGCCAACAGATACTCCAGATAAGATTGAATATGATGCTTTAGCAAAAAGAGCACAACTTGCTTTTACTTTAGCTTGGGAATTAGCCAATAGAGACGAAAGAATTAAAGTAGACAGAGACGGAAAATAGCCTTATCTTCTAAAATAGAATACTAATTGTCATTCTGTACAAAGTTGAAAACATTACTATGTTTCAATCATTTGGCAGAATGACTTTTTTTTTAGCCTTCTCTCCTACTTTTTTATATATTTGAATAAGCAATACTATTCATCAACACTATTATCATACATTCAATGATTAAAAATTACATCTATTTATTAATCTTACTTATTTTTACTGCTTGCACTAAAAAAAATGCTATCAAATTAGTTCCTGAAGTAAAAGAATATTTAGATGAAGTGATTACTATTTTAGAGCATAATTCTGTTAATAAATATAACATTGAATGGTATGCTTTTAAAAATGAAGTTTACACACATGCAAGTAAGGCAAAAACAATTGAAGAAGCATACCCGTCTATCACTTTTGCTATATCAAAGTTAAATGATAAGCATAGTTACTTTGCTCCAAATATAACTTCTGAAATAGAAGTTGAAAAAAAAGAATTACCAATACTAAAAGACGAAATTGTTCCAAACTCGATTGGGTACATTCGAATTCCTTTCTGTATTGGAGACGAACAAACAATCCAAACCTATATACAAAACATAACTAATAAAATTAAAACACAAGATAGTCCAATGATAAAAGGTTGGATTGTTGATTTGCGAGGAAATTTTGGAGGGAACATGTGGCCAATGCTTACCGCTATTGGTCCAATACTAGGAAACGGAAAAATTGGATATTTTATAAATGCTGAAAATAAATCATCTACTTGGAAATATGAAAATGGAAAAGTTTATCTAGAGAATACAATTGTTGAAGAAACTAAAAATGCATATCATCTAATAAAAAAAGAACCTTACGTAGCCATACTTATAGATACTATAACTGCTAGTTCTGGAGAAGCTATAACAGTAGCTTTTAAAAATAGAAAAAGTACACGCTTTTTTGGAGAACCAACTTTTGGCGTTTCGACAGGAAATAAATCCTATACTTTATCCGATGGTTCAAGGATAAACCTAACTGAATCTGTTTTTGCAGATAGAAATAAAAACAAATATGGTAAATCTATTTTCCCAGATGAAGAATGCAAAAGCAGCGAAGCAATAAATAAAGCGATAAAATGGTTCAATAAAATTGATATTCAATAAATCAAATTCATGAAAATAAAATTAGATGTTTTTTTTACTGTTTTTTTCTTTGTCTTTATCGTACTTGACTATTTCATTGGTTTTGAAAAATACATACCTAATTACTATATTCTAGTATTAAATTCTTGGATATTATTATATGTATTTGATGTTATAGGTGATCGAAAAAAAATAAAAAATACACCAAAAAATGAGATGAGAATAAATAGTAACAACGACAATTATTTTGCGGTTTTACCTTTTATTATAGGTGCAATAATTGTATTTGTAAGTTGTATCCTTTTTTTAGTTAATAAAAACTTTACTCTTTCTATTATCTTGTTTATTGCAGGAATAGCTAATATTTTAAGAGGAATTTATTTCATACCTAGTGCGCTAATCAGAAAAGAAGATTCTCAATTATATTTAGAAAATGGAAAAGTAAAAAAAACCATTCCACATGAACAAATTGAAAGTATAAACTGTAGTAGTAGAGACATAAAATTCATATTAAAAGATGAAACAAGTTATATTTTTTCTCATTTAGAACTGAACGAAATGACAATTACTAAAATAAATGATTTTATAAATACAAGCCAATAAAAAAAGACGCTATGCAAACACTATATCAAAAAGCCTTACTATTTGCTGCAGAAAAACATACAGAAGCAAAACAATTATTAACGGGTAGTCAATTACCATATGTGGTTCACCTCAGTAATGTTGCAATGGAAGTACTTGTTGCATCGCAACATTCAGAAAATTTAGACATTAATTTTGCAATACAAATTGCATTACTACATGATACTATTGAAGATACTGCTACGACATTTAATGATATTGAAGCACATTTTAATAAAGAAATTGCAGAAGCCGTTTTAGCTTTAACCAAAAATGAAAATTTAGAAAAAAATATACGAATGACAGATAGCTTAACGCGTATAAAAAAACTAAAAAAAGAAGTTGCAGCTGTTAAGTTAGCCGATAGAATTACCAATTTACAAACTCCTCCAAAACAATGGGATAATGAAAAAATTAAAAACTATCATAAAGAAGCGCTACAAATTTTAGAAACATTATCTGGAACCAACGAATATTTAGAAAACCGCCTTCAAGCTAAGATTGAAGAATATAAACACTTTTTTTAAGATGAATAAAATCATAATTCTTTTTGTATTATTAATTTCTTGCAAAGAAAAAGAAGCCATTAAAGTTTCTGAGCCATTAGAACAAACAAAGGAAATCATAACTGATGCATTTCAAAAAATAATTGATTCAGCAACTGTAAATGGTTCAATCTTGGTTTACGATGCGAAAGATGACCTTTATTATTCCAATGATTTTGAATGGGCAAATTCTGGAAAACTTCCTGCTTCAACATTTAAAATACCTAATTCTATCATTGCTTTAGAAACGGGTATCCTTGAAAATGATAGTACAGTTTTAAAATGGGATGGAAAAATTAGAAATATGAAAAATTGGAATCAAGATTTAACTTTGAAAGAAGCTTTTCATTATTCTTGCGTTCCATGCTATCAAGAAATTGCACGAAAAATAGGTCTTGAAAAAATGAAAAGTTATGTTACTCAATTCAATTATGGAAACATTCATATTGACTCAACTACATTAGACAATTTTTGGCTAGAGGGAACATCAAGAATTAACCAATTTCAACAAATTGAATTTCTAAAAAAATTCTATGATGCTTCGCTTCCAATTAGTAAAAGAACAACGGAAATAATGAAAAGCATCATGCTTATTGATAAAAACAATGATTATCAATTAAGTGCAAAGACAGGTTGGTCAACAGAAAACGGACATAACGGTTGGTTTGTAGGCTATTTAGAAAAAGACAATTGTGTGTATTATTTTGCAACCAATATTGAACCCAAATCAACTTTTAACAAAGAACATTTTATTTCAACACGAAAAGAAATAACAATGAAAGCATTAAGAAATTTAAAAATAATCGCTAAATAAAATTTCACCTTAACGATTAAAAATGAACTCAATGATATGGGTTACAATAGAAATTATGAAGAAAACATTATTAATTCTATGTTTATGTTTCTTTTTTACACTATTAAACTATTCTCAAGAAAAGAAATTTGTCTTTTATGATGATACTTCTCAAATAGTAACAGAAGAAGAATTTTACAAAAAATTTAAAACTGGATATTCAGATTTAATTTTCGAAAACGACTCTATTATTCAATATTTTCTAATAAAAACAATAAATCATGGTAAATTAAATGATGAAGATTTTAATAAAGTAAAGAGTAGTCTTTTAAAAGAAGATGAAATTGAAAATGAAATCATTGTAATTGTGTATATTCCTGGTCAAGATAGTTGTAATAGCAAAATTAAAAACTCTACTTGGAATATTTTTGATCGCGATTACCGTAGGAAATTAAAACAGATAACACCTATTAAGCATTTTTGGATTTATAAAGAAGGCTCAAACATAAAATATTATTATCCAAAATCCTATCGTTGGCAACAAGATCCAAACCAGTTAATAGAATCTCTGTTTTTTAAATATCATTATTCTTGCTGTAGTGCTGTTGTTATTGATGAAAATGGCAATTATGTTACATATTTTGGAGAATTTGGAAAAAGAGAAGTCTGGAAAATAGCTCAAGAATTAATCGATTTAAATAAATAATACCTCCCATTTTTACCCCTAAAATCATAAAAAATTACTAAATTTGAGTCTGCTATTACTAAATAAAGACCCAAATTATAACCTACTAATTAATAATAGCCTAATGAAACCCTTTTTAAAACTTCTATTTCTATTAATGTTATTTACATTAATGTCCTATACTAATACAGAAAATAATTGTAAAATTGCCCATCACGGAACATTTGTTTACGGAAGTGGCTCAACGTTTGTAAAGGTTGTTATTACAGACAAAGATCATACAGAATACCATAATAATGGAAAGTACTATATCAAATCTAAAATTAAATGGATCAATGATTGCGAATTTGTTGTCACATTTATAGATTTTACGGTTCCTGATTTTGAATATACAAGAGACGATCAAATGCATGTGAAAGTGAACCAAATAATTAATAAAGAGATTTTTTTCACATCAACCATTAATAAAAAAAGTTGGAATGGTAAATTAATTAAAATAAAGTAAACACTTTTTTTTAGCTTGCACTTTTCAATGAATCTATAAAATGGAAGAAAACGAAAAACCACGAATTTCGAGACTAACCGCTATTGTTACACAGTTACAATCTAAAAAATTAGTAACTGCTAAATTATTGTCTGAAAAGTTCAACGTAAGTGTTCGTACTATTTATAGAGATATTCGAACACTTGAAAAATCAGGAATACCAATAGTAACAGAAGAAGGAAAAGGGTATTCTTTAATGGATGGTTTTCAACTGCCACCAATAATGTTTACAGAGAATGAAGCCAATGCATTAATAACCGCAGAAAGGTTAATCAGTCAAAACAAAGACCTATCATTGGTTGAAAATTATACTAATGCAATTACTAAAATAAAATCTGTTTTACGTTATTCTCAAAAAGAATCTACTGATTTTTTAACTGAAAGAATTGTTTTCAGAACCAATGTAGAAAAGACAACGACAAGTCATCATTTAATGACCTTACAATCGGCAATAACTAAACTTCAATTAACAACAATCGATTATATATCATTAAAAAATGAATTCAGTACACGAACTATCGAACCATTTGCCTTATATAGTACACAAGAAAACTGGATTTTAATTGCTTTTTGTAGACTACGCAATGAATTTCGCTCCTTTAGAATCGATCAAATTGACCAGCTAAAATTAGAAAATGATACTTTTGAATCGCACAAAATGACTCTGCAAGACTATTTTGAAACTTGTAGACAAAAATATCTTACTAGCCCTGACATACCCTTGTCATAAGCCTACTTTACTTTTGTAATATTAAAATTTACAAAAAATGGAAAATACAAGTATTGAAACAATCCACATTGTTGGAATTGCAAAGAGAACAACCAATGAAAATCAACAAGCAGCAAAAGACATTCCGTTGCTTTGGGAAAAATTCATAAGTGAAGACATTGCCAACAAAATTTCTAAAAAGACAAATGACAACATTTATGCAATTTACTCAGATTATGAAAGCGATCATACCAAACCGTATACAATCTACATTGGCTGTCCAGTTGAATCATTAGATAATATTCCAGAAAATATGGTGTCAAAAACAATTTTTAAAGGAAATTACACTAAATTTATTGCAAAAGGAGATTACAAACAAGGAAGTGTTTACAATGAATGGATGAAAATTTGGAACACACCTTTAGACAGAAAATACACAACTGATTTTGAAGTTTATAGTGAAAAGTCTAAAGACCTAGCGAAAGCTGAAGTACCTATTTATATATCAATTAAATGAAAGCTTTAGAACAATTTTATTTAGCACAAGAAGAACCAAATAGAAGTATATTTTTAGCATTGAGAGATTGTATTCTTTCTCTCGATGCTGAAGTATCAGAAGAATGGAAATATAAACTCCCTTTTTTCTATTATAAAGGTAAAATGTTTTGCTATTTGTGGAAAGATAAGAAAACGAATAAACCCTATATTGGAATTGTGCGAGGTGAAGCCGTTGTTCACCCATTACTTATACAAGGCAATCGAAAACGCATGAAAATCTTTCCAGTTAATCCAAATGAAGATATACCAGTAAAGATTATAAAAGAAATTTTAATTCAAGTACAAAGCATCTATAAATAACTAATTTGTAATTATCTCATTATATTTGCACTTTCTTTTAAAAAAAGAACTAAGAATAAATGAAAAAAATGCTAATTAACCTATTTACTATTGCTCTCGCTTTATACGTTATCTCCTGTGTTGTACTCTATTTTTATCAAGAAAAATTACTATTTTTTCCAGAAAAGCTAGAAAATGATTATCAATTTCAATTTCAAAATACTTTTGAAGAAATCAATACAGAAGTTACAGATGGTAGACTTCTCAACGGACTACTTTTTAAAGCAGACACCACAAAAGGTCTGATTTTTTATCTTCATGGCAATGCTGGTTCCTTAGCTAATTGGGGAGATGTTACAAAAACCTATACCGATTTAAATTACGATGTTTTCATTCTCGATTATAGAGGCTATGGAAAGAGTGAAGGTGAAATTAAAAGTCAGGACGAAATTTTTCATGACAATCAAGTCATTTATAATGCACTTAAGAAAAAATATAATGAAGAAAAAATTACTATTCTAGGCTATTCCATTGGAACGGGTTTTGCTAGTAAACTTGCTTCAGACAACAATCCTAAACATCTCATTTTGCAAGCACCATATTATAGCTTAACCGATTTAATGAGAAACACTTATTCTATACTTCCTACCTTTATTTTAAGATATAAATTAGAAACTAATGAATATTTAAAAAAATGTAAAATGCCAATAACACTTTTTCACGGTGATAATGATGAAGTTATATATTACAATTCCTCTGTGAAACTTAATGAAGCGTTTAAAAAACAAACCACTTTGATTACATTAGAAAATCAAGGACATAATGGAATGACGGATAATGAGCAATATAAAGCTGAAATTAAAAGAATCTTACAATAATTGTTTCAACTTATAAAAAAATCATTTTCTTTATATTGTAAGTTAAAATAGAATGAAAAAAGATATTCAAAAATATGATTTTAAAAAAGGATTACCGCAAGAGTTTGAAATACTCAACATGGGACAACTTTGTGCTGAGTTTTCAAAAGAAGTAACAACACCACATAGAGCAGAATTCTATCAAATACTTTGGTTTGAAAAAGGTTCACCAACACATATGGTCGATTTTAATTCTATAAAAACAGAACCAAACACACTTGTATTTGTAAACAAAAATAGTGTACAACAATTTGATACTACTCTTAATTATGATGGAAAAGTAATTCTATTTACAGACAACTTTTTTTGCAAAGAAGAAACAGATGTAAAATTTCTTAAAAGCACAATTCTATTTAATGATCTAATTTCTGTTTCTGGTGTTTCCATCTCAAATATATCATCGCTATTTTCAAATTTTTTGAAACTAATTGAAACCGAATTTAAAAACTCAAAAGATCATTATCAATCAGATATTCTTAGAAATTATTTGCGTAATCTATTATTGCTTTCAGAAAGAGAAAAGAAAAATCAAAATTTCATTGAAATTAAAAAAGGAACAAATTTAGATCATGTTATGCTCTTTAAAGACCATTTAGAAAATCAATTTCTTCATGATAAGCTTGTAAATAGTTATGCAAACCAAATGCATATTACAAAAAAACGTTTAAATACAGCAACCACTTCTATACTAGGATTATCACCAAAACAAATTATTGATGCTCGTATTATACTTGAAGCAAAACGACTTTTAGTACACACTAATCAATCTGTAAAAGAAATTAGTTTCCACTTAGGTTTTGATGAATCTACCAATTTCATTAAATTTTTCCGAAAACATCACAACACAACACCATTAGAATTTAGAGAAAGTTTCATACACTAAATCAGATATTGGAACAAATTTACCATTGAAAGGCATTTTTATATCACACCTTCTACTCTACTTTATCGCAACTTTGCAGTATTAATTAACAACATTAAAAATGAAAAAGACAATACTAAGCACAGCGATAATTTTAAGTATCAGTTTATCGTCATGTAAAGATCAAAAAAGTACAGGTACAAACATAGAAACTAAAGAAGAAAAAAGTATGGAAATTTCAAACAAAGAAAAAGTAGTTGCCTTATTAAAGAGTATAGAAACTGGTGCACAAGAACCTGCAGGATATATTAACCCAGAAAAATACATTCAACATAATTTAGGCGTAGCAGATGGTTTAGCTGGTTTTGGTGCGCTTTTACAACAATTACCTCCAAATTCTGCAAAAGTAAATACAATTCGTGCTTTTGAAGAAGGTGATTATGTTTTTACACAAACCGAATATAATTTTTTTGGACCAAAAATTGGTTTTGATATTTTTAGATTTGAAAATGGAAAAATTGTAGAACATTGGGATAATCTACAAGAAACTCCTGCTAAAGCGAACCCAAGTGGTCACACCATGATTGATGGAACTACAGAAATTAAAGATTTAGATAAAACTTCGGAAAACAAAGCATTAGTTAAAAACTTTGTAGAAGACATTCTAGTTAACGGAAAAATGGAAAAATTAGCAAGCTATTTCGATGGAGATAACTACATACAACATAATCCAAATATTCCTGATCTATTATCTGGACTTGGAGCAACTTTAGAAGCTTTGGCAAATCAAGGAATCTTTCTAAAATTTGATAAGATTCATAGAGTATTAGGAGAAGGTAACTTTGTTTTAGTTGTGAGTGAAGGACATTTTGGTAAAGACCATAACTCATTCTATGATCTTTTTAGAGTAGAAAATGGTAAAATTGCAGAACATTGGGACGTAATAGAACCTATTGCTGCAAAAGAAACATGGAAAAATAATAATGGAAAATTCTAAGCTTATTAAAACATTAAAAAAGGTTTAATTATTTAACTAAATTACAGCTTGGATTCAGTTTCGAGCTGTAATTTTATTTTAAATACTTCATTTCTCCCTCATAAATCCTTTTTGTTTCATATTCAAAATTGTCTATATAACCAAAATACCACTCTTTATTTTCATATACAAAATGCATTGTTTTAAAGGGTAAATATGGTCTAGTCTTTGTATCAATTTCAATATGCTTATATCCATTACTTATAACTAATTCATCACCGTCAATAGGGATATACTCGAAATCAAAGCAATCTAATTTATTTAATTCCTCAACAATTAACTCAGCAGTTATTACATCATTAATTTTTTTTATTGGAATCTTTATTTCACCAATGATTAAGTGTTTTTCCTTTTCCTCTCTTTTCTGAACAATACTGTACAAAGTCCATTCATAAACTTCTGTCAAATACTCTTCTTCATTATAAAGACTTAGATAAGCATCTCTTTTTTTTATAAAAGATTTTTTTTCTAAACAAGTACAAAACATAATCCTATTTAAAGAAATACACATAATAAAAACAATTAAAATTCAAATTCCCTACCATCATCTGCAAGGAGTACGTTATCAAAAATAGTTTGAGCTTCTTCTTTAAATATTTCAATATTTCCGTATCGTGTAGAGTAATGTCCCATCACCAAATTTTTTACATTTGCTTTTTTAGCAATAGTAGCAGCCTGAATTGCAGTACTATGCATCGTCTTTTCTGCTAGATGTGCTTCGGATTCTAAAAAAGTAGATTCATGATATAATACATCTGAATTTTCAATTATTGGAATGATACTTTCATCATATAAGGTATCACTACAAAAAGCATAACTTTTCTCAGGATTAGGCGGAAAAGTTAATTCTTCATTAGCAATTATAGTTCCATCATCTAAAGTAATATTTCCTCCCGATTTTATTTTTTGATAATAACATTTGTCAATATTTAATTCTTCAATCGCAACAATATCTAATTTTCGTTGTGTATTTTTTTCTTTAAATAAATAGCCGTTTGTATAGACTCTATGTTTTAAAGGAATGGTTTTAACAATGACATTATCATCTTCAAAAACGACTTCACTTTCTTTCGACTCTAGTTCATGAAAATACAAATTATAGCCTGTGAAAGAACCAGAAGCTCTCAATTGAAGTAAAATAATTTCTTTTATTCCTTTTGGACCATAGACATGTAAATCGTTTACGCGGTTTAGCAACATAAACGTTGATATTAAACCTACCAAACCATAAAAATGATCTCCATGTAAATGAGAGATAAAAACACGATTAATACGATCGAACTTTATTTTGTGTTTTCTAAGCTGAACTTGTGTCCCTTCACCACAATCAATAAGAAACATTTGGTTTTTTATTTCTAATAATTGCGAAGTTGGATTGGTAATAGTACGTGGTGTGGCTGCATAGCAACCCAATATGGTTAATTTCATTTTTTAGTATTCAGTAATTAATAATCAGTTACAGTAACAAAGCACTGCTAACCGTTACTGCATACTTGATTAAAAGCCTAAGTCTCGCTCAATTTCTTCCATTTCAATAATATCTTGTGCTTCTAAAACAGAAGGAACAACAGTTAGATATTCAGGAACATCATTAAACTCAATATCATTGGCAACAATAACAAACGATTTTTTAGCATCATTATGTTTCTTAGATAAATCTTTAAAGTTGATTATATCGTTAAGTGTAACATTTTTGTCATATGAAACATCTAAGATTAAATTTTGTCCTTTAAATGTTGCGTATTGATTTGAAACATTTTCTATAAATGCAATTATATTACCTTTTGTTTCTTTAAGTACTGTTGTATGTCCTTTTTTATCTACTTTCATAGAACATTATTTTTAAATTGATTACTGTAAATATATAATGCTAAATTTAAATTAACAATTGTAAATAGAAAAATTTATAAGTATAAAAAAACACCCTAAAGAATTGATAGAGTAACGACTTTTATCTTTCCTTTTTAATTTTTAAAAAACAGAATAGATTTACCAAATTTGAATTAATTACTGTTTAATTTTACTTGCCAATAAATAAATAACTGCCATTCTAACAGCAACTCCATTTTCAACCTGATTAAGAATAACCGACTGTTGTGAATCGGCTACATCTGAAGTAATCTCCACTCCTCTATTAATAGGTCCTGGATGCATTATAACAACTTCTTTGTTTAGCGAATCTAATAATTCTTTAGTAACACCATATTGTTGTGCATATTCTCTTGTTGAAGGAAAATAATTAACATCTAAACGTTCATTTTGCACACGAAGCATATTCGCTACATCTGCCCATTCTAATGCCTTACGAAGGTTGGGTTCTACTTTAACTCCTAACGATTCTATATATTTAGGCATTAAAGTTTTCGGCCCGCACACTTTGACCTCTGCTCCTTGCAATTGTAAGGCAAAAATATTGGATAGTGCAACTCTAGAGTGTAAAACATCTCCTACTATAACTACTTTTTTTCCAGCTACATCTCCTAGCTTTTCTCTAATTGTATAGCTATCTAGTAAAGCCTGTGTTGGGTGCTCATGCGCTCCATCTCCAGCATTTACAATACTTGCATTTACATTTTTCGATAGAAAATGAGCTGCACCAGGACTACTATGACGCATAACGACCATATCTACTTTCATAGAAAGGATATTATTAACTGTATCAATAAGTGTTTCTCCTTTTTTAACAGACGATTGTGCTGCTGAAAAACTAATAACATCTGCAGAAAGACGCTTTTGAGCTAATTCAAACGATAATTTTGTTCGTGTACTGTTTTCAAAAAAGATATTTGCAATGGTAATATCTCTCAAAGAAGGAACTTTCTTTATAGGTCTATTAATTACTTCTTTAAAATGATCAGCCGTTTCAAAGATTAAATCAATATCATTTTTATTAATATGTTTTATTCCTATTAAATGATTTACTGATAATTCTTTCATTTATATTGTTGTGTTGTAGTTGTTGTTATTTTTTTTGCTCTAATAAAACCAAATCCTCGCCATCATTATCTTTCCATTTCACGATAACTCTCTCATCGTTTATAGCATCTACTTGTCTTCCTCTATAATCGGGTTGAATTGGTAAATGACGACTGAACCTTCTATCTATTAAAGTTAATAATTCAATTTCAGCAGGTCTTCCAAAAGATTGAATTGCTGTTAAAGCGGAACGAATACTTCTTCCAGTATATAGTACATCGTCAATAAAAACTACTTTCTTATCTTCAACGATAAAGTTAATTTCTGTTTTATTTGCCTCTAATGTTTTTTCTCCTCTTCTAAAGTCATCTCTAAAAAAAGTGATATCTAAAAAACCAAGTTTTACTTCTTTAATATTATACTCATCCTTTAAAGTTGAAGCCAAACGTTCAGCTAGAAACTTACCTCTTGGCTGAATTCCTATTAATATTGTATTCGAAAAGTCTAAATGATTTTCAATAAGTTGGCAAGCCAAACGATGCAGAATTATATTAACTTCTTTTGCAGTTAGCAATATTTTTTGACTCATGTGTTGCGTAGTTTGAGCAAATTTAAAATTATTATTTCTATTTTCTTCCAAAAAACTATTTAAATTTCAGTTCATAATAGGCTTGAATTCTTATAGTAAAAACAAGCGCATAATGAAATTTTAAATTTAGCATAAAAAAAATCCCGAAAACGGGATTTTTATAGTATTAAGAATACATTTCTTTTCTTTGCTCTTTAATTTTTGGATCATCTAAATATTCATCAAATGTCATGTATCTATCAATAACACCTTTTGGAGTAATTTCAACCACTCTGTTTGCTACTGTTTGAGCAAATTCATGATCATGTGTTGTGAACAATACAGAACCTTTAAAGTTTTTCAATGAATTATTAAATGCTGTAATCGATTCTAAGTCTAAGTGATTTGTTGGTTCATCAAGCATTAATACGTTTGCTCTTTGCATCATCATTCTAGACAACATACAACGTACTTTTTCACCTCCTGAAAGAACGTTACATTTTTTTAATGCTTCTTCTCCAGAGAAAATCATTTTACCTAAAAATCCACGAACATAAACTTCATCACGCTCTTCTTCAGTTTTCACAAATTGACGTAGCCAATCTACTAAGTTTAAATCGCTTGTGAAAAAGGAATGATTTTCACTTGGTAAATACGATTGGTTTGTAGTAATTCCCCAATCAAAAGTACCCGAATCTGCTTTTAAATTATCGTTTAAAATTTCATAGAATGCAGTAGTTGCACGCGAGTCTTTAGAAAAAACAACAACTTTATCTCCTTTAGCCATATTAAGGTCAACATTTTTAAATAATGTTTCACCTTCAATACTTGCGCTTAGGCCTTGAATATTTAAAATTTGATCTCCTGCCTCTCTTTCTGTTTCAAAAATAATAGCTGGATATCTTCTACTTGATGGTTTAATTTCATCTAAGTTTAATTTTTCAATCATTTTCTTACGAGAAGTAGCTTGTTTAGACTTTGCTACATTGGCACTAAAACGACGAATAAACTCTTCTAACTCGGCTTTTTTCTCTTCTGCTTTCTTATTTTGTTGTGCCTTTTGCTTTGCAGCTAATTGACTAGATTCATACCAGAAAGTATAGTTTCCTGAATAGTGATTTATTTTACCAAAATCGATATCAGATACATGTGTACAAACTGAATCTAAGAAGTGACGGTCATGCGAAACTACTAATACAGTATTTTCATAATTAGCTAAGAAATTCTCTAACCAAGTAATTGTTTCAAAATCCAAATCATTGGTAGGCTCATCCATAATAAGAACATCAGGATTTCCAAATAAAGCTTGTGCTAATAACACACGTACTTTCATTTTACCTTCCAAATCTCCCATTAAGTTATAATGTAAATCCGCCGATATACCTAAGTTAGATAACATTGATCCTGCATCACTTTCTGCATTCCAACCATTCATTTCATCAAATTGCAATTGCAACTCTCCAATTCTATCTGCATTTTCATCTTTATAATCAAGGTATAAAGCATCCATTTCTGTTTTAACAGCATGCAAAACTTTATTCCCCATTAAAATGGTATCAAGAACCGTGTGTTCGTCAAACATATTATGGTTTTGGTTTAAAACCGACATACGTTTACCTGGCTCAAGAATTACTCTACCAGCAGTTGGGTCTATATCACCTGAAAGGATTTTTAAAAAAGTGGACTTTCCTGCTCCATTTGCACCAATAATACCATAGCAATTACCTTGTGTAAAAGTTACGTTTACTTCGTCAAATAAAATTCGCTTACCAAACTGAACTGATAAATTTGAAACTGTTAACATTATTATGAGTTTTTATAAAATTGTTGCAAAAATAGAAAAAAATATGCAGTTTTGAGATTATAAAGTGGTTTAACTTTATTATGTTTATTTTAACGCATCGTTAACAACACTTTTAACATGGAAAATTTACTTTTGTTTCTGAAATTAATAAATTTATTAAATGTTTAAGAATTACATTAAATACTTTTTACCGCTTTCTATTGCTGCTCTAACCTCTCTTACTTCTTGTAAAAAAGCTTTTGAGCCTGATAATTTTGTAGCCTATTTTGGTGGAGAAATTATTAACCCTCAAAACAATTTTATTCTTTTTTCCAAAGATGACAAGGTTATAGACACAATATTTCTTGATGAGAACAATCGTTTTTTACACAAATTCGATTCGTTAGCACCTGGCTTGTATACATTTGTTCATCAGCCAGAATATCAATACATCTATTTTGATAAAAATGATAGTTTAATGATTCGCCTGAATTCATTAGATTTCGATAATACTCTTGCTTATTGTGGAAGAGGTGATGAAAAAAATAATTTCCTTATTGATTTATTTCTTAAAAATGAACTAGACAAATCTAATTTATACGACATTTTAGAAAAAGATTTAACTACATATACTAAATCTATAGACTCTAGCTATGAAAAAATTAAGTCACATTACTTAAAAAGAAAGTCAGAAGTCAATTGGAGTAAAAATTTTGATATTGTTGCCAAAGCAGGTGTTGAATACAATTATTTCTATAAAAAAGAATTATATCCATATGCTCATGAATATAAAACTGGAGAAAATATTTGTCCAAAGCTTCCAAAAGATTATTATAAATACAGAGATAGTGTTAACTTCAATAATGTAGAGTTAGGAAGTTATTCTCCATTTATTAAATATGTAGCAACACTTTTAAATAATGTTACTTATGAAAAAGGAAAATGCAAGTTAGACACCAAATCATTAGAAAATAATGTTCGAAAATTAAATATTACAGATACTTTAATAAAAAATCAAAACATTAAGAATACAGTTTTAAATAATATTGCTTATATGTATTTATTGGAAGATCAAAATATGTATAACAACAAGAAATTTATTGATCGTTATATTGAGTTATCTACCGATAAAGAACAACACAAAGAGGTTTCACAGATTTATAATGCTGTTCAGAATCTAAAAATCGGCAACCGACTTCCGAAAATTTCAATAATAGACAAGAACAATAAAGAAATTGATTTTAACAAGGTCATAGATAACAAAAAAACTGTCGTTTTCTTTTGGACGACACATGCCGAATCTCATATTAAATCGGTACACTCAAAAGTACACAAACTACAAGAGAAACATCCAAACATTAATTTTGTAGCCATAAACATTAACGACACAGATGAAAGTTGGTTAGGCGCTTTGGATAAGTACGATTTTAAAAACATTACAGAACTGAAAGCTGTTAATTTTGAAGAGATTAAAAAGAATTGGGTAATTACTAAAAATAGCCGAACAATTATACTAAACCCAGATGGGACAATTAAAAATGCTTTTTCAAATATTTTCGATGTAAATTTTGAAAAAGGATTATAAACACAAATAATCATAAAAAAAGGCGATTTACAATGTAAATCGCCTTTTTTTATGATTCTAATAGAAATTACTTGTTTCCTTTCTCGAAATCAGCAATAAACTGAGCTAAACCAATATCTGTTAAAGGATGTTTTAACAACCCTAAAATTGAAGATAAAGGTCCTGTCATTACATCGGCACCTAATTTAGCACAATTAACAACATGCATTGTATGACGAACAGAAGCTGCTAAAATTTGAGTATCGAAAGCATAATTATCATAAATTAAACGAATTTCATCAATCAAATTTAAACCATCTGTAGAAACATCATCTAATCTTCCTAAAAAAGGAGAACAATAAGTCGCTCCAGCTTTAGCTGCTAATAATGCTTGACCCGCTGAAAATATTAAGGTAACGTTTGTTTTAACTCCTTTATCTGAAAAATATTTACATGCTTTAATACCTTCTTTAGTCATTGGCAATTTAACAACGATTTGATCGTGTGATTCAGCCAATTCTTCTCCTTCTTTAATCATTCCATCATAATCCACTGCATTAACTTCAGCACTAACATCACCTTCAACAATATTGCAAATATCTACATAATGCTTTAAAATATTATTTTTTCCAGTAATACCTTCTTTCGCCATTAATGAAGGATTTGTTGTAACTCCATCTAAAACCCCTAAGGCTTGTGCTTCTTTAATTTGCTCTAAATTAGCCGTGTCAATAAAAAATTTCATACGTTTTGTTTTGTTTAAAATATGTGTGTTGTTTTAAAAATGCAAAATTACTAATTTATACAGCTCAAACAACGATTTTTAATTACTATTCTTATATTTTATTAGAGTAGAAAACTCATATATAATTCTCTTTTCTTCTTCCTTCAAATAATCGGATGCAAAAGGAGAACCACAATTTTGGTTATTCACTTGATGAACTAACTTACTCTTAATAAAATAACTTCTTTGCTCAACTATTTCATTTTCCGATTCACTAAACGTCTCATCATAAATTGGATATTCATAATCAATCCATTTTTCAAATACAAAAGACAACTTATCATCAAGTAAGTAATATTCTGTCAATTTCTGATTGGTTTCTGCAAAATTTCTAACCGTAATTTTTTCTAGTTTTTCATTAGAGTAATAACTAACCACTCCACCTTCGGAGCTTATATTATAGTCTTTCTGAATTATCGATTTCCAATTTTTATTAGAAATTGAATTAATTCTTTTAAAATTTACCCTTACAAGCTTTAAGTTTTCCTTTAAATAATCATTATATTCAATATCAACTTTATTATATGATTCTTTTAAAACAATAGTATCTATTCCATTAACCTTTGTTAAAACATTATCAATAGAATCATTTACATTTGATATATTATCTTTTAAAACTGTTACTTCACTTATTTTTTTATTTGAATTCAAATTACAACCTAACAAAATAAACATCGCCATCAGAATCAACTTCATAATTTCTATAACTTATAATGATTCATTAATAATTTTTCATAGATAGTATCTGGAAGAATACGTTTTAAAACAATTGAGAACTTTTGCATAAATACACCTACTTTATAATGTATTTTAGGATTAGGTTCATTAATGATCTTAAAAATCACTTCAGCCATTTCATTTGGGTTACTTCCTGAATCTACATGACTATCCATCATTTCTAAAACACTACCATACGTTTTTTCATATGCAGAACCTTTAACTACTGGTGCATGATACCTACCTGCTGCAATATTTGTAGCAAAATCCCCTGGAGCCACATTTGCAATACGGATTCCGAATGATCTCACTTCCATATTCATTGCCTCTGTTACTAGTTCTAAAGCACCCTTAGAAGCTGAATAAACACCTCTAAAAGGCAATCCCATATAGCCAGCAATAGAAGTTATATTCAAAATTAAACCACTTTTTTGCAAACGCATTTGTGGCAACACAGCTTTCATTACTTCAATTGGACCAAATAAATTGGTTTCAAAATTATTTTTTATTTCTTCTGTAGGAATTTCTTCTAACGGACCTGTAATTCCTACACCGGCATTATTAATTACAACATCAATTCTACCCGCTTTTTCTATAACTTGTTTAATTGCCGTTTTTATACTTTCTACATTTCTAACATCTAATGCTACTAATTCTATTTTAGAATCTTTAATTCTTTCCGGATTTCTACTGGTTCCAAAAACAGTAAAACCTTTATCTAATAAAAATTCTCCAATAGCCTTACCTATTCCAGACGATGCTCCTGTTATAAAAACAACTTTACTCATTCTATTTTTTTTGATTATGCAATGCGAAGTTACGCAACTTTTAGGTAAAAAAAAATCTCCTTTTTCAAGGAGATTAAAGTATATTGATATGATATGTTTTCTAAAAAAGGCAAGCGACCTACATCGCACCGCTACAACCGCTTACCCTTGCTGTGTTCCCACCCTGGGGGAGTCTGCAGGAGCTGGTCGTGTAGGACTTGCCGGTGCAAATATACAAACATTTTATATTTTTGCAAGCCCAATTGCAAATTTAAAAATTCATTGTATATTGTAATATCAAAAAAATGAATGATGAAAAAATATAAGCTATTAGCTTTCACAGTTTTAAGCACTTTAATAATTTCTTGTGGAGACACAAAAAAAGATGAAAAAAAATTATTTTCTATTGATACTTCTGCTTTAAAACAGGTTTATCTGCTAAATGAGAGCCTAAACTTGACATTGAAAAATGATAAAAATAAAATAATTGACTCCGTAATCTATTATATTAATGATAAAAATATTGGAGCTGTTAAAGGCAATAATCCATTAGAATTTGCTTTAAATAACCAAAAACTAGGATATCAAAACGTAAAAGCATTAATTTATTTTGAAGGAAAAACAGTAGACACAACTACTAATTTTACCATTACCCCATCTAAAGATCCTGAGTTATTAAAATATAAGATTGTAAACACCTATCCGCACGATATAAAAGCCTATACACAAGGTTTTGAATTTCACAGAGATACTTTATATGAAGGAACTGGAAACGGAGAAGGTAAAGGAACAGGTACTAGAGGAATGTCTAGTTTGAGAAAAACAGATTATAAAACAGGGAAAGTATATAAAACTGTAGAGCTTACTCCAAATTATTTTGGTGAAGGTATTACTATATTAAACAATAAAGTGTATCAATTGACTTGGTTGAATAATGAAGGCTATGTATACAACACAGATACTTTTGAGAAAATAAAAACATTTCAATATTTTAAGAAAATGCAAGGTTGGGGCTTAGCAAATGATGGTGAAAAATTATTTATGAGTGAAGGAAGTGAAAAAATCTACATTTTAGATCCTGAAACATTAAAAGAAATAGATTATTTGAATGTCTACACTAAAAGCGCTAAGATTGAAGCCTTAAATGAATTAGAATGGGTAGATGGAAAAATTTGGGCAAACGTATATGGTAAAGATGCAATTGCAGTTATTGATCCAAAAAATGGAACTGTTGAAGGGATTATTAATTTAAGTGATTTAAAATCGAAAGTAACACAACATCCAGATGTAGATGTTTTAAATGGTATTGCGTATAATCCTAAAACTAAAACGGTATTAGTAACAGGAAAAAATTGGGATAAAACATTTGAAATTGTTGTAGAGAAATAAAAACTAATGAAGACTCTTGTATTGCTATTTTTAATTATGATCCCAAAATTGAATACTCCATGTTTAGAACAAGAAAAAACAATAGAGGGTCAAATTGTTACAGCAAATGAAGAACCAATTAGTTTTCAAAAAATTAAATGCAGCCCAACTAAAGCAATTCATTACACAGATAAAAATGGGAAATTCAAATTTAAAACACATCTTGGAGAGCTGTTAATTATAAAACGAAAAGGTTTTAAAACAAGAAAGATTATAGTTACAACTAGTCATTATTATATTATTCTTTCCGAAAAAAAGAAAAATGAAAAAACAGTAACTTTTGAATGATTTCCAATAAAATAAACTTTTCAATTCCTACTCCTTGTCATGAAGATTGGCAAAAAATGACTCCTTTAGAAAAAGGAAAATTTTGTAGTAGTTGCCAGAAACAAGTACATGATTTCACTAAGTCATCAGACAGCCAAATACTTGCTGTTTTTGATACAAATGAAAATTTATGTGGTCGTTTTTTAGTAAATCAGCTCAATAGACCTATTGAAAAACCAAAAAACAAGAAAAAGAAATGGCTAGTTTTAGCAACACTTACAGGTTTTTTAAGTCTAGGAAATCAAAAAATATTTGCACAAGGTGAACCTATAAGAACAGAACACAGAGAACACAAAAAGGTCTTATCTTCAGAAACAAATAAAGATTCAACTCAAACGAGAACAATTACTGGAGTAATCTCTGATTCTCAAGGATTTTTACCTAGTGCTACTGTTGGAATAAAAGGGACAAAAAAAAACAGCATCACCAATTTTGATGGAGAATTTACTATTCAAGCCGCTACAAATGATATACTCGTATTTAATTATATCGGATATAAAACAATTGAAAAAGTAATAACGGACGAAACAAATTATCAGATTACACTTGAAGAAGATTTAGATGTAGTTTACGAATCTGTTATTGTTGGTGGAATTTGTGCAAGAAGATCTTTTCTTGGTCGATTATTTCAAAGTGTTCGCAATTGGTTTAGATAAATTATAAAAAGGAGAAACTCATACAGTTTCTCCTTTTCTTTCAATTATATGTTATACAACAAGACTTTGTTTTTAGGAAACTCAGGAGTGAGCTTTTCAGACCATTTTTTAGCAATACGCATTTCTTCTCCCATCATAAAATTCTTCTCATCGACTTTAAAAAATTCAAAATAAACTTTTGTATTTGAACTATACAATTCTATAGCTAACTCTAATTTATCAATATTTTTAGTTCCAGTTTTATAAGTACTTGCTATCGAACAATTCTTTATATCTTTTAATTCAACAACCATTTTCTCATCATAGGTTTCTGTTTTTCTTAAAAAATACAGTTTTGTGTTATCGTTACTAATTCCAATGATTGAATTATCTGTCCAAGCATCAAATTCGCCAATTTGTTTATTATCTAACTGTGCAAAGGCATTTATCTTTGCTATAATTCTTTTTCTTTTTTCTAATACTTTTTTATTAATTAAAAGTATAGGTAATAGAATAACTGCGAATAAAGTTATTCCCATTATTAAGTTTGGTATATCCATTTTTATGTGTAATTTTTAGTTGAACTTTTTAATATATTTATGAGTACAATATTAAATGTTACCAAAAATTATGAAACGGAAAAATAATTTGAGTAGTTGAAAAAAATATTGATACGTTATTCTGTCTTTTTCGATTTAAACAAATTAAACTTGAGAAATAAGTATCTCTTTGAAAAGAAAGTGTAGTTGTAAATTTTGATGCCAATTTTTTAAATGAAAGACCGCTCTCAAAATCGGAATGTTCTGTAAAATAATTTTCACTTTGAACTTGAATAGCATCTTTATTACTACTTTGCAAAAATGAACTGTAATAATTACTATCCGCATCAGTAGATGTAGCTATTACATGGGTATCTGTGTTGTTTTCACTTACAAAAACAGTACAGATTAATAAACAAAATAAGTACCAAAAAGGCTTATTCATTTTCTACAAATTAATATTCAAATGTAAATACAATTCTAAACTAATAACATAAAAATTTGTTAATTTTCACATCAAAAAAAAGAGCTAAAAAATCAACTCTTTTTAGCTCTTCTCGCTTTATAATATTTTTTTGTACTTATATAAATCGTTTTGTCCAATTCTGTAAAAACAGTTTCTTTACCATCAGTAATATACAATTGTTTCACAATATCAATTGCATTTTCAACCTTTACCCTTTCAATTATTTTTTCTATTTCTTCTTTTGTAAATTCGAAAGTAACGAAAGCATTTTTATAGGCTGGTCTTCTAAACCGAATATCGGTAGATTTATCCCAAACCACGTAATCAGACCCTAAAATATTCATCAATTGAATCATATAAATAGGATCGGTTGCAGAAAATAAACTTCCTCCAAACATAGAACCAACATAGTTTCTATTCTTATAATTTAAAGGAATTTTCACTTTAACGACATGCAAATCATCCGAAACAAAAAATAATTTACCACAACTCCTTCTATACATAGGAGAAATGTTAAACATTACCCTAAACAAGGTCGATTTTTTGAAGAAGCGGTTTAGAAATTTAAAAATTTTATCATACATACCATTAAACTGTCAAATGCGTCACAATATCTTTCACTGGTAAAATTGCTTTTGTATGTTCGATACTTGGTCCAGCAACCCAAACCGTTTTATAGGTAACCTGTGTAGCCGCTTTTTCAGTTGCTTTCATACCAATATAAAATCGAACCATTTTAACCCATTTTTTTAAGGTCTTATTTTTATTTAAAATACTTTCCAACCAACTTTGTTTTGTTCCAACTTTTTGAACATAAGGTGTATTAATTACTGTACAAGGTGTACCAGAAATACGTTCTGTCATTACAATATCTTTCTCCCCATAGTCCACACAGGCTTGTTTATATTCATCGGAAACTCCTCCTTCAATTGAAGCAATAAATGGACTTCCAACTGAAACACCAACTGCACCATAACTTATCATAGAATCAATATCTGCTTTACAACCTACTCCTCCTGCTGAAATTACAGGTAAAGAAGTACCTTCATTTAATTGTTCTATCAAAGTTTTTGGGTCAATTTCTCCTCTATGTCCACCTGCTTGATTGTTTACCGCAATCAATGCATCTCCTTTTAAGCTTTCTACTTTTTTTGCAAAAGCTAAGTCAGTTACATCACAAAAAACCTTCACTCCTGCTTTGTGAGCTTCTCTAATTGTTTCTTCTGGGCTTCCTAAAGATGTAATAATAAAGTCTACTTTTTCTTCACATAGAACTCTAAGTTGTTCTTTATATTTTATATTCGATTTATTCACAATTAAATTATATCCAAAACTTCCTCCTTCTACTTTTGCAGCCTTCAGCTCTTTCACCGAAGCTCTTAACTCTTCTAAAGTTCTGTAATTTAATGCTGGAATACAACCTGCTACTCCACTCTTCATACCTTCTATTACCATTTTTGTATTAGAAACTAAAAACATTGGAGCCATTATTATTGGATGTTTTATACCTAAAAGTGTCGTTAAATTTGTCTTTTCCATTTTTAAATTATTTTAGTCAAATATAGTAAAAAGATTAGAAAATAGTATGCGTGCATACTATTTTATTTTATTCTTTTAATAATTGTTATCTTCTTTTTGTGTTTTTAGTCGAAATAGTTTTTAAAGGTATATATTTCATACTTGAAGTATCAAAAGTATAAGTGTTATTTTGGGTTTTATTCTTTAAAATAAAATCTCCATTAGGCAATAGTTGAAATTCAAAACCTTCTTTTCTATTCTTTTCTTGTGTTTCGGAAGCAGTTTTATTACGATCTAAATAAACTGTTTCAATAATATGACTAGACGTTTGCGTATTACCTAACAATAATTCTTTGGTTTCAACATTCCAAATTTGAGTATATACTAAGTCTTGATCTTCTTGTTTCAATTTTGTTGAAATCTTATTTTTTTCTTCCCATTGAATATAGTAGAACTTTTTTCCTTTTGCTTGAAATGATTTTAAAGTAAAATTTAAAGGTTTAAAATCTTTTGGTACTATTTTTTTTACTTCTAAAGTATCAACTCCATCAGTATTTTTAACAAAAAGAACCATGGTTTTTAATTTGTTTATAGTAATAATCTCCGCTGAAACATGATCTAATTTTGCTACAAACACTTTTACACTACTACTCGGTTTCTTCGAAGATTTCTTTTTTTGACAATAACCTATCGATATACTAATAAGGAGTAAAAAAACAAATAATTTTCTCATTTTAAATATTTTAAGTGCACCAATGTACAAAAAAAGTTGAGTTGTTAATTATAATACTATTCAGAAACATATTTTAATATTTAAAAAGAAATAGCTACAAAAGAAAAACTGTTAAGAGAATGTATTTTATACATATATGCAGTTGGTATACAACAATTAAACGTTTGTTGAAAAAATAGTACACTTGGTTGAATTTATTTTTTAGCAATAAAAAATTAAGGTAAATTTAATATTAATTATAGTTAAAAACACACATTTCTTAACAGTATGTATACATAAACTATAAAAATATTCCAAGTAGAAAAATTACACTGCCAAATTAATCACATAAATATTCCCAATATTCGTCCAATTTGGACAAAAGTTGTATTCTCATTTAAATAATGGAAATGATACAGCCAAAGAAGTGATTTCGTAATAAAAACAAATAAACATAAATAATAAACACTTAAATTAAAACAAATGAAATCTAAAAATCAATGTAAACCCAGAAAAAGGGTAACAAAGCAATTTCTATTGCTACTAGTACTAATTCCCTTCATTACACTATCCTCCTATGCTCAAATTAATAGCGGAGGTTCACATTCAACTGCAAATCATAGTAAGCAAATAATTGGTTACGTTCCCAATTGGGATGCTTGGAAAGACACCAATCTTCATGTTCCAAAAGCATCTTTAAACCATTACAATATTGATTATTCTCAATACACTATTTTAAATTTCTCCTTTTTTGGAGTAGCTGTCGATGGTTCATTACATAGTGGTGATTTGAGAAACAAACAAATCTATGCTAATGGTCAAGTGCAACAACCCGCAGCATTATTACATCCAGATGAATTTAGTAGTCATGACCAAACCTTTGTACTAGGACAACCAAAAACTTTTTGGGGATGGGATGAAAAACTTAGAGCATTAGGCTATGAGCCTCATCCAGATGGTGGTTGGAAAGGCTGGATTAAAACAGCCTCTGGTCAGCAAGGTAATTGGCCTTTAGTAGAGTATGTTGAAGAAAGCATGATTAAAATTGCGCAAGCTAATGGTGTAAAAGTTATGGCTTCTATAGGAGGTTGGAGTATGTGTAAACACTTTCCAGAAATGGCATCCGACCCAGTTAAAAGAGCACGTTTCATTGCTGATTGTGTTACATTAGTAAACCAATATAAATTTGATGGAATAGATTTAGATTGGGAATATCCAGGACCATTTTCAGGAATGAATTTCACTGGTACAACTGCAGATTATCATAACTTTACCATTCTAGTTTCTGAAATAAGACAAGCAATTGGACCAAACAAGCTTATTACAGCTGCAATGTCTGCTTCTCCAAATAAACTAGATGGTATAGAATGGAGTGCCATTGATCAATACATGGATTATTACAACATGATGACTTACGATTTTAATGGTGGTTGGTCTGGTATTGCTGGACATAATTCTCCATTATATGATTATCCAGGTGCAGAATATGCAAACTTTTCATTAGATGCTACTTATAAAAAATTAGCAGCATTAAATGTGAATCTTGCTAAAGTAAACCTTGGAGTTGCATTCTACGGAAGAGCCGTAAATACATCAGTAGCACCAGCATTAGGAGCGCAAACATTAAAGACGCAAGTCAATTTTTCAGTTGATGGACCAGTACAGTCAGCTGCAGATATGACACGTTTTGCTACAATGGAAGGAACGCCATATTATACTCATTTACTACATGAAATTCAAAGCGGACAATGGAATGAACATTGGGATGATGTTGCAAAAGTGCCATATCTAACTCATAAAACTGCAAATTCATTCATAAGTTATGATAACCCACAATCCATTCAATTAAAAGCGCAATATATTAAAGATAAAAATTTAGCGGGTTGTATTGTTTGGGAAGTATTTAGCGATTGGGTTGTTGGACCAGAAACTAAAAAAATTGGACGTTATCCATATTGTCCAACTACTAAATCTCCGTTAGTTAACGTAATCAATCAAACATTTGCAGGTAGTGTAAATAATACAGCACCTCAATTAGCAATTGTTGCTCCTACAAGTCTGCAGGTGTTTACACAACAAACATTAGCAAACATAAATTTAAGCGCAACTGCAACAGACAGTAATGGAACTATTGCTAGTGTAGTTTTTGAAATTGAAGGTCAATCTTTAACAGGTCAAAGTAATGGGAATAATTATAGTGTGTCTTTCCTTCCTACTGCCTATAAAACTTATTCATTAACTGTTAGAGCGACAGATAATCAGGGAGCTGTTACAACGAAAAATGTAAGCTTCACTGTTGAATCACAAGGAAGTAATCAAGGACATCCATTAGTATCAGAAAACATGTGGAATACTTTATTCCCTTATAGATATGGTGCTGTAAATAATGGAACAGAATGGGTTTTAGATCCTGCTAACGATTTCTTCACTTACCAATCGTTTTTAGAAGCTCTAAATAGAATGAATAACATTAAAGCAGAATTAAAAAGAAGATGTGGTACAAATGCTTATGTCGTTACACGTATCAATAAAACAACAGGTGAGTCTGTAGAAATTCGTCATGATAGTGACTTTGATGCTCCAATGCATGCCAACAAAGCTATCATTACAAAAGAAGTAGACTATGGAACTTTCTTAGAAGAAGGAACGTTAGAAGAAAGAAAAAGAGAATTATCAGCTTTCTTAGCAAATATTGCTCATGAAACAACTGGAGGATGGCCAACAGCTCCTGGCGGACAATTTTCTTGGGGATTACACTTTAGAGAAGAAGTTGGAAGCCCAGCAGGATATAGAGATGAAACAAACATAAATTACCCACCTGCTCCAGGAAAATCATATCACGGAAGAGGTCCAATTCAACTATCTTGGAATTATAATTACGGACAAGTAAGTGAATATTTATATGGAGATAAAAATGTTTTATTAAACGAACCAGAAAAACTAGTACAAGATGCAGCTCTTGCTTTTCAAACTGCAATATGGTTCTGGATGACTCCTCAATATCCAAAACCAAGTGCACATGATGTTATGGCAAGTAACTGGCAACCAAATCCATTAGATGTAACTAAAAATAGAATTCACGGTCTAGGAATGACAGTAAATGTTATTAATGGAGGTTTAGAATGCGGACAAGGTGTTGAAAAATCGCAAGTATTAGATAGAATTGGGTACTACCAACGTTTCTCTGGTGTGTTCACAATAGGAACAGATATGGATGGTGTTCATGACCTTTCAGATTGTGGTTGTAAAGACATGAGCAGCTATGGTGGAGACAGTAATGATTTAACAGCTGAAGCTTGTGCCCAACAACCTTCGATTGCTTTCTCTGCACCTACAAACAATCAAATTATACAACAAGCTACTTTAGCTCCTGTTGCAGTTACTTTAGTTGTTGATCCAAAAAATACAACTTTAACTCAAATTAGTACTTCTGTAAATAATCAAACTTTTACGGGTACTTCTTTCAACTGGACACCTTCGGCTTACGGAAATTATACACTATTAGCTACAGCTACTTTTGCTAATGGTCAAACAGCTACGACTACTGTAACAGTGACAATTTGGGATGGCGGTTCTTTAAGTTGCGATGCTATTCCTGCATGGAATGGTACGTCGATATACGCACAAACCAATACTTTTGTAACCTATCAAAACGCATTATATAAAAACAAATGGTGGACACAAAACGAAAAACCAGGAAGCAATACTGTTTGGGAATTTGTTAGAAGTTGTAACGGATCTAATGATGGTTTACATTGTGGTCAATCGGCTTGGTTGTCTTCAAAAACATATAATAGTGGTGACAAAGCTTTTTATAATCAAAAAATATATAAAGCAAAATGGTGGACACTAAATGAAACTCCTGGAGTTAATGCTGTTTGGGAATTTGAATCTAACTGCGCTTCTTTAACTTCAAAAAATCAATCTTATACACTAGTGTATCCAACACATGTTAATGAGGAAATCACTTTTGAATTAGAGGTTGCAAAAACAGGTATGATTAAAATCCAATTACTTGATCTTACAGGAAATTCAGTAAAAGAAGTATACAATCAAAATACAAAATCTGGAAAACACATTGTTGTAAAAAATGTTAGCGACCTTAGAAAAGGAATCTACATTTATAAAATATTTACAGAAAATGATGTGCAAACTGGAAAAATCATAAAGAATTAGTAGTTTTTGAATTAGTAACTAAGGCCTCGTTTTCAAAAGAAACGGGGCTTTATTTTTTAACAAAAACTAAATTTAATAGCTTTTAAATCACACAAATGTTAAATAAATCTAATAATTCATGTCCAAAAAATAGATTCTAAAAAAAATAAAATATTTTTGATTGATATAAACTATACGTTAACAACCAAAAAATTATGTTTAAAAAAATTACACTAATTTCTACTTGTCTACTCTTGTTATGTAGTATTGATGGCTACTCTCAAAAAAGAGAAAGAAAGAAAAAATCGAAAGGTAAAATTACTGCAGAAGTTAAAAAACCTGAAGATAAAAAAGGACCAAAACCCTATGCTAAAGTAATCGATTCTTCAGCTATTACTCAAAATGGATTAATAGATATTCATAAATTAAAAGAAAAATATCTTTTTGAAATTTCTGATTCGTTAATAGGAAAAGAAATTATGACGATTACGCGTTATTCTAAAACGCCTGCTGGTGGTGGAATTTTTGGAGGAGAAGAAATTAACAGACAAGTTGTTAAATTCGAAAAAGGATTAAACGACAACATCTTACTTCGCTCTATTACTTATGTTATCATGACGCCAGATGAAGCTAAGCCAATTACTCAAGCTGTTAGAAATTCTAGTTCCGACCCAATTATTGGTAATTATGAAGTACTTGCCTATAAAAAAGATGCCACTGGTAATACCACTGGATATGTAATAGACATGACTCCTTCTTTTGATGCTGATGTTCAAACTTTTTCATTAAGTCCAATTAATAAACAGTTATTAAGTATTCAGTCATTTCAAAAAGACAAATCGTTTATACAAAGTATCAATAGTTTCCCAATCAATACAGAAATCAGATCAGTAAAAACATTTTCTACAGAACCACAACGTATTTCTAGAACACCTAGTCCAAAAATTGGTGTCAATTTACCTTCTGGTGTAGATGCTGGTGTTGTAACATTAGAACTAAATACATCAATGCTATTATTACCCGAAAGACCAATGCGTAAAAGAGCTTTCGACAAACGTGTAGGTTATTTTGCAAATCACTATGATGTTTTTGAAGAAGAATCTCAAAAAGCAGACAAATCCGTTTTTGCAGTACGATGGAGGTTAGAACCAAAATCGGAAGAAGATGCACAAAGACAAAAAAATGGAGAATTAATAGAGCCTAAAAAACCAATTGTATATTATATTGACCCTGCTACTCCCGAAAAATGGAGACCCTACATTAAACAAGGAATTGATGATTGGAAAGAAGCCTTTGAATTTGCAGGTTGGAAAAATGCAATTCGTGGTGAATATTGGCCTGAGAACGACCCAACAATGAGTTTAGAAGATGCTCGTTTTTCGGTTTTACGTTATTTTGCTGCTGATATTCCAAATGCCTATGGACCAAATGTTCATGATCCAAGAACGGGAGAAATATTAGAAAGTCATATCGGATGGTATCACAATGTAATGAGTTTATTAAGAGATTGGTATCTCGTTCAAACTGCTGCAGTAGATCCTAACGCAAGAAATAAAACTTTCGATGATAAATTAATGGGCGAACTAATCCGTTTCGTGTCTTCACATGAAGTAGGACATACTTTAGGATTACGCCATAATATGGGAGCAAGTTTTGCTACACCAGTTGAAAAATTAAGAGATAAAGAGTATCAAGAAGCTAACGGACATACAGCTTCAATTATGGATTATGCACGTTTCAATTATGTGGCTCAACCAGAAGATGGCGTTACTAATTTATTTCCAAGAATTGGAGATTATGATAAATGGGCAATTAAATGGGGTTATGCTTATTTTGATGGCGCTAAAAGTGAAGACGAAGAAAAAGCGAAACTTAATGAAATGACAAAAGAGGCGTATAAAAATCGTCGCTTATGGTTTGGAACAGAAACAAGTCCGTATGATCCAAGGTACCAAACAGAAGATTTAGGTGATAATGCTATGAAAGCATCCGATTATGGAATTAAAAACCTGAAAAGAATTCTTCCTAATTTAATCGAATGGAGTAAAGAAGATGGTGAAGATTATTCAGAATTAGAAGGATTATACGGTTCGTTGGTAGGTCAGTTTAGAAGATATATGGGACACGTTACCAAAAACGTAGGTGGAATTTATGAAACTCCAAAAACCTACGATATGGAAGGCGATCTATACGAAGTAGTACCTTCAAGTATTCAAAATGAAGCGGTTTCTTTCTTAAACAAAGAATTATTCGACACGCCAACTTGGTTATTAGATCAAAATATTATTGCTAAAATTAATCCTGATAGTGGTGTTGAAGCGATAAAAAGTATTCAAGATAGAACATTATCTAGCCTTTTAGATGGTGATCGATTGGTTCGTTTAATTGAAACATCTTCATTAAACAAGAAAAATTATTCTGTAGATGAATTAATGAGCGATTTAAGAAAAGGAATTTTCTCAGAATTAAAAACAAATGCTCCAATTGATATTTACAGACGAAATCTTCAAAAGTTATTTGTTGAAAATATTATCTCCTCTTTAGATGTAGATAAAAAAGCAACTGCACGATTTAACAGAAGGTCAATTAAAATTAGCGAGACAGATATTCCTTCTATCGCTAGAGGACAATTACTAGAATTAAAAGCGCAATTAAAAGTTGCAGCGAACTTAAATAGAGATCGTTTGAGTAAATTCCATTTATTAGATTTAGTTTCAAGAATAGAAGCTGCTTTAGATCCAAAATAATTAAAAAAAACATCCATTTTAAACCGTTTCATTTTTATGAAGCGGTTTTTTTATTTTTAATACCAGTTATGATTTGAATTTACTGTAAAAGAAAATGATGGTTTTTTTCTTGATATAAAATAGAAAATCAAAGCATAGCATCGTTACGTTTTTATTTTATATTGAAATAGCGAGGAAAAAAGGGCGTTTTATTACAGTAAATTCAAGTGATAAATGGTATAATACCAAAAAAAATACACTAAAAATCAATACTTTACAATTTTAATAAAAATATTTTTTAATTATTTTTCTACTACGCAAAATAATTACGCACACTGTTTTGAATATTTGTACTGTCGATAAGCGACATCATTTAATTTAAAATGTAAACCATGAAATTTAATTATTTTAACAAACAGAAAAATGTAACTTCTAATTATGAAGGAGCAAAAGCATTTACTTTAAATCCTGAAATGGAATTGTATACAGCTGTGGTAACAACAGGATTAAATGATGTTACCTACGAAAAAAATACAGATCGTTTAGCACGCATTCAAAAACTAATTGCACAATGCAATCCAGAATTTACCGCCAAATTAGCAATCTATGTGCGTAACCAAATGTATATGCGTTCCATTCCAATGGTATTAACCGTAGAATTAGCCAAACATACTTATGGAAATAGTATCGTAAAAAACACAGTACAAGGTGTGGTAAAACGTGCCGATGAAATCACAGAATTATTAGCCTATTATCAAATGGCAAATAAAAGAACAGAAACTAAAAAATTAAATCGTTTGTCGAAACAAATTCAAAAAGGTTTGGCTGAAACATTCAATAATTTTGATGAATATCAATTTGCAAAGTACAATCGTAATGGAGCAGTAAAATTAAGAGATGCTTTGTTTTTAGTTCACCCAAAAGCAAAAGATAAAAATCAACAAACCATATTCAATAAAATTGCAGCCGATACATTAACCACACCTTACACTTGGGAAACCGAATTGTCCGATGTTGGTCAATATAAATATGATAATGAAGAAGCTAAAAAAGCCGCTATCAAACAAAAATGGGAAGACCTAATCGACAGTAATCGAATGGGATATATGGCAACAATGCGTAACCTACGAAATAGTATAGAAGCAGAAGTATCTTTTGCTCATATCGAAAAAATATGCCAGTATTTGAGTAATGAAAAAGCTATAGCCAATGCAAAACAATTGCCTTTCCGATTTTTAGCTGCTTATCGAGAAATCAAAGTGTTTAAATCACGATACACAACAATGATTTTAGAAGCTTTGGAAGATGCAGTAATGCATAGTGCAAAAAATATAAAAGGTTTCGATGGAAATACATCTGTTGTAATTGCTTGTGATGTTTCTGGTTCGATGCAACAACCTATTTCACCAAAAAGTAAAATACAATTGTATGATATCGGTTTAATGTTAGGAATGTTAATGCAATCACGATGCAAAAATGTAATTAGCGGAATGTTTGGAGATACTTGGAAAATAATTAATATGTCTAACCGAAACGTATTAACCAACGTTCAAGAATTTTACCAACGTGAAGGTGAAGTTGGTTATTCTACGAACGGATATTTGGTAATCGAAGACCTAATCAATCGAAAAGAAATTGTTGATAAAGTAATGTTGTTTACCGATGTGCAACTATGGAATAGCAACCAAACCAAGCATACATTTGAAAATTCATGGAATACTTACAAACAAATTGCACCAAAAGCAAAATTATATTTATTTGATTTAGCAGGTTATGGACAAGTGCCTTTAGATATTAAAAGAAATGATGTATACCTAATAGCAGGTTGGTCTGACAAGATATTTGATGTGTTAGAAGCGCTAGAAAATGGCGATAGTACTTTAACGAAAATTAAACAAATTGCCATATAATTTATGAATACCGCAAATTTGGAATAGTATTTGTGATATTTTTCTTAACCTAAAAAAAAATAGATGACAAAATAGCATTACACATCAAAAATATGACAACTAAAGAAAAAAATTATTACGAAAACATTACTACAAATTTAATTGGACAAAAAATCTCAGAAGTTTATTATGAAGAAATCAATTATGAGGCCATAATTGAATTTTGGGAACATTCTACAGAAATTCATTCCATCGACATGAATGTAATTTTGAAATTAGAAAGTGGAAGAATAATACAAATTAAATGGGACAACGAATTTCACTGTTTTGGAATAGGCTTAGAAGTTTTAGAAAAAATGAAGCAGCAACCAAGTGGAATGAAAATAATCAATGTTTCAAATCACGCAAATTGGTCAAAAATTTTAAACAAAAAAATAACTGGAATTACAGTTTTTTGGGATACTGTTAATAGTATAGAAAAAACCGAACTTAAAAACGATTCCGAGTTAAAAACTGTTACTAAAAAATTACCTCAAACTTGGGAAATAGAAGTTGAAGATGAAAAACTTTGGATTTCAACTTTAGAAATCAATGAAGGCGGACACGATTACTACTGGTCTGATAATTTAACCGTATTTTTTACAGAAGCATGTCTTCAAAAATATGAATTGATTGAAAATGCTGATGAAAATTATATTCTTCGTGAAGAAATAATCATGAGTAAAATTAGCTAAGAAAAAAAATCAAAAAGAAAAGATGTCGTAGAATAGAGATCCTTCGAAACTAGTCAGACAGGTAGGTTCGATTCCTAAACTTGTTTAAACTATCTAGGATAGTACTCAAGATAGCTTAATGGCAAAAGCACCAAAGCCTTTTTTCGCTTTTCACTCTTTTCTTTTTGATTATACTATACAACAAACAAGTGCCGTAAAAAAGAGTTCCTTCGCCTGTCACGCTAGAGTTATAAGTAGCATCTTATATAGTTAGCAATAACTATTAGTTTAATTAAAACACTATCTCTTTTTGCTTTTTACCTTGTTTTTAAATGACTAGCGTAAAATAGTTGCGTAGTGAAATAGTAATTTTGTAGAAGAAAATATGACAACAAAAGAAATAAATTATTACGAGAGAATTGCTTCAAGTTTAATTGGACAAAAAATAGTTGAAATTTATTATGAAGAAATAAACCAAGATCCCATCCTAGAATTTTGGGAATATTCATCAGAAATTCATTCTATTGATATGAATGTAATATTCAAATTAGATAACGGAAAGATTATTCAAATAAAATGGAACAATGAATTTTATTGCTATGGAGTAGGTTTCGAAGTCTTAGAAAAGATAGAATTAAAAAATGATATATTTAAAACTATTAATGTTACTAATCATGTAAATTGGAAAAACATTTTAAATAAAAAAATAACTGAAGTCTCAGTATTTTGGGAAACTATAAATAGGTTGGTTGATGGTAGTTTAAGTGATGAAATTTTAAATAACCCATTACTTAATAAACTTCCTCAAACTTGGGAAATAAAAGTGGAAAATGAAAAAATCTGGATTTCAACTTTAGAAATTAGAAGAGAAGAAACTGTTCTTTACTGGGCTGATCATTTAACGATTTTGTTTTCAGAAAAAAGTCAGCAAAAATTCAAATTAATAGAACTTGCTAATAAAAAATACATTGTTAAATAAATAATAATCAAAAAGAAAAGATGTCGTAGAAAAGAGATCCTTCGAAACTAGTCAGACAGGTAGGTTCGATTCCTACACTTGTTTAAACTATCTAGGATAGTACTCAAGATAGCTTAATGGCAAAAGCACCAAAGCCTTTTTTCGCTTTTCACTCTTTTCTTTTTGATTATACAATACAACAAACAAGTGCCGTAAAAAAGAGTTCCTTCGCCTGTCACGCTAGAGTTATAAGTAGCATCTTATATAGTTAGCAATAACTATTAGTTTAATTAAAACACTATCTCTTTTTGCTTTTTACCTTGTTTTTAAATGACTAGCGTAAAATAGTTGCGTAGTAGAAAACTACATTTGTAGTATAAAAATAAAAATCATGAAAAACGCTAAAAATGAAATCCAAGAAATTCACCCATTCAATGAAACATTTTATATTGAGAGTTTATATATAAAGACACACATTATTTTAAGTGAATTAGAATACTATGATGAAATTTGCGACAATCCTAATATCAATTTTGAAGAAAATCATGAGTTAATATTAAGTTTAATTCAGAATATAATTGCTCAAGTAGCAGGAATTTCGAGATTTTTTTGGCCTTCAAAAAATAGTCCTTTTCATAAAATTAGAGCAGAAAAATTACGTAAAGTATATAGTATAGATGATTCTTGTCCAATAAAAAATAGAGGCATGAGGAATTTGATAGAACATTTTGATGAAAGGTTAGATTTATTTTTAAATGAGTTTGGCACAAAAAAAATAGTACCAAGTTATGTTGGTAACAAACCAAATAATAATGACCCAACTATCCTTTTTAGAGCATTTTTTTATGATGAATTTATTTTTAAAGTTTTAAATGAAGAATATGAGCTTAAACCAATAATTAAAGAAATAATTAGAATTCACAGAATATTACTTATTCAAAGAGAAAATGGTAGATTCTAATAGATAGAAAAACAAGTGCCATAGATAAGTGTTACTTCGCTTTTAACGACGTGGTCGCGGGTTAGAATCCCGTCTCTTCCACAAAGAATAACAAATGGGAAAGTAGCTCAGCGGTAGAGTACGATTCACTTATTGCTTTTTGCCTTGTTTTTTTAAAACTAATCACTAATTACTAAAAAGATCAAGTGTCGTAGAAAAGAATTACTTCGATTAAGGGTACAACGTTTCAGGTTCGATTCCTGATTCCAAGAGGAATGGTGTAATGGTAACACTCTGTAATATAGTATCTTTTCGAACATTACCTTGATTTTATAATGGTATATTTTCCGTCTGTTCGAGTGTTTTTAATGGAACAAAGTGTAATTAAAAATGTATCGAGAACTCGTGTTCTGAAAACAAAACTTCTCGATATAATAATAGACTAAGTACTAACAACTAATTACTAAAAACAAATAAGTGTCGTAGAGAAGAGTTACTTCGTAACTATAACGGTCCTAAGGTAGCGTAATTCGGGCGACCGAACGAGCGAAGTTGGGTTGAAAACCAACAGGGTAAAAGTTTTCGCTAGAAAATGCAAGTCTCTCGTAGATGTAGAATTACCGGTTCACTGTCCGAAAAAATCGGATAAGAACGGCTGCTCTTAAAGAGCAATTTCTCTTCTCGTTTTTTACCTTATTTGTATATAAAATAAAAGAATGTCATAGTAAAGTGATACTTCGTCCACATTTCAATTTTTTATAACCTCAAACTTGTCATCCTGAAAGGATCTCATTAGAGGAGACACAAGAAGAATTATAAATATTTTTATTTTTTTAATCCTAGCTCATCTACAATATCTCTAGTGAATTTTGACAATGGTTTTTTTTCATCATTAACTAAATCAAATTCTTTACCAAAAGCCAAAAGATAAGCATCATCAATACTCTTTATAATATTAGGGAAATCTGATTGAAGATTTTTTAAGTAGGAGTCTGAAAAAACTCTTCGTTTATTAATTATCTCATTTAACTCTTGACTATGAACCGAATATTGTTCTCTTAATTTAAAAAGTTTTATATTTTCCTTTGACTTTCTTATATGGTCATCATTTCCTAAAAATAAAAAATCGATTAGTGGTTTTCCTTTACCAATTATCTCATCATAATTTTTAGGCAAATATGTAAAAATTGTTTTGTTATCAAAGCCTTCAGCATAAGGATAAATATTATCTTTAATAGATGTATTATTTTTACCTTTTGCGTTTCGATTACAAATGACACAACATGGTATCAAATTATAAAAGGATAACCGAAAATATGGATAAATCGATTTTGCTAAAAAATGATCAAAATCTCCTCGAACAAACTTTTTATCATCATCACCTACTGTAGTTATATATGTCCTATTACAATAGGCACAAGTGTTGGTTCCAATATCAATTGAAACTTGATAAGCTTTCCATATATCTTGAGATTCATAAAACAAAATTTGATTAATTGCTTTCTTAAATGGTGTGTCAACTCTCTTCTTTGATTCAGTTGATTTATCAATTTCCAGTTTATAATTATCTTCAAATAGTTTTTTTAGTTCATCATTATATTTTTTAATAAACTGTCTACTTAGTGGGGATTTTATTAAATCTGGAATTTCTTTTTCAAGAAAATCTCCTAAAGGCTTATTTGTATTATTGGTATAAAATTTATTTAACAAGGCTTTATTCTCTTTTATTTTTGATAAAATAGATTTTTCAATACGAATATAAAATTTCTCACTAATTTTTTCTAAATCTCTATTTTTTGAATTTAAATTTATCATTTCTAATTATTTAAATCATTTATCTTTTTCTCATAATATCTCCTTAACCCAACTTTATCATTTTGTTCTGTTGCAAGAAAATATAATTGATATAATTTATCTCTTACCAATGAATCTCCAATTAATCCAATAAAATTTTCTCCTCCTAATACTTCTAGCTTCTTTAATGACTTTTTCAATGAATTAGGCTTATTAAGCCTTCGATTTGAATATGCTTCATTAACTACTTTAGCAAATTCATCTATTTTCATTCTTGAATATTCACCTATAGTAGATTTCATAAAGAAATTATCAATCAAAGAATCATGAATATTAGTTCCAAAAGTTCCATCCGTAGAAAAATCTACTCCATTATCATCATTTTTACCCTTAAGTAAAAGAGTATTCTGTTTAGGTATATCAGAAAGAATAAATGGAGAATGTGTAGAAAAAAGAAAATTTAATCCTTTTATTCTTTTTTCTGAATCTTCATTTATGTATTTTAACCTTTTAATGTTATTGAGTAAATCATTTATAAATTCCCGTTGGAAATCTGGATGGAAATATAATTCTATTTCATCAAATATAATATTCACATAATTGTATTTTATGCGATGTACTTCTTTATTTGATTTATGTACTGAGAAAATATTATTTAGATGATAAACAATTGAGTTTATTGTATGAATCTTATGTTGTTCACCAGAACTTAAATGATAAAGTCTTGGAAGTTTATTCTCTTTATCTTTATTATAAACTATTTTATCTTTTTTTTCATCCAATATAAAATCAAATTCAAAAATAGAAGGAGGTATTCGTTCAAAAATTAAATACAATTCAGCAACACTCTTTATCTCCATCCATTCTAGCAATTCATATAAATCAAAATCAATAAATTCTTTTTCTTCATTCCAAAGCAAATTACTTTTTTTATCTAAACTTTTTTTTAAAAAGAACATCGCTCTAGAAATTTTAAATGTAATATGTGAGTTATCACCTTTTAATTTAGGTAATACTTTTCTAAAATAAATTGTTAAATTACTATTAAATTCATTTATAGTATATTCTGGATAATTTAGCAGTATTTTTTTTATTTTACTTATTAGATAATTAATTATAATTCTTGAATAAGGTAAATTTTTATTTTGTACATTTATTTGAGTAAAAGTGTCGAAATAAAGTGGTAAAAGTTCCATAACTAGATTTACATCATTTATATCACCTTTTATTATAAAATTTTCTTTCTCTTCTTTAGAACCATAATCTCCGAGTTCAATATTATTGTACTTTTTATCATCAACATTATATTTAAATCTTACCTTGTAAACATATTGATTTTCAGTTATATTTATCTTTTTAGAACTATCCTTATTATGTAAAGCTTCTATTAATAAATTTATTAGCAGGCGAGATTTTGCAAGTTCATTTTCAACATTTATATCTATGTTTCCATCAGTTCTCATTGGGTTTATTACTGCTGGTGTTTTATACCCATCATTCTTATGAAATAAAGTATTTATCCAATATCCTAAATGTTCTGAATTTAAAGCATGATGAGAATAATTCAACATAACAGAATAGAAAAAAAAATCCAAAACATCATAGTTATCAATATTCTTTGACCCTACATTTTTATCTTCTTTTTTTGCTGCAAATTGTTTAATGTTGATAACCAATTTATCTGCCGTATTAAATTCGTAAACTAAATCATTAATCTCAAAATAGATACTACATTTTAAATTTTTTAAAATAAAGTTGTGTTCTTTTTTAGATTCTTTAATGTTCGTATCCCATACTTTTTTGTTTTTTTGTAAATCATTTAGCTTAAATTCATAATCTAGAATTTCGTCCAATTTTTCTTTAAAATCAGCAACTTGCTTGTCTGTATTTTTATTAGAATTAATTTTTTCAACGCAATCTTCCAACTCATCTCTTTTTTTAAGGAATAATGCTATCTTTTTATCATTGGAAATATTTTTCTCTAATAAATCTTCATGAAATGGTTTTAATATTGGTTCATTATTCTTTAATTTAGATGTTGTTCCTAACACATAGATACTATATAAAAAAAGCTCAATTATAGTACTTTTTCCAGTACCATTTTTCCCAACTATTGCAGAAATATTTATTTCTAAATCACCAATTTTATATAAGCCATCGGGCACTAATTGTTCTATAGAATAACTATCAATAGAATCTTGATTATTTATAAAATCTTTCCCAAATTTATTATAAAATTTATATTCACTGTAAAACTGATATAATTTACCTTTCTCTAAAACTTTAGTAAATTTTATATCACAATCATTATGAGGTCTTATTGCTATTAATTTAAATCCACTCATGCTTTTTTTATTTGTTTTAACTCCCATTTACAAGCCAATAAAATCATTTACAAAATAAATGTTTCCAAGAACTTTATCAAACCTAACCATTTCCAGTAAGATTAACAATAGTAAAACTAACTGTTTTTATACTCATTAAGTTTTCTAACAAAAAACAAAATACTTCATTTTTGAGTTACAAATGGGATGACAATATTGTGGTGAAGGTTCAGTGATTCTCTTTTTTTAAGAATCAAACAAGTTTCAAAAACCAACTTACAACCTCTAACCTATTAAACAATAGCAAAAAGACTATAATTAATACCTTTTTGCTATTAAATAATATCTTTAAGATTATAATTCGTTATGTTTTGGTTATAATGAATAGCTTCTAGGTTATAATTAAAATCTAAGAGTCTATAATTTTAACCTTTTTTAATATAATTAATACCTTTTCGTATATAATTCCTTTTGGGGGTAAACCCAAAATAGCTTAAAAAAATAAAATGAAGCTGTCCTAAAAATCAGTAATCTTTCATTTTCGACACTAGGATAAATCATATAACATTAATTATGAGACTCCTCCTAACGTCGGAGTGACAAACAGGTGTTTATTTTTTACTTTTCGGACAGCTTCATTTTTTTACTCCTCTTCATAATAGAACACCTCATGGGCTTCAAAAAGACTAGGTGGTTGCCACTTTAATAGCATTTTAAACAAAACGGTTTCGGGTACTTTTCTTTCCCGATTATGATTTTGTTGCAACCACTTTTTATGTGGTTTTTCAATATAATGAATCACAACTTTGGCTTTATAATCGGTAAATAATTCAATGAGTTGTGTACGCATTAATTGAGACGTATTCGTAGCATTCCAAACAAAATCTTGTCCAGAAGCTAAATACTGTTTGGCTCTTTTTTTGGCTTCTTGCACTACTCTACCATTTCCAGCAATGTCTGTTGGTGCTACTTTCAATTCAATACGCAAAGCATCTAGCGAAACAATAGGTAAATCTAGATTTTGTTTAATAAAATAATCTTTTCCCATGCCTGGTAATGCCGACAATACATGAACGGTAGCTTTATAACTATCGAACGGTTCATAATCAGGATACATTTCGTCTGTATTGAAATAATGAAAACGCCCTTCTGAAGTAGTAAATGCTCTTGGTTTTCCAAAACAATTATGCTCTTCACACATCATTTTAAATAGCGTTACCCGATCTAGCATTTCCTTTTGATCGGCACAGATTCTTCCTAAAACATCCGCTTTTGCTAAAATGTACAACCAAAGTGTATTGGTTTCTAAAGCAACTTTTAACAATTCCTTTTCTGGATTTTTCTTTTCCATTAACCAAATTGGAAATCCGTGATAACGAACCAAACCCACTAGTTGTTCTCTTTCTTTCACGGTTAATCCTCCTTTTTCAAAAAGAATATTCCGAAAGGTAAACGCTCCTTTTTTAGCATGACCTGGTGAAAGTATTCTACCCTTTTCTTCTACAGTAGTACTTCTTTTTTCAATATCATGAGCCAAAGCAGCCGCAAGAAGCATTTCTTGTTCCCAAGATGCTAATGCTTGAAATTCTTCCAAATCTTGCATGGCTTGTAGTACCATTTGTGTATGTATGGCTACATTTCCTTCTGCATGATGGATGCTATCTTGTGGCACCGATTGCATATCGGCTACCCAAGGAAACTCTTTTTCAAGAGCTTCCCAATTGCTATAATTATTTGTAAGTGTCCACATTTCTTTCCCAATTTAAATTTGCTCTTTTCCAGTTTCTTGTCCAATGTTCGTCTGTTTTTACATGATTTTTTCGAACATATTTAAAAACATTTTTGTAGAAATCATCTACTAAATAAGCGTTTGTATTTCTTGCCACTACACCTTCCATAGTACAAGGTTGTTTGGTATAAGTATCCAAGGAATCAAAACGACTGGGTTGCGCAATTGTGTTTAAAATTTTTTCTTTAAAACTAGCTTGTGTTTCTTCTTTTGGTTGTATCATATCCAAAACAGGAACCGTAGGCAATTCAAGTAAATTTGCATAAAAAACGACTTCTTCCCATGATAGCCAACGCTCCTTATGTCTTACTGCAAATACGTAAAAATGTTTGTCGATATTGGGATATTCTATGGAATGAATAGCATATAGATTCTCTCCAAAAATTTCCAATTCATTTAATTCATTACGTATTAATTGCCAGTATTCTTTAAGGTAATTTGCCCAAGGATGTAGCGTGGGTGCAGCATGCGATCGTGAAAAAACACCATACTGATTGAGACAAGTATTTTCACCGTCTAATTTTTCCGTGATTAGTAATTCAGGAATTTGTTGTATATAGTCCCAATAGTCATGACTGATTCTGTCATCGCTGGTTGTTCCAGGTGAAAAGGGAAAGTGATACGTTCTATTGTATTTTTTTGATAAACTCATTTGTGTAATTTTTATATAATAAAGTATTGACATAACAAAACTTCCTCATAGTTTATGAGGTGAAGTCAATTGGTTTATATAAAAAGTATTACACTGTAAATAGTCTTAAAAGGTTGCAACTTGATTTATCAATTCTGAAGTGCAAAAGTAGTCTTTTTTTTAATTTAAAAGACAATTTTACTAATTTCACTAATTATTTTGTAAAAATTAGTGAAATTAGTGTTCAATAAACTCTTATTCTTTATGCACGTCTTTAAACTGTATCATGTCTAATAATCGTTGTTCTTTTTCATTATCAAAACCGCAAGTAGATTGAAACTCTTTTGGATTTTCATAGGTTCCAAACAACATATCCCACCACACAATATCTCCGTAATTATTAGTATGTTTATCGTATTCGTGGTGAATGCGATGCATTTCTGGTCGTTGAAAAATGTAACCAATCCATTGCGGTGTTTTTACATTCGTATGATAGAAAAATTCGCCCAAAGCCGTAAATAAAGTATAAACAGCTCCTGCTTCGATACTCAAACCCAAAGTAGTGAAAACTAAAAGGCTACCAATAATGGAATTTATTGTCATTTCTAACGGATGCTTATAGAACGAAGTAATAACTTCTAAGCGCTGTGGACTATGGTGTATTTGGTGAAAATGTGTCCAAAGAAAATCGATTTTATGTCTCCATCTGTGCCACCAATAAAAAATAAAAGTGGCAATAAAATAGGCAATTAAACCCCCAAAAAAAGGATTCACATGATCTGATAAATGAAATAATGAAATTTTTGACAACCAAATTTCCCATGTATAACCAGCTAATGTAACTACACCAAGTTGAATAAAATTAACTGCTAAGACACGTATTGTCCAAGTAGGTACTTCTGGTAATTTCCACCCAGGAATCATACGTTCTAATATAAAGCAGAAGCCAAAAACGATAAAAATAATTAATAATGTCATGATAATTTTGTTTGCGATTCTATTCGTCAAAATTACCAAGCTAGCTTATTACAATTGATGCACCTAAGTTAAGAAATCACAACAAAATTCTTTTTCTTATTCTCTTAAAAATGTAATTTAATAAATTAATTAAAAAATAGATTGATAAAATACTTAATGTTGATAACATTTCAAGATTAATTATCATCCAAGTTCCTTTGTCTATATTATGCCTACCATAAAATCCTGTTTTTTCTACATTAATAATCCAATATAAAAGACCTAAAAAAATTGAACATATACATATAATTGAAAAAAGAATTGACTTTACAAGCCAGCCATTGATGGCATGTTTTTTATCTATATTCTTTGTAATTATAATTAATAATAATGGATGAAATAGGGCATTAAAAAAAAAGAAAAAGTTGACACTAGAACAAAGTCTAATTGCCATAAAAAGAATAAAATGAAATTAGAATATAAAGTTAATTTGGAAATTGTAGTACTTATTTCAAATAAATAGTTTAGGGTGTTTTTATTTGATTCCCTATTATTTAAAAAAGATTTTATCTGTATCATACCATTTATTTTTATTTTAAAAACAAATATATTAGTAGATTAAATATAATAAGATGCACCTAAGTTAAGAAATCACTACAAAATTCTTTTTCTTATTCTGCTTAAGGATTGAGGTTTTACGCCAACATAAGAAGCAATAAGGTATTGGGGAATGCGTTGTACCAAATCTTTATAATGCGTTACAAAATAACGATAGCGCTCTTCGGGAGAATAACGGCGTACTGTTAAAAATTGGTTCACCATAATAATAAAACGATGTTCGATGATAATTCGACCTAATAAATTGGCACTTGGAGCCGTTTTATATAATTGTTGCAAAGCATCATAATCAATCACTAGAAACTCACAATCTTCAAGGGCTTGTATGTTTTGAATGGATGGTTCTTTCGAAATAAAACTAGCATAATCGGCTACAAACTCTCCTTCTTTAGTAAATTCTAATGTAGATTCTTCCTCATTTCTGAACACGAAATAACGCACCAAACCTTTGCTCAGAAATCCTAATTGGTAATTTATAGCTGTAGATTGCAAAAAATATTCGTTCTTTTTTAGAGAAAAAGGGTGAAATGCTTTTCTATACAATTGTTCTTCTTCTGGCTGTAAAGAAGTGATTTGTTTTAAAGTGGCTAAGAGTTTTTCAAAGGAATCCATGGTACAATACTACGGAAAATTGATGAAGTATCCTGATTTTTTAAAATCCTTTCAAGTAATTATTCCTTTTCATAATACAAAAAAACCTTTGTCATTGCATGATTGGCTCTAGATTGACAATCCATTACTTCACCTTCAAAACGAAGCCTATTTGGAACACCAAAACAATATATTCCTTTTCCTTTTGCCATTCTATCTAATGTTTTAATAGTTCTAAGAGATAAACTTTGGTAAAGCGGTTCTAAAGCAACACATTGTTCATTTGTAGCATAAAGTATATCCCAGTTTTTTGAAGTCTCACCTTCAAGTGCTGTGGAAGAAAGATACACTTCTTTCAAAAGTGGAAAAGCATAAGCCAATACTAATTTTGAACCTTCATTACCAAATCGATGCACTTCTTTATTTCTAATTACAAAATGTAAAATCCACCAATTCTCTAAAATTGATAATTGTCCTGCAACAATACCTGCAATTCCAGCCGCTTTGATCTGATGTCCTTTTGCAATTCTTTCATTATCAAACCATAAATAAAAATCTCTAATTTGACGAATGGAATGGTATTTTGTTTCCCCTTTTTCTTGCAATAGGTTGTATACATTCGCATTTTCCCAAACTATTGTCTGTTGCTTTCTATCTTTTTTTAACCAAGCTCCTTCTGGCAACTCTTTTAAACTAGTTTTTTCCTGAAACGTTTTTAAATTTTTATATTCCTGTGCTAGTGTCCATTCAAAAATAAAAAAAAACAACACAATAGAAAAAATAGTCTTCATTTTACACTTTATAATTTATCCAAAATTAACTAATCGATTACAATTATAAAAAATGTTTTCAATTATATCTAAAAAAAGCAAATCTATTGGTTCTATTTCAATACTACAATTAATACCCTTGTTTCAATTCTCCCAAAACAGCACTATCATTTCCAATAATTTTAAAAACGACTTGTTTGTTCTTAAAATCAAAAGCTAACGTACCAAAGCTTTTTGATGTTACCACCTCTCCTACTCTATATGGATTAGGTTCTCCCGAAAAATTGGTACTTGAATGTGTCAAACCACTACTGGTAAAATCAATTACTGGATAGGACAAACCATTCACTTCTTTTTTAGAAAATTCAGAAATATGTCGATCACCCGATAGAAGAATCACTCCTTTGGCATTCGAATCTACTAATAAGCGTTCTAATTTATCAACTTCATGTGGAAAATTACCCCAAGTTTCATAACCATGTTCGTTAGAAAACACTTGAATACTACTCACAATAACGTTAAAATCGGCTGTACTATTTTTTAATTGATCCTCTAACCATTTCCATTGGGTTTCACCCAAAATGGTTCCTTCACCATAGGCATTGGGTTGGAATCGTTTTCTAGTTGCAGTATCTTTTGTTAGCTCAGTTCTAAAATAGCGTGTATCCAAAACTAGGACTTTTATGGTTCCTTCCTCTAATGTATAATCGTGAACAGCATAAACGCCTTCTTGTTCTCTTCTTGGACTGTCTTTGGGAACTCCCATAAAATCTAAAAACACTTGCTGACTTTCTTTTTTGGCTTTAAACGCTACTCCTCCATCGTTTAGTCCATAATCATGATCGTCCCATGTGCCAATTACAGGAACCGTTGCTTTTAATTCTTGATACCCTTTCACTGCATTTTGAGTATCATATATTTCTTTAAGTTTGGTCATATCATCGGTGTCAGCATAAACAATATCGCCTCCCCAAATCCATACATCTGGTTTTGTGTTTAGAATGTCATCCCACAAAAGATTCGCTACAGTGTGCTTATTACATGAACCGAACGCAATGGTAAAATCGGATTGGTTTTCCTCTTGTGCATAAATTGAAAAGGAAACTACTAGAAAAAGAATTGATAAAAATTGATGTGCTGATTTCATTGTTGGAATAGTATTTGTAGTACAAAAATAGCGTTTACAATTGGGCTTGGTATTAAAAAAATATTAATTTAACGTTGGGTGCAATTATCAAAAACTAATTACAGTAAAAAAATGTTTTCTACACACAACTTCAACACTGTGACAATTTCAAATTTCTTTTCAAAAACGTCACGATTTCTGTGACAAAACGCATTTCATTTTAAGATTGTCACGTTTTCTGTGACAAAATCCAATTTTAGAAAAAATTGTCACGAAAAATACGTATTTATACCTATTGCATGCTTAAATTAGAACAATTAGATTTGTAATAAACAAAAAAGGACCATTCATTTCAATTGAACTAAACCATTCATTCATGGAAACAAAAAAACAATTTAAAGATAGAATACAATTACCATTTACGTTCGATGTTTCAAAAATGCTTGAAGAGGCACAAGCTTTAAAACAAGAACACTATGAATATTATAAAGTGATTCAATTACGAGCTCCTGCACATTTGGTAGATACATCCTTGCCTTTTCCTCCACCAGCAAGCGATTATGCCGATGGTTCTTGGACCGATTGGCTAGATACACCTTCACTCGAAAAATCCCCTTATTTAAAAAGTATCATTGATACCTTTAGTCAATATACAACGGTTAATTTGGTGCGATTATTATTTTTAGCCCCTAATTCGGTTGTAAAAGAACACACCGACCCAACATTAGGATTAGAAGAAGAAAAATCGATGATTCGACTGACCATTCCTATAGATAATAATGAGGGTGTTGAATTTTTCTTAAATGATACCTTAGTACCTATGAAAGTAGGAGAATGTTGGTATTTACGCTTAACAGATAGTCATCATGTTATTAATGGTGGTGCTACAGATCGTATTAATTTAACGATAGATGTAATTCCTAATGATAAGATTGTTGAACTGATTGAGAAGGGGTAGTAAATTCATTTTTAATTTCTATTTATCTAAATTCATTTTTAATCTACGAAAAATAATTGCGTAGTATAAAATTACATTTGTTTTATAAAATTAATAAAAACATTAAATGAATAATAAATACTCTCCTTTTTGGATTTTAAATCCTTTAAGCAATCAAATAAACGTTAGAAATTATAAAAAATGGAGATTTTATTCGTCAAAAGAAGTTATTGATGGATTATCCCCATTAAATGAATTAGGTAAAACTTTTTATGAAATTTCTCATCAAAAAGCAAGTCTATATGATCATTGTATATGGATTTTTAATGATAGTGAATATGATTTTAATAATTCTGTAAAGCTAACAGATATTTTAGAATCAATAGTTGAAACATTTACTTGTTCTTTTCTTTCTCAATGTGGAAGTATAATAAAACATAAAAATGGGAGTATAACCAAACAACCTGCTAACCCTAAAGTTATTGATTCAGCAAAAATTGAATATTTGACTTTAGAAAAACTAAAAAGGATAATAGATATTACCGAAGTTATTTACGAAAATAATCATAATGATTATTTAGAAATTTTCAAGTATTTAAGGGATATAAAAATGTCAAAACCATTTATTGGACAACTTGCTTTATGGTCTTTTTTAGAGCATCATTGGGCAAGTAAAAAAGAATATTCAAAACTTGATAGTTCATTATCTAAAATGTTAAATATTATTTACGAAGGAAAAGAATTAAAACATGAAAAAAAAAAAATCAGAACGGCTATTCAAGATGTTGGAAAAAGCTTAGGTAAAGAATATGATGAGATTCATTTAAGAAACATTCTTGCACATGGAAAGCATTATACTTTAAAAGAGAAATGGACAGATTTAGAATGGAATAACTTTTTTAAAATTCATGATGAGTTATTTGAATTAGTTATTAAGGGAATAGAGAAAGAAATACTATCAAAATGACTTTATATATTACTGTAAATGATTCCAAAAACACTTACTTACAATAATAGATTACATATCAAAACCTCTAATTTATCTAAACAAGAAATTTCAAGAAATGTTAACTGATTTTTATAGATTTTAAAATAGAAGCATAATATTTTTTTTTTATTATTACTAAGTTTTATTTGCTCAAATCAAAATAAAAAATATGACACACAATAATACTTCAAACCATTTTGGAGACGAAGAGAATAAAACAAAAAGGCTATTAAATGAGCTTTACTCTGGAGAGCAAAGCAAGAAAATTAAAAATTTCGACCGTAATAAAAATCTTGAACGAATTAATGCGAAATTTAAGAAATGATATAATTTAAAACAACCTACGCAAAATAATTACGCACCACTACTCCACCTTTGTATCAGAAATAAAAAACAAAGGTTATGCAAATTATCATACAATCAGAAAACAATCATTTACTAGACATACTTTACAAAAACCCAGCAACCGATTTGGGTTTGTATTGCAAAACATTACGCAATGGTGTTTTAGTTGGTAACGCAGTAAATAAAAACGAATATCACTGTTTGTTCCAAGATACTAAAAACAGCTATTTACCAGACGAAGGTAATCCAATCGATTTTCAAAGCTATTGCAGTCCGTTATTGGCATTGAATATGGCAACGGAATTTTTCAATCATTTGTTCAAAAGCAACGAAACATTAGAAAGCACAACTTTGTCTTGGTTAGGAAAAACCTATGCTGAAATTGATACTTTACCAGCAAATGTAGTAGTACCTACTTTTTTTATCGATTCAGGTTGGTATAAAAACGGAACGTTCTTGTTATCAAAATACATTGACGGGATTACGGTTACATCAAAAATAGGAAATAATTATAGTTTAAAAGTAGAAGGGAAAACCATTCGAGAAACCTTACATAAGTTTTCGGTAGTGGCATTGTTTTGTCATTTTACCAATAAACATTCTGAGTACATGTACATTGATGATTATTTCATTCAAAAGCATAGTACGATATTGGCTAATTTACCAAATGTTCCTTATTTCGTGTACTATTTGTTCATCAAACGATTAATGCGTTCACCAGAACAGTTTAGAACCTTCAAGCCACAATTAGAAGCGTATTTTAACAACACAGTTCAGTTTGTTTTTACCGACACACATCAATCTCGTAAAGAATTTATTTGCAATAGAATTGAAAATAACGAAGCTGTTTTGGATTTTGGATGTGGAAACTTACAATATTTCAAGAAATTACGTAAAAGTGGTTTCACAGCAGACTATTTAGCACATGATGAAGAGGATTTTGAAGACACCGTAGATAAAATAATTGGCTATGAAAATGTGGAGAACTTGCATTGGATAGCCAATAAAGAAGACTTAATTGGTTTTGAAGGACAAGTAATTTTGAGTGAAGTGATCGAACACAATACATTAGAAGAAGCTACGGAATTGTTGCATTGGATAAAAGAGAACATTCATTTTACAACTTTGTTTATCACTACTCCAAATAGCGAATTCAACGTAAATTATGAAATGGCAGAAGAATTCCGTCATGATGACCACGATTTCGAATTAACAAAACAAGAATTCATAGAATTAATCACTTCGATATTTCCAAATAAAATGGAATATCACGGCATTGGAGACTGCGTTAACGGCATATATCCAACAAGTGCTATGATTGTTTATAAACAGTAAACTCAGCACGTCAGTTCGAGTGTTTTTAATGGAACAAGGTGGAGTTAAAAATGTATCGAGAACTCGTGTACTGAATACAAAAACTTCTCGATACACTTCGTATACTCGAAGTGACATAGCAGATAAATAATAACATCACAACTAATAATCAAAAAAATGATCGACATACCTACCAAAAAAAGAATAGAATGGTTCAGCAACAATCAAATTAACGATTTTGCACCTACCATTTCACCAGCTCCAAAATATTTGAGCACAAACGAAATAGAAAGCATTCGGCAAGCAGTAAAATTCTTCTTGCAAGAAAATCAAACTGAAATTGTAGTACAAAAAAAGTACATGGGTTCGTACTGTAGTATTTACTTAAAACGCAATTTAGAAGAGACCTATTTTATTTCTCGTAACGGACATAAAATAAACCATATCGATTTGGAAGGGGCTATTGCAAGTTTGAAATCGTTACATGAAAAAATGCTGCTTCAATATCCCGATTTTGATACGCTAATTATCGCGTCAGAATTATTGCCTTGGAGCGTTTTGGGTGGTGGATTAATTGAAAGGGAATATACTGCCTATCATGATGCGTTGGAAACACATACGAATTATCTAGAAAAAAGTGATTTGTATTGTAAAATTGATACAGTCAAAGCTTCAGAAAATTATGTGGAGTATCTTGAAGACAAGAAAGCATTAAAAAATAAAGAGTTAAAAGCAAAATATCCAGGTCACGTTATAAGACAATACGATGCTATTGCTAATTTGAAAGTAGTCGATATTCCAAAACAAAAGGAATCTTTGACCATTTTTAAAACACAGATTGATACGTTTGGAAAAGACGATAATCTTCATTTTAAACCCTTCAATATCTTAAAGGTAGTACATAATGATGGTAAAGAAACACTTCCGAATAGTAATTTAACCTATTCATTAGTAAATGACGATGTCTTTTTACATTTGAATTTTACACCCGAAAATGAAGCAGAAAACTTAACCAAAATCTATGATTTTTTTAATACGTTAACTACTGAAAACGAAGAAGGTATTATGATAAAACCAGCTAAAAGTTATGTAAAAGGAGTGCCACCTTGCTTTAAAGTAAGAAACAACAATTATCTCACGATGATTTACGGAATCAATTTTAATGTTAATTTTGACTATTATTTAGAACGCAGGAACATCAAAAGAAAATTGGAACAGTCAATCAATGGTTGGGAAATTAACCAACAAATGTTGGAAATTCCATATAAATCCTTGAATGCGGAAAATTACTTAATGAAATTATTGTTGTTAAAACGAATCAATAACGAAGAAATTGAAAAAACGTTAGATCCAAGGTTATAGCCTTTTTTACCGTCAGTTCGATTATTTTTGTGGAGTGTAATGGAACAAAAATGTATCGAGAACACATGTACTGAATACAAAAACTTCTCGATACGCTTCGCACTCGAAGAGACATAAATCGAGAAAATTAGAAATAAAGAATTAACATGAATGAGTAGTACAATTCGTGTTCAAAAAATATATTAAAATGAAAAAAACACCAAAACTAATACTCTTAATAGGTTGCCCAGCTTCTGGGAAAAGTACGTTTGCCGAATGGCTTGTAAAATCTGAATCAAAAACATTTCGTGTAAGTCGAGATGAAATCCGATTTTCGCAATTCCAGGAACAAACTAATGATGCTGTGGAGAAAATGATTACCAAAATGGTTCACGAGCAAGTAAAAACACTATTATCAAATGGTTGGAATGTAGTTTTGGATAATTGTCATACTAAAAAGGACTACATTAAAACTGCCATTAAAGAATATAGTGATTTGGCAAATATTGAATTCAAATTGTTTGATGTTCCTTTAGATGAATTGTTAGAACGTAACGCAAAACGAACAAGAGTGGTTCCAAAACCAGTTATTGAAAACATGTTCAAACAATTGGAACATCTTAAAACGAATTTCGATTTCGAACCTATTAAAAAAAATAGACGAAAAGATTTAGAATATGGAGAGCAAGATACTTCCTTGCCAAAAGCTATAATTTGTGATTTAGATGGAACATTAGCCTTAATGAATGGAAGAAATCCTTTTGATGCTAGTAAATGTGATGAAGATTTGTTGAACGAACCCGTTGCGAATATCTTGAAAAACTATAAAAACATAGGTCATACAATTATTTTACTTTCTGGAAGAGAAGACAGATACAAAGAACCTACGTTACGATTTTTAGAAAAATACAACATTGAATACGATCATTTATTCATGCGAAAAAGCAAAGACAGCCGAAAAGATAGCGTTATTAAAACGGAATTATTCGATACCGAAATTCGTAACAAATATTTCATAGAATTTGTATTAGACGATAGAAACCAAGTAGTTGATATGTGGAGAAACGACCTGAAGCTACCTTGTTTTCAAGTATATTACGGGAATTTTTAAAATCTGACAGGTTTCAAAAACCTGTCAGATTTGTTAATATTAACAATAATTTAAAAAAATAAATGATTAGAAAAATACTTTTTATCGCAACTATTATAGCATTAATTTCATGTAATTTAAAATCAAATGATTTTCCATTTTATAAGCAAAAAACAACTCAAGAATGTGGACCAACTTGCTTGAAAATGATTTTTGAATATTATGGAGATAAAATTTCTTTGGATTCTATTAATAAATTATCAAAATTAGATAGTATTGAAGGTACAAATCTTCTTAACCTTAGTGATACAGCTGAAACTTTAGGATATAGAACATTAGCAATTAAAATAGATTTTGAAAAATTTAAAGAGGCTCCATTACCAGCGATGTTACATTGGAATAACAATCATTTTGTGGTTATTTATAAAATAGAAAACGATTCCATTTCAATTGCAGATCCAGCAATAGGCTTATACAAATTAAATATTAATGAATTTAAAGAACATTGGTGTGCAAATCCTGATTATGAAAATGAAGGTATTGCGTTATTAATTGAAAAATTGAATTCAAAAGAAAAAATGAAGCATAAGGTTAATCAAAAAAGAAAGAAGAATACTCATAAGTAATTCCACAAAAAAACGTATTTTTTTATTTTGTAAAGTGAAGATTTGACAACTTTTAAAAAGTTGTCAAATCTATATAGTAGGTGAAATTTTTAACTAATAGTAGTGGATAAAAAACAATTCTTTATGAAAAATACTAAAATTCCTTATCATTTCTTTGGTTCAGCCGATTCATTAGATTATGATGTGGTTTTCATTATCGAAAAAATGCCAGAAACCATTGCTGATAAATTAGCTTTAAGTAAAAAATTAAGCGCACAATTAGTTGAGAAATATCCAACCAAAACAATCAATACCAATCTTGCGGTTTGTGAAAAAGGTCAAATTACTCAAGTTTACAAAGGAACAGCTGACGAATTGAACAATGCTATTCTAAGAACTTTTCATTTGCATCAGCAAGATTTTGATAATCAAATTACTTACGTTGTGAAACGAGATGTTCATTTGAAAATGATTCGTTGTTTGCGAATGTTGTTATCTTTTGTATCTAAAACACAATATAGAACAATCGTAAAACAGGCTTTAAAACAAGATATTTATGTTAAAATAGAAGCCTTGAAAACAATTGATTTTAATTTGATAGAAGATTTTGGTAAAGGAAGTAATGCTTTAGATTTAAAAAAGTCAATGGCTTTTCAATTGGGACAAACACTTGCTTTATATGACGATGTAGAAGTGTATAGTAAGCAAGAAATTGTTGCCTATTTTCCAGAATTAGAACCTTTTTTAAAACGATTACCCAATACAAAGATGGAAACAATTCAACAATTTGTTAATCAATTCATTGCTGTTATTGAAGTGGAAGTACCAAAAATGAAAGTCACAGCAGAACTTTAAAACATACAAGTCTCGTAGAGACGACCCATATTGTAGCAACGTGATTTTAATCCGTTGCTATGTAATTTTTGTTCCACCATTATCCACGCAAAATAATTACGCACATCGTTTTCATCTTTGTACCGTAAAATAATAAGAAATGAATACTACGTTACTAAACCAAATGATTTCGGAAGGTTATATCAAGTGCAACAAACATCCTGAGCAAGATTTGTACATCTATAATTATACTCAAACGGCACAATTTGAAAAACGTTGGAACGAAGTAACTTTGGCTTGTCGTGGCGTTATTATGGATGGTAATCAAAATATTGTTGCTAGACCTTTTACTAAGTTTTTCAATTTGGGCGAACAAGAAGGTGTCGAAATTCCAAAGGCCTCTTTTGAAGTCTATGACAAAATGGATGGTTCATTAGGTATTTTATATTGGATTGAAAACATTCCGTACATAGCTAGTCGTGGTTCCTTTACAAGCGATCAAGCCATTAAAGCAACCGAAATGTTACATTCGACTTATAAAGATGTTTGGTCACGTTTAGATACATTCAAAACCTACCTTTTTGAAATCATTTATCCAGAAAATAGAATTGTTTTAGATTATGGTGCTACAGAAGCTTTGGTTTTATTAGGTATCATTGATACGCAAACAGGTGTAGAATTGCCTTTAGAAGACATTGGTTTCCCAATTGTTGAAAAATATGATGGGATTAACGATATTGCCTCTTTAAAAAATTTGGAAAAAGACAACAAAGAAGGTTTTGTTATTAAGTTTGAAAACGGTTTCCGATTGAAAGTTAAGTTTGACGAATACGTTCGTTTGCATCGTATTATTACTCAACTAACCAGTATTGATATTTGGCACCATTTAAAAGAGAAACAACCTTTAGATACTATGCTCGAACACGTTCCAGACGAATTTTTTAACTGGGTAAAGAAAACCATTAAAGAATTAAACGAAGCGTTTCAGACAATCGAAATTCAATGTAAAAACGATTTTAAAATATTAGAAACACGTAAAGAAACAGCATTCTATTTTATGAGCTGTGAAAATGCAGCAGTTTTGTTTTTAATGCTTGATAACAAAAGTTACGATCACGAAATTTGGAAAAGAATTCGTCCTACTTTTGAAAAACCATTTATGAATAGCGAAGAGGAATAAAAAAAGAATACGATAGGTGTTTTTGATGTCCTTAACTTCCGCAATCGAGTGTCAAATGTTAGAAGAAGTTGTAAAAACAAAAACTGTTTGAGCAAAGCGAGTTTTTTTGTTTTAAACTTCGAAAACTAATTTGACCGATGAGGAAGTTATGACTTGATTTTTTTGTTTCTTTTTTTATCAAGAAAAAAAGAAAATTATCATTCATAAAATACCTTATTGTATTTCAATTGCAACCATAGAATAGTAAACAATCATGTCAAAACAAAGCAATAGAGGAAAAGAAGCCAAAGACGATTTCTTTTTTGGCACATCCAAATTCAAAGAAAACATAAAGGAAGCCCTGGTCGATATGAATTATCTATTGACCAGAGGCTATTCAGAGAAAAATGCTTTGTTTACTGTAGGAACACGCTATAAATTAGCGAGTCGCCAACAAAAAGCAGTACAAGGCATGAGTGCTTCCAACGAACAATTAGCGCTTCGCAAAACCAAAGAAGTTACATTGGAAACATTGGAAAACAAAACGCTAGTAATCGATGGATTCAATATCCTAATTCTATTGGAAAGTACCTTGTCTAATGGATACATTTTCAAAGGACAAGATACCTGTTATCGCGATTTATCGAGCGTTCATGGGAATTATAAAACCGTCAATCAAACCGAAATGGCTATTGATTTAATAGTAAATTTTTATAACGAAAGTAAATTACAGCAACTGATTTGGATTTTTGACAAACCCGTTTCAAACAGTGGACGAATTAAAGCCAAAATAGAAGCCAAAGCGGCAGAACATAATTTAAATTGGCAAGTAATCTTAGAAGATAATGCCGATCAAGCCATTGTAAACTCCAATCAAATAGTAGCTTCTTCTGACGGAATTGTATTGGATAAAGCGATTAATTGGTTTAATTTGGCAACCTATTTAATTGAAACGAAAATAGACAGTAAAACGATTTTTTAGCCGTATAATGATAACTCAAGAAAACCTATATAAAACACTAGTAGCAGCAAAAGCCTTTCTTTCAGAAGATTGGAAAAGTAAAAATCAAGCTTTTCTACAAGATGAAATCCTATCTTTTTTTACCAAACAATTGTTTATTCAATTAAACTCAACTTCAAACGAACCCAGATTGCCTTATTTTGAAGAAGAAATAATACAAGACTATTCAGATGCTTTGAACCAATTTAAAAATGTGTTTACCAATGAAAATGTGTTGGTTGAACCAAAAATTGTTAGCCAACTACTGGAAAAAATTTCTTTTAAGGAGCTTTTGTTACTCATGGGACAACGCATCACATCAGCTAGTGTACAAGATCAACAAGCCATTCCACCTTTACGAAAAATAGTACTAGCAAGTTGTTTTCAACCTTTAAACAAAGAAACAACAGTAGTAGTAAAAGCTTGGGAAAAGCATGTAGGTCGTTATCCAGAAAGCATTTTCGAAACATTAAAAGGCAATCAGAAAGAAAAAGAAATCACGATAAGTAAACAAATCGATTATATCATAGAAAATCAAACCTGGTGGAATGTTTTTTTTCATTATAAACATGGTTTAGTATATGAAATTAGAATTGCAAACGGACAAGGCATGCGTTGGACAAGTAATGGTAAACAATTTATAGGTTTTTTAGAACAATTTTTAAATGAGTAAATAAATGCGTAAAATAGTCGCGTACTTCATTTTGAACATTTGTTGAAAATTAAAACAAATGAAAAACCTCTATAACAAAGGACCTTATCGTGGTTATGAGTATGCTAAACATTTGAGACCTTTTAGTAAGAAATTAGGGAATAAAAAATGGCGCGCTACGGTTGACGCTGTTATACATGAAGCACTTGCTTTGGAGCAAAACAATACAAATGCAATTAGAAATCCTGCAATCAAAAAGAAACCTAAGAAAAATATTAAAGTTAAAATAAAATACAAGGGGTATAATGACATAATCTCTTCTGTTTATACAAGCTATAGTTCTTACAAACAATTAGAAGATGCTATAAAAAGAAATAATGTTATTACAGTCTTATTTAAAACAAACAAGAAAACTCCATCAGGGAGATATTACCAATATGAAGAATTACATAGACATCGGAATCAACCTAACGAATAGGCAATTCCAGAATGATACAGACACTATCATTCAAAATGCATTAGACAATGAAGTAGTGCAAATGATACTTACAGGAACAAGTGTACAAGGTAGTAAAACAGCAGCTACAATAGCAAAAGAATACCCTTCTACCCTATTTTCAACCGCAGGCATTCATCCGCATGATGCTAAAAGTTTTAATAACCAAAGTATTTCAGAGCTTAGAAAATTAGTACAATTACCACACGTAGTTGCTGTTGGTGAATGCGGACTCGATTTTGACCGAGATTTTTCACCACGAGACCAACAAGAAAAGTGTTATCGAGCGCAATTAGCATTAGCAATTGAAGTTCAAAAACCGCTTTTTTTACATGAAAGAGCTGCGTTTACTCGCTTTATGGGGGTAACTAAAGACTATTTACCGCAATTGCCAAAAGCAGTGGTACATTGTTTTACAGGAACTTTACAAGAAGCCAAAACGTATCTAGATAATGGATTCTACTTAGGTTTTACAGGAGCTATTAGCGATACCAAACGATTTGCCCATTTACAAGAAGTAGTAAAATATGTTCCATTAGACAAAATAATGATTGAGACCGATGCTCCTTTTATGTTACCCAAAAATGTTCCTAAAACAAGCCTAACCAAATACCATGAACGCAGAAACGAACCTGCTTTTCTACCTTATGTTGCACAAACTGTTGCTAGTTTTAAAGGAATTTCTTTGGAAGAAGTTGCTTTGGCAACTACTGAAAATGGGAAAGGATTCTTTGAAATTTAAGCTGTAAAGGTATATTGAAATAACAAACGAGTTCCTTTTGTTGTTTCAATAATTTCAAATTTACCATCAATTTTTTCCATTCTCAATTCCATATTGGTTAAGCCATTTCCTTTTTTAACTACCTCAGACAAGCCAATACCATCGTCAATTACCTCAATCTTAAAATCAACTGATGTTTGCTCAAATTGAATATTTAAGCATTTTGCTTGACTGTGTTTGTACACATTATGAACCGCTTCTTTAACTACTAAAAAAAGATTTCTTCTAGCTTTTACAGGCAAATTGGTTTCGCTCTCTATTATATTGGAATCCAACTGTAATGTTATTCCTGTTTTATCTAAAAAACGTTCTACATACAAACTAGTATAATCTATAAAATTACCAATAGTATCATTCTGAGAATTCAAACTCCATAGAATTTCTCGCATAGCCAAATTCATATCTTCGGAAGTAGTAATAATCGCTTCTAAATCCTCAGTATAAGTTACCTCTTTTACCTTGTATTTTAAAAATTCAGCTTGTAGTTTTATAGCTGAAATTCCTGCACCTAAATCATCATGCATGTCTTGTGAAATACGTTCTCTTTCTAGTTGAATGGCTTTTTGTCGTTCCAATTCTTTTTGCAACAACTGATTTTGAAACTCGCTTTCTTTAATTTGGTTTTCCTGCTGTTGAATGAGTTGTTTTTTATTGTAAACAAAAACAACCATAATAATAAACCCTACGAAAAGTAGCATTACAATGATAGCAATGATGTAAGTAAGTTTTATTTCGTGTGGAAGTTCGTTCATTTGTTGGCTTTTTTTGTAACTAGTTCATAGTTTACCAATGCAATATAAAATAAAAAGTACATTATTAAATTGACTACAGAGCTGATTTTTCTTAGAATTCCTAAGAAAAACAAGTCTTCTTTTTCAAATAGATACATTGGTGTAAATCTAAAAATAATGTACGTACTCCAAAAAAGTAATGCGGTTGCTATCCAAAAATTAGGATCATTAGTGATTTTTCCTTCAACAGGTAGTTTTAGTTTTTGATAAAACCATAAAATAGCATTGAAAATATAAAACAAAGCAACTAATATTCCCAATTCAGTTATAAATTGTTGGCTTAGAAAATCAACATAAAAAAAGATATAGCATAATAAAATACAACTTACTATTAGGAGTATTTTTTTTAGCATTCCAATGAAAACCTTTGAGAAATAAAAACTAAAGAACATAATGCAAAAAACAGCATAAAGATTGAAGTAAATAGCATAATCAAACTGTTTTAGATACGTTTTGATACATCCAAAAACTTCTAAAGAAAGCGTAATGATTAAATAAATCACTAAAAAGTTTTGAGCTCGAAGCGAATACTTCAAGCTCAAAACAATTGCTTTAGTTGTTGTAATGATTAAACAACTGATATATAAAAGTTGAAATATTTCCATATCTTATGGATAAACAGTTCCGAAATCGAAGGCTTCGCCTTGTTTTAAATAATTATCTTTTGCACGAACAACACAACTCAATTTATTTTGATGCTTTTTTTCGCTATATTCTTTCTCAAAAATTATCATTTGAAAAAATAGCTTTGAATAATCATTTTCTAATAAAAAATGGCTAATGATAAACAAATAAACGTCTTTAAGTTTAAAACTAATTACTTCAGTATTTTCCATCTCTTGACCATTAATTTTAGTATTTAAATTAATATCTTTTAGTAAATTATTTTGAAATTCTTGACGTCCTTTCTTAAAATATGGTATTTCTCCATTATTATCTTTTTCAAGTTTTTCTAATTCATCATTACCATCAATTTTAAAAAAAATATCTTCTTTTCCTATTTCCATATTTTCTAGTGAAGATATAGAAAAACAAATAGAAAATTTTTTATTATCGTCTTCAATGAAATGGATTTTAAAGTAGTCTGTAGTTTTTTTTATTTCAACATTTAAATTCTTATAAGAATCAATTATTTTGTTAATAAAGCTTTCTGCATTAATTGAAAAATTATATTTCATGTTTTTAATGTTCAATTTTTCTAATCTTTCATGTCTTGGTTGAACTCTTTCATCAGGCATGATATCAAGGAAATCAATTTTTAATATTTCCAAAAATGCTTTATTAATACTTTTCTCTTGTAATTTTTGCTTACCCATAATTTCTAATTTTTGTTGTTAAACTTATTAATTGCTTCAATTTTGTTGCTTACTTGTAACTTTTTGTAGATGTTGCTAATATGCTTTTTGATGGTATCTATAGTGACACATTTTTTATCGGCAATTTCTTTATAAAGCAGTCCTTGTGCTAGCAATTCTAGGACTTCTCTTTCGGTAACAGTAAGTAATGATAAACTTTGTACTTGTACTTTAGATTCTTGAAAATGGTGTAAAACACGCTTGGCAATACTAAAACTCATGGGTGCACCTCCTTTATGCGCTTCTTGTATGGCTTGTATAATTTTATCCATCGGTTCTCCTTTTACCAAATAACCACTCGCTCCTGCACGCAAAGCTGAAAATATTTTTTCATCGTTTTCAAAACTGGTACACATTACGAAAGTAGTGTTTGGCATTGTTTCTGTCAATTGAAACACAAGATCAATACCTGATAAATCTTGTAGTTGAATGTCCATTAAAACCACGTCTGGTTCTATAGCTTCTAATTCTTGCAAAGCTGTTGTACCATTATAAAACTGAGCTACACATTCCATAGCTTCTTGAAAATCGATAATTTTCTTCAAAGCTTGGTTGTAGTTTTTATCATCTTCTACTATGGCAATTCTAATTTTCATGGTGTTACATTTTCAGGACAAAGTTGGACAATAAATAAGGTATCCACAATTACCCTTTTGGGTGATATTCAAAAAAATAAATCTAAATATACAAATCTTATTTAAAAATAAACTTTCCAAAAAAGAATGATTTTAACATTTACAAAATATCACCCGAAAGGGTAATTGATTGGTATAGTGCTGTGTAGATACCTTTGAAAGGTAATATCAATACTATAAAAATATGATAACAACAGCCATTAAAGAAAAATGCGATTCATTAAAAAAGAATAAAGAGGAACAAAAAGAGTTACTAATTAAAAACTCTTATACGCTTAGAATGTTAATTGGAGTATTAGGAATTTTATTACCGTTAATATTACCATTACTCTTACTTTTTACTGATAAATTCAAAGAAGTATTACCCTCTATAAGTCATTATTATTATACAAAATCAGGGCCGTTATTCATTGCAATAATGTCTTTATTAGCTGTTTTTTTTATAATATATAAAGAAAAATGTGCTGATTTTATTATTTCTTCTATAGCTGGAATAGCTGCCTTACTTGTAGTTCTATTACCTACAGATAGCCTTGAAAACGGATGCTTAAATCCATATAAAAATCATGTTGTGACTATTTTGGAAAAGAATGAAACAAGAGAAAATCTTCACTACATAGCTGCAGGCATTTTTCTTCTGGCATTAGCTTATATGTCCATTTTTCGATTTACGATTATTAATCAAGGCTATGAGAATGCGAAAAAACAATTACAATTACGCCATCGGTTATATAGAACATTAGGTATAATAATGGTATTCTGCTTACTAATTATCTTTTTTGGGAGCGATCATTTTAATAAAATGTATAATAATTCATTTCATAAATTCCATGATGATCATAATCTAACCTTTTGGTTTGAGAGCGTTGCTGTGGAATGTTTTGGTATTGCTTGGTTAGTAAAAGGAAGGGAATATAAATTTAAAAAATAACAATTAAACTTTAAAATCATGAAAACAAAAATCGTATTTCTACTAATTGTTTTATTTACAATTAGTATACAAGCACAAATACCCACTTTGGCAGAAAGAAGTGTAAGTAATAAAAAAGTAAAAGAAAACGTCTATAAAGATTTAAATAGAATTACTTTTTTAAACGAAAAATTAGAAGACTTAAATAATGAAAACCAAAGCTTGAAAGATTCCATAAAAGTAAAAGAACAACTTCTAAACAATAAAGCATTTACTTTAGATACTCTTAAAATAAATAAATTGAATAATGAACTAAACGTAGATAGTTCCATTATTAATTTAAATAATAGTAGAGTCTCATATATTAATGAGTTATTAACAGATATTGATAAAAACAATTTTGAAACCAAATATCAATATAATACTATCTACGATGATTTATTTAATAAAAAAATTGATTCAATTCGAGACATAATTGATGAAAAGATTGAAGCAATTAAATATTTAGACAATATTGATATGGTAGATAAAGAAATTGCACTAATTCAATCATTAAAAAAAGAAATCTTGAATTTAGAATATGAATTAAAAACAAAAAATACAATTTTTCATTGGTTTCCTTCAATAAAATCTAGATATGGTAATCTTTTTTATAAACAGTTTTACAATATTAAAGATGATAAAACAAGTTTTTTAAATTCATTTGCTTTAAATTATAATGATTTGGGAGCTATTGTTCAATCGGAAATCATTGGTGATACTTTTAATTCTTTTAGAATGAGTTTTGGAAGTATGTTGCAATCAAATGTTAAAACTTCTGAAACTGAAGAAGAAAAACTAAAGCAAACAGAACAAAATCAATTGGAACAATTATTAAATGGTGGTGGTAATTTCTATCTTGAAACAATTTACCCTGTCTACTATAATCTGGGAAACATTTGTTCATTATATGGTTTTTTAAGTAATAGAACCGCATTTAGCTTAAAAGAAATAAATGAATCAATTGATAGTGAAACTTTTAATACAGCTTTTGGAGCTAATTTGTATTTAGGTTTAAATTCTGATAAGAATAAATTCAATTTGTTTTTTAAAGGAGATTTTAATTATATAATTGGTACAAAATCCTTATATCAAAACTTACAATTAGCTGAAGAAAAACCTTTTTTACAAGGAAAATTAATAGTTGGAGTTACCTTTCTGAGTAAATTTCGTTTAGCGGCTACTCTCAATTCTTTTGGTAGTGATGATGCTGTAAGAAGAAGTAAAATAACTGTAGGCTTACAGGTAATTCCATAACTAATCCTGTTCTTTTCTTTAAACAAAATCCACTCCTACGTAAAATAATTACGCAGGAGTGGTTATATTTTGCATCATAATCTAATAGACAAAGTATTGCTTTGAAATCGAAGAATAAGCTTCGTTTCCAAAACAATAAATATGTAAAAAATGAATATCAAAATTCAAAAACTATTAGAAGGAGAAACCATTGTTTCTCGAGAAGCAGGTAACAGCATGTTACCCATTTTAAAGTCCAAGCAAGCCGTACGATTGGAACCAACAAGTTGGGAAAAATGTAATGTGGGTGATATTGTGTATTGTAAAGTAAGAGGCAACGTTTACACGCATTTAGTAAAAGCGAAAAACGAAAGAAGAGGACTACAAATAGGCAACAACCACGGGCGAATAAACGGCTGGACCAAGCAAGTATACGGAAAAGTAATTGAGATACTCAAGAGCTAATCCATATACTTTATTCATTTGTTTTCACTCCAGCAGTATATCGATCAAATAAAAAAAAGCCATTTTAATTCACTTAAAATGACTTTTAAAATAGAATAGTTAATGGTTATAGCAGGCAATTATATTTTTACCTAATCATATCTTATACTACAAATATATAAAATAGTACTCAACATCTAGTTAACTATTTTACCTAAACACTTGACTATTTTACATTTACAAAGCAGTTACTTAATAATCACTCCATTTTCTATCTCTTCATGAGTAGGTTTTTCAAACCATGTTTCCATAAAATCAAAATCTGATTCTGTCACTTCAAACTCAAAACTTATCCCTTTTTCATTATTACGTTTCACTATTCTTTCCCATCTTTTCTCTTTTGGAATATCTAAAAAGTGTAATCTAAGGTCATAGCCTTTTGAGGAAGCAAAATTTATGAATTTAGCTCTATGTTCATGTTTAGAAAAACCTAAATCTAAAATAGAATCAACTCCCGAACTTTCTAACTGGTTTATCAAATCCATTATTAAACATTCTGAACGTTCAATGCGTTCTAAAAACCACTCTAAACCATCATCTTCACCCCTATCAGGTAAAAACAATGTTTTATTCCATTTGTCTATCGAAAAAACAATCCCTTTTGTATTCTTCTTTAGCTCAATTGCATAGGTTGTTTTTCCTGCTCCTGTATTTCCTACTATTAAATGTATCATTCGTTTTTTTATACAAAAATTACTTAATACAGTAAAAATATAACTAATTAACAATACTTTATAGATAAAAAAACAAAACAGGCTAAAATAGCATCATTTAATGGTAACATACTACAAGTCTGCATTTTAAAAACACTCTAATTTTGTTTTTATAATCTTAGTTAAGGTTATAAAACACTAACAAACAACTATCACAAACATGAAAAAAATTATAAAACAACGACTCTTATTCCTGCTTTTGGAATAATAAGTAGTAATGGGTTCTCAGAAAATGTCCCACCAAAAGAAATTTCACATCAAGCGCAAGGACAGCATCCTTGTTCAAGAGGAATTTCTTTAGCCACTCATTTTTCAACCAACAACAACAAACGCAGCTTGGTCTGCTTATAGTGGAAATGTATTAGTACAACAATTAAAATCTACTACAGATCATGATAGTTGTTCGAGTTCTCTAAATGAAAAATGCTATCCGTAAATTAACTATCGACAACAACTGGCTTACCATTGTTAATGATAAGCAATTGATGTAAAAATATGTAACGGCATATAATAGAATGCTTAAAACGAATCCAAACTGGATTTACAAATTAATAGCCACTATTAAAAACCAAAATAGTTATTCGGTTCAAGAATTAGCGAAGGTACTTTATTTCGTAAAAATTACTTCAGAAACATTCGAAGAGACGAAAAAACTATTCATAGCGTAAACTACTCAATACAATTGAAACACAAAAAATGAGGCTATCAATAAAGATAGTCTCAAATTAACTATAGTATTTATAAACAAAAACCAATTAACATGAAAAAAAGAATTTTATCCTTAGCGCTTATCATCATGAGTAGCATAGGTATTTTTGCACAATCTACACATCATTGTAGAGCACAAGAAGAGAACGCAGCATTCTATAAAAAAAACCCGAAGGCACTCAAAGAACACGTACAATTCGAAACATTTACTAAAAACTATGCTAAAAACAACAGTAATAATAAGGCTGGAGAATCTTATACTGTACCTGTTGTTTTTCATATTTATGGAGATGTTCAAAGTGGTAAAACAGTAACCTATAATAAAATTGCTACAGCATTAAATGTATTAAACGATGATTTTAATGGTTTAAATAGTGATTATAATACTGTTGAGCCTTTTTTCCAAGCGAGAAGATCAACCATGAACATTCAATTTAAATTAGCAAAAATTGATCCTAACGGTGGAAGCACTTCAGGTGTTATTTTTCATCCAACGCGTAATGGTTATGGTAACGGTGGTGGTTATGATAATAAAATTGCAGCAGATGCATGGGACAATAAGAAATACATGAACGTTTACATTCAAAATGATTTGTACAACGATGGAAGCCTAACCAACTCTGGTGTAGCGTGGTATCCAGACATTTCTATGACCAATTCAAATTTAGCACGTGTAGTGTTTAATGGGGCTTACTTATATGGAAATGGTGATAGCGAATTTTCATCTACACTTACACATGAGTTTGGGCATTTTTTAAACCTAATACACACTTTTGAAGGGGGTTGTACGGGTACAGACCAAGTAGCCGATACACCAAACGAAGATGGAAATCATGCTTTATCTTGTACTCCAGGAACAAACTGTTCAGGAGGTAAAGTAAATATTGAAAACTACATGGGGTATAATGGTGCAAGAGGTTGTTATAAAATGTTTACACAAGGACAAGTAGCTAGAATGCTAGCTGCACTACAACACCCTGCTAGAATTACTTTATGGCAACCACAAAATCTAATTGATACTGGAGTAAATGCTACAGGCAGTTCAATTGTATCATCTAAATCGATACTAAAAGAAGCTATCGCTAACAACGGAACTTTTACAGACAATAGTACAATAAGTATAATTGGTACTAAAACTTTTGCTGTTACAAGCGGAACAATGACAGCTGGTGTCCATTATACACATACTTTCCCAGCTGGAATTACACCTGTTTTAACTGCAAACGGAAATAATACAATAACACTTACGCTTTCTGGACAAAGTAATAATCATACAACTGCAAACAATGCTACCGGAGGAATCACATTTTTAGCGGCTGCTTTTTCTGGAGGAACTTCTGGAATCATTGCATCCAATTTAAATTTCAACTTTGAATTTTATGATCCGTATGGAATATTTTATGTAAATATGGCCGATGTAACAGCTTCTGATGCGGCTACATGGACTTATTTTACAATTAACAAAGGGGACGATCCTGCATTCGGTACTTGGAGATATGCAGCAAACCATTACAAATTAGAAACTTATGGTAAAAAATTAGTTTGTGAAGCGAACTCTAGAAACATTTCTGCTTTAAATGCAGGAGCTGTTATAAGTCAAGGGAATAATTTCACTCCGCCAGGTGCCTATCCGAATCAATTGGATGTTAGAACACCATCGTATACGAATTGGGATGGAAAGACAGCATACATCGGTTTTGAATATACTATCGACGGAAATCCATGCTATGGTTGGTTTAAAGTAATTGCAACAAGCAATGGTTCTGGGTATACAGTTACAGAGTATGCATATAGCACGCAACCATTTGGAACAATTACTGCTGGATCTACATCAAACGGTACAACCGTAGTAGCACCAACAAATTTAACAGCTACTGCAAACAATACGTCTTTACAAGTGGTTTTGTCTTGGACGGACAACGCAAACAATGAAACCGGTTATACTGTAGAAAGAGCAACTGGTACAGGTACTTATGCCGTTATTGCAAACTTAGCTGCTAATGCTAATGCATACACTAATACTGGACTTGCAACTGGAAATACATATTCTTATAGAGTGAGAGCAAGTGCAAACGCAGTAAATTCAGATTATTCTAATGTGGCTACAGCGTCACTAACGAATATTCCATCTGGTTATTGTACAGCACAAGGAAACAATCAATATGAACATATAAAAACAGTAAGTATTGGTAGTTTTACAAATACTTCTGGAGCAGATGCAAGCGGTTATGGAAACTATACTAGTCAAACAATTACGTTAACTCCTAATGCAACTGCAACAATCAACTTAACACCTGGTTTTTCTGGATCAGCTTATACCGAATCTTGGTCGGTTTGGATTGACTATAATAAGAATAACATCTTTGATGCTTCCGAATTAGTGGTCTCTAACCTTTCATCAAACGGAGCGGTTTCTAAATCTTTCGCTGTGCCTAGTACTGCTACAGGTACTACAAGAATGCGTGTTGCTATGAAATATTATTCAGCAGCTACTTCTGCCTGTGGAAATTTAGGAGATGGAGAAGTTGAAGATTATACAGTTGATTTTTCAGGAAATCAACAAAACACTTTAGCAACACCAACAAATATTGGTAACTCAGGAATATACGGAACAGGATTCTATGCTTCTTGGACGCAAGTGAGTGCTGCTACAAATTATGAAGTGCAGTTATTTCAATCGAATGCTTGGACAACAGTAGGAACATCAAACACTTATTATTTATGGATTCCAAAACAAGGAACAACTACAAACTATAGATTTAGAGTGAGAGCTACTAATGCTACAAGTACTAGTAATTGGAGTAATTTTGTGGATATTGTATTAACGGGTACAGCTAAAATAACTAAAGAAACAGGAAAACCATCAATCACAATGTATCCAAACCCTGCTGTTGATATGGTATATTTCAACACGAATCAGGAAGATACAAAAAACACTACGATTACTATTTATGATAGTTTTGGTAAATTGATAGCTACTATTAAAAACCAAAATAGTTATTCGGTTCAAAAACTTACAAGAGGACTTTATTTCGTAAAAATTGTAACGGAAACGTTTGAAGAAACAAAGACACTATCTGTAAAATAATTGTATTGCGTTAGAATGAAATAGGCTGTCCGAAAAGACAGCCTATTTTTTTTATTATATATATAAGAGTTAAAGAATTATACTCTTCCCACTCTAATTTCTTCTACACATTCAGGATTCAATAACGTTGAAGTATCACCAAAGTTTTCAAAATCACCTTCGGCAATTTTTCTTAAGATTCTTCTCATAATTTTACCCGAACGCGTTTTTGGTAATTCCCTAACAAATTGAATCTTATCTAACTTAGCGATTGGTCCTATTTGATCTGAAATTAATTGATTAATCTCTTTCGTCAAATTATCCTTATCTCTACTTTCTCCCGATTCTTTCAAAATAATAAATCCATATAATGCATTTCCTTTCACATCATGAGGGAAACCTACAATTGCACTTTCTGCAACCGCTGGATGTTCATTAATATTATCTTCAATTGGAGCAGTTCCTAAATTATGTCCAGAAACAATAATTACATCATCTACTCTACCTGTAATTCTATAGTATCCAACCTCATCACGCAAAGCACCATCTCCTGTAAAATATTTACCTGGGAAAGCCGTAAAATAAGTCTCCTTATAACGTTGATGATCGCCCCAAATAGTTCGTGCCATAGAAGGCCAAGGGAATTTAATACACAAACTACCTGTTACTTGATTGCCTTCAATTTCATTACGCAATTCATCCATTAAAACAGGCTGTATTCCTGGCATTGGTAATGATGCATAGGTTGGTTTTGTTGGTGTTACAAAAGGAATTGGAGAAATCATAATACCTCCTGTTTCAGTTTGCCACCAAGTATCTACTAACGGACAACGCTTTCCTCCAACATGGTCATTATACCAGTGCCACGCTTCTTCATTAATAGGCTCTCCTACAGATCCAATTACTTTTAAACTTTTAAATTGAAAAGGTTGAACATATTCTGTACTTTCTTTTGCTAAAGCTCTAATAGCTGTTGGAGCAGTATAAAACTGTGTCACTTTATGTTTTTCAATTACTTGCCAAAAACGGCTAAAATCAGGATAAGTTGGTACACCTTCAAACATTACTGTTGTAGCACCATTTAATAATGGTCCGTATAAAATGTAAGAATGTCCTGTAATCCAACCTATATCTGCAGTACACCAATAAATATCGTCTTCTTCATAATCAAAGACATTTTTAAAAGTATAGGCTGTATAAACCATATATCCGGCAGTAGTATGCACCATTCCTTTTGGTTTTCCTGTAGACCCCGAAGTATACAATATAAATAAAGGATCTTCCGCATCCATCACCTCAGCAACATTATTTCCTAAAGCCTCATCTAAAAGGGGTTGCAACCATACATCTCTATCTTCCTTCATGTGTATTTTCTCATTGGTACGATTTACAACCAATACTTTTTCAACACTAGGACAATTGAATAAGGCTTCATCTACAATACCTTTAAGATTGATTGTTTTACTACCTCTAAAACCACCATCGGAAGTAATTACCATTCTACATTCACTATCATTAATACGAGTAGAAAGTGCAGTTGCAGAAAAACCAGCAAAAACAACAGAATGAATGGCTCCAATTCTAGCACAAGCCAATACAGCAACAGAAAGTTCAGGAATCATAGGTAAATAAATACAAACTCTATCTCCTTTTTTAATTCCTTGATCTTTAAGAACATTTGCCATTTTAGAAACTCTAACATACAATTCGTTATACGTTATGTGTTGTGCTTCTTCTTCTGGATTATTTGGTTCAAAAATAATCGCTGTCTTATCTCCTCTTTTATTTAAATGTCTATCAATACAGTTTTTAGCAATATTTACTTTTGCATTAACAAACCATTTAAATTGAGCGTTTTCCATATCAAACTCAAAGACTTTATCCCATTGTTGATACCATGTAAAGTTTTCATCGGCTATTTTGTCCCAAAATTTTCTAGGCTCTCTAACAGATTTCTTATACATTTTAAAATAATTCTCTAGGTCTTTAATTTTATAGTAGCTCATTTTTATCTATTTATTATCTATTGTGTTGTAAATATAAGTATTCTTTAAAAAAAACTAAATTAATTATCGCTAATTTAGTATAGTTTTCAATCAATTAGTTAAAATTATATTTAAAATCTATTTTAAAACATTAATTCTTTTACCTTATCAACTAACTTCTTTAATGAAAATGGTTTAGTCATATAGGCACTTGCTCCTAAGTCTAGTCCTTTTTGAATGTCTGATTCTTTATTTTTTGCAGATAGAAAAATTACTTTACAGTTTTTTAATTTTTCTTCTTTGTTTATTTCTACCAATGTAGCATAACCATCTACATTAGGCATCATAACATCTAAAATGATAACGTCTGGAATTTGTTTTTTTAGGATTTCTAAGGCTTCTTGTCCGTCTCTTGCAATAAAAACTTCAAAATTATTCTTTTTGAAAGTATATTCAAGCGACATAATTATGTTTGGTTCATCATCTACAATTAGGATCTTCTTCATTCTTTTCTTCTTTAATTTTCATACCCCAAGTTTGGTAGCGTAAAAGTAAAACATGCACCGGAATTTTCATTGTTTTCTGCCCAAATTTTTCCACGATGTAATTCTATAATTTGCTTGCAAATTGCCAAACCTAATCCGCTACCAATTGGTTTTTTAATGTTTTGATTATCAGACTGATAAAACTTATCAAAGATGTTTTCAAAGTCATTATTTTGAATTCCTTTACCATTGTCTTTTATACTTATTTTAAAAAAATCTTCCTTTTGTTCTATAGAAACAGTAATTATTCCGTCATTTTCAGGACAAAACTTAATTGCATTCGACAATAAATTGGTAATCACTTGTACCAATCTATCCTCATCATAAACGAAGAAATAGGGCTTTTTATTTTCAAAAGACAAGAAAATTCCTTTATTTTTTAGTAACTGTTGTAGTGGCTCAATTGTTTTCAAAATGGTAACACTAATGTCTTGTTCGGTGAGGTTTAGTTTTTGTTTTCCAGTTTCAAACTTTTCCAAATCTAGAATTTTATCTATCAAACGATTCAACCGATCGGATTCGGAAATGATGTTTTGAAGAAATTGTTTTTTTAAGCCATCAGGAATTTCGTCATCGTCAATTAATATCTCACTGGCAGCTCGTATTGCGGTAATAGGTGTTCGCAACTCATGTGTAACTGTATCTAAAAATTCATCTTTTTGTTTGTCTTTAGCTACTAAATTTTCATTTGCGTGTTGCAACTGTGCCGTAATTTCTTTTAATTCATTTGATGTTTCCGTTAGTTTTTTATTGATTAAAATCGTTTCATTCGATTCTTCTAATATCTTCAATACTTCTGTTAGTGTCACTTTTTCTTCTTTCACCACACTTGAAATTAGAATTCTTGCCGAAGCCGTACCAATATGTCCTGTTAATAAATTCTCTGCAAATTTCACCAAACGCGCATCGGCCAATTCTTGTTTTTTATCTACATTATATTTTGCATTAAAAATAGCCATTGCTCTTTGGGTTCGTTCCTCTCCTAGAAACTTTACCAAAACCTTTTCTATGTCTCTAGTATACGCTGTTCCTTTCCACACAAAAGCATTTTCATGATTGGTACTGTACTTATCTATGTCGATATACATTTCTGCATAGTTCCGCTCACGATAATTCCCTTTAAAACTTACCGAAACCGCAAAATAAGTCATAGTGTTAAAAAACAAACTCCAAAAGAAAGCATGAGCAATTGGTGATAAATAATCCAAGCCAAACAAAGCCAAGGGTTTTAAAAATTCGATATTAAAAAAACCAGTACTAATAAAAGTATTGTTTGTATTGGTAATACCAAAAGAATAAGGAATTAGCAAAGTGTACAAACAGACACCAAAACCAATTATAATTCCCCAAATAGCGCCCAAACGAGAGCCTCTTCTCCAAAACAAAGCACCAAAAAAGGCAGGAGCTAACTGACCAATAATTACAAAAGACACTAACCCAATAGACCCTAGGCTATAATCTAAAGCAAAAAAACGATAGATGAGATAGGACGCAATAATCAATGAGAAAATACCAATTTTACGAATGGTTACAATCTTCTTATTGTTTACCTCTTGTTCTTCGTTTTTTAAACGCCCTAAAAAGGTATAGGGTATTAATAAATTATTACTCAACATTGTCGACAAACTAATACTCGAAACTATAATCATTGAAATGGCTGCTGAAAAGCCGCCCAAGAAAACCATCGTTGTTAAAAAAGTATGATTGAAATATTGCGGAATTAACAACGAAAACGTATCTGCATTCTTAGCTTCCCCTTCAAACAACACATTGCCACCCCAAGCAATTGGAAAAACAAAAAGATTGAAAATAAACAAATACAACGGAAACAACCACAAAGCCGTTTTAATATGTCGCTCCCTATTGTTTTCTACTACTGCTACTTGAAACTGTCTTGGTAAAAGGAAAATAGCAAACAAAGACAACATGCACAAGAAAAACCAATTCATCCCTTGCTCGAGTCCTCCTATTGTATTTTTTGCCTCAAAATTTTCTAATACACTTGCTTGCTCATAAATATCTCCGAAACCATCAAACACATAGTACGTAACATAAACACCAATAATTACAAAAAACAATAACTTTAAAACACTCTCCATAGCGACAGCCGTAATAATCCCTTTTCGCTTTTCGGAAGCATCTACATAGCGTGTTCCATAGTAAGAAGCAAACAAGGCAAGAGCAACTGCAACATAGGTCGTCGTATCGAAGAAAATTAATGAATTTTCTGTGGTTTTTGTAACTACATGAAATGTTTCTGATATGGCTTTCAATTGCAAGGCGATATAAGGCAGAATGGCTGCCAAACAAATAAGCGTTACTATTGCTCCTAAAAATCGGCTATTACCATAACGTAAAGAAATAAAATCGGCTATACTAGACACATTATTCAATCTAGAAATACGAATGATTTTCCTTAGGATAATAATCCAAGCAGGAATTATAATGATAGGACCAATATAAATAGTCAAATAATTCAACCCAGAGTTCGCTGCAACACCTATACTCCCATAATACGTCCATGCAGTGCAATAGACCGCCAATGAAAAAGAATACACATACGGATTATTCGCCCATTTTAAATTCTCTTTTTTTTCTGCCCAATGAGCAATGAAAAACAAGAACGTTAAATAGAGTAATAAAATTATAATTAAAAATATACTACTCATAATATCGATTGACAATTATAATGGATACTAATATTGAAAATGCCCAAATTGAAAACACATAGATATAGAGTATTGGAATTCCTAATAGGGCTTCACTCTTATCGAATAAAAGTAACAACGGAAGGTTTAACGCAAGGAAAAGAAATACAGTTAAAACCACTAATTTCTGTTGGTGTCTTTTTTTCATGTTCTTTGTTTGTCTGCTAAAAATACAATTTATCTTTTTAACCTAAAAAAAATCGCTGTATTATATCTACAGCGATTTTAGTGCTACTAATTAAAACTCGAATTAAGAATGTGAGAAGAAAACTTCTCGATACGCTTCGCACTCGAAGAAACGTGTATCAAGAACCCTTTTTGATGAAGTTTCAAGCACTTCAACTTTCACTTTTTTCAACTTTTTACTTTTTACTTTTTACTTTTTACTTTTTACTAATGATCCACTGCTTCACCCGCTCCCGAAGGAATTCGAATGTTCTCTACAATTTCTTGCACATCTGCTGGTGGTGGTGGTGTAAAACTATTCACTACAAAAGCAACTATAAAATTCACAATCATAGCAATCGTTCCAAAACCTTCTGGAGAAATTCCGAACCACCAACCGTCTTTTAAACCAGCAACCGCTTCTTTTCCTCCATCAAAAATTCCAAATTTAAATTTCAACATATAGAAAAGCATCAATAGCATACCTACAACCATACCTGCAATAGCACCTTCTTTATTCATCTTCTTATGAAAGATTCCCAAAATAATAGCAGGAAAGAAAGATGCAGCAGCCAATCCGAATGCCAATGCTACAACGGCAGCAACAAAACCAGGTGGATTGATCCCGAAGTATCCCGCAATAACTACTGCAACAGTAGCCGCTCCACGAGCTGCCCACAATTCGTTTTTCTCCGATATGTTTGGATTGATCATTTTCTTAATTAAATCGTGAGAAACAGAAGAAGAAATTACCAATAATAACCCCGCTGCTGTAGACAAAGCTGCTGCTAATGCTCCCGCTGCTACCAAAGCAATTACCCAGTTTGGTAATTTTGCAATCTCCGGATTCGCCAATACCATAATATCATTATCAATTGTCAATTCATTTCCTTTTAAACCTTTGGCTGTGGCTTGATCTAAAAAGGCTTGATCTTTTGATTTGTCATTATAATATTGAATTTTACCATCCTTATTTTTGTCTTCATATTTCAATAAACCTGTTTTTTCCCAATTGGAAAACCACTGTGGCATATCGGCATAGTTTTTATCATTTACGGTATCTATCAAATTCACTTTAGCAAATACAGAAATTGCAGGTGCAGTAGTATATAAAATAGCAATTAACAACAAAGCCCATCCTGCCGATTTACGAGCATCTTTTACTTTCTTCACTGTAAAGAAACGCACAATAACGTGTGGCAAACCAGCGGTTCCTACCATTAAGGCTAAAGTAATTGCAAAAACATCGATCATTGATTTAGATCCCGAAGTATATTCTGCAAAACCCAATTCAGTAGATAATCCATTCAATTTATCCAACAAATACATGTCCGATCCAGCCACTGTGCCTCCCATACCCAATTGCGGAATAGGATTCCCTGTCATTTGAATAGAAATGAATATAGCAGGTACCATAAACGCAAAGATCAATACACAATATTGTGCTACTTGCGTATAGGTAATCCCTTTCATTCCCCCTAATACGGCATAAAACAAAACGATAATCATTCCAATCACAACACCCGTTTCTATCTCTACTTCTAAGAATCGAGAGAACACAACACCTACTCCACGCATTTGTCCGGCTACATAGGTAAAAGAAACAATTAGCGCACAAAATACAGCTACCGAACGTGCCGTTTTAGAATAGTAACGTTCCCCTATAAAATCGGGTACAGTAAACTTTCCAAATTTTCTTAAATACGGTGCTAATAATAGTGCTAATAATACATAACCTCCTGTCCATCCCATTAAATAGACCGCTCCATCATATCCTGCAAAGGAAATAATTCCTGCCATAGAGATAAACGATGCTGCCGACATCCAATCGGCTGCTGTTGCCATACCATTTGCTAATGGAGAAACACCACCACCAGCAACATAAAATTCTTTTGTTGATCCTGCTCTAGACCAAATTGCAATTCCGATATATAAAGCAAATGTAACGCCTACAATAATATAGGTCCAATTTTGTACATCCATGATTTTTATTTTTTTATTATTACTAATTAATCGTCATAACCGTATTTCTTGTCTAGTTTGTTCATTAATCGAACATAAACAAAAATCAGTATTACAAACACATATATCGATCCTTGTTGGGCAAACCAAAATCCTAACGGAAACCCACCAATTTTAATCGCATTCAAAGCATCTTTAAACAGTATTCCTGCCCCATAGGAAACAGCAAACCAAATACTTAATAGTATTAGAAGGTAACGAAGATTCTCCTTCCAATAGGCGGTTGCCTTTTTTTGATCTCTCATAATTTATTGTTTTAGTTGTTTTTTATAGGTATATCATTGCCTGAAGCGTAATGGTGTTTACCGCATCATTCTGTGCATATTTTAATGTTTGATATTCTAGTGTTATTTTAGAATTATGACCGCTGAAGTATAGATTAGTACCTATACCCAATTGTGAAGCAGTATCATTTATAGCATCTATCTTTCTACTATCATACGATAGGTATGGCTGAAACTTTGTCTTTGTTGCTACAGGTAGAACATAGCCCAAGTGCGCATGAAGCATAGACCCCGTTTCATAGGTAGTGCCTAATCTAAAATCTTTACCATAGTCGGTATTTTGATACAAAGCATAAGCTGTTAAAGCTCCTCCATTATTCCCAATTGGAGCATCATAGAAAGCATCTACTGCAAAAATACTTACATCCTCTCCAGATAAATTGCCTGTTGCATCTGCAATTACCGATCCTTTAGGGTGCATAAAAAAACCAGCACCAACATTTAATACTTTTTTAGTCCCCACATAGGAACCTACTTTATAAGGCAAGAAATTACTCTCTGCGTCAAAGAACGCATAATCAAAATAGCCCGAATAAGCTTTACCTGCTGCTTTAGAACCTAACAAACGACGTCCTGTATAGGTTGCCGCACCACCATTTAAAGGCACAGTAGTAGCTTGGAGATTATTAGTTTCTGCTTCATTCACAGCTACTCTATATTGCAATTTACCAAATGATCCTTTCAAGTATATACCTAAATGTCTTGCAAATTGATCGGACAGTCCAAGTGTTGCCCAAGACTGTCTTTGGTTATCGAGTGTCATGATGTTTAAGGTGCTCTGATTGTTCAAACGAGAAATTCCATTCCAGTAATGCAAACCACCTCCAACAGCATGCTTTTCTCCTAAACTATATTGCGCCCATACATCATGAAAAAACAATTGAGAAGCATCGCCTGTACCAGTAGGACTCATCGTATCGGCATTCAAACTATTCAGTCCAAAATGAGTTAGTATTAAAAAGTCTTTATTAATTTGTGCATACATCAAAACACGAGCTCTACGCAAACTAAAGCTTAAGTCCGCTTGTTCGTTTCCGTTACTATCTAAAGGTCTATCGGAATTGTGTTGTGCCCAAAATTGTGCCCAAGAAATGATTCTAAAATAGCTAGAACCGTCTTCATTAATGTTTACTTTTAAACCACTTCCATAATCGGGTGAACCTTGCGAAAAAGCAAAACTAGATATTAAAAGTCCTGCTAAAATCAATACTCTTTTCATAGGTATAAAATTTAATTGTATCACGTTATTTGTTGTATCAAATTTTATAAATAAATCTAGGACTGTAAAAAAGTATATATATAATTGTAAAGTACTATAGCTAATCCTTAAAACGTTCCCATTTAATAAGCATAAACTTATCGCCCAGTTCAGTAATAATCATTCCTGCACCAGACAATTGTTCTTTATTTTTTAGGTATTCCACCAATTCGGCGTGCTTGAATACCTTATAGCTAGGATGATAACTTGGATGTGGTGGTTTTTTAATTTTATACTCTTTCACCCAATTACTAATAGAGACATGAGAAACGCCAATAATGCGTTCTATTTCTCTATAGCTCAAGCCTTCTAAATAGAGCTGTAAAGCTTTTGTAACATAATAATCGTCTATCTTTTTACCTATTTTATTTACCGTAAAATAATAGGTACACGATTTGCACAAATACCGTTGTCTTTCTTTAATAATTCCGCTTTTCACAATAGTATTTCCACCACACTTTGGGCAAGTAATAACGTCCATATATATATATTTTGCATAAATATATTAAATTAGCAACTATATATAAATGAATTTGACATTTTTTTAATTAAAAAAATACACATATTATAAATTTATCGTATTATTATTGATTAATTTTTAATTAAAAAGACTTTAGTCAAAAATACACAATCCAATTATTAAACTACAGATTACAATCATTTCCACCTATTTTAAGATAACATAGAAACTAAACTTCTCGATACGCTTCGCATTCAAAGAGACGTGCATCGAGAACCTTTTTTGATGACGATTTTCTTGTTCTCAATACGATTTCCTATCGAAAATCACTAGAACTGACGAAAAACCTCATCAAAACTATTGCCATTAAAACTGTTCTCTCTTCTTTTCTTTCCTCTTTAACCAACCACTAAAAACATGAAGAAGCTGTATTGCCACAAGGGTATACAACTTCTTCAATAACCAAACAAAAAATCAAATCGATTCAAAAAAATCAAAAAAGTACCGATTTGTTTTTACTATTATTTTACAACTTGTTTGTATTTTTATTAATTGTTTGCATAATTTAACAACCTATTTGTACCAACAAAACTAAACTTATAAACAACAACAAATTGATAGTATATTATTCATTTTCTGTACTATTTTACCCTTTTTTACTATAAATACTATGGTTATAAAAAAAGCTATGAATGAATACCTAAACAAAAAATGCCATTCATCTGTATTTATTTTCTTAAATAAACACACTATATTATTTACAACTTGTTTGCAATTAAACATTATACACGAGTTGCCAATTGCTCCTCATTATACACAGTAACAAATAATACATGAATTGCCATACCTTCTTTACTAGAAAACAAAAGAAAACTAGAAAATAATACTAAACTTCTTCTGTTTTTTACTATTTTTATCCTTTATTCACATATAAAACAAGTACTTACACTATCAATAAACATTATTAATAAACAATAAACATTACAAAAACATGAAAAAAAGAGTACTATTCGCACTGTTTGTTTTATTTACTTCCTTGTCTATAAAAGCACAATGTGGAGCTGCTGCAAACATAACGGTCACTAATATCGTTAACAATTCAATGACAGTTAGTTGGACAGATCCGGCTAGCAATGCCGTTAGTTGGTCTATTGGTGTTTTTTATGATGGTGTTTTAGCAACTACTATCAGCGTTCAATCGAGTCCTTATGTAATTACAGGTTTACCTTGTAACAAAAACATTACAAACATTACTGTAAACAAAGACTGTGGTCCAGGCAATGGAGGCTCTTCTGCTTCTACTACTGTTGGCTATGTGACCAATTGTAATTTTGGTAGTCCAGAGAACATAGCAATATGTAGCGATACGCCAACGGTTTGTTTCGATTTAACGTCAAATAATGCTACTATTCTAGGAAACTATGCTCCGTCTAATTATACTATTAATTACTTTTCAACACAAACAGACGCTTTAGATAATATCAATCCTGTTGCTAGTCCTTATTGTGTCGATCAAAACACGGTTTTATTTTCTAGAATTACAGACAATTCAGATCCAACAATTTATCAAATCAATTCATTTACTCTTTTACCATCAACCTACATAAATATGAATGCTTTAAGCCATCTTGTACAATGTGATGATGATAATGATGGTAGCATTACGTATGATTTAACAACTTCTCAAGCGCTTATTGCTACAACAAATACGCTAACTTATTATCTTAGTTTTCAAGATGCTACAAACGAAGTGAATAGTATTTCTAATCCAGCTACTTTTGCACAAACAAATAGTGGTGCTTCTTTAGTTTATATTAGAGAATCTATTGTTAATGATTGCGATAAGATATACAGGCGCAATCTTATTTTTATAGCCAATTGTAATTCTGCATCCGTTTGTGACAATGCCAATTCTTTGTGCGGTTCATTAGACACTCCTTTTAATAACACAACAGGAGTACAATCAATAGGAAATCATGGTTGTTTAACCACGACACCTAATCCTACTTGGTTTTATTTCCCTGTAAGTCAATCGGGTACACTTAATTTCGAAATAAAACAAGGAGATAATGCTCCAGACTACAACAATCAAGATGTCGATTATATTGTATACGGACCTTTTACCAATCAATCAGAGGGTTGCACACTGTATAACGATACAAATATAGTAGCTTGTAGTTATTCTACTGCTTCTACCGAATATCCAATTATTCCAAATGCGCTAGCTGGTGAATATTATCTATTAATGGTTACTAATTTCTCTAACGATGTTGGATTTATTTCTATCGATTTATTACCAACTTCTACAGGAATTATAGATTGTACAGGACTTTCTTTTGTTTCCTTTTTAGACACCAATTCGAATGGTGTTCAAGACATAGGAGAAGTTAACTTTCCTTTAGGGAATTTTGATTATGAAAAAAACAACGATGGTACAATTCATACTATATTTGCTCCAAATGGCACGTTTAACATTTATGATAATGATATAGCAAATGCCTATGATGTTAATTTTACTATTCTGTCAAATTATGCGAGTTATTATAATGTAACAATAGCACCCTATACAGGACTGAACCCAACTTCGGGAATGATGACTTATTACTTCCCTGTTACACCCCTTCAAAACTATGAAGATGTTAGCGTTGTTGTTATTCCAACCAACCAACCAAGACCTGGTTTTAATTATACCAATAAAGTTGTCTACACGAATTTAGGAAACCAGACGGTTAGTGCAGGAACAATAACATTTAATACTCCAAGTGCTGTAACCATAAACAACACCAATCCTGCTACTGTACCAAATGCAAATGGATTTACATATGATTATACCAATTTATTACCTTTCGAGATTCGATCTATCGATGTAGCAATGGATGTGCCAACGGTACCAACCGTAAATGGAGGCGATTATCTAACGAGTACTGCCGCTATTTTACCAATTGTTAATGATGTTGCACCAAGCAATAACGACCATACCCTAACAGAACTTGTTGTTAATGCCTATGACCCGAACGACAAAACAGAATCGCATGGGCCAGAAATTTTACAGTCTAGTTTTACAGCAGAAGATTATTTAATATATACCATTCGTTTTGAAAACACAGGTAATGCAGCAGCTATTAATGTGAGCATTGAAGATGTATTAAATAGCCAACTCGACACCAATACTTTAGAAATGGTGAGTGCAAGTCATGCTTATGAAATGGATCGAATAGAAAAAACGATTACATGGAAATTTAACGGTATCATGTTGCCAGTTTCTCAAGCCAACAGCACTGTTGGTAAAGGATATGTAACTTTCAAAATTAAACCTTTAGCGGGTTATGCAGTGGGCGATATAATCCCTAACACAGCAGCTATCTATTTTGATTTTAACCCTGCAATTGTTACCAACACTTTCACAACTGAATTTGTATCTACCCTATCAAACGGCAGTTTTAATACCGAAAACATACACATTTATCCAAACCCTACTCAGGGAATACTAACAGTTAATTCTGGAAACAATGCCATACAATCCATCGTTTTATACGATATGCTTGGCAATCGATTATTCACAGAACTACCTTTACAAACTGAAACAAGTTTAGACATTAGCAACCTACAAACAGGGATCTATATTCTTGAACTTAGGTCGAATGATAACGAAAGACTAATTCAGAAGATTATTAAAAAATAATTAACCAAAATCAGAAACCCTATAAGGATTATTAGTTGCGACTAATAATCCTTATTTTTTTTATACTACAAGCCTTTATCAAAAGTTTAATACAAATCATGATATATATCATAGCTTTATTCGTCTATTTCTTTGTAAATTTACTTGTGGAATAAAACAAACTTATTTTATAAAATTAAATAACCCAATGGAATTTATTGATTACTACAAAATTCTTGAGATTGATAAAAGTGCAACAGCAGATGCTATCAAAAAAGCCTATCGAAAACTAGCGCGTAAATGGCATCCCGATGTGAACCCTAATGATGCTGCAGCAAAAGTAAAGTTTCAACAACTCAACGAAGCCAATGAGGTTTTAAGCCATCCTGAAAAAAGAAAAAAATACGATAAATACGGTAAAGATTGGGAACGCGGAGAAGAATATGAACAACAACGTCAGTATTCGAATAGCGGAAACCAACAAAATGCAGGTAATTTTAATGAGGGCGATTTCTCCGATTTCTTCTCTTCGATGTTCGGACAACAAAGAGGTGGAGGCAATAGGCGTAGTAATGCCAAATTTAGAGGACAGGATTTTAACGCTCAATTGCAAATAGACATTAAAGAAGCCGCTAAAACGCATAAAAAAGAACTTACTATTAATGGGAAGAGCCTACGCATTACCATTCCTGCTGGTATTGAAGACGAACAAACCATAAAAATTAACGGCTATGGTGGTGAAGGAGCCAACAAAGGCCCTAATGGCGATTTGTATATTACTTTTTCAATCGTAAACACAACCCCATTTAAACGCGTTGGTAATGATTTGTATGTGAATCATGATTTAGATTTATACACCGCTGTGCTAGGAGGAGAAATAATGCTAACCGCTTTCGATGCTTCCAAACTAAAACTTAAAGTTGCAGCAGGAACGCAAAACGGAACAAAAATACGTTTGAAAGGAAAAGGCTTTCCTGTGTATAAAAAAGAAGACACATTTGGCGATTTATATGTTACCTATACAGTGACTATACCGACTCAACTTTCCGAAAAAGAAAAAGAACTATTTCAGCAGTTAGCCCAAAAATAAACAACTATGGACACACAAGAATTAATAATAATCGAAGTATTCTGCAAAGAATACCAAATAGAAAAGCACCTTGTTGACGATTTAGAAGCATTTGGATTACTACAAACCATACAACACAATCAAGCTACCTACATACACAAAAACCAATTAGTCAACATTGAAAAAATAATACGACTGCACAACGATTTAAACATAAACAAAGAAGGTATAGCAGTCATACTAGACCTACTAGAAAAAGTAAATCAATTGCAAACAGAAGTCAAGCACCTAAACGACCGATTGGGATTGTATGAGTAATACCATGCCTCCTTTGAATGCACTGTTCAGCAACCAGTATAAGAATAAATTATAGCTACAACCCAACCAAAAAAAGAACACCCAATAAGGATTATTAGTTGCCACTAGTAATCCTTATTTTTTTATACTCTTCGTAGCACCACAAATAACATCATTTATCATTTTACCATTAAAAACAAAAGAGCCATCGGCTCGATATATGTGTAAGGCAGGGTTTTAACCCTGTCATTACAACCTACCACAAGAAAAAGAGCCGTAGGTTCGATATATTATAAACACAAACAAAATCCACAAACTTGTCTTCCTGAAAGGATCCCATTTGTTGCGCTACAAACAACATCATTTATTTTTTACCATTAAAAACAACGGATTAAAATCACGTTGCTACAATATGAATCATTTATATATCAACGGATTGAAATCCATTGCTACAAAATGAGTCGTTCCTATGGAACTAGCACGTTTATAAAATCTGCGTAAATCAGCAAAATCTGCGTGCTATTTAACCACAAACCATTCTCAACCATCAAAAAGAGCCATCGGCTCGATATATCTGTAAGGCAGGGTTTCAACCCTGTCATTACAACCTAACACGAAGAAAAAGAGCCGTAGGTTCGGTATATTATAAACACAAACAACATCATTAATAATTAACCATCAACCATTAACAATTACCCCAGTCTAATGAGACCTTTACAAGGTGACAATATTGTGGTTAGAAAATCTGCGTAAATCAGCAAAATCTGCGTGCTATTTAACCACAAACCGTTCTCAATCATCAAAAAGAGCCATCGGCTCGATATATGTGTAAGGCAGGGTTTCAACCCTGTCATTACAACCTAACACGAAGAAAAAGAGCCGTAGGTTCGATATATTATAAACACAAACAAAATCCACAAACTTGTCATCCTGAAAGGATCCCATTTGTTGCGCTACAAACAACATCATTTATTATTTACCATTAAAAAACAACGGATTAAAATCACGTTGCTACAATATGAATCGTTCCTATGGAACTAGCACGTTTATAAAATCTGCGTAAATCAGCAAAATCTGCGTGCATTTAACCACAATTAATAATTAACCATCAATAATTAAAAATCACCCCAAACTAATGAGACCTTTACAAGGTGACAATATTGTGGTTAGAAAATCTGTGAAAATCTGCAAAATCTGCGTGCTATTTAACCACAAAACATTCTCAATCATCAAAAAGAGCCATCGGCTCGATATATGTGTAAGGCAGGGTTTCAACCCTGCCATTACAACCTAACACAAGAAAAAAGAGCCGTAGGTTCGATATTTTATAAACACAAACAACATCATTAATAATTAATAATTAACAATCAATCATTAACAATCAAACCATTAATAATCAATAAAAAAAGACACAAAGCCAAAGCCTTGTGCCTTTCCGTTCCCATGATTAACAATCAAACCTAAAAAACGAAACATTAACCCACAACTACATTACCCAAATAAGTACTCGTAGCATATCGTTTCTCATCTGCCGAAGCAAAAGTAGCCCATACCTCTACTGTCGATCCCGATAAAGTAACCGGTAATAAAAGTCCACCCGTTGTAGCACTTCTTTCAGCCACAGCCAACGAATAAATCCAGTTCTTAGTAGCAGCATCATATACCCCAACAACCAACCTGTCTGTAGCTAACGCCTCTCCTTGACCTGTATTATTATTCCAAGTAAAATCGATCGTATTTGCCGTGTTAGAAACAATAGCACCCCCTTCAATACCAACCAAATAGCCTTTCGCAATTTGCACCTTGTTGTAGGCAAAAGTAAAGTCAGGGTCTGTAAACACTATTGCTTCCTTCATGTGATAGGACATTGCCCGATTTACTCGCGATTTCTCACCCTGATTGGCTCCATAATACCGACTTAAAATAGGATAAATTGGCCCTAGAAAAGCAATTACAGACGAAAACTTTAACCGATGCTGCGCTTGTAATGGTGTTGCAGCTTTGTTACTCCTTCTTGGTAAACTACGCATTACTTCTTTACCTCTCCAGTTAGCACCAACTACTGGCCCAACTTTTCCCGAAAATGCACCCATGATGCCCTTGTTATACGTTCCCATACTTCAAATAATTAAATATTAAACATTCTTTTTTTAGTGCTCAATAACTTGCGATTGTTAATTAGCATAATGACAACTTTTAACTAACAAATCTCTCACTACTAACCACTTACTACTCACTACCAACAACTTTGCCAAAAGCATTAAAAATGACTCAGCTGAACGGTTGTGACTGGTTCTGACTTGGTTTGACTGGTTTTGACGTATACTGATGTATAAGACCCCCTTTAAAGCTGTTAAATAAGGGTTTTGTTCGGAGATTGTTCGGAAGCGCTGCGGGCGAGTAGCACTAAACAGGCACTTTTTCGCTACAACGCCCGAACGAAACTGCTACTTGACTGCTACTAAACCTAAAAAAATTACGAATTAGGAATTAGAGATTGAGAATTACGGATTAGTAAAAATTATGAATTAGAAATTATGAATTAGGGATTAGTAAAAATTATGAATTATGAATTAGGGATTACGGATTACGGATTACGGATTGGGGATTGGGGATTCAGAATTATGAATTATGGGTTAGGGATTGGGGGGTTAGGGGTTAGTGAAAATTTGGAAAAAACAATAGCACCTAATTATTTTTTTGGTACAAAATTTGATAATTTGTTTCTAACTAAAGAGCTATAATAACCCGATGTATTGTAATTGTTTTTTTAACGAACTTATTTCTTGTTTTCGACGTACTGTTCTTCGAGTACTCAGATAGCTATCGGTAGGTGTCGAGAAGTTGTGTTTCATTATATAAAAACAGTCAAACAAAGAAAATTAAATGGTGTGCCATGAGAAAAAAAATACTTTTATTTATCCTATTGCTATCCGTAAAAATCGATGCGCAGGAAATAAAAAATTATCCAAGACAATTTGTTTTTAGCAGTTGCGATTCTGTTTCTGTAGCCATAAAAGAGCTAAATAAATGCACCAATGATAAATTTATAAAATACTTCAGAAAAAAATACGACTGGTTCAAAATTATTGGAATTGCCCCTTATACCATAAGATTTTATCTTTTTTATGAAATTGACACAAAAGGGAATATTCGTTTTACAACAGTAAAAAACAGACAGCATCCCTATGACTCCATAACGAATAGATTGGCTTTACAATTAAGCAAAGGAGTTGCAACCGATTTAAATGAGTCCCAAAGTATAAAACCTGCATTAAACGAAGAAGGAAAACCTGTTCGCTATAGAAATTCTATATACTGTAGTTTCTTGGGAGGTAATTATCTAGAAGATGAATTAAAAAATAAAATTCCCGAATTAGAAAAAAAATTCACCTACAAAGCCATTTATGCACACCCGCATGAAAAGGATTATTTACTATATTATCAAGCAACACAATCCAAAGAAATTGCAGTTTATAAATTAAATGCTACAACTAAAAAAGAAGTTTTTATAGCAAAATATAAAGACATACAAGAAGCCAATCAAAAATATTATTACCTCAGAAATCTAAAGATAAGATCTGACTATCCATTAAGCTTTCTTTTTAAAAATGATGAATTAATAGAAATACGAAAAACAGACAACACCTATAAAACCTATTATTGTAATGAAAAAGAGAAAATAAAATCAGAAGAATTCGAAAATATTTTATCATTATACTATTCAATATATCAACCAGTCCTTTTAAAGAATTAGGTTGCCAAACATAAATTTATTTTTCTCCTTACAGCTATTCGAATAGTTCCTTTTCTTTTACAGTAAATTCAAATCATAACTGGTACAAGTCCACAAAATGAGCTATTTATTTAAATAAAAACGGAACACCAAACACTTTTAACTTCCCCTTTCGACTTTTAACTTTTAACTTTCGATTATAAAAAAAACACTCAATTACGTTTTCCCGCAAGGATGCTATTTTTTGCTGTACTACCTTTGGCTTGTGATACAAAACAACCGCTTAAACTTTAACAATTACTACAGAAAAAGTGTATTCTTGTTTTTAGGAATTGGTTTACATTGCAATTACAAGAAATCGCATTAAAAACAGGTAGAAATACCTGAACCCCTCTTGCCGAAATGGTTTATTTTTGGTAGGTTTGGTAAATACTAAAATCATTGTGAATGATTAATAAGAAAACATTGTCTGAAAGAGATATCTGTTCTAAGTACATAAACCCTAGTCTTGAAAAAGCGGGTTGGGATATGAAACGACAAGTACGTGAAGAAGTGTCTTTTACAGATGGACGCATTATTGTTCAAGGAAAATTATATACTAGAGGTCAAAGTAAAAGAGCTGATTATATTCTTTATTATAAATCAAATATACCTATTGCAATAATTGAAGCTAAAGACAATAAAAAGCCAGTAGGGTCTGGCATGCAACAAGCTTTAGAATATTCAGAGATTTTGCAAATTCCATTTGTTTTTACTTCCAATGGTGATTCTTTTGTTTTTCATGATAAAACAAATACATCAAATAATTTAGAAACCGAATTATCATTAGATGCTTTTCCTTCTCCTGAAACTTTATGGAACAAATATTTAAAACACAATAACCTTGAAGAACCCAAAGCTAAAGAAATAGTTGAAAAAGATTATTTTGTAGATGTTAGTGGAATGAATCCAAGGTATTATCAACAAAATGCAGTAAATAGAACAATTGAAGCAGTAGCAAAGGGACAAAATAAGATAATTTTGGTAATGGCTACTGGTACTGGTAAAACCTACACTGCTTTTAATATCATTTGGAGGTTGTGGAAATCTGGTGTTAAGAAAAGAATATTATTTCTTGCCGATAGAAATGCCTTATTAACACAAACTAAAAATGGTGACTTCTCCCCTTTTGGGAACGATATTATGCACATTATTAAAAATAGAAAGATTGATAAATCGTATCAAATCTACTATGCTTTATACCAAGGTTTAACAAGTACTGACGAAGAAAAAAATGCTTACAAAGAGTTCAGCAAAGATTTCTTTGATTTAGTTGTGATTGATGAGTGTCATAGAGGAAGTGCTGCTGAAGCTTCTGCTTGGAGAGATGTTTTAACTTATTTTGATTCAGCAACTCAAATTGGATTAACGGCTACACCAAAAGAAACAAAAGATGTTTCTAATATAGACTATTTTGGAGAGCCTGTTTATACTTACTCTCTAAAGCAAGGTATTGATGATGGTTTTTTAGCACCTTATAAAGTTATTAGAATAACTACTAATGTAGATGAAGGATGGAGACCTACAAAAGGCATGTTAGACAAATATGGTCATGAAATAAAAGACCGTATTTATAATTTAAAAGACTATGATAGAACGTTAGTTATTGATGGACGCACAGAACTTGTTGCTAAAAAAATAACCGAATATTTAAAAGCTACAGATCGATTTGCCAAAACGATTGTATTTTGTACGGATATCGACCATGCGAATAGAATGCGTCAAGCACTAATAAATGAAAATGCCGATTTAGTTGCAAAACATTGGAATTATTGTGTAAAAATAACAGGTGATGATGAAGTGGGCAAACAAGAGTTAGATAATTTTACCGATGTTGAAGAACAATTTCCTGTCATTGCTACTACTTCTAAAATGTTGACTACTGGTATAGATACTAAAATGGTTAAATTGATTGTTTTGGAATCTAACATACAGTCGGTTACTGAATTTAAACAAATTATTGGTAGAGGCACAAGAATACGGGAAGCGGAAGGAAAAGTTTATTTTACCATTATGGACTTTAGAAAAGCAACGAACATTTTTGCACGACCTGATTTTGATGGTGACCCAGTTCAAATATACGAACCTGGACCAAATGATCCCGTTGTACCACCAGAAAACCCTGATACCACTAAAGATCCTATTATTGATGGAGAGGATTGGTTACCCGATGATTTTAAGCCGAATCCTCCCGATATTGATATTGATGGAGACGAAGGGAAAGTGAAGAAATATTATGTGAATGAAGTACCTGTTGCTGTTGTAAATGAACGTATTCAATACTATGGAAAAGACGGGAAATTAATAACAGAATCCTTAAAAGATTATTCGAAGAAAAATTTAGAAAAAGAATTCTGTTCTCTTGATGATTTTATTCAAAAATGGAATGATGCTGAAAAGAAAGAGGAATTAATCAAAGAATTGGCAGAACATGGTGTTTTGCTAGAAGCACTGCGTGAAGAAGTAGGACAAGACATGGATGATTTTGATTTGATTTGTCACATTGCTTTTGACCAACCTGCATTGACTCGTAAAGAAAGAGCGAACAAAGTGCGTAAACGCAATTACTTTGGGAAATATAGCGAAACCGCTCAAAAAGTATTGAATAGTTTGTTAGATAAATACGAACAAGAAGGTATTTCTTCCATAGAGCAAGGTTCTATTCTTAAAGTGAAACCTTTAAATGAAATGGGGTCTCCCGTTGAAATAGTTAGAGCTTTTGGAAAAAATAAAGATTTTGAACAAGCAGTTAAAGAATTAGAAAACGAAATATACAATATAGCATAATGTTTAGTCATAAAGATATTCAATGGGTTCGTAATGTAAAACACGCAAATGGAGAAGACTGGGCTTACTTTGGTGATGATAAAGATGATATGATTTTGCATTGGTCATCATCATTTGTTCATAGACCTACACACGCGATGATTCCGCAAAAAGGTGATTTAGTTGTTTTATTTCAAAAAGTTAATACAAATAATCAAGTTTGTTTTACACACTTATTAACACCTTTAGACAATTTGGAACAGGACTTGATAGATTCTAATCCAAAACATCGTTGGGGTAGAAAAATGAAAGTATTAGCGAGAACAAAAGAATTTATAAAACCTTTTAATTTCGACCTAAGAACTGTTAGTCAAGGTCATACCTATTCCATTGAGTTACTAGATAAACAAATTGAAAAAGAAGCCATTCAAAAAACACTTTGGAATGGTTTCAAACCCTTTTTTAATAATGAAGTTTATCAAGAATACTTTAATGAGGTATATGCTAATGTTGTAGACGAAAGTGTGGATGATATAGAAGCTAATGAAGGTGCTTGGAATTATGCCATACACCGTTTTAGAGAAAGAGATAGAAATTTAGTCAATAAAAAGAAAGCGTCTACTAATCCTTTACTATGCGAATGTTGTAATTTTGATTTCTCAAAAACCTATCCTGATTTAGGTAATGGTTTTATCGAATGTCATCATACTATTCCAATTCATCAAGGTGAAAGAATTACAAATATAGACGAACTCGCTTTAGTTTGTTCTAACTGTCATAGCATGTTGCATAGAAAGAATAAAAATAACGAATATTATACTATAGAAGGACTAAAAGAAATTATAAAAAAGAATGAGTAACATTACCACAAACATAAAAAGCATACGCGATATTATGCGTAAAGACACAGGAGTAGATGGAGATGCACAACGCATTTCGCAAATGGTATGGATGCTTTTCATGAAAATATTTGCCGATAAAGAAGAAGAATGGGAAATTACCATAGACAACTATGCTTCTCCCATTCCTGAAAAACTAAAATGGCAAAACTGGGCAGCTGATGATGAAGGATTAACAGGTGATGCTTTAATGGAGTTTGTGAATAATGACTTATTTCCAGCGCTGAAAGAATTAGATATTACCATAAGTCCGCAAGCACATATCATTCGTTCGGTTTTTGATGATACTTATAACTACATGAAAAACGGAACACTGTTTCGTCAAGTAATTAACGTTGTTAATGAAATTGATTTTAATAATACCAACGAACGTCATTTGTTTAATGACATTTATGAAACCATTTTAAAAGAATTACAATCGGCTGGTTCTTCTGGAGAATATTATACTCCTAGAGCGGTTACGCAATTTATGGTAGACATGATTAACCCACAATTGGGTGAAAGTGTTTTAGACCCAGCTTGTGGAACAGGTGGTTTTTTAACCTGTACTATTGACCATTTACGCGAACAAGTAAACACTCCAAAAGACAGAGATATTTTACAAACTTCTATACGAGGTATTGAGAAAAAACCTTTACCCCATTTATTGTGTACGACCAATTTAATGCTACATGGTTTTGATTTGCCAGCTGTGCGAAGAGACAACTTGTTAAGCAAGCCGTATGCCGATTGGGGAGCCAAAGACAAATTAGATATTATACTTACCAATCCTCCTTTTGGTGGTGTGGAAGAAGATGGTACCGAAACCAACTTTCCTCAAAAGTTTAGAACCAAAGAAACTGCCGATTTGTTTATGGCTTTAATTATAAAGTTATTGAAAAATAACGGACGTTGTGCGGTGGTTTTACCGGATGGTACTTTGTTTGGAGAAGGTATGAAAACCAGACTGAAAGAAGAACTATTAGAAAAATGCAACTTACATACGATAGTACGTTTGCCTAATGGTGTTTTTAACCCATACACAGGTATTAAAACAAACTTATTATTTTTTGAAAAAGGAACGGCTACTAAAGAAGTGTGGTATTTTGAACATCCTTATCCTGAGGGTGTGGTGAGCTACAACAAAACCAAACCTATCAATATCAAAGAATTTAATTTAGAAAAAGCATGGTGGAACAACAGAGCAGAAAATAAAAACGCTTGGAAAGTATCTATTGAAGAAATTAAAAAAAGAAACTACAATTTAGATATAAAAAATCCTCACCAAGATGAAGATACTTTAGCTAGCCCTGAAGTATTGCTAGAGAAATTTAAAGCTACTGAACAAAAAATTTCTACCATACAAGACGAAATAATAAAAGTATTAACCGAAGCCTTACAATAAGATGCAACTACTAAAACATTTTGCAAGCTTAACGCTTCACCCAAAAAACGCACAAGAACTCAAAGATTTAATTTTACAATTAGCTGTTCAAGGAAAATTGACTGCGAATTGGAGAAAAGAAAATCCTGACATAGAAAATGCATCAATTCTTTTAGAACGTATACAAGTTAAAAAAGCTAAATTGATTAGAGAAAAGAAAATACCAAAAGAGAAACCATTTCCAAAAATTGATACTATCACGGTGCGTTATACATTGCCAAAAAAATGGATTTGGTGCAATTTGGGAGAATCAATTGTCTTATTTTCAGGTAGAGATTTAACACCTAATGAATATTCAGACAGCGAACTCAAATACCCATATCTTACTGGTGCAAGTCAAATAAAAAAAGACAATATAATACTATCACGTTGGACCAATATACCAAAAGTTATATCCATTTTAGGAGATGTTTTAGTATCAGTTAAAGGTACAATTGGGAAAACCGTAATTAATAAAATTGGGGAAATTCATATTGCTCGACAAATAATGGCATTAAGGACATATGATTGGATTGAAATAAAATTTTTAAAACTATTTGCTGATAGTTATTTATCTCAACTTCAAGATGCTTCGAATGGAATAATACCCGGTATTTCCAGGGAACATTTACTTTATGCAGAATTTCCATTACCTCCAATAGAAGAACAAAAAGAAATTGTTCGAGTAGTTGAAATTCTTTTTAAAGAAATAGAGCAATTAGATCAACTTACAGTTGAGCGAATTGCTTTAAAAAACGATTATGTTTCTTCGGCTTTACAGCAATTAACTACGCAAAACTCTCAAAAAGAATGGCAATCCTTACAACCTCATTTTAAAGATTTCTTTACAGAGAAAAGCACCATAAAAAAATTAAGAGAAACGGTTTTGCAATTAGCCGTTCAAGGAAAATTAACTGCTGATTGGAGAACTAAAAATAAAGATTTTGACCCTGCAAGCGAACTCTTAAAACGCATTCAAAAAGAAAAAGCCCAACTCATCAAGGACAAAAAAGTAAAAAAAGAAAGTCCGTTACCTGCTATTACTAAAGAAGAGATTCCTTATGAATTGCCTGAAGGTTGGGTTTGGTGTAGGTTTGGAGATTTAATAACCTTTTTAAATGGTTATGCTTTTAAAAGTTCTACATATGTACCTACTTCTGATTATCAAATTATCAGACTTGGAAACGTAAAAGATGATAATTTTTTAATAAACACAAAAGAGGCCTATGTTCCAAGTAGTGTCGGAGAAGTAAATTTAGATTATCAAATATTTAAAGATGATATACTTACTACATTAACAGGTACTAAAAACAGAAGAGATTATTGTTTCACATGTTTAGTTAAACCAGAACATTTAGAACAGAAAGTATTATTATTAAATCAAAGAGTTGGTTGTATTAGGGTAATAGATAAAAGTGCTTCAGAGTTAATAAATAAATTCCTTAAATCAGATATAATTTTAAATCAATTATTTGAAACAGAAACAGGAACAGCAAATCAAGGAAATATAGGTTCAACAGCTTTTAAAAACCTAGTATTTCCTCTTCCACCACTAGAAGAACAAAAAGCCATAGTTGAAAAAGTTAATGCTTTAGTTGGTTTATGTGATGCTTTGGAGCAAGAAGTAGCACAAAGTAAAGGGTATAGTGAGCAATTGATGCAGAGTGTTTTGAGGGAGGTTTTTAATAAAAAATAATTAATAAAATAAATAATGGAAAAATTAAATAAGATTTCAACAAAACTTAGACAGTGTTTATCAATGCCACAAAGTAGAGTTTTCCTACTAGCAAATGAAAATCAAGAATTTATATCTGTAGTTTGCTTTTTATTGGTTGGTGATACTTTTAAAAATATAGAAGAGTTAAAAGAGGCAGTAGAAAAATGTGTTAAGGATTTAGATGTTTCTATTAAATTAATAGGTGATAAAGGAGCTATAACTATAACTCCTAATTAATTGATTTTTGATTACCTATGAGACTAAAACACATACATATTAGCGAATATAAAAACTTAAAAGAGTTTACTTTAAATTTTGAGGGAGATAGTTTTTTAGAAGTTTTTGTAGGTAAAAATGGCACCGGTAAATCTAATTTTTTCGAAGCTATACTAGAAATTTTTAAACATTTATCGGAAGAAGATTATGCAATTGCTTTTAATTACGTTATTTCATACGAAATAGAAAATGAAATTATTTTTTTAGAATGGAAAGATGTTAGGTGGTTAAACCAAGAGAAGCAGGAAATTAAACCTGATAAATCAAAACTTCCTGAAAATATTTTAGTCTACTATTCTGGGCACAATAAAACGATTGGAAACTTACTAAAAACTTCAAACCAAAATCATGAAAATCTATTAGATAATAATAGAAAAAATGAAAACTTATTAAGTGAAGTTACAAGAAAGTTTACAGGAATAGATGTTCAATATAAATCTTTATTACTTAGTGTTTTATTATTACAAGAAGATACTAATAAAGCTAAAATTTTCATTAAAGACAAATTAGGTATTTCATCTGTAGGAAATGAAGTTAGATTTGATTTTAAAAGGCCTGATTACGCTAAGGATAAAGGTAAATTTGAGTTTGATGAGTTTGATGAGACTAAAAGGTTCTGGTCACCAGAAGGTTATTTTAAAACACTACTTACTCAAATTTGGGAAGTAGATAAGTATGACTTTAAAGGAACAAGAGATGAAGGAAGGCTAAATGATTATGAATATATTCTTTATAAGTCTTTTAGTAAATTTCAAGAGGCATTTCAAACTTATACACCTTTAGAATTATTTATTGCCTTAGATAATTTAAAAACCATTGGTTATTTAAACGATATTAAAATTAATATTACACTGACTTCAGGAAAAGATATAAATATTAATCAATTTAGTGATGGTCAATTCCAGTCAATTTATATATATGCGTTAACAGAGTTATTTAAAGATAAAAATTGCATCACACTTCTTGATGAACCTGACTCGTTTTTACATCCTGAATGGCAACATAAGTTTTTAAATCAAATTTATGATATTAGTCATGAATCAGCTAAAACTAATCATGTTTTAATGAGTAGTCATAGTGCTGTAACTTTAGTGGGAGATCATGAAAAAAGAGTAAACCTATTCAGAGTTCATGACAACGACTTAAAATGTCATAAAGTTGGAAAAAACTTTGCAGTTAATCAGTTATCCAATAAACTTTTCAGAGTTAACTATGAAAAACAGATTCTGAGCATTATGCATACACATAGTCAAGACAGACCAATCTTGTTTACAGAAGGATTTTCAGACCCTATAGTTTTGTATGAAGCATGGAATAAGTTATATGATACTGATATACCATTTGATATAAGTTTTGGTTTTGGATGTGAATATTTAAGAAAAATATTGACAAGTGATAAATTTCAAACTGAAATGAACGGTAAACCAATTTTTGGATTATTTGATTTTGATGAAGCATATAATCATTGGAACTCATTAACAAGTGAAGGTGAACTATTAGAAGAAGATCCATTCAAAGGAAAATGTAAAAAAGTTGAAAACAAAAACAGTTATGCATTTTTAATTCCTGTTCCAGAAATTGAAGAAATAATTAATCAAGTTATCGATGATAGAGCTTTAAATACAACTTTTAAACATCAATCAAAAGTAGAAATGGAGCATCTATTTTATTCAAAAACTACCTCAGATAAATTTAATATTAAAAACGGTTCAGGTGGTGCTAAAATAATTGAAATAAGTGAAAATGCTAAAATGAATTTTGCACAAGAAATTATACCTCAGCTGGGAAATGAACACTTTGAAATATTTAGACCCATGTTTGAATTTATAATTTCTAAAATTAATTAAAAGCAGTTCTTTAGAGAATCCTTACTAAGCAAATTAAAATATAAAACTTATGAATAATCCAGAAAGTGTAAAATTAGAAGTTTTCACCATAGCATTGAAACCTGCTACAGGTTATGTAAACAACAGTTTTGAAGACTTAATATTAAACACACCAGATGTTATACCTACAAATAACTTATTCAATGAGTTTTATCAAAAGTTCATCAACCATATTGATTTAGCTTACACAGAAGTAAGAACTAAAGCCTTTACTTTAAGTACAAATATTGTTGAGTATGGCTTTGACCCAAATAATGAAATAATATGGGGCATTTTAAAAGGTGGGCCAAAAGGATCGGGAAAAACTAAGTCTCCACTAAATAATAGAACAAATGAAGAAGATTTAGGTGGTAATGTAATTAATGATAAATACTTTTTTTATCTTTATATTCCTTTAAACAGCAATGTTGGCTATTTGTTTTTTCAAATATATGGAGGAGAAAGTATTAGAAAAGAATTTATACAGCATATTAGAGATCTATTTAAGATTCAAGGAAAATATAATAAGCCAGAACCATCTGCGATATTACCAGACAGTATAAGGGACGAATTTAAAAACAATAGTAAAATAGTTGGACTAAGTTATATAACAAATACTCTATCATCTTCAATAACAACAGAAACTGCATTTACTAGTTTGTGCAATGATTACGACATTGAAATATCGATTAAGCCTAAAGGCACAAATAATATTGCACCACAAAAAATTAATGTATTAGACCGTGTAATTTCGTCATTAACTTTTAACAATAACCCTTTATCCACTGCGCGTTCAAAAAAAGTAGCGTTACAAAATTTATCAACTGGTAAAACTTCTAGTTTTGTATTAGACACTAATGATGTTATGCCAAGGATTTATTTACATGGAAAAGTGGCTATTGATGCTAATGGAACACCTGATTTTTTAGAGTTAAAAACTTTTTGTGATGGATTATTAAGAGAGTTAATAGAAGGAGAATATACTAGAATAGCTAGACTATGATAAAAAAAGTTTGGAACATATATGTGAACGCAACTAAAAGTGTTTGTATTAAAGAGGATAACAAAGTCAATTATCTTGAATTGATTTTGATGTATCTTATTATCTTAATTGTTAGTGCTTTTCTAGTATTTTATAAAAGTGAAAAATTTATTGAAGATTCAAAAATTCTTGCAATGCTTTTGTCTTTGTTTTCAGGGCTTATGTATAGCGTATTACTAAAAATACCTGATAAGTTATCAAAACTAGAAACTATAGAAAGAGTAACCGAAGAAAAAAATTCTGAATTAAAGTCAAGAATAGAAGCTAATACACTCAACAATAGAACGTTTAACTATCTTAAAAATTTTTCATTTACCTTATCTTATTCTATTGTTGTAGCAATTTTTTGTATATTTTTTGTAATTGTTAGTTCATTTTTTCCTTCATTATTAAACTTTCATTTATCAACTGTTTCATTTGATTATGTAAATTATGATATTATTTTAACATTTAAGGTTACTCTGACTATTTTATATCGTTTCTTTTTTGTTTTTTTTATGTTTCAGTTTTTATACTTTATAACTAAGTCCGTAATTTATTTAACTGATTTTACATTGTATGAGTTTAATAATTTGAAGTAATAAATGATTTCTAATTAAGCATATTTTCAAAACATTTTAGTGAATTTCAAATGACCACAACAACAAAAATATTTTATAGTTTTTTTTGGAAGAACAAGCTGTCTAAACCTTTCTAAAATCTCAAGAAAATTTCATTTATATATTCCTCTTTTTTATTTTTAATAACACACCCATTTATATGAGAATTGTAGAAAATCTAGTTGAATTAGCAATAGGAAATAGTCCTGAAAATTATGATGTAGCTATAGTTCCTTGGGATGGTAAAGGAAGTTTAAACGAGTTGATTCAAATAGCATTAGACACTTATAAAATTGATTTAGAAACATTAGAGACACTTAATCTAGAAAAGGGGCATGCTATTATTAATGAAAACGGAAAAACGGTTTTATTTATAGTAACTATAAACCAAGGCACTACAACTGAAAGTCTCAAACAAAATCTTAAAGCAGCAATTCCTCTTTATTATGAATATTTACTAAGCAAAAAAATATGGTTGCCTCTATTGAGTACAGGAGTTGATGGTCTTTCTTTTGAAGAGAGTTATGAAGTAACTACCGAAATATTGAATGAACTAAAAAACTACATTAATCAATTTGATTATCAATTTACAGTCTCGTTACCTAATACAAATGAAGGCATGGTTTTATATAAAAAGATAACAAAAAATAATAAACAATTAAGAGAGAGAAAAACATATACTATAAAACCTAGCTTAAACATTATTCAATCAAAATATAAAGTTACATTTTATTTGGTTGGCACCCATTGGGACGATAGTAATCAGGCTGAACGATTTTATGAAGAGCAAATCTGGGAAAATGGTAATGATAATGACAGTTTTTATGAAGTAGTAGACGATGTTAAAGTAGGCGATGTTTTAATTGTAAAATCTGCATTCGTTAAAAATAAAAAAAGCACACTTCGCATCAAAGCTTTTGGTATTGTTACTGAAAATTTTAATACAGGAAGAAAATTAAGCGTAAATTGGATCAATGTTTTAGAAGAAGCCTACGACATTGAGGGTTTAGGCTATTATAGAAATACTATTGCTACCATAAACCAAGATGATTTAATTACTATTCTTACGGGAATGGGAAGCCAAAACTTTGAATCTTTATTTTATGATATTCAATTAAGTAAAAATATAACCACATTACCTGGCATATTAAGTGATTCCGATTCTGGTGAAGATTATTTAGACATTAGTAATGATACCAATGCTTTCGCACGAGTTATTGCCGCAAAGAGTTTTGAACCCCCTTTAGCAATTGCTTTATTAGGGAAATGGGGCTCTGGAAAGAGTTTCTTTATGCGAAAATTGAAAGAAGATGTTCAATTGTTATCCAAAACTAATCCTCCTAAAGGTTTTTGCGAAGGCATTGCACATGTACATTTTAATGCATGGTCTTATATGGATGCCAATCTATGGGCAAGTATTGTTACCCGCATTTTTGGAGCATTAAACGAGTATATCAATAATGATGAATCTTTGACTAAAAAAGAAAAGAAAGCTTTAGAAGAACAGTTATTTTTAAAATTAACTTTATCAAAAGAGGAATTAAACGATTTAAAAAATCAAAAAGCGTCTTTAGATAATAGAATCACTGCTTTAGAAGGTGATAAAAAGACTTTAAAAAAGGAATTACAGGATAGAATCGATAGTATTAAAAAGAAAACGTTATTTGATATTGTTAAAAAAGTTAATGATGCATTTAAAGTTCAAGAGAAAATTGAAAATACGTTAAATAACAACCCAACGTTTGTTAATTCTTTAGAAAAATTTGAAAAGATTGTTCCTAGACAATATTGGGAAAATCCTACTACATTTTATAATGAATTAAAAAGCATCCATACTTTTATAAAAGCTTTTTTTCAAAGAAGTAAATGGAAAACCAATCTTCTATGGGTTTTAGGTATTGCAATTTTAATATTTGTTACTCCTGTTTTTACTTTTCTAATTAACCTTTTATTGAGTTGGCAAGATTTTACAATTTCAAATAAAACGTGGGTTACTATTACAATCATTGGAGGTATAGTAACCAGAACAATTGATACCTACTTAAAGTTAAAAAAACAAATTGCTCCTTTTTGGACTATAAAGGAAGATTATGAAAACAAAAAAGCAAATGCCATTTTTGAATTAGAACAAGAAGAAAAAGCATTACGTTTAGAAATAGAAAATTATAGGGAAGAAATTATTCAAATAGACCAACAAATAAACACCAATAAAGAATTAATTGTTACATTAGAATTCAGAATTAAAAATACCTTATCCACAGAAGCGCTATATACATTTATTGAAAAAAGAGCCAATAGTGAGGATTATAAAAAACATTTAGGAATTATTTCTTTAATAAGGAAAGATTTTGAAATATTAAGTGGTCTATTAACAGGGCATCAATCAGAATTAGTCACAAATGAGGAGTCTACAGAATTTAAAAAATTATTTCATAATAAAAAGCCACTAGAACGCATTATCCTGTATATAGATGATTTAGACCGTTGTCCAGAAGAACGTGTTGTTGAAGTCTTAGAAGCGGTTAATTTGCTAATGGCTTTTCCATTGTTTGTGGTAGTGGTAGGCATTGACCCTAGATGGGTTAAAAATGCGTTAATCAAAAAGCATCATTTGCAATTTACAGGCTATTTAGATAAAGAGGAAAAGAAAACAATTGATGTAATTGAGGCATCTAGTTATTTAGAAAAAATATTTCAAATCCCTTTCCATATAAAAAGCGCACGTACTGAGAATGTGAAAACCATGATTAGAAAATTAGGAAACATACAGCCTCAATTTCAACAATTAAATACTGAAACCACAAACGTTAGTACTTCCAATACAGTAGAAAATAGTAAAACAGATGATGTATTTGACGTGGATACTAATGCACCAATAAAGACAACAAAAATAGATAGAAAAAACACGTTAGAAATACTCCGTTTTACTGAAAAAGAAATAAAATTATTGGAGGATATGTCTGATATAATAGGAAATAGTCCTAGAGCGATAAAACGATTCGTGAATATTTATAGAGTTATTAAGGCTCATGACGATTTTACTTTGCATGGGGAAGATGAAAAAGAATACATAATACTTCTATTTTTATTAGCTTTAGCAGTAGGAAAATACAACCATCATTTAAAGTCCTTTGAAAAACACATTGCTAATCTAGAAAATAAAAAGCATACTTTGAGTAGCCTAAACGATGATCTTAGTATCATTTTTAAAGAAATAGATTCTAATGAAAAATTATTATCTATCACATTTGAAGAGTTTAACCATCATTATCAATTCATCAAACGTTTTACTTTTAAAAACATATAAATAAAAAATAGTAACAAATCAATTAAGCTAACTATCCACACTTTGTTAAAATAAAAAATAAGATTGCTACTTTTGAAAATGTTTTATCTTTATAGTACTCAAAATACCCACCTAAGGTTTTAAAAAATTAGTTATGAAATTAATGTTTACTTTTTTTCTCTTCCTATCGTTATCATCATTCTGCCAAGAAACAATAGCACTAGATAGTATATCAAAATATGAAGGCAAAATTGTTACTATTTGTGAAACTGTACAAAGTACTTTCTTAACCAAATCAAATACTACAATGCTCAACTTTGGTAAACCCTATCCTAATCAAACTTTTGTTGTGATTATTTTTGGAAATGACTTGACTAATTTTAGCTATAAACCCAATGAGTTTCTAAAAGACAAAACTATTTGCATTACAGGAAAAGTAATCATGTATAAAGACACTCCAGAGTTCATAGTAAAACAAGAAAGTGAGATTTTAATCCAGTAAGGATACAAATGGATTTCTGAGAAAGTGAGGGATAATGATGAATTGTTAATTGTTGATGGTAAATTATTAATGATTATTTTGTGGTCAAATAGGGACGCAGATTTTGCAGATTTACGCAGATTTTCTAAACGCAAACTTGTCCCCCTGTAAAGGGTAGCATTAGCTTGATTTTATTGATTTGCGGAGCTACAAATGAGATGCTTACAGCATGACAAGATTGGGGATGATTATTAATTGTTAATTGTTGATGATAAATTATTAATGATTGTTTTGTAGTCAAATAGGCACGCAGATTTTCAAACGTGCGAGTTCCATAGGAACGATTCATATTGTAGCAATGGATTTTAATCCGTTGATATAATGACGACCCATTTTGTAGCAACGTGATTTTAATTCGTTGTTTTTCAATGATTAATTATTAATGGTTGTTTTGTAGTTAAATAGGCACGCAGATTTTGCAGATTTTCAAACGTGCGAGTTCCATAGGAACGATTCATTTTGTAGCAATGGATTTTAATCCGTTGATAAAAAGACGACACAAATTGTAGCAACGTGATTTTAATCCGTTGTTTTTCAATGATTAATTATTAATGATTGTTTTGTGGTCAAATAGGCACGCAGATTTACGCAGATTTTCAAACGTACGAGTTCCATAGGAACGATTCATATTGTAGCAATGGATTTTAATCCGTTGATAAAAAGACGACACAAATTGTAACAACGTGATTTTAATTCGTTGGTATAAAGACGACCCAAATTGTAGCAACGTGATTTTAATCCGTTGTTTATAAAACAATTAATCCTATTTTCAACATAACAATATTGGGGATATCGTTTATAAATAAAACATATCGAACCTACGGCTCTTTTTTCTCGTGGTACGTTATAACAACAGGGTTGAAACCCTGTCCTACAATATTTACCGAGCCGATGGCTCTTTTAGATTGTGGATTGTTGATGGATAATGGTAGATTATTAATTATTGTTTTGTGGTTAAATAGACATAAAAAAGTAAAGCTACAATTATATCAACTTCCTCTATTTTCTCCCCTCTTTGTTCTATGTTCTCTTCTCTATTTTCTTCTTTCTCTTCTCTATTTTCTTCCTTTCTTCTCTATTTTCTCCCCCTCTATTTATCCTCCTGAATTTGCTGTAGCAAGAGTCTGTTAAAATAGGTTTTAGGATAATAATACCTGTTCCCTATTTTTGTAAAAGGAATGGCTTTTGCGGTTCGTAGGCGATACAATTTACTTTCACTAAAATGAAAACGTTGCTTAATATCGGTACTATCTAACCATTCTTCTTCTTGCTCTTCTAGCAAGCTTATAACCAACTCCTGAATGAAGTTTAGTTTATTATTTAAGTCTTTGATTTCCTTTTTCATATGTTTAAAAGTTATTTTTAAGCGGTAATACCATTTATCACTTGAATTTACTGTAATAACATATGGTATCACTATTTACTCATTGTGTTGTTAATGACGATTTTATACGCTTAAACTATTGACTATTAAAACGAATTATTATTTCATATATTTTACTACATATTGTTAAAAATATAATAAAAATAGCACATTTAAAAAATAGACCTAACAAGGAGAAGATTGTATTAAAAAATTATTATTTTTATACTTTATTTATCATAAATAAAAAAAAATAGCAAATATTTTACTTAATTTATAAAAAACAACAAACTAACTCATGCAATTTAATACCGATACTACAGATAATGCTGTAGTGTATAAACTTTTAACAGGAACTGTTATTCCTAGACCAATAGGTTGGATTTCTACTATTGATGAAAATGGAAAAAACAACCTTGCTCCTTTTTCCTTTTTTAATGCTGTTGGTGAAGATCCACCTCATGTAATGTTTTCTACAGTTAGAACAGGAAATAAAAACAAAGACACCCTAAACAACGTACTTGCCAACAAACAATTTGTAGTCAATTTGGTTACAGAAGAAACGGTGGAACAAATGAACATAACTTCGCAAAGTGTCGCTTCTGATGTAGATGAGTTTGAATTGGCAGCCCTTACCCCTATTGATTCTGTTTTTATTAAACCCAAAAGAGTAAAAGAAAGTTATGTGCATTTTGAATGTGAAATGGTGCATCATTATTTCTTAGAAGATCATAAAAATGGGGGGGCTTGCATTGTTATTGGTAAGATTTTAACCATGCATGTAGCAGATGAAATTTTAATGGAAGGCAATAGAATTAATTTAGAAAAATACAAACCTGTTGCCCGTTTGGCGGGTTCTAACTATAGCAAAATTGGTGAAATATTCTCCATTAAAAGAAGTTAAAAGCATGAAGATAACAGTAATTGGTGGTGGTCCTGGTGGCTTATATTTTTCGATATTAACCAAAAAAGCAATGCCTCATTGCGAAATTAATGTGTACGAACGCAATAAACCCGACGATAGTTTTGGTTTTGGTGTCGTATTTTCAGACGAAACTCTAGGTGAGTTTTTAACACGCGATACCCAATCGTACGAATTAATACGTAGCAAATTTGCCTACTGGGACGATATTGTTGTAGCACGAGATGGTGAACGTGTGAGTGTGGCAGGTAATGGTTTTTGTGGCTGTTCTCGAAAAACACTATTGCAATTGTTGCACCAACGCTGTAACGAAGAGGGCGTTAATCTTCATTTTGAAGCCAACGTAGCGGATAGTAGCCAATTTAAAGATAGTGATGTCATTGTTGCTTGCGATGGTATTGGAAGTAGCGTAAGAACAGTATTTGAGGAGGAGTTTGAAACTAAAGTGGAACTAAAGAAAAACAAATTCGTTTGGATGGGTTCTACAAAGCCTCTCGATGCCTTTACCTATTTCTTTCGATCTACACCAAAAGGGGCTTTCGTAGCGCATACCTATCAATACGAAGAAGGAATGAGCACCTGGATTTTTGAATGCAGTCCGCAAACTTGGGAAAACTTCGGTTTTGATACCTATGATGAAGAAGATACTACTCAGAAATTAAAAGAAATATTCAAGGAAGAATTAGACGGTCATGGTTTAATTACAAACAAATCGCAATGGCGACAATTTCCACATGTAACGAATGGCAAATGGCACAAGGACAATATCGTTTTATTAGGCGATGCTAAAGCCACTGCCCACTACTCTATTGGTTCTGGAACAAAATTGGCAATGGAATGTGCCATTGCTCTTTCTGATGCTATTGTAGCCAACCCAAAGAACATTCCTGTAGCTTTTGAGAATTATGAGAAAGCGAGAAGGAATCGTGTAGAAATGATTCAATATGCAGCCAATGTATCGTTAGATTGGTTTGAAAATATGGACCGACACATGCAACATCCGTTTTATCAATTGTCATTCGGTTGCATGACGCGTTCTAAGAAAGTAACTTTCGAAAACTTAAACATAAGAGATACGTCTTATCCTGCTAAAGTACTAAAAGAGTTTAACGAATTGAACGCTGAAAAAGAAAATACACCTGCTGCATTTACTCATTTCAAGCTGCGCGATTTGGTACTTTCAAACAGAATTGTAATGAGTGCCATGGGGCAATATTCGGCTGAAAATGGCTTAGTGAACGATTGGCATTTGATGCACTATGGAAATAGGGCAATTGGTGGTGTTGGTTTGATTATTGCAGAGATGACAGCGGTATCTGAAACAGGAAGAATCACTTCAGGATGCACGGGTATTTACAATGATAATCAAACTGTTGCATGGCAAAAGATAACTCAATTTATTCATACGCATTCTAACGCTAAAATAGGAATTCAATTAGGACATTCTGGCAGAAAAGGGGCTACTAAAAAGCCTTGGGAAACGGAAGATTTACAAGACAAATGGGATTTACTTTCGGCTTCTCCAATAGCTTTTAACGAAACGGCTCCTGTTCCTAAAGAAATGACTTTGGAGGACATGAACACGATTACAAACCAATTTGTACAGGCTACAAAAAATGCAGACAAGGCTGGTTTTGATCTGATTGAATTGCAAGCGCATCATGGCTTTTTATTAGCGTCTTTCTTATCGCCTTTAACTAATATTCGTACAGATGAATTTGGTGGAAGTATTGAAAATCGTTTAAAATTCCCAATGCGTGTTTTTAAAGCGATGCGCAATGTTTTTCCGAAAGAGAAACCAATGTCGGTTAGAATTTCTGCTACAGATTGGGCAGAAAATGGAATTTCAGAAGAAGATGTTTTTGTTATTGCTACTGCTTTTAAAGAAGCTGGAGCCGATATTATTAATGTTTCTACAGGGAATACAGTAGCGCATCAAAAACCGCAAACAGGCAGAATGTGGCAAACACCTTTTTCTGATGCGGTTCGAAATACGGTACACGTGCCAACAATTACAGCAGGTTATATTCAAGATATAGATCAAATAAATACAATTATTCTTAACGGAAGAGCTGATTTGGTTGCTTTAGGTCGCCCATTATTATTAGATCCGAATTTTGTTAGAAACGCACAAGCATACGAAGACTATAGAGCACAAGATATTCCTAAACAATACAGGGCTGGAACTTCTCATTTGTATCCTTTAAAAGGGAGTGAACGCAAAATGGTGGAAGGAATGAAAAGAGCATTGAAACCTGAGAGTCATAAGAAAAAATAATTAGGAATTAGGATTGTGGAAAGAATTACGAATTTGGAATTACGAATTTGGGATTATGAATTATGAATTATGAAAAAAGAATTATGAATTATGAAGAAAGATAATGTTGTTCAAATAAAAAGTTATGCTTTTGCTGTGAGAATTGTAAAAGTATATCAATTTCTATGTGAGCAAAAAAAAGAATTCGTATTAAGTAAGCAATTATTACGTTCAGGAACTTCAATAGGTGCAAATATTGAAGAGGCTATTGGAGGGCAATCTGAAAAGGATTTCTTTGCGAAACTTACAATTTCATATAAAGAAGCTAGAGAAACGCATTATTGGATTCGGCTTTTAAAAGATACTAATTATTTAACTGTAGAACAAGCAGATAACTTATTGAAAGATGCTGATGAATTATTGAGGATTATTGGTTCAATTCAGAAAACAATACGTAATGCGTAATTCATAATTCGTAATTCATAATTCATAATTAAACATAACACTTCGTAATTCATAATTAAAAATTTGTAATTAAAAAGATGATTGATACTTTTACCTATAAACATTTACCAAGTAAGGAATTACAACCCGAATATTTACTAGAATTACCTCAATTTCAGCATGCAGAAATGCTTAATTGTGTGGAGCGTTTGTTGGATTTTCATATTGAAAACGAAAATGGTGATGCGGTTTGTATTCGCACTTTCGAAGAAACATGGTCGTATACTGATTTGTATGAAAAAGCGAATCAAATAGCCCATGTTTTAGTCGATGATTTGGGTTTAGTGAGTGGAAATCGTGTGTTATTGCGTTCGGCAAATAACCCCATGATGGTGGCGTGCTGGTTTGCTATAATCAAAGCAGGCGGAATTGTTGTTGCTACTATGCCATTGCTTCGTTCCAAAGAATTGACGACCATTATCAATTGTGCAGAAATTTCAATTGCGCTTTGTGATAACGATTTAGCAGATGAAATGAATGGGGTTAAATCGGACTTCTTAAAACACAAAAGTTATTACAGAAATAGTGATTTAGAAGAAAAAATGGCTTCAAAGCCAACACATTTTGCAAATTATAATTCAAAATCTAATGATGTTGCATTAATTGGTTTCACATCTGGCACAACGGGAATTCCCAAAATGACGGCTCATTTTCATAGTGACATTTTAAATATTTGTGAAGCTTTCCCTAATTATGCATTGCAACCCACAGCGAAAGATATCTTTACGGGAAGTCCGCCATTAGGTTTTACCTTTGGTTTGGGCGGTTTAGTTTTGTTCCCTATGTATTTTGGTGCTTCTACTTTTCTATTAGAAAAACCAAGTCCCGATTTGCTCTTGCAAGCCATTCAAGATCATAAAATCACCATTTGTTTTACAGCTCCTACAGCATGGCGTGTTTTAACCACCAAATTAAACGAATTTGATGTTTCTAGTTTACGAAAATGTATTTCGGCAGGAGAAAGCCTGCCTGTAATTGTTTGGGAAGATTGGTACAATGCAACAGGGTTGAAAATAATTGATGGCATTGGTGCTACAGAATTGCTTCATATTTTTATAGCTTCTAATGAAGAAAACATGAAGCCTGGAGCAACTGGTTTGCCTATTACAGGTTATCAAGCAAAAATAGTAGATGATAATGGAAATGAAGCACCAATTGGTGAGGCTGGAAAGTTAGCGATTAAAGGAATAACGGGATGCAAGTATTTGAACCGTGAGGTGAAACAAATAGAATACGTGCAAAAGGGATGGAATATTACAGGAGACATTTTTAAACAAGATGAGGATGGTTATTTTTGGTTTGTAGCAAGAGGTGATGATATGATTATTTCTTCGGGGTATAATATTGCTGCAATTGAAGTAGAATCTGTACTTTTAACCCATGAATCTATTTTAGAATGTGCCGTGGTTGGACTTCCAGATGAAAATAGAGGAATGTTAGTTTGTGCAAATATTGTTTTAAAAGACAAATCAAAAGCATCTGACGATTTAAAACTTGAAATTCAAAATTGGTTTAAAGAAACTGCAGCTCCTTATAAATATCCTAGAGTAATTAACTTTTTAGAATGTTTACCAAAAACAGAAACAGGTAAAATTCAAAGATTTAAATTGAAATAAATTAAGATGTACGTATGAAGCCTAAAAACATTTGTAGTATAGGATTGCTTTTTTTTGTGATGAGTTATGTACTTTTTTCGCAAGGTGCGCTCAATCTTCAAAAACCTATAGATTTTGCACATTGGCTCAATTTAATTGGTGCTGTACTTCTTTTTTCGTTCAATTTTGTGTTCCCTAAGAATACACTAAACACCTTAGCGTCGTTTATTACTGCGTTAGGCGTTATTGCTCATATTGGGTTATGCACTATTGATATTATATTTTGGAGTTTTGGAAACAATGAAATTCAAAGTGAAGCACTAAGGGAACATTTAAGCAATACACCTTCTATTTTATATCCTTTTGTAATTGTTGGTCCTTCTCTACTTTTTGTTGGCTTATCCATTCATGCATTGAATTTTATTAAAACAGAACCTATAAAAGTAATTATGGTACTAATTGGATCGATAGTAATTGGTTTGTCCTTTTTCTTATTTAAAAATGGTATTTTTATGCTTTTAGGCTGTATACTCTTTGCTTTAGGATTAGTGCTACTTGTATATAGAAATGAAAAAATTAATGAACAAAAAATATAAAAATTAAACCAACATAAATTTATTATTCTAAATTTATTTTAGAATCTAAAAGTACAACTATGAGAAAAACATTTTTAGTAATAAGTTTTACATTACTCACATTAACAGGTATATTAACATATGTAAATTGGAAATTTAGCTTCCTATTATTCATATTAATTCCATTAATATTAATGGGATTATATGATATGTATTTTGCTGATAGAACCATTAGAAGAAATTTCCCATTATTAGGAAGAATGCGATATCTACTTACTGCTATTGGTCCAGAAATGCGTCAGTATTTTATTGAAACTGATACAGAAGGTAAACCTTTTAATCGTTTACAACGAAATATTGTATATCATCGAAGTAAAAAAGAGAATGACACAATGCCTTTTGGGACTCAACTTGACGTTTATAAAGATGGTTATGAATGGATTAATCATAGTATTCGTTCCATTTCTTTTTCTGATATTGAAAAAAATCCAAAAGTTCAAATTGGGTCTTCTCAATGTAAAAAACCATACGGAGCCAGCTTGTTTAACATTAGTGCAATGAGTTTCGGTTCATTGAGTAAAAATGCCATTTTAGCACTAAATAATGGTGCAAAACAAGGTGGCTTTTTTCACAATACAGGTGAAGGTGGACTTTCTCCCTATCATTTACAAGGGGGTGATGTAGTTTGGAATATTGGTACTGGCTATTTTAGTTGCCGAAATAACGATGGTACTTTTAATGTGGATCAATTTGAAAAAAGAGCTATTCTTGACAATGTAAAAATGATTGAGATTAAATTCTCGCAAGGTGCAAAACCAGGACATGGTGGAATTTTGCCTAAAGAAAAAGTAACCGATGAAATTGCTGCTATTCGATTAGTTGATAAAGGAAATGATATTATCTCTCCTCCTACACATTCGGCTTTTACTACTCCTTTAGAGCTCATGGATTTTGTGCGCCTACTACGTGAGAAATCGGGAGGAAAACCAATTGGAATGAAAATTTGTATTGGTAATAAATCTGAATTTATTTCTATATGTAAAGCTATGATTGAAACAAAGACTTACTTTGATTTTATTACTGTTGATGGTGGTGAAGGTGGAACTGGTGCTGCTCCACAAGAATATTCTGATCATGTAGGAATGCCTTTGCGTGATGCAATTGCTTTTGTTCACGATTGTTTAAAAGGTTTTGGAATTAAAGATCAAATAAAAATAATTGCAAGCGGTAAAGTTATTACTGGTTTTGATATTATTAGATGTTTATCATTAGGAGCTGACCTATGTAATTCGGCACGCGGAATGATGTTCGCATTAGGTTGCATTCAAGCATTAGAATGCCACGCAAACACTTGCCCTACTGGTGTTGCTACACAAAACCCTAATTTAATGAAAGGTTTAATTCCAGAAGATAAGAGCATTCGAGTAGCACGCTTTCAACATGAAACCGTAAAAAGTGCGATGGATTTAATGGCTTCTGCAGGTTTAGCACATCCAGATGATGTAACAAGAGATGCTGTTACAACAAGAACTGATCGAAATAATGTAGAAACATTTGCACAAACTTTCCCTGAATTAGAAAACGGAAGTTTATTAAATGAAGCTACCGTTCCAAAGGCGTTTTTATATTTTTGGAAGAAGGCTACTTCATCAAAATTTTAAATACAAAAAATGAGTAATTACTTTATAAAACAAGAAAAAATACGTTTCCAACATGTTGATTATGCTGGTATTGTATTCTATCCAAGATTTTTAGAAATGCTAAATTGTTTGGTAGAAGATTGGTTTGAAGAGGCTTTAGACCGACCATTTTCTAAAATGCATGAAACCAATGGTATTCCAACAGTGGATTTAAAAGTGCAATTTAAAAAAGCAGCACGTTTAGGAGAAATATTGACTAAAAAACTTTGGGTTAAAAACCTTGGAGGTGCTTCTGTACTTTGTGGATTTCTATTTGAAGATGAAAATGGAAAAACATGCCTTGAAGGTGAAGTTACTTTAGTAAACGTCGCTTTTACGGAAGATAGAAACACTATTAAAGCCGAACCTTTTAATGAGGAAATGAAGAATAAAATAAAAAATTACGAATTACGAATTACGGATTAATTCTAATTTCGTTTTCAAATCATAATTCATAATTATTAATTCATAATTGAGTATAATGGAATTTAAAAAATTTAAAGCAGCAACCGTACAAACGTCGCCCGTTTTTCTAAACGTTGAGAAAACAATAGACAAAGCTATTTCATTTGTAAAAGAAGCCGCTAATAATGGAGCAAGGCTTATCGCTTTTCCAGAAGTTTTTGTAGCTGGCTACCCCTATTGGAACTGGATTATGACACCTGTACAAGGTAGTAAATGGTATGAAGAATTATACAAGGCTTCAGTAGATGTTGCTGGTCCAGATATTAAAAGACTTTGCCAAGCTGCAAAAGACAACGATATTCAAATTGTAATTGGTATTAACGAACGTGGTAAAAGCTACGGTGAAATTTACAATACCAATTTAATTATTGATAATAAAGGAGTTATCATTGGAAAACACAGAAAATTGGTGCCCACTTGGGCTGAAAAGTTAACGTGGTCTTCTGGAGACGGTTCGTCTTTAAAAGTATACGACACAGAAGTGGGACCAATTGGTACTTTAGCTTGTGGCGAAAACACAAATACTTTGGCACGCTATACGTTACTAACGCAAGGTGAGTTGATTCATATTGCTAATTATATTTCGCTTCCTGTTGCTCCAGCGGATTATAATATGGCGGAAGCTATTAAAATTCGTGCTGCTGCACATTCTTTTGAAGGCAAATTATTTACGATAGTTTCTTGTTCTACTATTTCTCAAGAAATTATGGATGCATTGAAACCCGATGTTCCCAATGTGGAGGAATTACTAACACGTAAAAACTCGGCTTTTTCTGGGTTTATTGGTCCAAATGGGGCTGTTATTGGCGAACCTTTAATTGATGATGAAGGAATGATTTATGCAGATATTGATTTAGCAAAATGTATTCAACCGAAACAAATGCATGATATTTTAGGACATTACAATCGTTTTGATATTTTCGATTTACGAGTGAATATTGCTCCTACAAAAAATATTACCTTTATAAATAATCATGAAGAATTTAATAAAAGGTGAATCTTACTTTATCTCCAACAGAGTTTAGAACTCTGTTGGAGATAACACAATAAAAAACAAATGAAAAATCACAAACCAATACCTCTTGAAAAAGGAAATTATTATCACATATATAATCGTGGTAATAATAGTATTGATGTTTTTTACGATAAAGAAAGTTATCTTCATTTTTTACGATTATATGACAAATATATTTCACCTATTGCTGATACTTATGCTTGGTGTTTGTTGAAAAATCATTTCCATTTTTTGGTTTACACAAAATTGGATAACGAGATTGAATATTCAAAGCTAGAATATTCAACTGTTGAATACCCTAAAATTTTAGATCCATCTAAACAATTTGGACACTTTTTCAACGCTTACACACAAGCAATTAATAAAAAATTTAATCGGACAGGTTCATTATTTGAAAGACCATTTGAACGTAAATTAGTAACTTCCGATAAATATTTACAAAATTTAATTTATTACATACATAATAATCCTGTTCATCATGGGTTTACAAAAAACATAAATCTATATCCTTGGTCTTCTTATCAAACAATAATTTCTGACAAACCAACTAAATTAAAAAGAGAAGACGTGATACAGTTTTATCAGAATAAAGAAAATTTTATAGAATATCATAATTCAGAACAAAACTTACAAGAAATCAATACCTTTATTATTGAATAAATACAACAACATGAACGAAAACCAATCAGACGAACAATACGGAAGAGCAAGAGTTCAAACCACACCCGAACTGGAAGCTTATTACAAAGAATTAGAGTCATTAGGAGCTGGTGCGCTTTGGACTGTAGCTAACGACATTGAACCATGGGAACCCAAACCGTCTTCTATTCCAATGCTTTGGAAATATGACGATTTGCGATCTTTAGTTTTAAAATCATCTGAATTAGTTACACCAGAACAAGCTGGTAGACGTGTGGTTTATTTGGTAAACGATAAACGAAAAGATGTTTCTGCTGCTGTTGGTTGGTTGTACACCGGAATTCAAGTGACCCGTCCAGGGGAATTTACTTCGGCACACCGACACAAAGCTTCTGCCCTTCGTTTCATTATGGAAGGTTCTGGTGGATATACTGTTGTAGACGGAAATAAAATAATGCTTGAAGTGAATGATTTTGTGATTACACCCAATTCTACTTGGCACGAACACGGTGTTGAAGAAAGTGGAAAAACATGTATTTGGCAAGATGGTTTAGATATTCCATTGATAAATGCTTTAGAAGCAAATGATTATGCTGTTTTTGATGGCACACAACCATTGGTTAAACCAATTAATTATTCGCCATTATCTTACGGTGGAGCTGGTGTAGTTCCTGCAGATGTGGTTTGGGACAAACCCTACTCGCCTCTTTTTAAATATTCGTGGTCTAAAGTTTATCCAGCATTATTAGAAGCTGCAAAAGTAAATGAAGGTTCTCCTTATGATGGAATAATCATGCAATACTCAAATCCACTTTCTGGCGGACATGTAATGCAAACTATGGGTGCTTCCATTCAATTATTACGTCCTAGCGAACATACAAAAGCACACAAACACACCGGTTCATTTGTGTATCAATGTGCGAAAGGAAAAGGATACTCTATCATTGATGGAAAACGTTTTGATTGGAAAGAAAGAGATATTTTTTGTGTTCCATCTTGGATGAATCACGAACACGTGAACCTATCTGATACGGAAGATGCTGTATTATTTTCATTTAATGATTTACCTGTAATGGAAAAATTAGGTTTATACCAAGAACAAGCTTATATTGAAAATAATGGATATCAAGAAAAAAGAGAATAGAAGAAAGAGGAAAGACTCAAAAAATATAATTTATAACTCTTAACTTTAAAAAACAGTTTGCTACTTTTTTAACTTAGCAACTTTGAAACTTAAAAAAATGAAACTACTTACGTACAAAACAGAAACTTCAGAACCTCGCTTAGGATTTATTCATAACAAACAAGTTATTGACATGGAAGACTTTGGAGATGTATCCAATTTTCCATTACCCAATGATATGTTAGAATTAATTGATATGGGTTTTGATATTATTTCTGAAATAAATGATTTAATTGAAGATACTACAGATAAGCAATTGGCTCAAATTAGCTATGCAATGGAAGACATCACTCTCTTAGCACCTATTCCTTATCCTAGGAAAAACATTATCGGAATTGGATTAAATTATACAGAACATGTTGCTGAAAGTGCTAGAACTTTAGATACTGCTAATAGTTTACCACAACAACCTGTTATTTTCTCGAAACCACCTACAGCAGTTACTGCTACAAACACTGAGATTGTATTAAACAGAAAATTGACCAACCAATTAGATTGGGAAGTAGAATTAGCTGTTGTAATGGGTAAAAAAGGTAAATATGTACCAAAAGCAGAAGCTATGGACTATGTTTTCGGCTATACTGTAATTAATGATGTTTCTGCAAGAGATTGCCGTCGTTCTGGACAATGGATTGTTTCTAAAGGACAAGATACTTTTGCACCAATGGGACCAATTATCATTACGAAAGATGAAATTGAAAATCCACATGACTTAAATTTATCTTTAAAAGTAAATGGTATTGAAAAACAAAACTCAAATACAAAGTTTATGCTATTCAATATTAATGATTTAGTAGAAGACTTAAGTACCGTTTTTACTTTAGAAGCTGGAGATATTATTGCAACAGGAACTCCAGCTGGTGTTGGAGCTGGTAGAGATCCGCAAGAGTGGTTAAAAGATGGTGATGTGGTTGAATGTACGGTTCAAAACATTGGAACAATTGTAAACACAGTTAAGGAAATTTAATATTCAATTTTGGAAGATCGATCAAAAATAGCTGTTTCTCTTTTTAATAAAAATGCAAATTTATATGAAGAAAAATATATGGACATCAGTCTGTATCATAAGTCTTTAGATTTATTTTGTGATACACTAAATAATAAAAATGCTAAATTATTAGAGGTAGCTTGTGGACCAGGAAATATTACCAGCTATTTGATTCGAAATGAGCCCGATTTTAAGATTTTAGGAACCGATTTAGCTCCAAACATGATTGAATTAGCAAAAGTTAATAATCCTACAGCTAACTTTCAATTATTAGATTGTAGAACTATCAGTAGTTTAGGTGCAAAATTTGATGGTATAATTTCTGGTTTTTGTTTACCTTATTTGTCAAAAGAAGAAGCTATTAAATTTATATTTGACTCTGCTACTCAATTAAACGAAAAAGGAGTGCTTTATATAAGTACTATGGAAGATTATAATTCAAAATCGAACTATGTAAAAGGAAGTACTGGAGAGGAATTGTTTATGAATTATCATGAAGCAAGTTATTTAACGAATGCTTTAGAAATAAATAATTTTGAAATCATTAGCATAGATAGAATTGAATACGAAACAATACCAAATGAAAAAACAGTCGATTTAATTATAATCGCGAGAAAAAAGTAAATATGAAAAAATACAGAATAGGCCAAATTGTTCCATCATCTAACGTGACAATGGAAACTGAAATACCAGCAATATTTCGTTCAAGAGAAACAATCTTACCTGAGCGTTTTACATTTCATAGCAGTAGAATGCGCATGAAAAAAGTAACCAAAGAAGAATTAGAAGCAATGGATGCCATGAGTTTAAAATGTGCACAAGAATTATCTGATGCGCATGTAGATGTAATGGGTTATGCTTGTTTGGTAGCGATTATGAGTATGGGTCGTGGTTATCATTGTGTTTCTGAAGTAAATTTACATCAAGAAACGGTTGCAAATGACTTCCCTACTCCTATTGTAACTTCTGCTGGAGCATTAATTAATGGTTTAAAAGTATTAGGGGCTAAGAAAATATCAATTATTACACCCTATATGCGTCCTTTAACCGACATGGTTGTAGATTATATTGAACACCAAGGAATTGAAGTGAAAGAAAGTATTGCACTTGAAATTCCAGATAATTTGGAAGTAGCAGCACAGAATCCTTTAAATTTATTGGAAATATACAAACAATTAGATTTAACTGGAGTTGATGTTTTAGTGGTTTCTGCTTGTGTACAAATGCCATCATTGGAAGCAATCGATCAAATTCAGAAAGAAATTGGAATTCCAGTTACTTCTGCCGCAGTTTGTACAACATACGAAATGATGAAAAAACTAGGAATTGAAGCTAAATCTGCTATTGGTGGTGAATTGCTGAATGGAAAATATTAAACAATTCTTCTTATAAAAAATGCTGCCTAAATAGAAGATATAATCCTTCTTTTTAGGCAGCATTTCTAATTTTATAATAAGGTTTATTATTGTTTAACAAACTTATTACTAGAGATCATTTCTCCGTCTTTATAAATTTTAATAAAGTAGACACCATCATTCAAAGCTGAAATAGTAATGCTTCTGTCTTTAGATGTAATTACTTTTTTTCCTTGTAAATTATATATTACTACAGTATCGAAATTGTTTTTAGATTGAATATTTAAAACTGAAGACGCTGGATTTGGATAAATTACAAACGAATCTTTACCCTCTAAATTATTCGCTTCCGTTTTTCCAAAGCCTAAATCATCTTTAGGATCTAAAATAACTGTGTTTTGATAAATTACATTTGTTGTTTTAGTAGTTGAACATCCTGTATTTATATCTGTAACTACAACAGTATAAGGATAAACACCGTTTTGACTTTTAACAATTCCAATTTGATTGGCTGTACTAATTACTGTACCAGTTGTAGTTGTACCTTCATACCATTTGTAAGTATAACTTCCTGCTGGTAATCCTTTTACTTTTCTTGTTGTAGTTTGCCCTAATTGGTTAATCATATTTACACCAAAATTAAAACTTGGACCACCTTTCACAATAATTCTCATCGTTTTCTCAAGCCAACCATTGGAAACACCTGAGTTAATAGCTAGTTTTACTCTATATTCTACTGTAGTACCTTCTGGAGCGGTAAAATTATGTCCTCCAAGGGTATTATATACTTGAGATAAATTAATTGGTGCATCAGATGGTAATCCAGAAAACCAATTATTTACCCATTGTGAAGTATTTCCATTGGCATCTCTTTTGTGTATTTCGATAAAGTAATTAAAAGGTAAATAAGTATCTACTGTACCTGTAGCATCTAAAATTACTGGCTCTCCACTACAAGTAAAAATACCAATATTAGTATCTGCACTTAACCCATTCAATGCCATACCTACATTACTCGGCCCTACTAGACTTGGATTACCATTACTTTCTATAGTTACATCGTCTAAAAACAAATCCATATTTCGCATTGTCAAATTACTCGTTGGAATATCGATATAGGGAGCAAAAACCAATTGCGTATAATTTTTCGTTGGAACAAATGTAAATGTTACAGTAGACCAAGTGTTAGTAGAAGGTGATGTTATGTTCTTTACCACTTGTATATCTGTATATGGGAAAATTGTATTTACAGAATTATTAAGGTTTTGATCCATTTTTTGTGAGGAACTTAACGAAATATTATGATTAGGTTGCGCATCATTAGTTGCCATAATGTACAAATGATCAAATGCACCTTTTGTTCGCATCTTAAAACTAACAGTGTAAGTTGCCCCTTGTTTCATTGGATAATACATAAAAAAAGTTTGTCCTTCTCTATTCCATTTACCCGTATGAGTTATTTTGTGGTATGCATGTGCAAATCGGTTTCCAGTTGGTGCATTAACTTGTGAAAAACCACTAGGTTCTGATCTTGGTGAACCCGTTATAGTGTACCAACTTGGTCCTAAATTATTTTGTTTAAATCCTTCATAATTAGGTACTGTAGTTGTTTGTGTACCATAAATATCTTCAAATCCTCCATTAATTAATTGATAAGATTGCGCATTTGAAAATAAACCTACAAAAAGTAAACTTGTAATGACTAATTTTTTCATTGTAATATGTTTTATTTATTTATATTACAAAATTGTCTAAAATGCGAGAACTCTAGGATTGTTTTTTGCTGAAAGTAAATGCTTTTTTGCTGAAAGTTTACATTAATACCATTTATCACTTGAATTTACTGGAATAAAACGCCTTTTTTTCCTCGCTATTTCAAAATAAAAATAAAAACGTAACGATGCTATGCTTTGATTTTCTATTTTATATCAAGAAAAAAATCATTATTTTCTTTTACAGTAAATTCAAATCATAACTGGTATAAATATCAAATTTATAAACCAATTTGCATTCTATTTGTTAATTGAAAGAGTTTTCTATTGGATTTTTTGTTTGCATAAACTGCAAAGTGCTAATGAAGCATTATCGATAGTTGCAATACTTTCCACCGCATCGGTCATAACACATTTTTTATTTGGACAATGTGGTAATCCTAAATTATGACCTAACTCATGAATTGTAACTTTTTTTATTCTTAAAAAATATAGGTCTTCGTCTTTATGTTGCAATCGAAAAGAAGAAATAATACAGCTATTTCCAGGACAATATGCTAAGCCCATAATTCCCCAATCTTCATATTTATAGCTTGGTTCTTTCGTTTTTCCTGATTTGTCTTTCTTTGTGGTAGAAATATCTTTATGGGTGAGTCCTAAAATATAATCTATCGTATCCTTTTTTTGTTTTTTCTGAATATTTATAATACTATCAGCTCTATATCGGGCAGATTTCACTTGTATAAAGGCGGATTTAGGTAGGTCTATTTCTGGTAAAATAATTGTTTTAATAGTATAGAAAGAAGCAATGGTTTTGGCTAAACTATCGGTTTTAGCTTTTGGAAAACCTTTATAGGCTTGTATTCCAACTATTGTATCGTTGGTTATTCTTTTTTTCTGACATCCTAATAAAAGGATAAATGCTAAAACAACTATTTTTTTCATACTATATTTAAAAGATAAATATAGGCAAACAACATTAAAAAAACTTTTTATAGTTTTTCTTTCTTGGGTAGTACAAAATGAAAACAAACACCACTTTCTTTATTTTCCCTTTCTTTGAGATATATTACTCCTCCCATTTTATCGACAATAGATTTAATCGTTGCTAAGCCAATTCCAGCATTATTCGTTTTATTTTGATTTAATGTTTCAAAAAGTTCAAACACTTTTTCCCAATATTTTTCAGGAATTCCAGGTCCATTATCTTCATAATTAAAAGAAAAACTTTCAGCATTTTCTTCTAATGAAACTGAAATTTTGCATTCTGTTTTATCGGTATGCTTAACAGAATTAGATAAAAGATTTTGAATAATTTGTATAAATCCTATTTTTGAATGATGAATGGTTTTATTACAATTATTAAGTTCTAAATGAATAGGAATGTCTAAGTTTCCATTATTTAAAACATATTGAATTGTTTCTTCAATATTAAAATCTTCAAAATCTATTTGATTATTGTTTACTTTAGTATATTCTAAAATTCCATTGATAAGAAAATCCATATACTCAATTCGAGAATGAATAAGTTCTAGCCATTTCTCTACATCTGTATCTTTAATTAGGTCTTTGTAGTCTTCTTTTATAAAACCTATTAAAGAACTGACTCCTCGAATGGGGGTTTTTAAATCGTGAGTAAGCCGATGTGCAAAATGATTTAACTGACAGTTCATTCGTGTAACTTCGCTGTTCAGTTCTTCTAAATCCCTATTCTTTTTTCGAAGTTCCAATTGCGACATTACTTGTTTCGCTAAGGCTTGCAAAGTTTCTTTTTGTCCTATTGTCAAATCTTCTCTTGGTTTTGTGTCGATTACACAAAGTGTACCTAGTGAATAACCTTCTTTTGTATTTAAAGGTGCTCCTGCATAGAACATTACATTCGGACTACCTACAGACAATGGATTATCGCGAAAGCGTTCGTCTTTACTAGCGTCGGGAATAATGAATAGTTCATTTGGAGTATTTATAGCATGTGCACAAAAGGCTAAATCTCTAGGTGTTTCGCTTGCATCTAAACCGTGATGCGATTTGAACCATTGTCGATTTGGATCTATTAAACTCACCAAAGCCATTGGAGTTCCACAAATTTCTGCAGCTATTCTTGTTAAAGCATCATATTCTTCTTCAGGTAAAGTATCGAGTATTTTATAACCGTTTAAGGCTTCAGAACGAAGACTTTCATTATTAGGAATTTGGGGTTTTTGCATATCGCTTTCTTTATTTCTTCTTTACGACAGTAGACATAACTTTAACTTAGTCATATTTTAGTTTTGGCCTTCAATTCTTTTTATATTACTGAAAAGGAAGATTTCTGTCACCACTAAAGTTAACTAAATTTTCTTAATATTTTATAAAAATTCGCAAAAATTAAGTCATACTATGCTTTTTCCCAATTCATTATATTTTTTAAAGTTTTTTGCTAACAGAATTATTTTTTATTCTATTTTTTGCTTTTCAATTTGAAATTGAGAGCTTGTATCAATTCCATTTAAAAATATATAGTATACCCTTGTAATTTGAGTTTACTGTTACAAATGGTATAATTTACGTTTTCAATATTTCAAGATCTTATATCAAAAAAAAACGACCTGAATATTCCATTCAAGTCGCTTTCATTTTATTTTGTTTAGAATTACTTCACAATTGTCATTTCATCAACAATGTTTTTCGCTCCTGAGAAGTTCTCAATTACCCATAACACATAACGGATATCTACATTGATTGTTCTTTGTAAATTTTTATCAAAAATAACATCACCAGCCATAGCTTCAATGTTACCATCAAATGCTAAACCGATTAATTCTCCTTTACCATTTAGTACTGGAGAACCAGAGTTTCCTCCTGTAATATCATTATCAGTTAAGAAATTTACGTGTAAAGAACCGTCTTTGTCTGCAAAACGACCAAACTCTTTCTTAGCATTCATTTCTAATACTCTTGTAGGTAAATCAAATTCTAAATCTCCTTTTTTGTATTTTTTAACTTGACCATCTAAGGTTGTGTAGTTATTAATTGCTGCATCATTACGTTTGTCTTCTGGTAAAGCACGAACTTTTCCATAGGTTAAACGTAATGTTGAATTTGCATCTGGATATTTAATCTCTCCAATTTTAGACTCTCTTAAACCTTCTACTAATAAACGGAAAGAAGCTTCAAAATCGTTTTGTGCTTTTAATAATTCATCGCTTTTTACCAAATAATGATTCACTAACTCATTGCTTAATACATACAATGGATCATTCATAAGTAACTCTTCTGTTGGTGCATCTAAAAATGCTTTTACCCTATCAATAGATGTAAAAATACTTGAATCAAAAGTTGCATTTACATAGTTAGTAAAATCGCCATTGTTTTCTTTTGCTAATTTTTCAACTATAGGTGCTAAAACATAACCTGCTTTTTTATTATATAAGTTTAATTGAGCCGCTAAAATATCTTTTTCAGCAGGAATATGTAACTCTTTATGCATAGCAGTTGCCATTTCTAAAATAGCTGGAGCCATTTGTGCTCTCTTTGAAGCATCTGATTTTACGTAGATATCTAATTGTCTTCCTAAACTTCTGCCTACAGTTCCAAAAGCAGAGGTTCTGAACAATTGCACTAAATAATTATCATGTTGTGCTTTCTCATTCGTCATTGCATAATACGCATTAATTGTAGCTACTACATTTCCGTATTTTGCTTTGTTTGCAGATTTGTTTGCCCATTTGTTAAATTTAGCTTCTTGTTCTGCTTTTGTTTTAGCAACACCAAATTTAGATAAGGCATCAATCATTCCTTGACGGTTTTTCCAGTAATTGGCAACACCCGCAAATTTAGACGCATAAATAAGGTTTAACGCATCACTTTTTACCATGTATTTTTTCATGTTGTCCATTCCTGTTTTAGAACCTTCAACCCAAGCTGGATAAGCAAATTTTACATTTTGCTCAATTCCGCCAGCTGGCATCCAACGGTTTGTTCTTCCTGGATATCCTAAAATCATGGCAAAGTCATTTTCTGTAACCCCACCAATATTTACTGGTAAATGATGTTTTGGTTGCAAAGGAACATTACTTGCTGCATAGTCAGCTGGATTACCGTTTGCATCTGCATATACTCTAAACATTGAGAAATCGGCAGTATGACGTGGCCATTCCCAGTTGTCAGTATCACCACCAAATTTACCTAAGCTTTCAGGAGGAGTTCCAACTAAACGAACGTCTTTATAGTCTTGGTACACAAAATAGTAATATTCATTTCCTTGGAAAAAAGGACGAACAGAAACGGTATATTTTCCGCCTTCATTGTTCTCTTTTTCAATTTTTGCAATTTCTTGGTTAATTGCTTTTTCTCTTTCTGCTTCACTCATCTTTGGATTTACAACCGACAAGATTCTTTTTGAACAATCGTCCATACGAACAAAGAAACGTACATATAAGCTAGAAGGTTTTAACTCTTCTGCTCTACTTTTTGCCCAATAACCATCTTTTAGATAGTTTTTTTCTGCTGATGATAATTCTGCAATTGCATCATATCCACAGTGATGGTTTGTTAAAACTAATCCATCTTTTGAGATCATTTCTGCAGTACATCCACCATTAAATTGTATGATTGCATCTTTTAAACTGTGATTATTAATACTGTAGATTTCTTCTGCAGTTAATTGTAAACCCATTTTTTGCATGTCGCGGTGATTTAAACGTTCTAAGAACATTAAAAACCACATGCCTTCATCTGCTTTTACCGAAGAAGGTACAAGCATGCAAATTGTAATAAGTGATAATAAAATTTTTTTCATATTAAAATATTTCTTTAGTTGTGCGAAGATAATTTTTTTAAAAAAGATTAGAACGGTCATCGTAAATAAAAAATGAGATATTAAGATAATATTAACTTAAATAATACTTCCTTTTTACAAATAGTTGCAACTAGCTTTTGCGTTACTATGAAAAATATCATTTTCTTTTTTATCAAGAAATCTTAAACGATTTTACTCATTATCTATTAACTCCCAAATTTTTTCGTTATAATTTTGTTTCGTAATTCCTGTTAGTCTTTCGAGAGTTGCATAATATTTTTCATTTCCTGCTTCGAAAGGACCAACATTTAATAGTTCCCAAACCCCTTCAAATCCTTTTTCTTTTTCTATTTTCTTTACCAACAAAGCGTTCACTATATAATCGGTACTATTATTGAATCCGTTGGTTTTGAAATTCAAACGGGTTTCTTTTACTGCTTTCCAATTGGTTTTTCTATTATTAGCTACTTGTTCTTTAAATGCTTTAAAAATTTCTTGCCAAGACAAGCCCCAACTTCCTCCATAAATATAGGCACAACCTTCATCAACAGGTTTGTTTACTTCGTTTCTTGAAACAACTAAACTCAATCTATCGTGCCATAGATCATGTGGGTCAAAATGGCTAAAAATAGCATTATCATTACCTAAAACAATAATTTTATTATCTTTATCAGTAGCACTCCAAATACTTTCTGCTCTTCCGTTGTAATCTAATTTATACTGTACACCTATTAACTTTTGAAGTGCAATTATATTTTCACAACAATAAAATGATGTGGTCTTATTTTCTATTCTCAATTTCTTATCAAAAAAAGAAGTCAATTTGATATACTCCTTTATTTTACTCTTATTTATAGTGGTTTGATAATGAAATGTAGTATTTTGTATTGTTTCGACTTTCCAATCTTTAGTGTTTTTTAAGAACGGTGAAGAAAACAGAAAAGTATCGTCTCTTTTATGAGCAATTATTTCAAAACTTGCTCTAAGAATAGGTATTTCATTATTTATACCGATATAGGATATTTGTAGGTAATATTCGTCATCGTTCAGTATTACACAATTTGTTAAATAGGGTTTATAAAAAAAATCATCTTTTAACTCCTTACTCTTTTCTATTCCTTTCATTTCATCTAATAGAAGATAAGTAACGACATTTTCAGAATGGAGAATTAATTTATTTTGATCATTGGGTTGTTCTTTTACTATTAAAAACTGATTTAATGAGGCAACCAATTGTGTAACTACCAGGGTGTCTTTTGGCATTCGGATGTTGCCATTGATTTTTATGTTGTGAGTTTGTGCTAAAGCTGAAAAAGAAGCAATAGCAATTGCTAAAGTTAATATCGATTTTAAATTCATTTTGTTGTTTTTTAGTTATTTACAAATCTATATGAATAGCTATACTAAAAAAGTTAATGACTTTTAAATCTTGTTAAGCACTTGTTATTGTTTGGTTTAATAATTCACTTACTATTCCATAAACTAGATTTGTTTAAAAGAGGTTTCGAATATTTCAACTATTTCATTAAATTGATTTACCAATTCTTTTTTGTTTATTTCTAAAGACGGTCTAGTTGATGCTTCAAATTTATCTTTTTCATAAAACCTAGGCCAAAAGATACAATTGTAATAATAATAATCTACAATTTCTTCAAGGGTATTATTTTCAAGATGAATTTGTAGAAAATTGTTATCTTGATCTTGATAGACAAAATTATCAAACAGACTAATGAAATTAATAATTTCTTCAATCACTTCAATTCCAAAATTATCCTTACGAATACACTTTATGGTCTTTTTTACATTGTAATTATTTGTAGCTACAATTGTAAAATCATTAGCTTCTTCTAACCACACATCTAAACCTTCAAATAAAACTAATTCACTATGTAATGATTGTATCTTTTCTTTGAGGTTTTTTAATGAGTTTGTTGTGAAAGTTTTTTCATTTTTATAGGATAATAATCGCTCTGTTCCTTCATTATCTCTATACCATATTAAAAACAATGGACAAATATATGTTTTAGAAATATATTTAATAATCCAAATGGAGTGTTTTTCACATAAGTTTTCTAAAGTGTTTTTATTATCTATATCCATAGTAGTAAATTAAAGCTGTACCTAATTCTAATAATAGAATTACTTAATTTTTATTTCAAAAACACTTCATCAATAAAATCTTGCATTTCTATTGCATTATTATCTTTCTTTAAATCTTTCGCCAAAACTGAAAAAAATAAAGCTACTTCACTTTTAAGTAGATTCAGTTGCATTTCAAATTCATCCTTATTAACATGGAAACAAGCCAATTCCTCTTTATTTGAAATATCTATATTACTCTTTTTTAAAGAATAATATAACTTGATTGTATTATCATTTATCAATTTACCATAAAATGTATTAATCTCCTCTAAATTAGATTCTCCTTTTGTGATTATGGCTTCAACAGCATTAAAATGAGCTAATGAATCATAACATAGTCCAACATCAGTTGATAAAAATGCTTTTAATTCACTATTATGAAACAATCCTATTGCTTGCTCTAGCTGACAACAATTAAAGCTATCTATTGCAATCAAATCTGATAGGTATTTTTTATAAGCTAATAAATCATCTTTAATTTCTGAGAGCCTAACATAATCATAGCCACTTCTATTAAAATAATTTTTAAAATCGTATTTGTCTTTAATTAGTTTCTTTTGAACTTCAAATTTGGAATGATTACTATCAATTTGTTCAGCATTCATTAGCTCTAAAAAATCAATTCTAAAAAGCAAATCTATTTCTATGTTTTTTAAATAGTCCATTAACAATTTATTTTACATCATTAAAAAGCTTTTGTGATTTACTAATGTGATGTTTACAGCATGACAATATGGTGGTTGAAGCTAAAAATAGATATTACATATCCGATCTCATCCAGTTTTAGGGTTTTCAGAATACTTCATATTCGTTTTTAATATTCAAGTCCTAACTTTAAGCATTATTTTGGACAAGTAGATTTTTATTGCACAAAGTATTATGCTTTTATAAGGCTTTAATTTATTCAAACCAATCAGCATAAATCAATATAATTCCTAATTGGAACAACACAAATAGGAATTATGCCTTAGTAATTTTTATCAAAATTCTCGAGTTGGATTAACTATGATAACTAAGAAAAAAACTTGTGAATTCATCATAACTAAAATTAGTCTTCCTAGGTATTGTTATTGAACATATATGATCATTAAAAAAACCAGAAATAATCTTATATTGAGTAAAATTTACAAAACTGCTTTCCCAGATGTTATCTTGTAGTTTTTTTATAGATTGTATTTCCAAAACATCTAACCTTAAAGTTAATCCTGTTTTAATTATTTTAGATAGAGATTCTTTCATAGTCCAAAGAAAAAATGCCCCTTCCTTTTCCAAGTCTATATCTTTAACCATCTGAATTTCTCTTTCTGTCATATACGATTTTATTATAGATATCTTATCAAAATCAATTTTTTCAATATCTATACCAATAGGATATTCTTCATAATATGCTAAAGAAACTCCAATGTTATCTGAGTGACTGTAATTAACCTGAATGTTTTTTGAATTTCCTTTTACTACTGGAAATCCAAAAACTCCATTTACAATTGATATATTTTGCGGATTAATATCATTATCCAACTGTTCAATAGCAATTTTAGAACTTAACCTACCTAACAAGTAACTTAGCCGTCTTAAAGGATATTTAAAACCAATATACCTGTTTCTTTCGTCTTCACTTAATAGATAGGTTAACTCCAATAATTCTAAAATATCACCTCCAATAAAACAATAACCTACTTCATAGGAAATAGTTTCGTCTTCCCTGAATAAATTTAGAGTTCCTTTCTGGATTGATAACATTTATTGAATATCAAAAAATTATATAAATTAGTCAAAAAGCTATTGTACAGGAGTGTACTTTGTGATTTTTTGATTTATTTTTCCAAATATAGATTTACCCGCTGTATCTTTCATTTCTATTTCTACAACATCACCAAACTTTAAAAAAGGCGTTGTAATTTCTCCTTTATTAATCATTTCCAAACATCTAATTTCAGCAATACAACTTGATCCATCGATGCCTCCCTTATTTGCAACTGTACCAGAACCAATTATAGTTCCAGCCATCAAAGAACGAGTTTTAGCAGCATGTGCTATCAATTGTCCAAAATCAAAATTCATATCAATCCCTGCGTTAGGTGAACCAATTTTAATTCCATTGATAGAAGAATATAAAGGCAAATGTAACTTACCTCCATCCCAATTATTACCTAATTCATCAGGTGTAACAACAACTGGTGAAAAACTAGTCCAAGGCTTAGATTGATAAAAACCAAATTGTTTCTTTAATTCCTCAGGGATTAAATTTCTTAGAGAAACATCATTCACAATACCGATCAACTTAATATGTTTTTTTGCTTGTTCAGCATTAACTCCTGGTGGCACATCGTCTGTTATAACTACAACTTCTGCTTCCAAGTCAATCCCCCAATCTTCAGTCTCTACTTTAATATCATCATTAGCCCCAATAAATGCATCCGAAGCCCCCATATACATTAATGGATCTGTCCAAAATGATTCTGGTAACTCTGCATTTCTTGCTTTTCTAACCAACTCTACATGTGTTACATAAGCACTTCCGTCTGCCCAATGATAAGCTCTAGGAATTGGAGCCATAATTTTCGCTTCTGTAAAATCAAATATTCCTTCTATTTTTTCTTCTTCCAATTTTTCTGCAACTTCTCTCAAAAGACTTTCACTTTTTTCCCAATTATCCATTGCTTGTTGCATTGTTATTGCAATTGATGGAACTTTAACCGCTTTTGTTAAGTTTTTATTAACTACAACTAATTGTCCGTCCCTTGTTCCGTTGTCTATTGTTCCTAATTTCATGTCTTTTTTTTGTAAATTTATAATTTTTTTTTCGATATCCAAACTGCAATATCGTCCATAATAATGGTACTTTCCTCTCCTTGCTTACTTCCCCACAAAGCAGCAACCTCATCAAAAACTGGAGCTTGAAAAGGATAATTGAGTTTCTCTTTTTCATATTCGTCCTTAAGAAGTTCGATGACTTCCTTTTCTTCTTCTTTTGAAATGTCCAACTTCTTATCATAGATAATCGCATGTTCAATGGAACGCAAATGATAAATCGTATATAAAAAGGGTATTTTTTTGTCAGTCATTATTCCTCCTTCGTTATCTGATCCATTAACTTCAACAAATAAGGCAAACGATAGTCACCAAACATGTTTTTAATATAATTAGCCGCTACTTCTTTCTCCAAACCTATAGCCGACACAAACAACGGATTTTTACTCTCTCCTCGTAAAATTTCAACTACGGTTTCTTTATTGCTTTGAAAGGATGTCTTTGCCATTCCAATAATGGGAAACTTTTTATCCAAAGCTTCATACAAATGACCTCCTAAACCATATTTCCCTTCATTATCTACATATATGTGTCCATCAATGATAATTGCTTCCAAGTCTTCTAATGCAACTTCTTCCAAAGCATTCATAATACAAGGCAATTCTCTTTTGTAGAACGAACCCGGTTCATACTCCATCACGTCTTTTGTAATATGAGTCACTACATTACAAGGGGTTTCACTTTGCCAATTTTCAAAAAATAGCAAAACGGTTTTGGCATAATCGGTTTTATAATGGACATCTATGGTTAAAATCATATTGGATAAGGTTAAAAAACAAATATAAATATTTGATTCATTTATTAAACTATTCACTGCTAATAATACTACAATTAAAAAACCTTTACCAAAGAAAATCTAATAAAAGACAACTTCGGTAAAGGCACATTAAGAGTATTTTTGTTATAGTTATAGTAATGCTAATCACTAATTATGTTAGTACCTTTTTTCTGTTTTGGTTTACTTCTTCTTTTTTGCATTTAATCTTGCAACTGTTCGAAAAGTATTTGCTTCTTAAAACATTTTACACCGTTTCCGATGTTGATGTAGTAGAACGTTCTCTTTACGATATGTCTTTAAATATGTAATGGATATGAATCCAGAAGACAATGTTAATAATCCTAGTTCTTTGACAAAATTTAGAAAACTACGTTTGAAAAACACTCACTTAATGAATTACCCTGAGGCAGAGCCTAGAGGTATCAAGCAGAAAAAACATTTTTAGATTGATGAAAACCTAAGGTTTTCAAACTTTCCACTTTTACCCCGAGGCAAGCCTCGAGGAATTCTTTTGATTAAAATTCAAAACTCAATCCAAATTCATGTGTGCCATTTTCATAATTATTAATGTCTGTAGTATTAGACTCATAAGCATAGCCTAATTTGAGTCGGTCTTTAATGGTAATATAAAGAAATCCGCCAATGGCTCTCTCTACTCTATAGTTTACACCAACATCAAATTTCTTAAAGAATTCAAAGGTACCTGTAGCATCTGTAATTATTTCTTCTTCTGATAAGCGAACCAAAGTAGAAGGTATAAAGTTAATGCTATTGGATAATTTTAGATAATAACCTCCACTTACATATAGTTGGGCTTTATTATTAGCTTGAGTAGCTACTCCATTTTTATCTGCTACACGATCGGTTTCAAATAGTCTAGGAACGGACAACGAGGCGTAGTAGTTTTCATTTTTCAAATAAAATCCTACACCCACATTAGGGTTAAAATAATTAGTGTCTTGAGAAAGAAAAGGATCAGCTGGTAAATCTAATTTTCCAAAATCAATGCTAACAAACGAACCTCCAGCTTGAACTCCAAATAATAAATCGGTTGCTTTTGCAACTTGAATTTTATAAGAAAAACTGGCAAACAAAGAGGTGTTTTGCTCAATAAAAACCTTATCAGCTATCACTATAGCTCCAATATTCATCTTATCTTTTATGGGAATTCCTAAACTAACACTTTGGGTTTCTGGTGCATAATCAACACCCAAAAACTGACTTCTAAAATTCGTTTTAATAGTTACTCTTTCCTCTGCACCAAAAGCTGCAGGATTGAAAAAATTAGTGTTGTAGCGATACAAAGAGTAACTAGGTTCTACTTGTGCTATTGCATTTAATGCATTGATTAAAAGGAATAGTATCGAAAAAAATATTTTATATAGTTTCATGTTATCTTTTATAAACAATTAGTAATTAATGTATAACCATCCTTTAATAAATAAAGAACCCTCTCCAAAAACATTAATGACAAAATAGTAGGAACCAATAGGTACTAATTCTCCTGAGCCATTTCTATTTCCTTTCCAGTCGTTTTGATAGTTCGTAGTATTATAAACTTTGATACCATTTCTATCAAAGACTTCGATTGTAGCTTTTGGGAAATTCGTTATATTTTCAATCACCCATGTATCATTTTCACCATCACCATTTGGAGATATTCCCAAAATAGGGGTAATATCAGGGTTTAGTTCGTTATCACAAGAATCTGCAATAGCATCTAAATCTATATCAAGACCAGTAAAAGAAACATAGGCATCAGCAGTATTTGCATTACCATTACTATCTGTTACGGTTAAAGTTACCACTTGCACCTCATCTAGTCTAGGACAAGTGAAACTAGTTAGATTTAAAGACATACTAGCTACTCCACAAGCATCATAACTGCCATTATCAATCATTTCAGGAGTAATCATAGCTATCCCCGAATTATCTAATGCTACACTAATATCTTGCGTAATCACTATTGGACCAGTAGTATCTTCTACTGTTACTAATGCTGTTGCACTAGCTGTATTTCCACTTATATCTGTTACGGTAAGCGTAACCAAAATAGGTGTACCTATATTGGTACAATCAAAAGAGGTACTATCTAAAGTCATAGAAGCAATGGTACAATTATCAAAACTACCATTGTCGATCATAGTGGGTGTAATTGTAGTAAAACCTGTAGCATCAAGAGTAGCTGTTATATCTTGAGTTTGTACTATTGGCAATTCAGTATCTACAACGGTAACTACTTGTGTACAACTCGCTGTATTTCCAGCACTATCTGTTGCTGTCCAAGTTACTGTGGTATCTCCTATTGAAAAAGCGGTTGGTCCATCATTGCTTACTGTTGGTACTCCACAATTATCAGTAGCTGTAGCTAAACCTATAGAAGCGGTTGAAGTACATTGCCCAAGACCTGTATTGATGGTAATCGCTGTTGGACAAGTTATCACTGGATTTTCATTATCAATAACAGTAACAAGCCGTGTACAAGTAGTTGTGTTTCCTGCACTATCTGTTGCTGTCCAAGTTACTGTGGTATCTCCTATTGAAAAAGCGGTTGGTGCATCATTAGTAACTGTTGGTACTCCACAATTATCAGTGGCTGTAGCTAAACCTATGGAAGCGGTAGATGTACATTGTCCTAAATCTGTATTGATTGTAATTGCTGTTGGACATGTTATCACTGGATTTTCTGCATCTACAACGGTAACTATTTGTGTACAACTTGCTGTATTTCCAACACTATCTGTTGCTGTCCATGTTACTGTAGTGTCTCCTATTGGAAAAACGGTTGGTGCATCATTACTTATTGTTGGTACTCCACAATTATCAGTGGCTGTAGCTACTCCTATGGAAGCCGTTGATGTACATTGTCCTAAATCTGTATTGAGTGTAATTGATGTTGGACATGTTATCACTGGATTTTCTGCATCTACAACGGTGACTATTTGTGTACAACTTGCTGTATTTCCAGCACTATCTGTTGCTGTCCATGTTACTGTAGTGTCTCCAATTAGAAAAGCTGTTGGTGCATCATTACTTATTGTTGGTACTCCACAATTATCAGTGGCTGTAGCTAAACCTATGGAAGCCGTTGATGTACATTGTCCTAAATCTGTATTGATTGTAATTGATGTTGGACATGTTATCACTGGATTTTCTGCATCTACAACGGTGACTATTTGTGTACAACTTGCTGTATTTCCAGCACTATCTGTTGCTGTCCATGTTACTGTAGTGTCTCCAATTAGAAAAGCAGTTGGTGCATCATTACTTATTGTTGGTACTCCACAATTATCAGTGGCTGTAGCTACTCCTATTGAAGCCGTTGATGTACATTGTCCTAAATCTGTATTGAGTGTAATTGATGTTGGACATGTTATCACTGGGTTTTCTGCATCTACAACTGTTATTAATTGCGTACAAGTTGCTGTATTTCCTGCAGGATTAGTTGCAGTCCATGTTACTGTGGTATTTCCTATTGGATAAACTCCCGATGCATTATTCGTGTTTGTGAAATCGTTAGTCGCATATCCGTTACAAGAAACAGCTCCATAAGTCCAAGCTATACTTACATCACTATTGGTTAAAGTACCAGTATAACCGTTTCCAGTTGCATCATTTGCAGTAGTACTTCCAGAAGCTTCATCTAAACGATAGTAAGCAACTAAATTAGCATCAGTTTCTGAAACACAAGTGTTCATTGAAGCCACTATAGCTGCGTTATTTCTTTCTTGGTTCCAAATTCGTAATTCATCTATTTTACCATTAAAGAATTGAGCGCTATCGGTTCTAGAACCAATAGTCATACGATTATCATTTCCCCAACTACTTGTACCTCCACTAACTGTATTTTGCAGTTCGACCCCATTGATAAGAACAGTAATTGTTTTTGAAGTCGCATTCCATTTAAAAGCCAAATGTGTCCATTGATTCACAGGGATACTTGCTCGAGTATCTACACTATAAGTAATCGAATTATCTCTTATATATAAATAAGGCACCCCTGATAGGCTTACTAATATAGTTGCAAAATTATTTGAATCTAATTGTGCAAAAAATAATCTACTAGTAATAGTCGGAGACTCTCTAGTGACCCACATTTCAACGGTAAAACTGTTTGCACCAATATTATTGAATACGGTAGGAAGTGGCGCTGCAATATAGTCATTTGTTCCATCTAAATCTATAGCATTTCCATTAGTGAAGCCTTCAAAATCTGGAAGTAATACATTGGCTTCACATTGCCCAGCATCATTATTTACTGTAACACTTGCTGGGCAACCTAAAACCTTAATGTAAGCTGTTTTAGTAAGCGTTCTAGAGCAACCATCAAGATCTGATACCGTTAAACTCACTGTATAATCTCCTGAAGTGGTATAAGTATGAGTAGGGTTTTGGACACTAGAAGTATTACCATCTCCAAAATTCCAACTCCAACTGGTAATTGGAGCTCCGAAAGTGGTTAAATCTGTGAAAGTAACACTTGTATTGGGCTGTAATAATGTTTGATTGGCTTGAAAATTAGTATTAGGTCCAACGGCTTGTGCCGTATTCGTAAATACACCCGTATCGGTATTACCAAAACTATCCGTAACAGTTAAGGAAACAGTATAGCTACCTGGAGTATTGTAAATGTGTGAAGGGTTTTGGTCAGTAGAAGTAGTACCATCTCCAAAATTCCATAGCCAACTAACAATAGGTGCACCGTTAGCTACAGAAGCATCAATAAAATTGGCTGTTAAAGGCGCACAACCAAAATATCCAAATGTTGGTGCATCTATATCAGCTACTGGTTTAGATATTTTAATATAAGCCACTTTACTTTCAAAATCAGAAAGTCCAGTCATCGTATCTTCTATGGTTAACCTTACTGTATATTCACCATAAGAAGTATAACTGTGAATTGGATTTTGAGCTGTGGATGTACCACCATCTCCAAAATTCCATAGCCAAGTATCTGGAATAACAGATTGATCTGTAAAAAAAACAGTATGCGGTGTTGAATTTCCTACTACTGGGCTTGCAGTAAATGCGGCATCTAGTATAGTTTGTGCTTGCAACAGTACAATTCCCAAAAAGAAAAAGAACATTGTGGTTATAGTATTTTTTATACTCATAATTAACATTTTTAATTTCCCAAAACTACAACAATTACTTTAGTATGAAAATACGTAGGGTATGTAAATATTACGTAGAGTACGTAAAAAAAATAAGCATTGACTAGAATCAATGCTTATTTAAAAAAATTATTATTGGTATTATTTTTTACTTATTTTCTTCAGAATAGTTCCTTCAGTACTGTATAATTGAAGAAGATAAGTACCCGTATTTAAGGTACTCATATCTAAAACATAGGAAGTCATCGTATTATTTTCAAGAATATTCTTTTGTACCAAACGTCCAGAAAGATCATAAATTGCAATACTTTGTATACTGTTATCTGAATTTGATTGTATCGTTAGCTTATCTTTTACTGGATTAGGATAGATTGCAAAATGTTCTTCAAGAGAAAGATTAGCTGTACTTAAAGTCGAATCAAAAGCTTCATACCAAGAAATTCTATCGCTAAACTTCCCTACAACGATATCTAAATCACCATCATTGTCAATGTCTCCTCCAACAATACTTGAAACACTATTGGAATTGGATGTTATTAAAACCTTTGTGAATATTGGATCTGAAGCACCATCATTTTCATAATAATCGAAGGTATTTACATTGGCTACCAAAACATCAAGATCACCATCACCATCCACATCACCCACATTCACTGTTAGTAAATCACTTACAGTAGATGAAATTACTGTTTTTGTAAAAGTAGGATTCGTTGCGCCATCATTTTCGTACCAAGCAATAGTGTTATCTGCTGTAGAAGTAGACAAAACATCTAAATCGCCATCATTGTCAAGATCTCCTAAAGAAACTGCTTTTACTGTCATGGCATTTGTTGTAATGATATTATTAATAAAGGTCGGATTGGGCGCACCATTATTTTCATACCAAGATACTGTATTGCTATATCGTAAAGCAACTAACATATCTAGATCACCATCATTATCAAGATCTCCCACAGCAATATCATGTATACCACTAACAGTAGTACTAATGATATTCTGACTAAAACTAGGATCGGAAGCACCATCATTTTCAAACCAAGCCAAAGTTTGATCACTTTGAGAACCTGAAATAATGTCTAAATCACCATCATTATCTAAATCACCTACTGCTAAACGATAAGCCCAATCTGCTGTAGTTGTTATAATGATTTTTGTAAACATGGGGTCTGCATTACCATCATTTTCATACCAAGCTACTGTATCATCTTGAGAAGACGAAGAAACAACATCTAAGTCACCGTCATTATCTAAGTCAGCCACTACTACACTTGTTGCAGAATTAGCTGTTATCGTAATGGTGTTTTTTGTAAAAATAGGATTTACAGGATCTCCATTATTTTCAAACCAAGCAATAGTATCATCATTAACAGATGAAGACACAATATCTAAATCCCCATCATTGTCAATATCTGCTAGACTAATTTTTGTAACATAATCTAATGCTGTTGTTACCGTGTGATCCATGTATGAAAGTGGTGAAGGCATACTAGCTGTTTCTACTACAAAACTAAACATGGAGGGATTACGCAGAAAATAACCTTCTTCCGACGATAAGTTAGTAGTCAATACCACTGTAATAAGCTCTCCTGGTTTAAAATTATTTAAAGGGTTAAATACTAATGTGGAAGTACCCCCTCCAGTAAATGCACCTTCAATAATACCTGTTTGTGCACCTGTAATCAAAATAGAATTTAAATTAATTGTAGTAGCATCAAGAGTTGTAGTAAAATTTATTATAATAGGACTATCCACTGGAACACTAGTGGATTGAGCTACAGGAGAACTTGTTGTAATTTGAAGTTCTGTAGTGGCTTCATACCAAGCAACTGTATCATCATTAGTTGAGGCTACAAATATATCTAAATCACCATCTCCATCAACATCCCCCACACTGATACTATTAGCCCCATCAGCTGTTTTTGTAATTATTTGCTCCGTAAAACTGGGTGCTATTGCTCCGTCATTTTCAAACCAAGAAACGGTATCATCATAATTTGAAACTGCAAATATGTCTAAATCTCCATCTCCATCAATGTCATCAATAGAAACTCGTCTCGCTCCATCTGCTGCGTTGGTTAGTACAATTTTTGTAAATGTTGGATTAGAACCTCCATTATTTTCAAACCAAAAAATAGAGTCATCGTCTCTGGAAGAAGCTGCAATATCATAATCGCCATCACCATCTAAGTCACCAAATGAAATATCAGTAGCATTATTAACTGAAGTACTGATGATGCGTTCTGTAAACGTGGGATCTATTCCTCCATCATTTTCAAACCAAGAAATTGTATCATCATATCTAGAAGTAGAAAAGATATCTAAATCCCCATCACCTTCCATATCACCAATAGTCAATGTATAAGCTCCATTTGTGGCTGTGGTAATAACAATTCGAGTAAATGTTGGATCTGCTGCACCGTCATTTTCATACCAAGCTACAACATCATCAAATAAGGAAGCCGACAATATATCTAAATCGCCATCACCATCCATATCACCAACAGTAACACTTGTTGCAAAATCGGCAGTATTCGAAACGACTATCTTTGTAAAAGAGGGTGTAGTTGCCCCATCATTCTCATACCAAGCAATGGTATCATCTTCGGCTGAAGCGGATAAAATATCCAAATCACCATCATTATCTAAGTCGCCAACAAAAACAGCTGTAGCAAAATCTGCTGTGTTTGTTACTACATGTCTGGTAAAAGTAGGTTGGTCCGTTCCATCATTTTCATACCAAGCAATAGTATTAATAATTGAAGCAGCAGTTACTACATCTAAATCACCATCATTATCAATATCTGCAGTATAGAGATCTGTAGCATAATTTTCTAAAGTTGATATTTCTCTTTTTAAAAAGCCTAATGGAGCCGCAACAGCATTGGAAATAACTGTAAAATAAAAAACAGTAGGATTTGCTAAGGCTGTATTTCCTAAGGTAAGGTTACTAGTGACCACTATCGTAATCATTTCACCAGGTTTAAATGGAGTGTTTGGAGTAAAGGTTACAATTGCTGTTCCCTCACCAGAAAAAGATCCAGCAATCAAACCACTTTGTGAACCTGAAACAACAATAGTACTAGCATTTATTGTTGCTGCATCTGTAGTGCTGTCGAAAGTTAGTATAATATCCGTATTTGCTAAAATATGAGTAGCATTTCTCAAAGGAGCAGTGGCAATTAAATTTTGAGCAAAACCTTTTTGGTCATTCAAAAAAAGTATTGTCATTGCTACCAATAATAAGTAATATTTTTTCATCGCATTTGTGATTTAGTTTGTGCATACAATATTATAATAAACACAAACCAAAAACCATACGTACGAAGGGTAAATATTACGTAGCCTACGTACTTTACTAAATGATAAAAAAGACCTTAACTTCAATCATGAGTTAAGGTCTTTCTAAATAAAACCCTCTTTACAAGAAAATTTCATGTATAAGCATTAGAAAGAAATATACTATATTTTATTCCAACCACCATCACCTCCTGCTCCTGCAAATGCTAAAACACCTGTAGGAACTCCCCTAAAATCACCAATAGGCATTCCATCTTTTCTAAAAAAAACAGCTACTACAACACCTATTCCTATTTCTCCGCATGTTACTCCTACTGATGTTGTATTCTTCCATAGGTCATTCCAGTCTTTATAACCCGTACTAAGGTTTCCATCACATTTAATATCTGCTACTCCAAACCCATATACTCTATGATCCCAAACATAAGGATGGTCTTTAGAATCTTTTGGCGTACACATAAATCGTCCATCGATACCTAACATACTAAATTCAGTTTTTGCACCTATAGGATCTACTAACTTACCACTTTCAAGAATGTAATCCTCAATTTCACTATCTGACATTTTACTACTTAAAATCTTTTTAATTAAGCCATTAAAAGCTGTAGTCTGTTTTGGGTTTTGTTTTAAATCATTCATATCTATTTGTTTTAAATTACTTGTTTTCTTTACTAATTGTTTGTAAGAGATTAGGTAGTTAAATCAATTAATTGAGATAGAAATTGAATCTCAACTTGAACTCTTAAAATCACTTTAGTAATTTCCTTTATATATTCTAATTACATACTGCTGTAAAACAATGTTGTTCCGAAAAAAAATACTGCTTTAATCATAATGCAATATCAAATATTTATAAACACCATAAAATACGTAGACTAAGCAATTATATAGTAACCTACGTATACTAAGAAGTATAAAAAACAAAAAAGACCTTAAACACGATACGTGTTAAGGTCTTTTTAAGTAAGGAAACCAATTACTAATAACTTACATTTTAATCATTTTTTTAGTAAGCACTCCTTTATCTGTAATAACTTTAATAGTATAAGTAGCTGCACTTAATAGGGAACTATCAATACGAATAATTTCTAAATTATCTTTTATATTTTGTGCCTTTACCAATCTTCCCGTAAGATCATAGATGGCTATTTTTTGAATAACTAGTCCTTTTTTTACTTGAATATTTATTTGATTATTCGTAGGGTTGGGATAGAGAGACCATTCATTATTAAGTTCATTATCATGTAAGCTTAAGGTAGTACTCTCATTTTCATACCAAGCAATTTTATTGTCATTTCCAGAAGCAGATAAAACATCCGAATCTCCATCACCATCTAAATCGGCAGCATAAATATTTCTAACAGCATCAGCACTAGTCGTTATAACTTGTTGTGCACCAAAATTACCATTCCCATCATTTTCATACCAAGCCACTTTATCATCATTTGATGATGCCGATAGAACATCCATATCGCCATCCCCATCTAAATCTGTGGCATAAACATCATAAGCAAAAGGAGTAAGAGTAGCTGCGGTAATCAATTGTTTGGAACCAAAAGTTCCATTACCATTATTTTTATACCAAGCAACACCATCAAATCTTAAAGCGGCCAGCACATCCTGATATCCATCTCCATCTAAATCTGCAGCATATAAACCAGCTATAGCCAAATCACTAAGACTAATACTTTGAAAAGCTCCAAAGTTACCAAATCCATTATTTTTATACCATCCTACATAACCATTTGAAGAAGCAAGCACGTCAATTCCACCGTCATTATCTAAATCAGTAGTATGTATTGCTCCTGTACCTTGTAAACTTGTAAGAATTTCTTCTGTCCAAGAACTACCATTACTATTATTTTTATACCAATAAATGTGTCCTGTATTAATAGATGTTGAAACTACATCTAAATCACCATCACCATCCATATCTGAAACAGCTATTCTTCTTACTAAATTGGCATGAGTGGTTATGGTTTGTTGGGAACCAAAATTACCACTTCCGTCATTTTCATACCACGCAATGCGATCGTCTCCCGCTGAAGCCGAAATTACATCCATATCTCCATCATTATCTAAATCAGCAGCATAAACCTCCCAAGCTTCATCTACACTTGTGGTAATAATTTGTTGTGCCCCAAAGTTGCCTGAACCATCATTGGCATACCAAGCAATTTTATTATCGTCTATAGAAGCAGAAAGTACATCCAAATCTCCATCTCCGTCTAGATCGGCAGAAAATACAGTAAAAGCGTCTGAAGCATTAGTAGTAATTATATTTTGTCCATAATCAAAAGTTCCTGCACTATTGGTACTTACCGCAGTGGTAAAACTAGCTACTAACTTAGTGGTACTAGTACTCAAAGTGACGCTAATAAGCTCTCCTGGTTTGAAGTCGTCGTTTGGAATAAAGAGTATTGAAGTACTATATAATCCTATAAAATTCCCCAAAATTCTACCTGTTTGAGAACCCGAAACAACAATAGTTACAGCATTAAATTGTGCTGGGGTAATAATAGCATCAAAAGAAATAGATAGATTTGCATTTACAGGTACATTGATAGCATTCATAGTGGGATTGGTAGACACAATGTTTTGCGAATAAATACTAGTTGACAGTAACAGTATTAAAGCGAATGGAACGGATAAAAGGTAGTTTTTTTTCATTGTAATTTATTTTTTTTTTAAAATACAATGTTACTGTAAACCACAATAGTAAACCATACGTATTAGGCGCAAAAATTACGTAGTTTACTTAGTCTAATCTTTTTTCTTAAAATTATAAAGACATGATAATTTCTTTATAATCTGTTGTCCATTGCGTTAAAGTATCTAGAGAAGATTCTAATTCTAACTTAGCAATAATATTAGCACGATGTTTTTCTATGGTTCTTTTTGAGACTTTGAGTGTTTCACAAATTTCTGCTGAATTTTTACCTTGTGCTATCAAACGAATAATAGTTCTTTCCGATGGAGTTAACAATCCTACTTTTCTGAGTTCATTATCTACAGTATACTTGATATCTTCCTGAAAGGATTTGCTAAAATAAAATTCATCCAATAAAACAGCTTTTATACAGGCTTCAATTTCATCGAGATTATCTTCTTTCAACAAATACCCGTGCGTGCCTACTTTTTTCGCTTGTACTATAAATCCCTTTTCTTTATGATAAGTCATCACCACAAATTTGGTATCTAACTGTAGTCCTTGACAGTTCTTAATGACTTCAAAACCATTAAAAAAAGGCATTTCAATATCTAATAGCGCAATACTAGGTTTATGTAATGCTATTATTTCTACTGCTGCTGCACCATTATTAGCCGTAGCCACAATGTTATACCCTGCATTTTCAAGTTCTTCGGCTAGCCCTTTTAACATGATAGGGTGATCGTCTGCTATGATTAAAGAAATGTTCCTTTTATTCATTTTTTTCCTGTTGGATTTAAAAGTAAGGCAAAATACAACTTATCTATCAAATAGGAAAGGTTACTTGCATTATTGTTCCCTTTTTAAGTATCGAATTAATGGTTAGATTAGCCTTAAGTATTTTGCTTCTTTCTAATAAAGATTTCATACCTAAACTTTTAGAAAACTGCATTTGTTTTTCATAATCAAACCCTTTACCATTATCTTCTACAATAATCTCGATTGTTGATTTTCCCTTTCGAATGTCTATACTTACAGCAGTTGCTTCTGCATGTTTTACTATATTATTTAAAATTTCCTGTTGTATTCTATATAAATGTAAGGCTTCTTTATTGTCTAAGTAGGCATCAACATTTTCTATTTCAGTTGTAAAAAAAAGTTCGGTATTCGTATCAATTGTAGTGATTAAATCATTTATTCCTGCTGTAAAACCTAATCGTTCTAATACTACGGGATGCAATCCTTGTGAAATGGTTCTAACGTTTTGCAGCGTATCTTTGGCTAAAGCCTCCATACTAGCGTCATTGCTATTCTTTGATTTACGCGTTATGAGCATTAACTGCTGCCCCACACTATCGTGCAATTCCAAGGCTACTCTTGTACGCTCCTCTTCTTGTGCATTAATAATATCTTGGGTAAACTTTTCTTGAATTTTTTGTTTCTTTTTGGCAAAATTACGAGAACGAATTACGGTTACAAAGCCAAACAGCACAAGCAAACCAGAACCTCCAAAGAACATCCACTGATTCTTAATCTTATTTTTAGAATCTAATAAGGCAATATTCGCTTCTTGATTTTCAATGGTTAAATCTCTTTTCTCTGTTTCATATAAAGTTTGATAATATGCCAAAACTCTTGTCTTTTGAATGTTCCCTATAGAGTCTTTAATATGCGTATAATTTTTAAAATGATAAAGTGCTTTTTCTTTATCCCCTATTTGTTCATACACATCAAATAAGAATTTTTCAGCCAATTGTATTTCCTCAAATTGTTTGCCTTTCTGCTTTAATTTTAAATAGGTTTCGCCATAAGTAAGAGCTTGTTCATACTCTTTTTTAGCAAACAGAAGGCTTTTCTTAGCTTCTAAATAGGAAGCCTCATTATAGTTGGTTGTGTATTTTTCTGGGTTAGCTTCTAACTTCTTAACTATTTTTTCAGCTAATGCAATGCTGTCATTTTCTGCATAAGCAACGGCTAAAGCCGATGTAAAGATAGGATCAAAAAAAGTTTGATGTTGTGATGTTTCATTATTTTTAAGCGCTAATTTTAAATTGGCAATGCGTTCTTCTTGGAAACCCGCTTTATTATTATCGGCTGCCATATTGAAATAAATAACACCAATATTAGTATAGGGTTTAAATCTTTTGGCTAACTCAATTTGTTCTTCTCTTTCTTTTTTAGATTCTTTATAAAACCCGCTTTTACTGTATAAAATGGACACAGACCCTTTGGCATCAATCCATTTTAAAGTATCTTTTACTTTTTGAAAATAACTAATAGCATCTGCAAGTGATAAGGATGCTTTTCCAAATTCTCCATTATCCACATAAACAACTCCTTTTCTAAAGGCAATCAAACCTATAGTAGTAGCATTATATTGAGTAGCATAGAAATACGCTTTATCATACGCTTTAATAGAGGCTTCAAAATCTCCTGCATAATAATACATATTGGCTACATTAGTATAATAATTATCTAGTATTTTAGGGGATGATACTTTAGCCAATAAAGGCTTCATAGTAGCTATAATTTGTTTGCCTTCATCAAATTTCCCCGAGGAATGAGCTATATAATCAATCAGGTTAGAAGCTTGTCTTGTGGCTACATTTACCGAGTCTAGTTTTATGGCATACTTTATAGTAGTTCGTAATATAGAATCACACTCCAAATTGGTATCATAATAAATATACGTTGCTAAGCTATCTAATAGTTTAAGCCGTTTTGCTCCTTGCGCTTTTTGAATAGCGGTTTCTAATTGTTGCTTCTTTTGTAGGGCATTTTCTTCTTGAGCAAAAATACATATTGAAACTAGTAATAGCGATACTAAAAACTTTACTTTCATTTGTTTTGTTTTTGTAAAAATAAAAACTTTTTAAAAAGATGCTATCCTATTTGTAGCTTTTGTATTAAAATAATTTAAAAAGAGGGACTGAATGGTTGAAAGAGAATAGAGACAAACTATTTCAATAAATGACAATCTTAATAGCAATAATCTGTATTATTAATCCCCTCAACAAAGAACAATAAACAACTACTTCTTTATTTTATTTAGCAAATATTGATTAAAAAAGTTTTAGGAAATGATACCTATCTCCTATTTTGGTATTCTATGAGTCACTACATTACTAGGGTTTCACTTTGCCAATTTTCAAAAAACAGCAAAACCGTTTTGGCATAATCGGTTTTATAATGAACATCTATGGAAAAATCATATTGGATAAGGTTAAAAAACAAATATAAATATTTGATTCATTTATTAAACTATTCACTGCTAATACTACTACAATTAAAAAACCTTTACCAAAGAAAATCTAATAAAAGACAACTTCGGTAAAGGCACATCAAGAGTATTTTTATTATAGTAAAACTAATTACCAATCACTATTCACTAAGGACTAATTACTCATTCTCAAGACACCAATGCAATATCTTAGCAATATTCTTCGCATCGTCTACACCCCTGTGGTGTGTTCCTTCTAATGGAATATCTAAAATTTCCAACGCTCCGTTCATACCTACTTTTTTATTCAGTCCTTTCACTTCACTAAACAATTCTTTTACGTTAATGTGATGACTTCCCATAGGGTAACTAATTTTCCTGTAGGAGCATTGTTTTTTCAGCATGTTCAAATCGTACTGACCGTAACTTGCCCAAGTGTATTGATCGGGTTGGTATTCCTGTTCCAGCATTTCAATAGCATCTTCAAAAGACATTCCTTCCTTATCCAATAATTCTTGAGTAATTGTGGTCAGTTCGGTACAAAACGGACTTACCGTGGAATGTTCTGGTTTAATAAGGATTCCTTTATTTTTGGTAATCGCTCCAGAAAGAGTATCTAATTCGCAAATACCTATTTCTATTATTTCGTTGACTTGCCCCTTAGGCACTGGACCATTCCAGCAAGTCGCTTCTAAATCTATGATGATTATTTTTTCTGTTGTTTTCATTTTTTATTTTTCATTGCTATAAAGATGGAGTCAAACGCTATTGTATTTTTGTTCTTTCCATTCTTCACTTTCATTTCGTCTAATTTTACTTTAGCCATGTGTTTGTGTATGTCATCCAAAAAAGCATTTTTGGCTGGTTTACTCTTACTTTGGCTATTTAAACCTATTATAGTAAATACTAAACTTATTGCCTGTATTATATTTACTATTGCGTGTAACGTATTTTTATTTGTATTCTCTTTTTTCATTATTTCTAAGTTTTTGTTCTACCAGTTGTAATTTGAATTTACTATAAAAGAAAATGATGATTTTTTTCTTGATATGAAATATAAAATCAAAGCATAGCATCGCTACGTTTTTATTTTATATTGAAATAGCGAGGAAAAAAGGGCGTTTTATTCTAGTAAATTCAAATGATAAATGGTATAGAACCTCGAAATAAGAATTCCGAGGTTTTGTTTAATCTACTAACAACTGCGTTACAGCAGCTGCATTTATGGCCCATTTTGAGTCGTAAACTTCATCAGCATCTGGTGCCTCTACAATTTGCAAATTTTGAGCCTTTGCTTTTATAGTTAACAAACTACCAATATTCAATTTGCTCGATAATTTCGCTAATAGAGCTTGAACACCTTTGTAATCCAAACCTTGAACAACTTGACCTCCGAAAGTCATTTCTAACCAAACGATTTCTCTTTTAGCTACATCAAGTACACCAAATACTAAACCTTTAGCCACGTTTTGTGTCACTCGTACTTGGTGATCTACACAAGAAGGATCATAAGCCACACCAGATCGTTCTGAAATAGTCATCGGATATTTACTATTCATCCAACCTACAACTAAGTTGGGTGTAATACTTCCATTACTATAAGCATTACAAGTAAAGGTTACATATTTGGCTCCAGCATAAGCTAGTGCATTTATATCGATATTGATGTATTCGGCTGTACCAATTTGATTTGGAATATGAATTACATCACCACTATGTTTACAACCCGTTGCTTGCAATTGGCTATACGAACAAATCTCAGATTTATCTGCATAAGCAATATGACAACTCAAATCCATATCCAAATGCTGAGCAGGTAAACCTTGTCCCCATTGCATAAACAATCGCACAGTATTACCTTCTATTGGAAAACGAGTTCCCATTAAAGCTACTGGTAAATCCTGAATGGTTTCACTTCTATCGCCTATAGCTACTGGCATATTGAACAATTGCGGATCAATGTAAATTGTTTTGTTCTCATTCTTTTGAGCTGCAAATCGCTTCTCCATCGCTAACAAGCATAAATCTTCAATTTGATTTTGCATCGCTTTTAATTGGTCTTCGTTATACAACGATAACAATCTATTAGATCCAATTTTCTTATTTACACCACCTAAAGGTTTCACACTTCTTTGTATGTTGCTATCAAAGTAGTTTTGCGCATACATATTCAACGTAAACACCAATCTTGCAGGTACTTTATCAATAATAGCAGTAAAAGCAGCTATCGTTTCATCAGGTCCAAACCATAACATGTTAGAGAATAACGAACGAGCAAACAAACCGGGTCTTTCTTGTAATAAAGCAAAAGTTTTATTTGCATCAGAACGCAAACGATAATAATTTACTCTTCCTTGCCACACTTCATAGGTTTGGTTATAAAATACATCTAACAATGTTTTCAAAGCTTCAAATCCTTTTCGCTTACTATATTCTGGCAAACGCAAAGCTCTAATAAAACGCACCCACATTGCTCTTTTTGGATGCATCATTTCACATGCTTTTTCTGCTTCTAATGGCAAATCATTCAACCATCTTGCTACCATTAAACATTCCTTTCTTGAATATTTTAATTTCAAGTCTACTGTTGTGATTAATTTCGCTTTCGCACTATTATCAGCAGCAACAAAGAAATGTTGGTTATTACTAGCAATTCTATTGATGATTGTTTTTGGTTCAACAATCTGCAATAAATTGGTTTTCTTGTACCATAAGTAACGTAAAATATCCGTTGGAGAAGTAAAAAGAGCACTTGCCTTTTCTTCTTTATCCAAGTCGATCAACGTATCAATCACCAACATCATGGTTTCCTTAATTCCAATTTTCACTTCGCTTGGCAATGGCAAATGAGACAACAATGCTTTCAAACTATCCACTTGTGTAGCGTCTAAAGCCGTTTTAGAACTTAATAACGAATAATAAAAAGCATGTAACTCTTTCTCAGTCCAAAGCTCCAATACTTTCATTTTACTACCTTGTCCTTCTTGTTTAGCTGTATCAAACTCAAATGGAGTACCGCAATAAGGACAACCATTATAACGCTCTAATGGAAACGTATTCGCAGGAATAATATGTCCACATGCTAAAGTGGTTCCTTTATTAGTTTTAAAAACATTCGCAAAAAAAGTAGTAATATGATCATACAAAGACTCTCCTGTTGGAATCTCCCAGTTTTTTACCAATGGTGTCCAGTTTTTGTTAACACCTAGTACTTCTTTTATGATGTCTTGAATTTCTAACTTATATTTTGGATGTACTGCATTAATAGCTTGTAGAGCTTCTTCTGAAAAAGCAAATCCTAACTTGGCTACATTGGCTACTAAAACCGATGTTGGCCCTGTAATCGTTGTGGCATTTCCAGTGATAAACTCACTAGGAATATATAGTGCGTTTTGACGCAAGCTGATTTTTAATAATTCGTTTGTTTTCATTGTATTTATTTTTAAAAAATTAGATAATGGTGCTTCTAGTTCTTATCGTGAGTTTGAAGTAAGAAGCACTTGACCTTAATTCTAGAAGATAATGGACTAACTAGTTTGACAAATTTTAAGTTTGTGGTTGAAGTAAGTTAGTTTTGACCTTCTATAGTGGAGCAGATGGGATTCGAACCCATGACCTGGGCGTTATAAGTGCTGAAGTAAGTTTGAATTGACCAAAACGCTATTTGAAAATGTACCAACATTTTTGGACTCGAACCAAGACTTCCGAAGAAGTCTAACCTGTTTGAAGTATGTTGGTATTGTCCAACTAGTTCTGACGTTTTGATAATGTATAAACTAACCTGCTCTACCACTGAGCTACTGCCCCAAAAGATGAATCAACTGATAATCGCACAAGTGTGTTTCTTAGGAGGAAGTTTGAAGTAACTTATACTTGACCTTGTTGACTCATTTTTAGTATTTAAAAGAACGTTTTTATTTCTTTACAAAGATTTCATTATAAGTACGCAATTATTTTACGTAGTTTAAAAATCTTTTATTTTATTTTATTTACTTCACAAAAATCTCTTTCAATTGACCGATAATGTTGCCACTTCCAGAAATCGTAATTTCACCAATCTTATCAGCAATTTTCTCTACATATTCCATCTCTTTCAACTTCCAAAGCATTTCGTTTTCTTCCATCAATTTAGCCGTGTTCAACAAACTTCTTGTGGAAGCTGTTTCCTCACGTCTCATAATGCTATTGGCTTGTGCTTTCTTTTCAGCTACTAAAACCTGATTCATGATTTCTTTCATATCTCCTGGTAAAATAACATCACGAATTCCAACAGTAGCAACGTTTAAACCTAAAGTTGCTACTTTTGTTTTGGTTGCTTCCAAAATAACTTCGGCAATCGTATCTTTTTTACTCAACAACTCGTCTAAAGTAAAATCACCTACAAAAGCTCTCAAAGCCAACTGCATCGTTACATACAATTGTTTGTCATAGTCTTTATTGTTTACCAATGCTTTAATGGCATCAACCACCTGATACGTTACAAAGAAATTGATTCGCAAAGCCGCTTTGTCCTTGGTCAACAATTCTTGTCCAGAAATTTCCAATTGTTGTTGTCTCAAATCTATTTTCTTAATCTCAATGGGTGTAGTATTGTTCCAAAAGTAATACGTACCAGCTTCAACTGTTTTTTGATACTTCCCGTCAATAAACAACAATCCTTTTTCATTACTGTTCAATTGAAAACTTCTTATCATTCCTCTCACTCTCACCTCATCAAATAAATAGGTTGGTATTTCCCTATCAATTTCAACCGAAGTTAAATCAACAATTGTGTATTTGTAAGTATGCATACCTTTCCAAAAAGCATATTTTCCTTTTGTTAAAACATCTTTAAAATGAGTGTCTACATAGAAAAAAGCCACATGATAATCTGGAATTTCAATTACCTCAAGTAAACTTGCCAATGCTTCATTTTGCAAAAGTATATTCAAATCGATATTTGGTAAAAAAGGCAATGCTTTTTCATGTATTTCAACATTTTTAGCTCCCGTTATCCAATATTTCCCTTCTTCTAATACATTAATTAGTTTTCTGTTTTCAAATACTAATCCTACTTGATAAGCATCTATTGTAATTCTTTTTATCATATTTTCTATATTTTTAATCTGAATTTAATCGGATGTTATTTTCTCTTTTCTTTATTCTCTTCTCTCTTTTTAAATAAGAAAACGTTTTGCCTTTGTTCTCCAAAAAGGACGGAAAAAAGGAAGTTAAAAGAAGTACTAAAATGGTGTTGTATTATTTTTTACGAGCCATAAGAATAGTACGTAAGCAAATACAAAAGCAAATTAGTTGTTCCAATAACAAACTCAATCTTCAGGTCTTTTTGTGAGTGTTCCTCCTTCTTATTGCTAAAAAGGTTTTACTAACAAAGACAAGCTGTTTTCTTTGATTCATTCTTTTTAACGAGAGAATGTACTCAACCTATAATCGCATTGAATTGCGTGCGGGATTCGAACCCTTATTAATGTGCAAGAACCAAAATCTTGTGCGTCTACCATTTTCGCCATACTACATTGTAGCAACAGGATTCGAACCTGTAAAACATTTGGTGATTGTTTTTTTGGAAAACAACCGAAAACCTCCAAATCAAGTTGCATAGTAAACCATCATACGCAATTGCGAAACGAATACTACAATAGTGCTATACAGAAACACCCAACAGGACTTGTTTGATATTTTTAGTCTTTTAAAAAGAACGTTTTTATACCAGTTGTGATTTGTAATTTACCGTAAAAGAAAATGATGATTTTTTTCTTGATATGAAATAGAAAATCAAAGCATAGCATCGCTACGTTTTTATTTTATATTGAAATAGCGAGGAAAAAAGGGCATTTTATTCCAGTAAATTCAAGTGATAAATGGTATTATTCTAAATCATTTGGATCAATACTTGTTCCAATCGTGTCGCATTTTTGTTTTAATTCTTCTCTAGTTAGCAATCCAATTCTAAAGCATCGCAAAAGAAAAAAATAAGCAGCATCGACCAATTCTTTACGTAGACCTTTTTCCTGTTTATACACTGGCAAACTTGGTTTTCCATTACTAAACTCACATCTTCCATTACAAATAAAACAATATTTATGTATAACAGTTCCATGATCTTCTGTCCATTCTTTTTGAGCAGTATAGAGCTTATCAAATCGTTTTTTATGTTCGTCTATAGCTTTTAGCGATGTAACTACTTCATTAATCCAAAAATCAATGTTTGCATATTGTCCAACAACATGATGTGTATAGGCAGTTGTAAACTTTCTCAATTGTTTGGTTATCAAATCTGATTTTTCAAAAGTATAGATCATTTTAAGTCTAATTTTAAGTTTTAAATACTACCTAACATTTTATTTCTTTACAAAGATTTCATTACAAGTACGCAATTATTTTACGTAGCTTAAGAATCTTTTATTTTATTTAATTATCAACTACTTAAAACAAAATAGCCTTTACTTTTAAAGAACGGAAAAAGAGAAGTTAAAAGAAGTGTTGCAAGGGTTTTCTATTTCATTCACCCTATTGTACTGGCAAATAATACAAACAGAAAAGCAAAACAGCAGTTCCAGAAACGTACACCCTTTTCAGGTCTTTAGATAGTGTTTCTTTATTAAAAAGAAAGGTCTCTTTGCAAAGGCTAATTGTTTTTATAGTAATTTTAAAAGAACGTTTTATTACTAATTCTATAAACTAAATACCGTAAAGCATTTTTTTGTATTCATAATCAGTAATCTTTTCCTTAATAGTTACTTTAGCTAAATTCACTTTGATATAATGTGGTGTCCAACAATCAGATACTTCTGTAGCTATTTCATGTCCGTTAACACAGGTTTTATTCATTCCATCTAAACCAGAACTACCACAACAACCTGAGAAACGATTACAATCTTTATGATTTTTAAAAAAATAAGCATCAATTGCTATCACTATTTCTTTGCCACTGTTTTCATGATTAGTAATGGAGAACTTATTTTTCGCTATCATATCCACACCATCCTCAAATCGTAAAGCATTGGCATTCAATTCTGTTAAATCATCAGTCAATTTTGCATTACATGTTTTACAATAAAGTCGAATCGTTTTCATATCATTTTATTTTCTGATACAAAGATTTCAATAGTAGTACGCAACTATTCTACGTAGCTCAAAAAATGTATAAATTATTCTCAATACTGTACTATTGCAAACATTCCACAAGAAACTCACATAACACTTTATAGAACTACTAATGAGACCCTTTATAGGGTGACAAGATTGCGAATAAAAATCTGAGTAAATCAGCTAAATCTGCGTGCTTATTTAATAATAATAAAACTTTACACAATCTATAACCATTAACAATTAAATAATTAATCCACGTCTATAGCTTTGCATTTTTTTATTGTTTTAAGCGTTCTTGATGGGCTTTATCTCGTTGATCTATGGCTCCAAAGGGACTTCCTTTGAAATAGCCAATATTTACAAAACCATTCTCTTCTGTAATAAGGGACTCTTTCTTAGTAACAGCTCCTGTATATTTGGAACCATAATTTCCTTCTAATTGTCCCGTTGCAGGATTTAAGTCGCCCCATTTGGGTGTTTTTCCATTATAAATAGGTTCTACGAAATAAATAATTCCTGTTATCTTCGATTTCATTAAGAATCTTCCTGTTTCGTCGGTATTCGTTAAAAATCGTTTTAGTATATCTTGTCGCATTTTTTTATTTTTTAAATTGTTATTATTTTGTTGTTTTCTTAAACCACATAGACACATAAGATGCTTGATAAATTTTAATTCATCCAATTAAACAGAACTAGGAAACTTTTCCTAATACTATGTGCCTATGTGGTGCTTTCTTATAAAAATGTTCACACTTTAAACGTCATAAACTCTTCTTTAATTAAGCCTATCACTTGGTTATTGACTCTTTTATTAATTCTTTTTTGCTCTTCTTTTTCCAAAACCTCCAAAGCATTTGGGTGGTCTTTCTTAAAATCGGCAATCACATCTTGTGAAAACAATCCGACTAACTTCCCTATCATCTTTGGGTGAAACTCCCCCTCTTTACTCAACACATTATACAATCTATTCATTGTAATATAGTTTTGAATAGCCTCCCAAATGTTTTGTGCTTCTCCCGAAAAATAATCTTCTTTATGTTCTTTTTTAGGCTTGTTGTTCCTACCTACTTCTGCCCATTTATCGTTTTTATTCTTCAAAATCACACGTGATCCGTTTCCAAAATACTTAGGCACATTAGGTTTAATAATTACCCCTTCACAAATATTCATTTCCATTTTTGGCAAACCCAACCAATCTGGAATCAAGGAATTAAACTCATTTGGATAACGAAACGCTTCTTCTAAAGTCCCTTCAAACAAGGTCTTTGCATAAAAGAAACCTGTTTTTTCAAACACACTATTTGCCGAATCAACCGTTAAATAATGCGTACCATTTACTTTAATATCAAAAGCATAGAAATCGTTCTCCGGACAATAGTCTACTCCTTTTTGCACTTTAATAGCATTTTTTACTACAGGTACATCTTTGTGATTGTAATTCCCTCCAAACAATTCTCCAAAAATCACAATGAATTGGGTTTCTTGAAATTCCGATTGTACCGTTTTAAAAGCTTCCAATACGTTCTCTTTGTATCGTTTTGCTACTTCGTGAGCATTAAAAAAAGTTTCCTCTTCATCCACGAAATCAGTACGTTTTGCAATTTTAATCGTTACTCCATCTGTATAGAAAGAGAAGTTAGCACCGTGTACTTTTTCTTGTACGATATAGGTTTCTTTTTCAAAACCATGCATGATAATTTGTTCCAAAACTTGCTTTTGGTACGTATTTTCTATTGAATTATATTTTCTAAATTCCATTTTTTCTATTTTTTTACTTTTATTACCTTTTTTAATCACTTCAATAGTACTCCCAATCTACGTCACTTCGAGTGCGAAGCCTATCGAGAAGCATTTTCTAACAACAGTTCTCGATACTCTTTTTATAAAATTGCTATTTGCATTTCATAAAAACACTCGAACTAACGAACAGCTAAGTACTAATCACTTAAACACCAGAAGGAATCGAACCTCCATCTCCAGCATACATTGCTGTTGCTCTATCCTTTGAGCTATAGCATTTTGTTGATTCGTCAGGATTCGAACCCGAACAAAGAGAGTCAAAGTCTTACTATTCACTAATTACTATTTACTAAGCACTATTTACTAAGCACTATTTACTAATCACTATGCGCTAATCACTGGCTACTAAACAGTCTGGGAAGCAGGACTCGAACCTGCAACCTCTCGCATCCAAAGCGAGTAAACAACCATCGTTATCTTCCCAGCGGTTACTCAAAGTCAAGTCTTTTTGAGAGACAGTCAAAAAAACCATCCTTTGAGTGGGTGTTCCTTTCTAAGAACGTTTGTTGATTCGTCAGGATTCGAACCCGAACAAAGAGAGTCAAAGTCTCTTATGCTAACCATTTACATCACAAATCAGTTTGTACTCCGTACGAGAATCGAACTCGTATTTACTGCTCGAAAGGCAGTTGTCCTAACCGTTAGACGAACGGAGCATTTTGTACAGGAAGAGAGAATCGAACTCTCAAAATTCAGAGTCTAAGTCTAACGCGTTTACCCGTTTCGCCATTCCTGCATTTTCTTCCTAAGGACTTTTCACTAAGTACTAATCACTAAGTACTAACTACTAAACAACACAAAAAAAGCACCTCGTTAAAGGTGCTTCATGTATACAAATAAGATAGTAATATCCTATTGCCTATAGTGATGCACCTGCATGTTTCGTTTTACCGCGAAGTCAAAACTCGGGTTTAGTGAAAAGCTACGCTCTAGTGAAATTAAATTCATTTTTTGTTCTCCTTTATACTGTATATCTAGTGTTCTCATGTTTCTTAATTATAAATTGTTACTGATTAATTAATCAATTGTTTTTATTACTTCTTCAAAAATCAATCATTACTAATTAAACATAACTAATTGATTGTTCTCATTATTTCTGCTGCAAAGATAAAGTCAAAAAAAGTAAACTTCCAAATCTTTTTTAAAATTATTTTACTGATTATCAATTAGTTAAGCTCATTTTTAAACAAAGAAAAGCCTGTCCGTTTTACAACCGATATCCTTAAATCATCCAAATGACTGTCTCTCATTTGCTTAGCTTTCAAGTCTTATTTTGTTTTATTTTTATTAAGCATTAAACATTTTTTTCTTTTTTATTTTTTTAATTCTATTCTCTTCTCTCTTCTCTTTATTCTCTTCTCTTTATTCTCTATTCTCTTCTCTTTATTCTCTTCTCTTTATTCTCTTCTCTTTATTCTCTTCTCTTTATTCTCTTCTCTTTATTCTCTTCTCTTTATTCTCTTCTCTTTATTCTCTTCTCTTTATTCTCTTCTCTCTTCTCTTTATTCTCTATTCTCTATTCTCTATTCTCTATTCTCTATTCTCTATTCTCTTTCCTCTATTCTCTTCACTAAACAAAACAAAACAAAACAAAAAAAGCGCCCTCTTGTGAAGGACGCTTGTATCTATTGTGAAGTAAAAAGTACTTTTTCTGTATTCTAAAACTCATAAAACATTACAAACGACCTATTGCCCTTAGCAGGGAATCCCTCTACTAAACGGTAGTTACTATCCATAGATAGTATAGCAATATGTTGTCTTAATGTTTTCATTTCGAGGGCAAATATAGAAATTAAAATTGAAAAAAAGAAAAATTTGAAAACTCCAAATAATAATCTCCCTCCTCATTATAAATATTTAAGGCTGGTTGCAAACGATTTCCTTGCGCATTTTCGGTAGCAATCCAGTCATACACCTTTTGCATTTTCTTTTCAAAAGACTGCTGAATCGATACATTATTAGCCTGTGCATCTTCTAAAGATAGTATACCCTCTTTTGAAATTTTAAGCAACAATTTAATTTCTTCCTTTGTATCAAAAAAAGCCTTTAGCGCTAGTAACTCATGCACTTTATTACTAAAACCGATAAAAGAAGGAGCATAAAGAAAAAGGGAAATAAAAAATACTCTTTTAAACATGTTTGTTTTTTTGCCAAATTTATAAAAAGATACAGCAGTGCGTAAGAGTAGAAATTTAGTTTGTCTTTAAAACCTATGGCGCTCCTAGAGGTACTTATGCTCAATCTACAATAGTAGAAATTTAGTTTGTCTTTAAAACATTGAAGTTGCAATTTTTTCTGTTGCATCTACAATAGTAGAAATTTAGTTTGTCTTTAAAACACAGTTAAATAAGATCTACAATCATTACATATCTACAATAGTAGAAATTTAGTTTGTCTTTAAAACATGGATGAGCAAATCATTAAACAACCTATCTACAATAGTAGAAATTTAGTTTGTCTTTAAAACAAAACCAATGGTCGCAGATGTACACAATCTACAATAGTAGAAATTTAGTTTGTCTTTAAAACCATCAAATGAAAAGGTATTAGTTAATAATCTACAATAGTAGAAATTTAGTTTGTCTTTAAAACAAGTATCTGCTTGATAATAGCACTCTTATCTACAATAGTAGAAATTTAGTTTGTCTTTAAAACATTAATAACTGCATTTAAACTACTCTCAAATCTACAATAGTAGAAATTTAGTTTGTCTTTAAAACTTATCACTTAAAACACTTTCGGTTTCTTATCTACAATAGTAGAAATTTAGTTTGTCTTTAAAACCATCTGCTTTATATTGTATATGATTGTAATCTACAATAGTAGAAATTTAGTTTGTCTTTAAAACATTTGTTGTTTAGATATGTTTTTAAAGGAATCTACAATAGTAGAAATTTAGTTTGTCTTTAAAACTGCCTAAGTTTACCAGCATTGCACTTGATCTACAATAGTAGAAATTTAGTTTGTCTTTAAAACCAACAGGAAAAGAGAATTAAACATCTTTATCTACAATAGTAGAAATTTAGTTTGTCTTTAAAACAACAAAGTAGTGTTTATCAAGTTTTCTAGATCTACAATAGTAGAAATTTAGTTTGTCTTTAAAACGAAGAAGAGATACTACCAAATAAGGCATCTACAATAGTAGAAATTTAGTTTGTCTTTAAAACTCAAGGTGTTGAGAATTGTGTTTGGGAATCTACAATAGTAGAAATTTAGTTTGTCTTTAAAACATTACATTTATTATCCATCAGGTCCAATCTACAATAGTAGAAATTTAGTTTGTCTTTAAAACGAAAACTACAAAAAACACAGTATTAGATCTACAATAGTAGAAATTTAGTTTGTCTTTAAAACCAGCTGCATAAGAGCATATACCTAAGTATCTACAATAGTAGAAATTTAGTTTGTCTTTAAAACCTTTTAATTCTTTCAAGATTCTTTTTAAATCTACAATAGTAGAAATTTAGTTTGTCTTTAAAACAAAAAATAAGATTACACCCAGACTTTAAATCTACAATAGTAGAAATTTAGTTTGTCTTTAAAACTTTAAAACCCATCCGTTAAGGTACTGCTATCTACAATAGTAGAAATTTAGTTTGACTTTAAAACGCAAAGTGCAAGCTGGCTTAGGTTCTTATCTACAATAGTAGAAATTTAGTTTGTCTTTAAAACTTACATCGTCGTCAATATCTGCAATAATCTACAATAGTAGAAATTTAGTTTGTCTTTAAAACCAAAGTTACTATAAATGCGAGGTGTGTTATCTACAATAGTAGAAATTTAGTTTGTCTTTAAAACTTACCCATATAATCTCTTAAAACTTGATCTACAATAGTAGAAATTTAGTTTGTCTTTAAAACGAATACAAGCAAGAAGAGAGAGTAGTAAAAATCTACAATAGTAGAAATTTAGTTTGTCTTTAAAACCATTAATTGTAAGAATAACACCATTAATCTACAATAGTAGAAATTTAGTTTGTCTTTAAAACTTGCTATTAACCCTATGATTGCTGGTAATCTACAATAGTAGAAATTTAGTTTGTCTTTAAAACGTTATATGAAAACTGGTCCTGTCACTAATCTACAATAGTAGAAATTTAGTTTGTCTTTAAAACTCCAAAAACAAAGCATAAACTGGTTTGATCTACAATAGTAGAAATTTAGTTTGTCTTTAAAACAAAATGAACCTCACAGAGATGTCAATAAATCTACAATAGTAGAAATTTAGTTTGTCTTTAAAACCATACGTTGTTAATGATTCGGTTATGTATCTACAATAGTAGAAATTTAGTTTGTCTTTAAAACAAACAGTACTTTTTTATTAGTTGAAGAATCTACAATAGTAGAAATTTAGTTTGTCTTTAAAACGTAACTATAGATGGGGTGTCCTATGTATCTACAATAGTAGAAATTTAGTTTGTCTTTAAAACATAATCCAACACAAACACCAACGCCTACATCTACAATAGTAGAAATTTAGTTTGTCTTTAAAACAGTGCCTTTAATATTCAAAGCTTTTGCATCTACAATAGTAGAAATTTAGTTTGTCTTTAAAACAAGTGTGCCTTTATATATTATATTGTTATCTACAATAGTAGAAATTTAGTTTGTCTTTAAAACCTACTTATAATATTCCGAATGAAACAATATCTACAATAGTAGAAATTTAGTTTGTCTAGTTTCTTAATGATGCCAAGGAACGTTTATTTGTTCGCTATTTTTTTTGTACTTGTTGCACATACTGCAACCATTCTCTATTAGAAATAGCCAATTTCACTTTCTTTAAATCGTCTGCCGAGTTGGTTTTGTTAATTTGCTCCATAATCCACAATCCTTTTTTGGCAATATGATAGGCTCCGTTTGCATCGGCATCTATTGGTAAGCTTGCTGTTGCTTTTCTACTATCATAGAAGATTCCTTTTTCATTGGCTACTGGAGAAATGAGATAATCTATTTCGGTGTGGCTTTCACTGTTTCGCATTTGCAAGGTTAATTTTAACAAATGGTATAATTCTTCAAAAAAGGACTTTTCATTTTGCGCTATTAGCTGGGTTTTCAATTCTTTTGAAAGGTCTAAACCTACTTTTTCAAAAAAGGTTACAAACTGCTCTGTTAGCTGTATTGTTGTGCTTACAAAGTTGTTGTTTTGCTCTTTTTGTCGTTTGGTTTCAATTCTTTCTCCATGCGTACAAATTGTCCATTCTTGTCTTGTATCGGCTGCTTTTGGGTTAAAATCACTATAGTTTTTAACCACAAATTCAAAATACCCTTTGGTCTTATTATATAGAATACTTTCAAACTTACTAAAGAAAGTCTTTGCTTTTTCTACATTTTCATATTTGGTATAAAAGTAATTCACAAAACCAGTTGTAGGATCTATTTTACTGGTGTTCCAAGCAGGAACATAGAATAAAAATCCCGATTGTTTACCCATTTTCTGAAAACTTTCAAACTTATTGGTCAATTGCAAAGCGTTGTATAGTCCGCCTAGTTCATGCGGTTGTTTGTCTTTTAATACTAAATAATTCAGTTTATCAATCAACATTTTTTCTAGTTTTTGATAGATTTGTTTTTCCACTTTAAAACGCCCTCTTTTAAAACCGAAATTTAAATCTTCCATTACTACTATAGCATTATGCTCGATCATCATTTTTGTAATCTTGTGCACTACTTGACTAATATAGCCTTCTTTTAGTTCCTTAATGCTTTCTATACTGCCCCAATTTTTTCGAGCCTTGTCTCTCGCTATTTCTTTATTATCGAGCAAAGTATGATAGGGTGTGGCTTTTTTTTCGTCTTGTATTACATTTAAACTTTCTTGCAAAAGAATAGTCCCTTTTTGATCGATTAACGTTAAATAGACCAAATGACGTTCTCCACGATCCAGACCAATAATGTTAACCTCTGGATTGTCTTTTAAATAAGCTAAAACATCTTGGTTAATATAACTGTTTCCTGTGGCTTTAAAATTCATGGTTATAGGCACATGAAACTGAAACTTATCTACCGTGTAACGTTTGTCTTTTATTAAATCATAAGCAAAAGTATTTTTTGCCGTTGGAGTTAAAGGGTTCTTTGCAGCAATGGGTTGATGGGCTTTATGAGTAATAATATTTTTCTTTTTAATAGAGGCTTTTCTAAAAAATATTTCAGCCTGACCGTTCAATTTGTAAATCACATTTTCTAAATTTTGTGTTTCAAAAAGAGCTTTCCAATACAGCGTGTGCATATTCGGTTTTCCTTTAGCATAGGGAGAAAAATCTTTATTATAAATTTGAAATAGATACATTTTCCCCTCCTCTATTAGCGTATCTATTTGTGAAACACTCACCTTTTTAAAATTTATTTTATAGCCTTGATGTTCTACTTCTCTATAAAAACCACTTAAATCTTGATAGGTTTTGGTTTCCGAAAATTGAAAATCGAAATATTTCCAATCTTCATGTTTGTTTAACGAATCTTTAAAAAAATCTATTAATGCATGACAATCTTTAAGATTAAATGTTGCTCCTTTTTTATGTGTATTGTTTTTATAATTGTCTAAAATTTCTCTTGAAGGATTAAAGAAAGCTATATTCTTATTAGAAAAGAAAACTTTTGGCAACATTTTGTTTACGCCTGGTAATAGTTTATAAACCATTTTTTCATAGTTTTCATCATCTTCTGTAAGTTGCTGAAATGTTTTATTATGTTTTTTATCCATAATAGCTAAAAAATAGCTCCCATCCCTCTTAAGAATAGTTGTTAAATAATCTTTTTCTTTGTTCGCATCCCAACCATTTAGCAATTGTGCATTTTCAAAATTCAATTTAATTTTTTCTGTACTATACGGTTTTTGAGTCACATAATTACGCACCATATTATAAAGCGAAGTCACTACATTTAAAGCCTCATAATAGTTTTCAAAAACATCATAGAAAGCATTGTCTTTTTCGGTAATACTTTCCGATTTTAAGTGCAACGGTTTGACGAAGTGTACTACTTCTAAAATGGCATCTAAAAAGAATTTTATATTATCAATAAGTTTTTGGTCTTGTTTCAATTCGTCTTCGTAATCGTCTGCTTGTTCTAATATTCCTTGAATGCACTGGTATTTTGCTTTTATATTAGCAATAAAATTAAAAGTTTTGTCTGCCTCATTTTCTTTCTTTGCTATAAAATGGGTAGTAAAATAGTCGGCAATACAAGAAGGTGTATATTTTTGTTTCCAATCTAAATTTTCATCTAAGGTTTTAACATAATCGGCAACAACTTCTTGTAAAAAAGCAATAGAAAAATAGTCTTGTTTTACAAACTTGTTTTTCTCTTTGTCTAATTTTTCTTGTTTAGCTTCGTTTGCTTTTTGATATTCTGCTGTATATTTTGGGTTTACAACCGTTTCATAACGGTATTGCAAAGCAGCAGAAAAAACCGAAAAATCACCAAATAATTGTTGTGCAATCGTGGTTAAACTGGTATCGTTTTTAAGATAAATTTTGTTTACATCCTGATTACCCAAATTTTTTACAACTTGCTGTATCAATTCTAAAAGATTTTGACTCTCTTCTACTCCATCTTGTTTATAGCTCAACAAATTAATTTTATAAAACTCGAAAACGGCTTTTAAAACTTGTTTCCCTTCGGTAAAAGCATCTGGTAAAAAAGATAATGAAATGCGATCACTCAAAATTTGTTTGTATAGTTGTTTTAGTTTTGGTAATCGTTCATTTTTAGGTTTGGTTTGGTTATACAAATTAATAATTTCATTTAACCCTTGAATTTTCTGTTTGCCTTCTGTTGCTGTTCTACCCCCTATAATGTTGTTATATACAGTAATTCCTTTTTGAGTAAGCACTTCATTAAAATAATCTATTTCAAACAGTTCACTTATACTGTTCACATTCAAATAGGCTTCAAATTCTTTATATAACTTTTCAATTTTTGGTTGCAATTCTGCTATTTGACTACTCTTTTCAAATGCTTTACTGTTTTCTATAAATTTGGGTAAATTTTCATGTATTAAACGATAGGCAATAGCAGTAGAATTAGCCTCTGCCGAATACATATTTTTTCTATTTTGATGAAAACCAGTAAAATAGGTAGTAAATGATTTGAAACTTTCATCTAAATAAACTGCTAAGTTATTTTCGTTTTTCCATTTTTCTAATTCAATAGTAATAAGTTCTTTTTTATCTAAAACTGAAAAAATAGCTTTAGCTTCTCCTTCTGTAAAAGAAGAAACAATTTCTTTTCGCAAATTATCTTGAACTTTCTTAAATTCTGCTTTAAATTTATCTTCCTTTTTTGCTTCTGCACTTTGGGTATATAATGCTATATATTCGTTTAAATAACTTAACTTTTTGTTGTTTAAAGCCAAATCGATAAAATATTTATGAAACTCATCGATGGTCTCTTTCATTTTCTGATAACTTTCGGCTCTAATGCTATCATTTTTTAATAAACTTTTGTTTTCAATATTTTCTAAGGTACTACCAATTGGTTTTAACTCAAAACGTATTGTTTTACTTACTTGGTAAAGGTTGCTAAAGTTTTTCATAGTCATTCAATTCGTTTGCTATTTGTTTTTTTTATTGTCTGTCTAAATTAGATAATTTCAATGTTTCTATTAATTCCTAAAAATAATACATAGAAAGCATTTCACCACCAGTTTGCTAAACTAAAGTTTTTATTTTATAATAACTTACGGTTTTTCGCATTGAGGCTATTTTCCGTTTTTAGACCTAACATTTAAAAAAACACAAAACGTGCAAGTTCCAGAGGAACGATGCATTTTGTAGCAACGCGATTTTAATCCGTTGTTTTTTAATTAATGGAAAATTATTAATGGTTGATGATAGATGATTAATTATTAATGAAACTTGCTCTTACCCATAAACACAAAACGTGCAAGTTCCAGAGGAACGATGCATTTTGTAGCAACGCGATTTTAATCCGTTGTTTTTTAATTAATGGAAAATTATTAATGGTTGATGATAGATGATTAATTATTAATGAAACTTGCTCTTACCCATAAACACAAAACGTGCAAGTTCCAGAGGAACGAACCATTTTGTAGCAACGCGATTTTAATCCGTTGCTACATCCACAACCTTAACCACTTTACTACTATCGTCTGCTACAGGAACAAAAGCACCACCTGTATAGCTAAAAAAACCCAATTCAAGAATAGTAAATACAATCCCTGTACTTTTTGTAGCATGTGCTACTATGGGCAAATGCAAATAATCGGGCAAATGTTTTTTACCGTAAAAACAGATAGCACTACTCGTTAATTGTGCCTCTTGCGTAGTAAAATTAAAAGTAAAACAATGCACTTTAGCGCCTAAATAATTCGCTTTTTTAGGAAAGGTTAAAGAAGTTGCATTCACTTCTAAACAATCGCTAATAGAACAATGTAAATCTATAGCAGCATCAGGATTAAAATAATAACCTTCTAGCATTTTCTTAGCCTCAATAGTTTGTAGCGCTATTGCTAACGTGCGCTTACCCCTTTCAGACGTTGAATCGCAAGTCATTACAGTACGCATTTTCTTCGTTAAACTATTTACTACTGCCAGGTTATTTTGTTTTGGTAAAATGCCTTTTAAACACATTCTAATTACCTTACACAAAGAAGACACTTTTCCAAACTCGGTCGCATTTTCTCTACATCTTTCATATTTCTTTGCGCTTTTTAAGCCTTTAGTAGTAAAACCACTTATCGACCTAATAATCATTTGCCCTCTAGACTCATAAATAACATAGTTTCCTATTCTTTTTGGGTAGTTTCCCTCTACTTCTATTAATGCCATAACCTTATTTTTTAGTGTTTTTTTTCTTTCTTTTAGTCTTGTTCGGACTTTGTTCGGGTTTTGTTCGGGTTTTGCTCGGGGTTGTGGTACCCCTAATTTTATATCTTTTTGTTGTTTTTTTTCAAAAAAAGGGAGCTTTGCGAACGAAACCATAATCAATACAAAATCAAACCATAAAAACTATGCCATCTTTATAAAACAACGACTTGTTAAGGATTGATGGTTAATGATAAATAATTAATTCTTAATGGTTAATTATTAATCAACATTGAAAATCATTTTACAAACTCGTTAATACAATACAAACAAGTTTTAATTATCTATTTTATTGATATCAATAATGGATTATAATATACAAAACCCATGAAGGACATGTTTTTATACTGTATTACTGATGTTTGATAATGAATGACTAATTCTTGATTATTAATTAAAATTGAAACTTGTTTTACAAATATATCAACAAAATACAAACAAGTTTTTATTATCTATTTTCTAGGGGATAATGATTTTGTTTGTAATACGTCAGTGATTTTTAGGAAATGCGAAAAGCAATTTCATAAAAAAATTCTATTCCCCTCCTTTGGAGGGGTGTCCGAAGGACGGGGTGGTTAAAATTCCTCTCCGTCTCCTGTTTTGTTCTAATAACAAGGTTAAAACCCTGACCTACAATATATATCGAGCTCTGAAATTAATGGTGAATGATAGTGTTACAAATTAGTTTTTTGTTTGTATTACGTCAGTGATTTTTAGGAAATGAGAAAAGCAATTTCATAAAAAGCTTCTATTCCCCTCCTTTGGAGGGGTGTCCGAAGGACGGGGTGGTTAAAATCCCTCTCCGTCTCCTGTTTTGTTCTAATAACAAGGTTAAAACCCTGCCCTACATATATACCGAACTCTAAAATTAATGATGAATGATAGATGATAAATTATTAATAAAAATTGCTCTTACCCATAAAAACAAAACGTGTAAGTTCCAGAGGAACGACCCATTTTGTAGCAACGTGATTTTAATCCGTTGTTTTTAATCCGTTGTTTTTAATGATTGATAAATTATTAATGGTTCATTGTTAATAATTTTGTTTGTAAAATTCCAAATAGCATGCCTACAGCAAGACAAGTTTTGAGAATATTGGTTTACAATTAAATAAACACATAGATTTGCAATACAACCTTTAACCTACAACCATAAACTAAAAAACACACTTACCCCATACCTACTCCCTATTAACCCCATAGCAACCCCGTATATACCTTGTAGATGTGGTACCCCTAAGACAAAGCTCTTTTTGTAATTAAACCCAAATTACCTATTAGACTTTGTCATGAGAGAAATAGATCCAAAATAGTTGCGAAGTACGGAAGTTTTAACCCACAAATGTAGCATTAGCTACATTGAAGACGTAAAACGGAGTACTGAAGCAAATATAAAGCAGCTATTTTTCGTAATAGAATTCAAATGATAAATGGTATTTTTTATAACATGCATACTATTGAAAACGAAAATTAAGTAAACAAAAAAAGCCGACAAATAATCTTGTCGGCTTTAAGTAATAATTGACTTCTGAATTAGTTTACAGCTATCTTCTTATCTATTTGCGTAAGAATAGTTGGGTCTTGTATCTCATTGTCTTTGGCAAACAAGAGTACTTTCGACATTACTTCTGCCGATTTCGGATCATCATCGGCAAATGGAATGAATAGTCTACCTCTGTGTTGTGAATGAACAGGTAAAATGGATAAATATTTCCCTGGTGTTTGATGCACAACAGCACTACCCAAATGAACACTATAATTTGCCATAGTTCCAGTAATTAAAGCATGTGATTCTTTTACCTCAACATTATTAATTTTGAACAATCGTAGTGTTTCCCTTAATAAAACAGCACGCATTTCAATAGAAGAATGACTGGCTTCTGGATCTACTCCTCCAACATGGGCTACGCTCACTACAAGATCTATGTCGCGCATTACTTCTGAAAATATTCTTGGGTTAATGTCTTCAAAAGGAATGTTTTTATAATCTTTTAACGAATGAAACTCAATAGTTTCTAATGTTGGACTTTCTACTTCTGCTGGAGAAAACCAATCGGCCATAGCATATAGTTTTACTTGAAAACCTGCTGCATGAAATACTTTTTGCAAGCCTTCTTCATAATCTACTTTCCAGCCTTTGTTCTTTAAAAGAGCCAAAGTTTGTTTTGGATGTACTTGATGTCCTGCATAGCGACGAGAAATAGCTCTTTCAGCTAACTCATCGGGTGTTGGTACATATAACTCTCTAAAAACTTGTTTAAATGGCTGTACTAACTTGTTATCAAAACAATACGATTGGAAATCTGTCCAAACAGCATTGGCATGCAAATCATAACAATGTGCTATTCTAAATGTTGGGTTTTCTTCTAATGGAATAATTTCTCCTGTAGCAGCTACTAAATTACCCGAAGAAAAGAAACCTACTTGTGTATCATTGACTACAAATACTAGTTTTTCTAAATGTTTAGAAATTACTGGATGTTCAAATAGGTTTGTCATTTCGTCTAATGTAAAAGCATCACCCCTTACCATAGCTTCTTCGAGTCCTTTTCTTGAACGAGACCATTGCTCTCGCATGGTTTTTCTATAACTAGTTAGTTCTATTAGCTCTTTTTCTTTCTTTAATTTGGCAGGTATAGCTTTTAATTTTTTATCACCTTTGGTTACTTCTAAATCGGCTTTACCTTCTTGGTTAATAACTAAGCTAATGGTTACATCATCAAAAGAAATAGCAGTATCTTTTGATAATATTTGCTGTACTTGTTTGGTTTCCATTGCCCAAGTTAATCGCATTGGGTCCACATAGCCTGCATTTCGGGCTAAGTTTTCCATAGCAACGCTAAGAGCCAAAGCTTCACTAGTTTGTTTCATGGAACCAAACTCTTTACTCTCTTTTTTAAATTGTTGCAAGTATTCATAGCGCTGTAAAACGTCTTTTTCTGCATTGGTTTTACTAAGTGGAACTAATCCATAAACACGCAAATAATCTTGATCGCGTTTGTCTTTTACCTTTGCAGTTACTTCTCTAATTTTTAAACTTCCCGTTAAAGTATCAGAATATAAGCGCGCTCTACGATGTCCGTTTCCATCGGTTATAAACTTGGCTGCATCATATAATATTTCCCATTTGGCTTTTCCTAATTGTTTGTATGATGATACAAACCAGTCTTTATCAACAGCTCCGCTTTTAAAGTCTTGCAAGTCTATTGCAGAATATTTAGCTACTTCGCTTTCTAATTCAGAATTAACATCGCTATAACCCGATGTTTTAGTATGAGCATGTAACCACCAAATACCCTCATCTAACCCTTTCCAATCGAGATAACTGCTAATTAGTTTTTGCCATTGTGGTGCATAAATAGCTGCCTGAACTAATCGTTCTTCTGTAAGTTTACTTTTTTGTACTAAGGTGTTAAATGCTTCTTGAGTATCCGTTTGCAATGGGAAGCATCTTTTTAATAAAAAACTAAATAGTTTTTGCTTGCTCATTTCGGTATACCCCCATGAATAAATATAGCCTTTGTATAGATTGGCTTTCCCTACGTTTTCTAGCAGTTCTACAAAACGATTGGCTCCGTATATTTTTTCCAAACGTTGTACTAAATGAGTTACGGATGTATTAGCATCCCCTCGCTTCACTTCAATATCTAAAAATGTTTTTCTTATTTTATCTATCATTGGCGATAAGAAAGAAAAGTTTTTCATTAAATTAGCACTATCACGCTCTCTACGGTTGTTTTTATCTCCTGTTAGTAAAGACAACCTGTTACCATCTAAAATACCCTCATATAATTCTCCTTCAGTAATATATTTATTTTCATAAGCCACACAATACATGTACAAAGGAGGTTTGCTAAAAGCATAATTTTCTTTTAAGCCAGACAATTGATACCATCTATATAAGTTCCAAACTTTATGTTGTTGTGCTGTAGTTAATTCATTAAGCGAAATTGCTTCTAAGAACACACCAAAATAAGATTCGCTTTGAAAACCATTACCGCTGTCTGAATTTCTATAGTAATCGTTTTTTTCGGGCTTGTATTTATATTCTAAAACTGATTCAGGCAAATTACTAAACAGTTTTGAACAGGCATCTATAAGGTAATCTTGTTTTTCTTTGAAAGGGAATTTTAGTTTTAATGCATTTATAATTGTAAATAAAGGATTGGACCAATAGTATTTATCTTTCTTAGGATTAGGAATTTCTTTATGATAATAGAAAACATATTCTTCTAATGTATCCCTAAATACTTTTCTATCGCAAGACGTTGCAAAACTCAGTAAGAATAAATCTATAGGCTGTAAACCTTCAGTAACATACCAGTTTTCCCAAACTGCATGCAATGGATAATTCACAAAACGCTCTTCTGGAGTTACTTTGCCTTTTAATCTCTTTTGTTCACTAAAGTTATTTCCTAACAGTACTTTCTCTCTAGTAGTATCATAATATTCTATTTCATATTCATAATCTTTGTTGGCTTCAAAAAGATTATATAATCTATCTATTGCTTCTTTGATTGCCTCATACGGTTTTGAAAAACCATATTTATTATTTTGGGTTACTTGTGTGTAGAAAGAATCTTTTGCTATTTCGGGTAAAGCATAAGTAGAAATTGCATTCGGATCATAAAAACCATAGCCATTTTCTTGTGATAATACTTCTATATCATTAGATGGATTTATTTGTTCTAAAAACTTAGATTCCCTTTCAGAAAGGTTACTTTTTTCTGAAAATACTTTTAGCCATTCTTCTATTTTTACAGCTAATTTTTCTGCTTTTTGAAGTTGCAAAATAAGGTCTAAAGCACTCATTCGTTGCTCAATATTCCCTTTTTCAATAATTCCATCTATAAAAGAGATTAAAATGCTATCGTCTTGTTTTATTAGCATTTCAATAATGTTTTTCTTTAAAGTAGAATTTTTACGTTTTAATAAGTCTTCAAAAAGATCTAATTCTGTATTATTTAATTCTACAGCACTCAATGTACAAATAGCCGAAGCCATTATAGCTTCTCCTCTATCTTTTATTACTTTTAGAGCAAACGCTCTCTGAAATTCGGTAGGTGTTTCTTTATCTTTTAAAGCATTATCTTTTAAAGCATAAAAAGAATAACAGTAGTATTTCCCTAGTATTTCTCGGGTTATTTTTTCTCTTAAATGAATTGATAGGTTATCAAAATCGTCTAATATCAGTTGTAAATATTCTTGATTTTCTCCTACTAATGCCATTGCTGAAGCATACAGCGTATCGCGTTCAAATTTAACAGTAGACCAAGAGAATACTTTCCCTTCAAATGCTTTTTCTTTTACAGTGATAGACTGTGTTAAATCGTATACTTTTTGAAAAAAATTGGGGTAATCTGGGTTATTAATATAGTATTTCCCCTTTGTGTTTGCTTCTAACAAAGCTTTCATTCTATAAGATAAAAAAGCAAGTATTTGAAGGTTTTCAGTTTCTAATGCTTTGTAATAAATAGGCATTTCTATGTAAGGATCGTTGGTTTCACCAGCAAATCGTATGGCTAAACATTTTTTTTCTACAGATCCATTTTCTAATAAATCATGCAAATAAGGTACTGTTTTTTGAATATCTAAAACACCTTGTACCCATAATGCCATGTAAACCTCATTATTGTTTTTACTCTGAATACCAGCTGGTATACTATCTTGATTTGCAAAATAGTGCGATGCAAATTGAAGAATGTTACGCACTGTGGTTTCTTTTTCTGCTTCCCAACCTAGTCCTGTCCAAGTATCTATTGCTCTTACTACTGATGAAAAACGAGTTAATTTATTTTCAATAATAACGTTTATCATGTATTCTAGAGCTTCTATACTTGTTTCATCTAACGATTCTAAAACTGTTTGACGCAATCCTTCTTGTCGTTGTGCAGCAAGCAATAACTTTTCTACAAGTTCCCAAGAGCTTTTCTTGTCACTATTTAGTAAGGCCTTAATTATATTTTTTGATACTTTTCCTACTGTTTCTTTATTAAAAATAATAGCTTCAATTAATTGATATACTTTTTGATCTCCAGCATCTATTGCTGCAGACCAAATCATAAACTGGTTTTGAGGATTCGCTATTTCAGTATCATATTTTATTTGCTCTTCTATAGTTAAATTATAATAGATATTATTTCTATATTGATACAAATAAGATCCTAAAAGTAATGTTCTTAGAAAATTAACTTGGTTCACTAATAAAATTTTATCGTGATTTGGAGCTCTAAATGAACGTCTTGTATACCCTGTTTGATAGGCTTTATAAGGAAGTTTATTCCAAGTATCTTTTACATATTTGGCATTGGTTTCGCCAAAGAAATAAAGTAATAAATCATAATATTCTGGATTGTCCCACATATCATTAGTAACCCATTTCTCAAAAAGAGTTGACTCTTCTGATCCTAAAGAAATGTAATAACTGTTATTGTTTTTTATGGTTACTAATTGCCATCCAAATTCTGCAACCACTTTTTCTAGTTTATTATTTTCTATTTGCTTTAGTATAAAATCATTATTTATACATTCTTCTAATTCTCTTTTATACCGAGTAAGAGGATTCTCTATTACATTTTTTGCTAATGCAAGTTCAATTGACATAGTAGTATGATTTTTTTTATATAGTATTGTTTTTGTTTTTGTTGTTTGTTACCAATAACTTCCAGATAAGAAAGTAAGTCTTATAAAAGTAAGCGCTTTGTTTTCAGATAAATCTATGGTATCAGAAAGTGTTTGAAGCTCGTCATCGCCATAAAAAACAGCAAACAACCCATCTTCATAAGCTAAAAGAGCAGTTTCTTTTGCTTTCTGTAAATCGATTGTATTATGATTATAAAGTGCTCCAAAGCCTACTTTTCCTGTATCTGTTAAAATAGGTAAATAGTTTTCTTTAGGTAAATGAATGGTATCTTCATCGTCCCATTCAAAAGAAGATGTTTTAAATTTCTCAACCTGACTTTCTACAACAGCTTCAAGTAGGTCTTTTAAATTTACTATTGAGCTAGAAAGCGCTAAACTAATTGTATTATTTTGTAGTATAGGATGTTTTTTTCCTAATTGCTTTACTGAAATTGTGAGTTTCATTTTATCTATATGATTGTAAAATTAAGCTTACAATATAATTATTTTTTAAAGACTATTAAACCTTAATTTTGAAATTATTTATAATTAATAAAGATTGGTAGGTTTACAACTATTATTACAATTTCAATCTTTTCAATTAATAAAAGAACATTAGAACCGAAGCAAAAATAGTAAGGTGATCTATTTATAGAACATCAGTTATTCATAAAATCAATTAAGATATAGCAAGAATAAAGCTAATGATTGCATAAATTACTTATAATTAGTATAAAACCACATTACACCTTTTCTATATATTAAGTTAAAAATCAAACAAATAGCTTTAATTATTTCTTTTTTCATTAACTTTAATCTTAATTAAAAACAAATAAACATCCGTTATGTTAAACAGTATTTTAAATTTAGTAGGAGTTAGTAAATTAGAGAAAAAAGAGAAAAGAAGTATTCAAGGTGGAAGAGCGAAATGCAAAGATCAATATGGTAATTGTATTAAATATGGTCGTTTTTGCGCTGAGCTAGAATGCGTATGGGGCCCACTTGATTAATCTCTTTTTTAGAAGGAAGGTCGTCTAAACAAATTTTTAGACGACCTTTTGTTTGGGAAAAAACGGCTTATTCTTCTAGTTTATCCCTTTGTATTGATTCTTGGTGTAAGTACTACTAAAGTTTCCTAAATTTTTAAAATAGTCTTTTACTAACTTCACAGGATCGGTTGCCAATTCTCCCGCACTTGGGTTGTCGTTTTTATCGTCCCAATTCCAAGGTGTATTAGCGTTTCCAGAACCTTTTGTAGAATGAAACGATTTTGCATTGTTTAAAAAGCTAGCGTCATATCGTTTTGCCCAAAAGCCATTGGGTTCAAAAATATTAACCAGTTTGTATGTAACGTTTCTATCATTGTTGTTCAATGGTGCTTCGGCTGTGGTTAAACTTGGGTAGTATTTTATTCCGTCTCCAATAATTTTATAGGCGGGCCAAGCTTTTAAACCATGCCCTTTAGACTCTTGTGCGGTTACAGGATGTTGCTCATTATTATAATTCTCGTAGGAAACTGTTCCATCAATGTCTTCATTATTTGCTTGCAAAGAACTTCCTGTTGGTGTGAAAGAATAAAAATCGGTATGAGCCACAGTTACCATACCTAGAAATTCTCCATATCCATTATTAGTAGTTGCTTTTTTTATTATTGACAATTGTCCTTCTAAATCATTTTCATGGTAATCTATACCAAAAAAACAGACGTTTGCCCAATCTCTCGGATGAAAGAAAGCATACAGAATAAAATAGTGTGTACTGGTTTCTACTACCGAATAGTAACAATGTGCAAGAGGATTATAATTCTTGCTAGGCTCTATATTGTCCCAATTGTTGCGAGAATTCCAATCGTTATCGAAATTAATAGCAGTAATATAATCGCCTCTTCCATTCATTGCACCACAGCCTGAATTGTCTACATCTTGATGATGCACGGGCGCCCAGCGCAAAACTAAATCATCATAGAAGGCTGCTGTCTGCTTTGCTGCAAGTAGAGGATTGCTTTTTGCACTACTCTCATCATCTAAATCGGAGGTAGAACAACTATTGCATAAAAAGAATAATGCAATTAGCAGAAGTAAATAATTTTCTTTCATATCAGTTTGTTTTTTTATTTGTTTGTTTATTTGTTTGTTATACCAGTTATGATTTGAATTTACTGTAAAAGAAAATGACAAATGGTATTACCTACAAAGTAAGACAAATAGGGTTACTAAATGATTGGTTTGTAATCATCTAATCGTTATGATTCGAAAGCCTATGTTAAATTCTGATGAAGTGTATTCTAAAAAAGCTTCTCTTTCTATTGGAGAAAAAGAAGCTAAATGTCGCAGTATTTTCAATATAAAGTTTATCGTATCGAAACAGATATTGATTTACAGAAAATTAAAACCGAATGATAGTAATACTTGTTTTTATTCTTTAAGTAACAACAAGAAATAATGTGCAGCCGACCAGCTGAAATTGTAGGCTTCTAAACCTTTTCCTGAAAGGGGTTGATAGTTTTCTCTAATTGCTTCTCCCTCTTCAAGAACTCCTTCTGCATTATGAATAAGTTTTCTGGCTAAACTATTTGCTTCATCTATATATCCATATTTTTCTAGTCCTTTTATACCAAAATAACTTTGATCTAGCCAAATTGGTCCTCTCCAATAACCATTATCGGGTGCAAATTTTGGTTCATTTACAGCTAAAGTTGGTAAAGGTACATAGGTATTGAAAATGCTTTCGTTTAGCATATTTAATTGTATCGACTCAGCCTGTTCTTTTGATGCCACTTTTGCCCATAACGGTAAATATCCTTCACAACCCATTACTTTTATTTTATTCTTTCCGTCTAATGATGTATCAAAAAACCACCCTGAACTACTATCCCAAAATTGTTGTTGAATTTTTGCTTTAAGTGCTACACTTTCTGCTTTCCATTGTTTTGCTTCTGTTTCTAAATCTAGTAATAATGCTATTTTAGACAATTCGTTTTTTTCAACATATAAAAAAGAATTCAAATCGACACTTTCCTGATTGAGTGAAAAAGCGGTTTCATTATTTTTAAGCAACAGACTTTCATCAAAACGAACGGCATTGTCCATTCCGCTTTCCCATTTTGCTGCAATTAAAGTGCCATCGGTCGAACCAAATTCACAAATTCCATCTTTATCATGATCGCGATTACTATACCACCAATTATGATACTTTTTAAGCTTTGGATACATTTCTTTAAGGAAGTGTCTGTCTTTATCTTGCTTGTATATTTCCCAAACTGCCCAAGCCGCTAAAGGTGATTTTGTATTTCTATAATTGTTAGGTTCTATAATTGTGTCTCTATAAATACAATCTGGAATGAATCCGTTTTCATCTTGATAATCAAACATAGCTCTCACTTGGTTTTTTGCTAAAGCCGAATCATATCTTGCTAATGCTACAGCATGTTTCCAACTATCCCAAGCCCAAAAACCATTAAACCATTCATAATGATAACTAGGAAACAATCCATCATGTTGCAATCCTTCGGCAGCAATTCTGGTGTTGTTTTGTAATGTTAGCAGTGTTTTAGACACTAATTTCGAATAAATCGCATCGCTATAAATTACTTTCTTATTAGCAAGTACTTTTTCTAGTAGTGCCTTTTTCTCTAATTTAGTTTGTTCTAAATCTGCCATGAAAGAAGAAGCGGTTATTTTTTTCTTTTCCTCTTCCCATGAATATTGTGGAAAAATAAAGCTTATTGCTACTTTGATTTCCTTTGTTTCTTTAGGTTGTAATTCTATTTCTTTAATTTGAGCCTTATAATCATTGTTTGTGGTACTAATAGAATTCGCATTAAAAAATTGAATATACCCAACAGCATTACTCTTTTTTGAAACAATTTTTAGTGTTTCTTTCTCCTGTGTGAAACTCATTTCGTCCAAAAAACTAGTCCCTTGAAAAACAGGAGAGAGTTTAATCTTTTCTAAACTACTATTAGTAATTGTTATTTGTAATAATGCAGAATGTCCAGACGAGAAAAACAATTCTTCTTTAACATTAACCTTATCATTTTTAAATGTTTGTTCTAAATGGCTTAAAAAACTATTTTGAGCTACTCGATTTTCTTTCCAATCAATAACATTGTTTCCTTTTTCATCTAATAATTGTAGTGCAACAAAAGAGTTACTCAGCCAAACACCGTTTTGTTCCGTTAAGAGATAAGGTCCAGAAAAGCCTCCTTTTACACTTTCATTATCAAGAAAACCAAACCCAAACCAAGCTCCTTTATCAGAAAACACCAATGATGTTCTGTCTTTTGCTTCTTTAGGGTTTCCTTTATAATCTAAAACATTCTTACTCAATTTTAGACTTGTTTCGTTTTGTTGAGCAACAACAACACCTATAAAGAAAAAAGCAATTATTATCTTTCTAAAAATACAGTTCATGAGCTATTTTTTATTTCTGAGAAGTATATTTTTCATAAAAATAGGAAGCTGCAACTAAATCTTCAGAGGCATGCCCTACCGATTTAAAAAAAGTAATTTCTTCGTTAGTTGTTCTTCCTTTTTTAGAGTTACTACATAACTCAAATAAATCGGCTTTAATATCTTCCGTTTTTAAAACTCCGTTTTGCAAAGGGATAACAATATCGCCACTTTCTTTTAAACCACCTTGATAGGTATCTATAAATACCGACGATTTTGTTACTGCTTCATCATCTGCTTCACGAGTATTTTTTTTATAAGCTCCAACTAAGTCCAAGTGTTGTCCTGGCTGTAACCACTTTCCTAAAACTATCGGGTCTGGTGATAAAGTAGCACATGAAATTATATCTACTTCTGTAATTCTTTGTTCAATAGCTATAATGGCACTACAAGCATATTGTTCATTTTTTAACATATCGCAAATTGCTTGTGCTTTTTCGAGTGTTCTTCCTAAAACATAAACATTTTTAATTGGTCGAACACTTGCATGCGCTTGAATTAAATTAACAGACAAAGCACCTGTACCAATCATTAATAATGAGGAAGCATCTTTCTTCGAAAGGTAACTACTCGCTAAAGCTGAAGTAGCAGCTGTGCGCTTTGTTGTTAAAGATTTTGCTTCTAAAATGGCTTTGATATTTCCTTTATGTGCATCTAAATAAATATAGGTTCCTTGAATGGCTGGTAAGTTATATTTCCCATTGTTTGGACTTACAGTTACAATTTTGACACCTGCGTCTGTCCCTATATTAAAAGCAGGCATCAATAGCAAAGTTGAATCGTTATTTTCTAAAGGGTTTGAAAAATCATGATGATGACGCATTGGAACTTCTAAAGCAGAAGAAGCAAAAGCGGCTCTTAATTTTTCAATTAATTCATTAAAATTACATTCTTTTTCAATAAAAGCATCAGAAATAAGTTGAATGTCCATCATGTTATGTAGTATATTTTCAATAAAATTAATAGATAATTTTATATTTGATACCCTTTCAACTCAAAAAGGATAATATACAATCAACATCGGGTAATATAGTATCAGTTTCAACTTTTACTATCTCTAGAATCAGGAATAAAGACTTTCTCTAATTTGAATTAAAGTATTGATTGCTTTATCTGAATCAGGATAAGCTGGTAATGTACTTGAAAGATATTCTTTTTCTATTGTTGCAATTAAGTTTTCGGCTTTTTCTAATAATTCATCATACTCAATTTCTCCAGCTTTTATAGATAATAATTCTTCTCTATTAGTAACACGAATTGAAAGTTTCCCAGTAGTAATAATTTCTAAAGCTGTTTGCAACAACCTAATAGTATGCATCATGTTTTTAGAATCGTAATTCTTTCCATGTTTTTGGTTGGTATTGTATCGCTCTTCATTGCGTTTTTCTATCCAATCCCAATATTCTGTATACTCTTTACAATATTTAGAATAGCCTTCTAAATTGCAAGACATATAAGCTATCTCTTTTTCTCCTTTAGGAATAGAAGTTAAAGAAACTTCATTCGATAGTTCTTTCTTTATAATTCCTTTATAGTTTAGATTATTATTCACATCGTGAAACAAAGCATAAATTCCTTTTGCATTTGGTACATTAATCAATCCACAATTTTCTTGTTTAATTTCTTTATCATGCAACCATTTTAATAAAGGAATTGCGTCATGACCATTTAAAATAACACAAAAATGTAAAAGATTTTTACGTTCTTTAGGAATCGGATTAACAATTTTCTTTTTTAATCCTCTTGCCTTTTTTATTTGCGTCATCGCATAACCTGCAAAACTGTCTTTGCATAATTTTGATAGAAAATCTTCAATCTTCAAACTACTCATTATTGGATTTTTATACAAAACACAATCTTCTGGAGTTGCTAAAATTTCTAAAATATTAGGATTGTTTTTAATCAACAATTCAACAAAACGACCAATTTCATAATACACCTCATCATTAGTTTCATTACTAATTTGTGGAATATATTCTAAACCATAAAATTGTTCTTTAGGGAGATAATAAACACCTTTAATATCGGTGTCAGAGGTTGGTGTTTCTAATCCGAAAGAACGGCTTCCAGATATTACTTCAAAAAGAATTAGGTTTTGTTTTTTAAGGTCTTGTATTGTCATTTCTATTCAAAAAATTAAGATAGCAGTTTAATGCAATAAAACTACCTAAAAATATTAATGCTATAAAGTATTTTCTACTTTAAAAATAAAAAATACGCAATAATAAGCTTCAATCTATAATTTTTATTTTCAAATGATATTATCATAAATAAAAAAATAGTATTTTTAAGAATAATTACTACTAAAATATAAAATTATTAAATATTTGGATTTAACTGTTTAATATATAGTTTATTAACTACTTTACGGGTATGAAAGATATTGAAAAAGCGTATGAAGCCTTATTACTAAAAACAAAAGAACAAGAAGCAAGAATTCAAAAACTTCTTGAAGATAAAAATGCACAAAATAATTCAAACGATAAGGGTAATATTACATACAAACATATTTATCATGCTCTATTAGATAATAATGACAGTATTATTATTTTAATGGATAAAAATTTGAATACGCTATATCGTAGTAAGTCAACTGCTCATATTACTGGTTGGGTAGATGACATTCATACCGAAAATCCTATTGTTGATTATATTCATCCTGATTATTTGGAATATGTTAACGAAAAAACACAAAAATCATTACGTCAACCTAAAGTACCAATTCCAATTACACTACAAATTAAGCATAAAAGTGGTGGTTATATTTGGGTTGAAGGTATTATAAACAATAGAATCGACGATCCGAATATAAAAGGAATTATTGTTAAGCTTAGAGATGTTTCCGAAACCAAAAGGATTTTTGAAATTATAAAAGAAGAAAAAAACAAATTTGATAAAATTGCAGCAGCTTCTCCTGGAGTAATTTATTCGATGCGACAAAACAAAGACAATTCTTTAAGCTATCCTTATGCAAGTGAAGCTATTGGAGATGTTTACGGTTTTACATTTGAAGAAATAAAAGACGATCCAAGTAAAATTTTTAAGTTAATTCATCAAGACGATTTACAGTTTGTAATAGATAGCATAACTGCAACTAAAACAAAACTAATCCCTTTACATTGCACCTATCGTTATTTTCATCCGAAGAAAGGCTTACTTTGGCATGAAGTGAATTCGCTACCTGTAGTTGAAACTGAAGGAACAGTTATTTGTCATGGTATTGCAACCGACATTACTGCTAGAATAATTGCAGAACAAAAAGTTGTTAAAGCAAATCGACTGTATCTATATATTAGTCAAATCAATCAAATGATTGTTCGAACTACAGATGAGGACACATTATTTAGAGAGGCTTGTTCTATTGCTGTTAACGTAGGTAAGTTTAAAATGGTTTGGATTGGAATGATAGATGAAAAAACCAAAAGACTAAAACCTAAAATGATAGCTGGTGAAGATAATGGTTATGTTTCAATGATCAAGAATATGTCAATTGAAGATACACCAGAAGGAAGAGGTTTAAGCGGAGGAGCAACTAGAGAAGAAAAAAACATTGTAGTTAATGACATTTCTAATGACATAATGATGGAGCATTGGAAAGAAGAAGCTTTAAAAAGAGAATACCAATCCTTCATGTCTATTCCTATAAAAAAATTCGGAAATATTATTGGACTATTTTGTTTTTACGCTAGCGAAAAAAACTTTTTTGATGCAGAAGAAATTTCCCTATTAGAAGAAGCTACTTCAGATGTTGGGTTTGCTTTGGAAATTTTCGAAAAAGAACAACTTAGAAAAAAGGTATTAGAAGAAATGATAGAAAGTGAGAATAGATATCATATTCTTACTGAAATATCTCCTGTTGGAATATTCCGTACAGATGCAACAGGATATACAACTTATGTGAATCCACGATGGTCTGAAATATCTGGATTACCTTATGAGAAAGCCTTAGGAAATGGATGGTTAGATGCCGTTCATAAAGAAGATCGGATATCTTTATTAAATGGGTGGGAAAACGCAACCGATCAACAAGAAAATTCATTGTCTGAATATCGTTTTGTGCGTCCAGATGGAAAAATAATTTGGGTAATGGGACAAGCCATTCCTGAAAGAAATGTATTAAATCAAATTGTAGGTTATGTTGGAACAACAACAAATATTACCGAACGAAAACGAATTGAAGAAGAGTTTAAAAAGTCCTATCAAAAACTTGAATCAATTATAGATGCAATTCCAGATTTACTTATTGAAATAGACAAAGACGGATTGATCACTAATTATCATTCACATCGAGAAGATTTATTGTCTCACTCTTCTACTGCAATTATTGGCAAAACTTTTTCAGAAGTACTACCAAGTCAAGCTGTTGAATCATTTAAACTTGCAATGGAAGAAGTTACTTTAAGAGGTTTTTCAACAGGAAAACAATATGCATTACAACTTCCAAGTGGAGAACATTGGTTTGAACTTTCAATTGCTCCAATGGAAGAAAATCAAACTAACGAAAACAATTTCATATGCCTTTCAAGAGATATAACATTAGCAAAGCAATCGGAAAAAGAACTCCAAAAAAGTAAAGAAAGATACAGAGATATTCTGAATAATTTAGATGCAGGAATCATCGTTCAAGCAGTTGATGGTACTATTCTTTTAAATAATGTAAAGGCTTCTGAATTAATGGGATTGAGTGATTTGCATTCTAAAAACGACTATAATTTAGTTCCAAATTGGATATTTTTAAATGAAGATGATTCATTAATGTCTGAAGAAGAATACCCCATAAATCAAATATTAAATGGAAGTCAACCTATAAAAAACCTAATTCTTGGAGTTGAAAAAACAACCGAATCAGGATCAATAACTTGGTTGCTATACAATGCTTTCGCTGTAAAAGATACAAAAGGTAATATAACGGAAATTGTTTCCAGTTTTATAGATATTACAGAGAGAAAGCTCATGGAAAAAGAAATATTAAAAGGAAAAGAACAAGCAGAAGCCGCTAACAAAGCTAAAACAGACTTTTTAGCAAATATGAGCCATGAAATTAGAACTCCGCTTAATGGAATAATCGGTTTTACTCATTTATTAATGGAATCGAACTTGGAAAAAACACATTCTCAATACATGTCGACCATTAATGAATCTGCTACTTCGTTATTAAATATTGTAAATGATGTTTTAGATTTTTCAAAAATAGAATCTGGTAAATTCGAACTAAATATTGAAGAAGTAGATTTGTTCGAACTAACACAGCAAGTTGTAGATTTATTTAAATATCAAGCCAATCAAAAAAAGATAAACTTAATACTTCATAAGGATAAAAATGTTCCTCAATACATCTTAGCTGATGCTATTCGATTAAAACAAATATTAATGAACCTATTGGGCAATGCTTTAAAATTTACAGAATTTGGAGAAATTCAATTGAATATTAAAGAAGTTAATATACCTAATTCTAATGAATCTTCTATCTATTTTGCTGTAAATGATACAGGAATTGGAATAAAAACAGATAATAACGTAAAAATATTTGATTCGTTTGTTCAAGAAGACAATTCAACTAGTAGAAAGTTTGGAGGAACAGGTTTAGGTTTAGCCATAACGAATCAGCTTCTCGCTTTAATGGGTAGTAAACTCCAATTAAAAAGTAAACTAGGAGAAGGAAGTACATTCTTTTTTACAATAACATTTGTAAAAGTAATACAGCGAAAAAACAATGTCTTAGCAGAAAAAAGCAAAAACAATGATATAAAAAATCATGAAGCAAAAATTTTCAAAAGCCATAAAATTCTAATTGTTGAAGATAACAAAGTGAATATGCTTTTGGCAAAAACTTTAATCAATAAAATCAATCCAAACGCAATAATTCATGAAGCCTTTGATGGTGTTGAAGCAATAGCATCGTTTAAAGAAAAACCGGCAGATTTAATTTTAATGGATGTTCAAATGCCAAATAAAAACGGATATGAAGCTACTGCCGAAATTCGTGAAATGAAAACTGGTACAACCACTCCTATTATTGCAATAACAGCAGGAATATTAGCACACGAACGCGAAAAATGTTTTGAAGAAGGTATGAATGACTATTTATCTAAACCTGTAAACATTAAAGACTTAGAAGATATATTACTTAAATGGCTAATTTAACCTGATGTTATGATTTTTAATAAAAACTCCCTATATTCTTCTCTAATAAGTAATTCAGTATCTAAGAAAATCTCTTTTCGAGTGTATTCAATTTCTTCTTGATTTATAGGGTTTATTCCTTTTTTATCTATTCTTTTATAAAACATAGACACTCCTCTTTTTTGCCAAGAGGGTACATTATTATAATTAATTCCGTGTTGAAATAACAATTCATTTTTTGCTGCTGTAGATAATTTTTCAATTTTCTTTGTTGCATCTATATAAGAATCTCCTTTTTCTCTTAATGTCCAATAGCAATAGGCTGATAGTGAGTTTCTATGTGCATCCTCTTGTCTCCAACAAAAATAATCCAGAACCATTTCAATATTAGGAATACAAATTGTTCTGCAATCTAAAACAGATAATTTATTAAAAAACATACTAAAAAAGGCACTGGCTTCACCTGCTAAAACAGAATTAATTTTTCGCACTTTTCTATTAAAAGTCTTGTCGTCTTTATCTATCAATAATGAAATTTCATCACTCTGTGTATAGGCATATATAACTTTAAAACCTACTGTTAGTAAATGCTTAGTTGTTGCCACCATAGCATCATGAAAACGAATATCGAATGGTTTTTCCAAATCTAAGCTTTCTTTAGTTAACTTGGTAAACCCCTTTCCATCCAATCGAACAATTATATAATTATCGGGTAAAACATGTTGATCAAAAAGTGTTTCATTCTTTCTCATTTTAGCATCTATCGCTTCAAATTTCATATTCTTCTACTTTAAATTGATTATTTTCTATACTTACATTATAAACCTTATCAAAACCTTCCTCATAATTTGGCACCTCTAATTGCTTAAATTTTGACTTTACTCCTATATCTGGAATTGTATCTTTTCGGTTTTCATTTCTCTCTAAAGCATCTTGTAAATTGGTTTCAAAATAATAAGCAACAATTTCATATTTTTTCTCTTTTAATATCGAAATATAGTTTGCTCTTTCTTCAATTGTAACGTTTGTATTATCAATAATAAATCGAGATTGGGTTGCGAAACAATATTCCATTAACTTTTGTTGTTTATTCCTTGTATTCAATAAATCTAAGCTTACTCTAATATGACTATTAAAGAAGTTTTCTTTATAAAACGAACTTTTTCCACTTGCTGGAATACCTATAAAAATAATACACTGCATTTTTCTACTCTTTTAATAGCTTCCTTCAAAAGCTTTATAAAAATCTACCTTTATTGATTCAACATCTTCTTCTGTATATTTTCTAGAAAAATGAACTGGAATTGCTTTTTTCACATTCGATTCGAACATTATTTTTCCTGATTGAGAGGCATAACTATGATAATTTAAAATAGCTTTTTCTTTATCTTCCTCTTTATAAAACGTTTCAATTAGAACCGTATCACAATCATGAAATAATTGTTTAATTTTATTATGATTTTCTTCATGTGCTGCATGATCTAAGATTACTCCTAAACTATTTCCTTTTTCAACCTTTAAATAGTGAAACAATTCTTCTGCTATATGTTCTTCAGTTCCAACTTCAATAACTTTATTAACATCATCACTCATATAAGCTAATTTCAATTCATTAATCCACTTTCCTGGCTTATACGGAATTTTTGTTACATCAATATTTATACTATCATTATCTTTAAAATGGTAAGCAATAACATCTGTTTTGTGATCTAAAATCATGAAGTTCACTACTACTCTTTCGTCATTATATAAAGCCGTTCTATCTTCTAAAAATTCTAATTCCCATTCTGCTGGTTTCATTTCATATACTTTAATTAAGTCTTCTGAAATTATTTCCCTAATTTCATAGACAACAGCATCTTCTTCTACCAAATTCCAAGTAAAAGATTTCAATTTTGCTTGTACTTGCAATGCTATATTTTTTGGTCCACATATAATATAGCGTTCTTTTGACCCTACTTGGTGTCGCATAATTTGATCAAAATTAATAAAATGATCAATATGCGTGTGCGATATAAAAATAGCACGAGCATTCATACAGTCTTTTACAGTTAATAAACTTGCTTCTCCACAATCTACAATGTAATTCCATTTGCAATTATCGGGATAAATGGCAATAGATACATCTTCTCCAAATTTACTCTTCACTTCTGCTTGTAACATTTTTAATTATTTAAATGAAATTCATATATTTTATGTAACCATTTTAAGATTTTTCAAAAATAATACATTTCTTACTTATTCACAGTAATAAACAAAAAAGACTGCCAAAATTGACAGTCTTAAAGATAGGTAAATGTTTAAATTATGGTTTAAGCATGAAATCGTATATTGAATAATGAGGTTGACTTGTTGAAGTGGTATCTAGTAATAAAGTAGCGCTATTCGATGTACAAGCAATAATATCTGTATTATTTGAAATCATGTTAGAAGAACTTCCAACAACCCAATTTCTACCACAACAATCATCATAAAACAATCCTAATTCTTCGGTTGTAAATGCGGGAACTGCACTTTTATAGGAGTTTTTAGCTACATAGCCACTGCCCGTTCCTGGTAAAGCATATCTAAATACATCTCCTCTTCTTGATCCGCAAATATAACTTGTGTTTCCAGAAATGGTAAATAGAAAACCACCTTTAATAATTAATCCGTTATATTGAGGTGTAGGTCCAACAGGAGCAAATGCTGTACAAATTCCAGTTAGAATATCTACTTTCATAATTTGAGAAGAATTCTCTCTAATTGCATAAAAATCTCCTGTATTTCCATCATTTTCAATATCTTGAAGAGGAACAGAAGTAGAAAGCATTACTACTGCAAGTCCAGTTGCAATGTCAACATTTAAAAGTCTTTGCGGAAAATTAGAATTTATACCTGTTACGGCTATTGCTTTTCCAGAAATTCCAGGAAAATCACATAATCCTGTTACTCCCATAACAGGAACACCTCCAATATTAATGGAAGATTGAAATGTATAATCAATTGTTTCTGGACATAAGTCTACATTATAAATGTGGGAAGTTAATCCAGAGGCAACTGGTGATCCGCTACTTCCTGAAAGCACTAAAGCATAAACGTTTCCACATGCTAATGGAACATTTTCAGCTTTATTTTCTTGTTTGTTATTTTTCTCAGTTTGCATAACATCATTTTCATCTGGAGTTTGACATGACCAAAAAGTAAAAAAAGTACTACTTGCTAAAGCAAGAAAAATTAGGTTAAGATTTTTCATGATTTGTTCGTTTTAATTTAAATATTATTAATTTCTAATACTTAAATTTAGTCATAAATTCTATCTATCAAGACAAAAAAAGGCACATAAAACCATTAAATACAATGTTTTATGATTTTTTATATAAATACTATACTTCATTTTAACAAAAGATAAAAGTTAACTATAAAGCCCGTTAAATCAAAATCTCAATATTTTAACTTTTTTTATCTTAAAATATTTAAAAAAATTATTAAGTTTGTTACAAGTTTAAGAAAAACCTTGCTTTTCTTTTTTAAAGAAAAAGATGATGTTTCGTCATCGAAGTACAATTATTTGACATTCAGCACTACTTCTATCTATTGGATGAGAAAGGGTACTATACGTACAGTTTCGGTTCCGCCTCCACGAGATTAACTGTACGTATAGTACCCTTTCTCTGGAGTTGATAGACATAGTCCTTAGAAAATACGAAGGTTTAAACTTTAGCCCTATTGTAATGATAGGGCTTTTTAATGTAAAAAAAGATTCTTGAATATGTCTGAAAAGCTGAGTAAACAACAAATTTATGATAGAATAAAAGCTACTTCAAAAGATAGCTACATATTAGAAGAAATGCAACGCTTAGGTTTTTGGCAATCTGGTGCTGAACCAAGCCTTTCTGAAATTCTTATTCAACAAGAAACTACAATTCAGAAAGAGCTTAATGCGCTCTTAGCACAAGATAAAAAATTCCAAAACAAGGAAGCTATGCTTGTAGAAATGCGTAAAGCACGCATGAAAGCAGCAAAAGAAAGGCGTGTTGAAACACTACAAAAAAGAGAACAACTTAAAATTGAGAAAGCACAAAAATGGAAACTTACTCAAGAAAAAGAAATTATCTATTTAGGAGATCAAGTTTCAAAAGGCTTAAACATTCAAGAAACAAATGCTGCTCTTTTAGATAACTACAACTTACCCGTTTTTGAAGACGTACTTGCATTGGCTCAAAGTATGCAAATCGATTTAAAAGCTTTGCAATATTTAGCCTATCATAGAAGTGTTTCTAAAATTCATCATTATCATACTTTTGAAGTCTCTAAAAAATCAGGTGGAAAAAGAAAAATTTCAACTCCAAAACCTAAATTAAAGGAACTACAAAATTGGATTTTAGAAAACATACTTCATAAAATCCCACATACAGATGAAGCTCATGGTTTCATTAAAAAGCGTTCCATAGTTACAAATGCAAAACCTCATCTTGAAAAAGATATTGTAATTAATATCGATTTAAAAGATTTCTTCCCAACAATAACACATAAAAGAGTGAAAGGTTTATTCCATAAAATGGGGTATTCTGAACAGATTGCAACTATCTTGAGTCTTTTATGCACCTATTCAGAAGTGGATGAGATTGATTTAGATGGTGTTACCTATTATGTACAATCTGGTGAACGAAAACTTCCGCAAGGAGCTCCAACAAGTCCTGCAATAAGCAATATGATTGTTTATAAAATGGATAAAAAAATTAGTGGATTAGCAAAAAAGTTGAACTTTACCTATACACGCTATGCAGACGACATGACTTTTTCTACTTCTAATGAAAATGCATTGAATGTTTCTCGTTTGTTATACTTTATTAAAAAGATAATAACTTCAGAAGGCTTTATAATCCATCCCGATAAAATACATATCATGCGAAATGGTATGCAGAAAAAAGTAACCGGTGTTGTTGTTAATAAAAAATTGAATGTTGATCGTTTACAGTTAAGAAAATTCCGTGCCGTATTGCATAATATTAATCAAAATGGATGGAAAGATCAACAGTGGGGAAAAGCAATTCATCTAATAAATGCAGTTGAAGGTTATATCAATTATGTTGCAATGGTAAATCCCGAAAAAGGAGCACAATTCAAAAAAAGCCTTGTTGCAATTATTAGCAAACACGGTAAACCAGAAATTGAAAAACCAACTCCTATTGAAAAAGAAAAACTAATAGTACCTCCAGTTCTTGAAGAACCTAAAACAATAGTAGAAGATCAAAAACCAGGAAACTGGTGGAATATCTTTTAATAAATACGCCTTATATATTATGAAATTAATTAAACAAATTAAACTTTTCTATAAGGAAGGAAACTCAGACAAAGTCTATGAAATTGACCTATGTAGTATTGATGCTACACAATATGTTGTAAATTTTAGATATGGAAGAAGAGGAAGCGTACTTAAAGAAGGAACAAAAACACCTGAATATGTTACTTTAGAAAAAGCAGAAGTGCTTTTCAATAAATTAGAACACGAAAAAACAAGTAAAGGTTATGCGTCTGAAGTGGAGACATTAATTGACCTTCCTTCGTTAGAAAGTGTTGCTCCAGATACTATTCAAGGTGTTGTTTTGCAACGATTGGAAGATGCTGTCCTTAACAAACAATCATTCAACACACAATGGAAAACCAGCAGAGTTATTTGGAAAGCAGGTCTTTTAAATATGCAATCGGCTATTCCATATATTATAAAATTAACTTCTAAAGGAGATGATTTACAAGCTTATTCTTCACTTTGGGCTTTAATTCAACTAAAATCGACAACAGCAGAAGCTGTTTTCAAATCGTATGCTTCAAAAGGGAAACAAAAAGAGTATTTAAAAAATATTGCTAACGAAGGTTTGCTTACAATATTGAAAGATAAACCGCTAGAAGATCAGCTTTTAGAATTATTAAAAACGGTTCCGCAAGAAGTGCGTTATTATATCGATAAAAAAGATTATGATGGACTAATTGATTTCTTAAAAGAGGCTTTAGAAAAAAAATCCATTACCTATTTAACCACTTTATATCTGATTGGAAAATTCGACAAACAATTGAATGAAATTGTTCAGTTTTTATTAGAAGTTATCCCTTTCAGACCTCCATTTTTCAAACATGTAAGAGCTATATATAAATTGGCACATATTCGAAATGATGCCGAAACAATTGGTATACTTTCCTATCGTTTTGAAAATGAAAAACCAATGTTCAAGAGAACCGTTTCATTAGATGATGAATACTATAACAGTCAATATGTTGAAAGTATAGGAGAACACGTAAATATTGGAAAAGAACTAAAAGGACAACATAGTAAAATTGCTTTTTCAAACTTTACTAAAAACTATTTTCAAAAACATTCATTACGTTTTTTAAAACAATTACATCAAGAAGAAGATGCTAAAAGCTATTTAAAATTTGCTACAGCTATTCTTTTAAAATACGATGAAAATGATTACTCTAAAGCAAGAAAATCACCATTAAGTGATTATGGTCAATATGATTATAATAGCAAGCGCTATCTATTTACCCTTGTTGATTATCCAGAATGTTCAAACTTAGTTTTGCTTTCCACAATACTTTTTGGTAATGATACTTCACGTATTTTAACACCTAAACTACAATACATATTAGGACAAGAAATTGTTTCTTGCAAAGGTTATTTTTACAACGAAAACGATTCAAAAAAAGAAGGAAGTACTCCTAAAGAAAGCACAAGAAATACAGAAAGTTCAGATTCAATTTTTGATAGTGCTAAAAAAATATTTTCAACATTTTTCGGTAAAAAAGAAGTCGAAAAAGAAACAGTTTCTCCAATTATAGAAGAAACCAAGCCAACTGTAGTTGAAAAAAGTAATCGTCTAGAACTTTTTCCAGAACATTGGGATGCTTTTCCAGAAGCTTATATTTCCCTTTTAATGGAAGCAGAAATGAATATCATTCATCAATTTGCTTATAAAAACCTTTCCGAAAGAAGTGATTTTTCAACATTGATACGTCAATTTGAAGAACAAGATATCCTTCATCTTCTAAATCGTAATTATACATTACCGAATAAACTAGGCTATGACACCTTACATTTAAAGAAAGACGAACTAGCGAAACAAATTATTTTTGTAACTGATGTTCTAGACTCTAATACAGAAAATGCAAGAGAATGGGCAAAGCAAATAATTACAAGCAATACAAGTGCTTTTCAAAACGACATTGAATGCATTGTTAAACTTATTTTTAATACCGTTCCTGACTTAAACGATTGGATTTCGAAAACGCTAACTAATTTCTATTTTTCAGAAGATAAACTAAAAGCAGTTACAGGAAAAGTTATCGTTGCTTTATTAGGTCTTGAAGAGAATGTAGCAAATAATCAATTAGCTACAACAGTTATTAATAGGTTGAATCTAATTGCATCAAAACAATTAGAGCAATTAAGTTGGGATATTGTTGCGCATTTAATATCATCCGATTTAAAGACAAATAATTTACTAGCAAGTTCCATTTTGCTTTTAAAATCTAAAAAAGTAGATCCAAAAGAAATTCCATTTTCAATTACAACACTCTTCCTCGAAGATTCGAGTGAAGAAATTAGAAAAAACGGCATTCAACTTCTAAACAATTATCCAAAAGAATTCCTTGCCGAGCATATTGATTCATTATTTATATTACTTCAAAATCCATACAAAGAAGTTATTGATTGCGTTTTAAATCGTTTGACTATTTTTGATGGAACAAATGAAGAAAATGTTGTTATTAAGAAAATTGCCTATGGATTAATTCGTAAAGAAAGTATCGAAGGGGCTCACCTTCTTTTTAAACAATTCATTCTAAATAAAGATAATTCAAAATGGAATACTGCTTTTGAACCAAGAGACATCATCAAATTGGTTCATGCCAACTATAGAAATAGTCAATTGACGGGTTATGAAATTTTAACGAAATATTCTCGTAAAGAGGAATTTACCATTCGTCAGGTTATTTCATTAGGAAGCCATGAAATCTTAGCCATTAGGCAATGGTGTTGGAATTATTTTACAGCACAAAAAGAACGAATCCGAACCGAAAGGAATGCCGCTTTGAGTATTTTAGATACCACTTGGGACGATACTCGAACCTTTGCTTTCCATTTCTTTAAAACACAGTTTGAAGCCTCCGATTGGGATTTAGATTGTTTAATTGGCATTGTTGATTCTGTTTTACCAGAAGTGGAACAATTTGGAAAAGAAATGATAACACAACATTTCAATCCGAATGATGGTGTGGTTTATTTAACAAAACTAAGCCAGCATCCAAGTGCAAATATTCAGTTCTTTGTCACTAATTATTTAAAGACCTACGCTTCCGATAATGTTGCTAAATTGCAAGAATTAGATTTCTATTTCCGCTCTGTATTAACAAGAGTGCATAAAGGAAGAATTGCCAAACAACGTGTGTATCAATTTTTACAAGAAGAAGGAAAAAAATCAGAAACAGCAGCACTTTTTGTTTCAAATATTATCGATGACATTTCTGCTACAGTTTCCATTCAAGACAAAGCAAATTGTATCGCAATCTTAACCGATTTAAAACGTCTTTATTCAAATTTGAATACGCACCTAATCCTAAAAAACTAAGTTATGTTATTTGATTATAAATATAGCGGAAGCACAAGTGTTAAAAACACCACAAAGCAAACAGGGATTAGTTTTTCTCCTGACACATTAAGAGAACCTACCTTTTTTGTAGGTAAACTAAATAAGAAAATTGCCTTTAGAGAAGCCATCTCTGCATTGCATGATGTGGTTATTTCCGATTTGCGTTTTCAACCGAAAGATAAAGAAGAGTATAAAGCTTGGGCTGCGGAACAAGAAAAAATTTGGTTGAGCGAATACATGGCCGATTTTCAAATTGAAACGGTTCGAAATCGCATTCAAGAGTTAAAAGACCAATTGCATACGGTTTATAAAGAAAAAAGTCTCGTTATGGGGCCTTTTAATAAAGCAAAATCCGCCTATTTTGATTATTTATATAAGAATGACAAAGACGCTTGGTTTGTTCTTGATCCTGTGATTACTGTTCATCCTGATGAAGTTTTCTTTGAATGTTTCAGTAAAGATGAATCTTCCTATGGAAAGCTGAGTTGCAATTATAATGTTTTCTCTGAAATTAATGAATTCAAATGCGGAACAACTAATATTGATTATTCGCAAGGCTTATATAATGAGTTTCAAAAAATAAGAGAGTATAAAGATACCGAATTCAAGATTGACCCTTCTGGTTTTGAAGCTAAAACAACCAATGAAGAAGTCTATAAAGAAGTAAAGATTGATTTGCCCGATTCTTGGGTTAGAGGTTTTTTACAAGTAAGTTCTGCTATGACATTGCCTGCAACCGTTTTAGATTTGCATCCAATGGATATATATAGCTTGTGTCAATTTTTACGTCGTTTTAAAGAGAAAAAAGGACCAAGAGCTTTACGCTTCATTTTAGAACCAGACCAACCTATTAAAGCTGTTTTTGAACCTTGGCATGAAGAAATAATTTTTCATCGTTCTATTTTTCAAGGCAATACAGCCAAAACTATTCGAATTTGGGGAAGAAGACGCTTACTTATTTTAGAACGTTTAATTCCAATTGCTAAAAACTTTAAAGTCGTTTTATTGGGTTCTGGATTACCTTCTTTCTTCATTGCCGATTTAGGAGATATGTCCTATACTCTTGGACTTTCTGGATGGACCAACAATGATTGGAGTACGGCTGGAAATTTCGATTTAATGGCACCACGTAGTAACGTTGATTTGTTTACGCAAGAAAAAGTATTCGACGCATTAAAAACAAATTGGTTTGATACCTCAGCTAACTTAGCACAAAAATTAAACTTAGATCCTTCTGTGGTTTCAGCATCTTTAACTGCCTATACACAAGCAGGTCGTGTTATTTACGATTTGAATCTTGGTGTGTATCGCGTTCGTGAACTAACACAAGAACCTTTAGACATGAAAAGTCTGAGTTTTGCTAGTCCACAAGAAGAAGTTGCAAATCAATATATTACGGATAATCGTGTGAAAATTACAACAGATATTAAAGCTGATACGTTACATATTAAAGGAAAAGTAAAAGATAAAAATTATAATTTCAACACACTTGCCGTCTTAGACAAAGACAATCGTTTAATTGAAGGTTATTGTGAATGTTCTTTTTATAGTGCCAATAAATTACAAAAAGGCCCTTGTGAGCATATTTTAGCAACACGAATGGCATTGCATTCAAAATAAAGAATATAAGAGAAAATTAGTTTTTTACAATTTATCCATTTAAATTCTTTCAAAATTGAAATACTTTTCAATTTTGTAATGAAGTATTTTATACTTTTGCCGTTTTATACCAGTTGTGATTTGAATTTACTGTAAAAGAAAATGATGCTTTTTTTCTTGATATGAAATAGAAAATCTAAGCATAGTATCGCTAAGTTTTTATTATATATTGAAATAGCGAGGAAAAAAGGGGGTTTTATTCCAGTAAATTCAAGTGATAAATGGTTTTATATCTTTTTATTAAATAAATCATACTACAATCCTTTAATTGTATGAAAAAGAAAGTTGAGATTTTGGCTCCTGCCAAAAATTTGGTTCAAGGAATTGCGGCTATTAATGCTGGTGCAGATGCTGTATATATTGGTGCTCCCTTATTTGGTGCAAGAACAAATGCTACCAATTCTGTAGAAGATATTGCAGAAATGGTTACCTATGCGCATTTATTTAAAGCACAAGTTTTTGTAGTTTTAAATACTATCTTATATCCAAACGAATTAGAACCTTGCCGAAAATTAATTCATGAACTATATGATATTGGTGTCGATGCATTAATCATACAAGATATGTCTATTATGGAAATGGACATTCCTCCTATTGTTCTTCATGCCAGTACACAAGCCAACAATAGAGACCCAAAACATGTGAAGTTTCTAAAAGATGCTGGAATTCAACGTGTGGTTTTGGCTAGAGAATTAAATTTAGATCAAATTCGAGAAATTCATGAAGCATCTGATGTAGAGTTAGAATTTTTTGTTTCTGGTGCGCTTTGCGTTTCTTTTAGTGGTAATTGCTATATGAGTATTGCAGGTGGAGAACGTAGTGCCAACAGAGGATCTTGTGCGCAAAACTGTCGTCTTCCTTATAATTTAACCGATGGAACAGGTGCTACTTTACTTTCAAATAGTCATTTATTATCTATTAAAGATTTAGATTTAAGCGATCAATTGCCTAATTTGATTGAAGCAGGTATTACTTCTTTCAAAATTGAAGGTCGTTTGAAAGACGTGGTTTATGTAAAAAACAACACTTCGTTTTTAAGAAAGAAACTAGATGCTTTTCTAGAAAACAATGAACACTTTCAAAAAGCATCTTCAGGTAGAACTTTCTATAATTTTGAAGCCGAAATGGATCGTAGTTTTAACAGAGGTTACACCGATTATTTCGTAAACAAACGTAAGGAAAAAATAGGTAACTGGGAAAGTCCAAAATCGCAAGGACAAATTATTGGAAAGCTAATTGAAATTAAAGCCAATGGTTATGTTATTGAAAATTATGAAAAACTAAACAATGGTGATGGTCTTTACTTTATTAATGAAGCGGGTGAAGCCGACGGAACGCAAGTAAACATCATTATAAACAATATTGTTGTACCCAATACTTTCAAACCTTTACCAATTGGTACAAAGATTTATAGAAATTCAGATGCTGAGTTTAACAAATTAGTAGAAAAAGAAAATAGTGTGGTTCGAAAAATTGGCGTTTCTTTAAACTTCTTTGAAACACCAGACGGTTTCCAATTGGTTGCTGTAGATGAAGACGGACATACAAGTTCTGCTACTTTAGCTATTCTAAAAGAAGTAGCTAAAAATGATGCTTCTACTATTCCAAATATTAAAACGAATCTTTCTAAAACTGGAAATACCCCTTTCATTGTAGACGAAATTTCGATTGATTTTTCAAACAATTGGTTTTTACCTATTTCCAAAGTAAACGAAGTTAGAAGAGAAACTTTAGAACAGTTAATCGATATTCGTGTAAATGAATATCATAGAGAAGAATTTCAAATTACAAAAACAGATCATCCTTATCCTGTAGAGGTATTAGATTTCACCTACAATGTTTCCAATCATCTGGCGAGACAATTTTACAAACGTCATGGTGTAAAAGAAATTGAAAAGGCTTTCGAATTGCAATGGGATCCTGGAAAAGCAAGAGTTATGGTTACCAAATATTGCGTAAAATATGAATTGGGTAAATGTGCTCGTTTTCAACGTGATACTATGGGCGAAAAACTGGTAGAACCATTAACGTTAACACATGGTGAAAATGCATACAAATTGAAATTTAATTGCAAACCTTGTGAAATGGAAATCTGGGAAAAAGATGCCGAATTAGAATTTGTTGATGAAGATGAACAATTGTCGCGTTAAAAAATAAGTGATTAGTACTTAGTGGTTAGTGAATTCTACTAAGTACTACTTCACATTATAGGTATCAAACAAAAATTCTAGTGTTTCTGGAATATTATTCGCTTTTACTTTAGGATAGATAATGTCCATATTTAACCAATTTTCAATAATCTGATTAAAGTCGTCTTTAACATCATATACTACAGGAACACCCATTTTCTTTAGTGCTGCTGCATTACATTCTTGCTCGTAATGCTTTTTAATAGGTATAGAGAGTATTTTCTTTCCTAAAAATAATGCTTCCGATGGGGTTTCGAATCCACCACCCGTAATAATCCCTTCACAATTAATGAGACTTGTATTGAACTCTTTTTGGTTTACAGGAAAATAGGTTATGTTTCCAATGGTATGTGTTTCTTTCACTGTGTCTAAAAACCAATGAAAGACTACTGAAGGAATCAATTTAAATGCTTTTTCTAAACATTCTTTATCAAAAGAAGGCAAATAAACTGTAATATGTTGTAGGTTTTGAGGTGTTGCGTTTACTATTTCATCCTTAATAATTGGTGGATGAATGAACGAATCGTAGGCTTCGAAATGCAATCCTAAATTTTGTGGTGCAGGAGCATAATTTTTAAAAATAAACTCTCCCATTCTACTCTTTTTTTCGGGTCTTGGTGTGTTTTGGGAGGTAAAACTAGCTTGATGTCCAAACTGAACCGAATGCACATTTTGCAACTTACATGCTAATGCTGTTACCGAATCAAAATCGTTAATTATGACATCATAATTTTTTAATGGTAATTTATTAGCATCACTATAAATTTGATAGGGTTTTATATTCTTTGTAATGTTCCAATAATCTAAACCGCCACATTTACTATAAAACAAACTACATCCTTTACTTCTGTATTTTAAGGGCAATGCAAAATCTAAACTCGCATTATTACCACTTAGAAAAAAATCGACTTCACCATGCTTTTGCAAATAAGGATATAATTGTGTTGCTCTACTAATGTGCCCATTTCCTGTAGCTTGTACTGCATAAAATATTTTCATACTTTGGTCTTTTACATTGAACTAAAAACTTTTTTACTAGTAGTTTTTGTATGTTTTTAATTCAAAACTGATCAAAAGTAGTGATAACAAATCATTGAAAATTTAAGGTTACACAAACTTAATTATTATTTAAAATTAAGAAATTAAAAAAAATATGACTATGCGAAAAGTAATAAAATTATCATTGCTAATTTATTTTGGAATCTAATAAAAACTGAAACAAGTTCAGCTTGTTGCGATTCTTACTTTTCGGATAGTCACATCTATAATAGTGAATACAATTTTCTATTTAAGGTTCTACCATAAAATCATATATAGCATGATGCGGTTGACTTGTTGAAAAAGTATTTAACAAAAGTATAGGGCTTGGTGGTGTACAAGGAGTAACATCAAAGTTATTTGAAATAATACCAGACGAGCTTCCCACAACCCATTTTTTACAGCAACTATCAAAATGAAAGCCTAGTTCTTTCATTGTAAATATATTATTAACTGGCAGGTTCTTATACGAATATCGTCTTGTTAAATTACCTCCTAAATCATATTCTAAAATATCTCCCAAATTTGGAGAACAAATATAATTTGTTAAACCAGAAATTACATGAACTTTATTCCCTACAAATGTTAACCCATTATATTGTGCCACAGGTGAAATTGATGAAAATGGCACACATGCTCCTGAACTAACATTAACTTTCATTATGGTCGATGTTGCCTCTTCTATAGCTAAGAAAAGACCTGTATTTCCATAATTCTCAATATCTTGCAAAGGTACAGTTGTGTTAAAAGCTACAGCTGCATTACCTGTTGCTAATTCAAGTTTCAGTAATTTCTGAGGGAAATTTGAATTTGCACCCGTTACTGCCCAAGCATAACCCGAAGCTCCAGGCATATCACAAAGTCCAGTAACACTCGTAACTGGAGTTCCTCCTATTTTAATCGTTGAAAGATAATTGTACCCCACAGTACTTGAAGAACATAAATCTACTTTATACACATGAGAGGTGATTCCTCCAGGAATAGGCGTACTTGTTCCAAAAGATAAAACTAATGCATACATACTTCCACATGCAGGAGCACGTAAAGAATTTGAAGTCGTCTTATTGTTTTCATTTGATTCTAAATTGTCAGATTCATCAGGAGTTTGACAAGACCAAAGCAATGTAACTATACATGCTAAAACGAGCTTTACAACTATTTTTTTTTTCATGATTTGTGTTTATTTAAATTGTTTAATACCTAAATTTACGTACTATTTTTTTATTCAAAAACACTTTGACAATATTAAACAACTGAAATACAGTTATTTAATATTTATTATAGTTTTTCTATACTGCCTTTTAACAAATGATAAAGTTTATTTGTATAAGAATTAACATCTACCGCTTAGATGCAATTCGTTTTTAAAGATAGTTTTTCAACGGTAATTCTTATTCACATTTTTATTGTATTATTATTAGTTACTTAAATATAAAAACTTGTTTCATCATCTGTTCTAAAATCGAATTCATTAAGAAAAAACAAGGATTCAAATTTAGCTTGCTTTAAAATAGGTAGATAATCCAATTGAAACCAATGGCAAAGTGTTCTAACTATGGTATAAGTCACAATTATTTCTTTTGTATCAACAGGCATAATTATAATGTCTCTAATTTTGATGGTTAAATCACCTTGAAACTCGTTTTTATAACTTTCATAAAAAATATTTATCCCTTCAATCGTTGATGCTTTCCATTCTTGAATTGAATTTGGATGTATTACTATATTCTTACTACTATTTTCTTTTTTTTTAAAACTCACATCAATTTCAAAACCTGCATGATACCCAATTTGATTGTTTTGTTTTCGTATTTTATATCTTTTAAGCATATCCTTTATTATCAGTTACATTAATTTCAAATCGGGTTCATAATCTACAACCTTTATCGATTTTGGAATCATATATTTTGGCATTTCTTGTGTCATCCAGTTTTGAAACTCCATTTCATTAAAGCTAATCCTATCTTCGACTAACAAATCCAAATGAATACCAACCATTCCGTTTTCTCTGCTACCCCTTGCTTTTACCCATTTCACTTTTGAATTCCTGTAAATCATCGATTCTATTTCGTTAGGATAAATATTTTCTCCGCCAAGTACTATTAAATCATCTATTCTACCTCTGTAAAAGTAATAGCCTTCTTCATTTTTAGACACCAAATCTCCTGTAGTGTAAAAATCATCCTTTTTATCGTCTGATGCCCATTCGCATTTTACAACTAATTGTCCAATATCTTCATTATTTATTGATTTTCCTTTAGTATCCTTCACTTTCATTTTTACACCTAAAATACTTTTTCCTATTGTGTTTGGGTATTTCTTTAAATCGTCATTCGTTGCAATAATACACACTCCTGTTTCCGATGTACCATACATATTATATATTGCTATATTTGATGTTTCATGGATATTTTTAACAACCCTAACTGGCAAAATGTCGCCACCAGAAATAATACTTTTCAAAGCACTTGTTTGAAGGTTTCGAATAGCATATACTTTCTGAATCATTAACGGAACTACTATCCAACAGTTGATATTTTCTTGTTCTAAAATTTGAAGCGTTTCTTTAGCATCGAATTTTCTAGTCAAGCGGATTTTTTTCTTTAGAAAGAGTGATAAAAATAGAGCCGCTAAGCCATAACCATGAAAAACAGGAACCGAAATGAGTACAGTTTTAGTTGCTATTAAATTTAGCTTCTGAATGATATCGATTACTGGATTTATGTATTTCGCAACTGCTAATTTTCTTTTTTCCTTTTTAGGCTTGCCTTTTGTTCCACTTGAAAAAATGATAATAGAACCGCTTTTTCGTTTCGCTTTTCGTTTTAAAACTGAAGTCGCAATAATTTCATTCTCGTTAAAAAAAGGAAGGTTAACATCTTGCCACTCATTCTTGTTTTCTCCTATAATTAAAAGGAAGGTGCTCTTTTCAAAAATAGAGGTATAGTAGTCTTTTTTCTGATTTGGGTTTAGTAAAACAATATCGGCTCCTAAACTAGAAACAGCAAACAATGTTTTAACCATTGCCACAGAATTACTACTAATAATAGCTACTTTGCTTTTCGCTTTCAGATTATATTTTGTTTCTAAATAATGGGCTAAAACAACCGATTCTTCATACAATTCTTTATAGGATAATTTAACACTATCGTCTTCAATATAGGCATCGGTCAATGGTGAGTGCTTTACAAAATCTAACAAAGACAATAGGTTGAAACCGTGTTTATTGATGGATACCACTAAACGAAGTACGTTTTTAACTCCTACGATTTTCATGATTAACCGAAACTTCATTATTTATTTTTAGGGTGAATAAAAGCTACGTTTTCCCAAAGGTATCTTCCGAAAAAACTCCCCGTTCTTGGGAAAATACTCCACCAACTTGACGTATGATTTTTTGTTGAACAAATAAGGTTTGCTATTCGTATTGCTGCTTGTTGGGGTAGCATGGCGGGATAATTTGTATAGTTTTCATTTGGAAGAATCATTTTTGTTCTAACCAATGGTAAATATATTGTTTTCCCTTTAATCCCCATGTGTTTCCATTCTAAAAGATTGGTTCGAAACCATTGATCGAATGCTGTTTTAGAAGCTTGATATGCTGCCCATTTTGGAGCTGGTAAAAGCAAAACATTAATTGCCGATACGTTAATTATTTTTCCCTTGTTCTTCTCTAATACTGGTGTTATAGCCAATAATAATTGCACTGGAGCGAGGTAATTTAATGCATTCGTTCTTGTAAAATCATGATAACGATCTAGTGATTTTTCTAAAGAACGCGTTATTGATTTTCCTGCATTAGAGATAAAGATATCTATTCCGTTGGGTAATTCATTTAAAAATTGAATGGTTTTTTCGACCTCAGTTTCTTGGTACAAATCGGCAGTAATTATAGTGCATTGCGATCCGTTTTGGGTTACTTTTTTTGCAATTTCCTCTAATTTTTCTTTTGTTCTGGCTATCAATACTAAATGTACCTTGTAGTTAGAAAAAAGCAAACTCAACGCTTCTCCTATACCATAACTTGCTCCTGTAATTACAATGGTTTTAGTACTGATTTCCTTAGACAATCTTTTCGAGTTAATTGAAACAGTAGGAAAAAGTAGGTACTCTAGTATCTTCTTCAAAGTGTGTTTTCTTGTTTTAATGACCAAGTTTAGGTTTTAAATACCAAAATGCTGATGCCATAACTTATTGTTGCCTTATTTTTTATTCATGATTAACTCTTTGAGCAAATCATTTTCGAGTTTTAATTTATGCAATTCTTTCGCTTGTTCTGCTAATAATTTATCTTTATCTGAAGCCGAATGTTGGGTGTATTCTTTAGGAAGTGCATTGGCAATATCCATAAAAAAATTATGATTGAGTGTCTCACAAAGTCTAAAAAGCGTGTCGGTTTGAATCGAATTTCTTTTTTCGTAGGCATATATAGCGGTGTTCGGTATCCCCATACTGTAGGCTACGTCTGTTCTTCTGAGGTATTTTTTATCTATAAACTGCTTAATGAGACTTCCTATGTGTATGCTTTTTGTCATAATGGTTTTATTTTAAGATAGATACGCTATAACAAATATATTATTTTTATTTATACGTTATTTATTTTTTATGATAAAAAAATATAGTTTCCTATATGTATGTTCTTCTTTTATCTAAAAAATATACAGTTTTCTATATACCTATTCTTCTTTTACCTAAAAATATATAGTTTCCTATATGTCTATTTTTCTTTTGACTAAAAAATCTACAGTTTCCTATATGTCTGTTATTCTTTTGACTAAAAAATATATCGCTTTCTATATGCCTATTTTTCTTTTATCTAAAAATGTATCGCTTTCTATACTAATAATTTGAAAAACTACCTGTTTTTGTTTGATTTAGTCGTATTAAAAATCAAGATTTGGTGCTTCTCCATTTAAAATTCTTCCAGCTATAAAACGTTCTACATAATTAGTTCTCAAACTATGATAAAAAGTGTCTCTATCTCCTACAGACAATCCCATTTTTATATTGAATTGGTATTGCTCAAAAGCAAGTGGTAAATGTTCGGCTACTTTCTTACAGCGGTATTCATTATATGCCAAAACTAGAGCTTCTCTAAAATCGTAATGTGCTCTTATGGGTATATTTTCTTTAGCTTCTATTAGTTCTCTAACTAGGTCTTCATAATACATATTATCTCTAATATCATTATATTCATTATAATGATTGCGCTTGTTTTGAATGTCTTTACTTTCAAAAGTTTTCACAAAAAAAGTAACTGTTTCTTCATCATAACCAGAAAGTGATATTCTATTATCTTTGGGTTTACTTGGCGGTTGCTCTTGTTTTGCTTCTTGCTCCTCTTTGTTTTTGAAGTACAAATCAGAATACAACTTTTCTTTATCTCCTCTAGTATCTGGTAAAAGCAATAGTTTGGTGTTACCCGTTCTTAGGTTATGAAATTCATACCAATCTGGCATTTCAAGATAATCACCATCAGGATTTAAGTAGCCCGCTTTTCTTTCTTCATAATCTTGCCATTCTTCACCCGCGTAATACTCTATAAGCTCCATTTCTTCTTGTAATAAATACTGCTGATACATTTCAATGTCGTCTTGCGTAATAGGTTCTAAAAACGGACAGTTGAAAATATCGTTTTGCCAAATCACAAAATCAAAACAAATTTCGACACCTTTTAATTCAATTTGTTCGGCTCTCCATAAACATTGCAAATCAAATAGTTTTTTTTGCAAGATAATTTCTAAATGGTCGTGTGCTAGTTCTATCCACTGGGATTTATGGTCATCGGAAAGTTGTTTATACATATCTCCAAACCGAAACCAAAAGTATTTTTTATTTAAATATTCATCTATAAAAGTTTTTACAGAAGACGCTTGGTAGCCTTTAAAATAATTTTGAACAGCTTCGTTTTGTTCTAATTCTTTTCGCCATTGTATTTTTAGTTCTTTTTCATCCAATAGTTCTTGAATGCCTTGGTCTACTCTATTCTGTGTGATTTTATCAATATTTGAGTCGTCTTGTGGTGTTTCCATAGTTGTGTCAATTTAGATGAAAATTTATACTATAAAAATATATCTTTTTTTGAAATTTTTATGAATCTAAAAAAGATTAATTATAATGTAAAAGACATTCGCTATAAACTTTAAGATTATAATTTGTCACTCAGAACTATTAAATAATACATTTTAGATTTGGGATTTTGGGGCTTGGATGTTTACTTGTAAAACTGTTCTGTGAGATAAAAAACAGTGTCAATAAAAAATAGATTGTCCTTAAAAGTTAAAACATTTTCATCATGTAAATCTTCAAGAATAAAACCTAGTTTACACCAGACAGGTTTCGAAACCTGTCAGGTGTAAATTGCTTTATGATCGTTGCTTCTTCACTTTTGATTTGCTTACTAGACTCAATCGTTTTGCTTGAGCTCTTGCTTTTTCTAAGGTAACGGGAGATTGTTTGGATAGTATCTCCATGCCTAACTTGGCTCTTTCCTGAAATGATATTTTGCAGTTCATATCTCATAACTTTAGTTAAACAAATATATGAATTTATTTTTTTAAGAATTAAACCTGTCAGGTGTAAATCCCGAGATTACTTCGAAATAGATACGGTTTTGTATTAAACAATTTTCTCTTTCATATTCTCTGCTATATTTTTAGCCTCAAGTAAAGTACAATCCAATTCATCAAAAATTAGAGCTGTAGCTAATGGTAATTCATCTTGTTGCAACGCTAATAGTACTTCGTGAACGGTTGATTGTTTTAGGTTTTGTTCTTTCATTCTTGATTATTCTATAAAATAAGGGGAGAAATCTTTACCTTGAATACACCCAACGATAGGCAAAACATTGTCTCCATTCATGGTTACATCATAGGCTTCGCAGGATAGTTTTGCTACATTTTGATGCCAATTTTTCATATAATCTGAGTGAATGGCTTGCAATTTAATCAAACAATGCACTCCTCCATTGGTACGAATATAAGTAAGACAATCTGCATTTATGACTGCTGCAATGTCTTCTTTAAATTTGGCAATAGTAGCTTCAAAGTCGGTCGATTTAAAATCGATATCCAAATCGAAAAACACTTTTCTGGAAGTGGTTACTTGAATGGCATTTAAAGCAAGGCTTTGCGGATTAAAACGTGTGTCATTTTTCATTACTTTATCAGTAATGTCTTTGATGGTTTTTAAACCTGCTAGATATAAATCTCTTGGATTTGGAGTAATGTAAACCGCTAAATTTTCTTGACAAACTGCTACTCCATCTGAAAAATATGCTCCTTCTTCTATTTGAAATTGTCTTATTTTATCAATAATCCTTTCTTTTGTACTCGTAACACGTTTTAATTGACCTTTATCTGCTTTTAAACCCGATTCTGGATAGTATTTCTTACGCGCTAAAAGTGTAATATAATATTGTTCGTTGGGCAACAAATCAGGTAACCAATCGACAAATTGTTTTAGCTTTTCTTCGTTTATGATTATTTTGTAGTTCATTGTTCTCATTAAAATTAATATTTACAAAAGACTTAATTGAAATTGATAATGCTTTTCAATCCATTCCGATAATGCATTATAAAATTCAAAAAAGGACTTGTTTTTTTCAATTTTATCCTCATTATTCATAATAACACCAATATTGGACATAACCAATTTTTGTTCTGTATTAAAAAAGAAATGTCTTTTTTGCATATCTTCCCAAGCGTCCCCATAAAAATAATCTAATTTCGGATATCGTAAAATCGCTTTCAATTTTTGTTTGATTGTTATTGGTAACGGTCCTTTTACGAGACACTCAACATCTTTAGCTGTTGCTTTTGAAGTACTAAAATCTAAATACAATTCATAATCAAATTCTTTAGAAATAAATAAATCTACCGTTAACCTATGCTCAGAAAAACCATTCCTTTGATTGAACACAAAAATGTATTCGCTCTCTCGGATGGCAGTTTCATTTATTAAAATGGGCAATTTGTATTTCATATTACTTTAGCTATGATTATTTGTTTGTAATGAAGTTATAAATTTCAATAGTTAAGTTCTCAATCTCTTTATTCTTAGATAATACTTCCCATGAAAAATTTTGTTTAAATACTATTTCGCTAAGCTCTCTTTTATTAATAAAAGTTCCGTAAGAAGTTTCTGCTTTAGCATTTTTATTAACTTCGTAAATTGATTGATTTAAAACATATTTAGATGATATCTTACCTATTTTAGTTCTAACTTCTTCCAAAAATTCCCCTACATATTTTTTAATATATTTTTTAGAATTAACTACTGATAAAGCTACATTAATTTTCTCTTTAATAATTTCTTCATTTGATTTTACTAAAGTTTTATTACAAAAGTTAATTAAAACCTCTTCCCACATTTCATTAGTAATAAGATTTTCAATTTCTCTTATATTCCAACAAATTTTTGGAGTAAAATTATCTGACTTAGCTTTCTCAAGATTTTCTAATCTTTCAAATTTACTTTTATCTGTCTTAGTTGTTGCATCAGAATCAGCTAATAGAAAAATTCTATTACTTACTGCTAAAGCTTGAATATCTTTAATTACAATATTTTCATCCTCTTTTTCAAATTTTTCATCAAAAATATAATGGTCAATGTTGGAACCTGCATATTCAAAAAATGCAAAATCTATGTCTTCTTTTGGATAAGGTTTATCTTCATGATAATCGCAATACGATTTTAGAAAAGCCTTTATATAATTTCTATCCGAAATACCTTCTACCCAAATACTGCAATTTGCCATAAAAACAGAAGAATTATTTACTCCTAGGTTTCTTAATAATTCATTATCTCCTGCATTTACATTTTTTATTACAAATTGTTTTTCTCCATTTTCTGCAACTCTAGGAGAAAAGGAATAAATAGAAACATTATTTTGTTCAATAGTTAAATCTAAAAAATGATTAGAATGAGTCGAAATTACATAAGTCAAGTCTTTTTTCTTTAAATCTGGATTATTACATATTTGTTCTAAAAATAAACGTTGCATTCCTGGATGAAGATTTATTTCTGGTTCATCAATATATATAAAAGATTTTTCTTCAGCCATGAAAATTTTATACATCAAAATAATTATAGCCTGAATGCCATCACCTAGTTCATATAGCTTTCTAGTTTCCTTTTCATCTTCATCAATGTGTACACTAATTATTTCAGATTCATTATTATTACTTAAATTTTTATCTTTATCAAATTCAGCAACAATATCAACATGTTTACCATTAAAAAAGCATTTACTAATAAATGTTTCGAAACTTTCAAATTTCTTTCTAATCTCTCTCTTCGAATTTCTACTGTTTAATATATCTTTATATAAATGTATTCCAGTGAAAACTTCTACATCAATTTCTTTTAAGTTATAATATTTATCCAATGTATGCGAAAAAATATCATCTTCAATTTTCTTTGTACTATCGCTAAATAATGAATGTGCAGTTCTTAAAGTTGGGATATAATAACGCTTGATTCCATTAAATTCTTTGTAAAAATTATCTTTAATTTTATTGTAATTACTTAAAAAATTGTTTTTAATATCAATATCATTAATATTCAAAATATTCTTTTTGTTTTTATTAATTATATGTAAAACTTCACCAAAATTATTTATTGTTAGCAACCTGTTTACAGAAAATAAATTTAATTTTTCTTTGTCTGAATTCAAACCACTAACATAAAAAGTATTATCAGATTTAAATTTAAAATCTTTAATTTTCTCATCTATTTTTATGTTAATTTCATATACTTCATCATTATAGTCTTTAATTAATTTTCCAATATCATCTAAATTATTTACTCCTTTAAAGTTTTCATTAGACATCAAGTATCTCATAAATCTACTTTTTCCACTATTATTAGCTCCTACAATAATGTTTATTTTATTAAAATTTGGAAAATATAAAGAAGATTCACTTTCATTATCAAGAAAATAGGAATCAATAATTTCCGTTTTATCTTTATTATATATAAGATCATATACCATCATAATTATTTATTTATAAAAATTCTAAAAACCCTATCCAATTCCTCATTATTAGCATTTCCCGCTTTTAAACCCTTTGCATTTTCTTGGTTAAAAGCTATCGTTTCCTTCAAGAACTTGGTAATTACTTCCTCTTTTGGATGCAAATAGGTTTCGTTTTGGTTGGCTTTTATAGTCATTAATTCAATCACTTTTTCTTGTATGTGTTGCGGTGCAATAGGTAACAATTCCATGAAATCTACTGGTGGAAAACTATTGTTTTCTATAATCCATTTTCCGGCTAAAGCGGTTCGCAAGGCATAGAAATAGCTTTTTAACTTTACTTCTTCTTGTTCGCAAACATCCATGAAATTCTTTGTTGTTCCTAAATAATGGTGCAAACAAGCAATAGGCGAAAAACAGGCTTTCGCAATGGCTTTTATCTCCTTTGCAAAAACTTCGTTTTCATAATACACAATAGGTGAATGCAACCACTCCAGCAAAGATGCGTTAGATTTTGCTAACAATCGTACGGTTTTCCTCAAGTCCCAACCTGATCCATCTAAATCGTCAGCGGTCATGAATTCGATAACATCGGGCTTTTCGAATATAGAAAGGTAATAGTCCAAATCGTGTTTGTAGATAAAACGAATGTCATAATCGCTATCTGGAGAAGCAAAACCCCATGCTCTACTTCCCGATTCGACCGCAAATAATAGTTCTACATTTTTTTCTTTTGCTGTTTCTTGTAGTTTGGCTAGTATTTTATCTTTCATGGTTAATTTGATTGATTTGTTTTTGTACCCATTCTTTGAACCAATTGTTTTTAAATTGAAACCATTCTTCTCTTAGGTTTGAATTTTCTATTTGTTGTTTAAAATGACCAAAAGGCTTTTTTGAACTTAGAATGTTTTCTAATTCTTTTTTAAATATTGCATCACATACCTTTGTGGCTACAAAATCTTCCATAATTTCAAAACTATCTTTACTAGATGGCTTTTCTATTTCTTTAAAATCTTTTGCTTCTTTTTTTAATTGTGCTTTTTGTACTTCCCAATATTCCCAATCCATATGACTGTTTTCATCTTCAGGTATAAAAATCAAAGCATTTGTTTTTACATTCCAAAAGCATTTTAAACCACATTGTAGGTTTTCTGCTATTTCTTTTATTTCGCTTGCTGAGAGGTTCATTTCTATTCGTTTGTATTTGTTAATTCCTCATCAGAAAGTCGGTATTTTTCTGCCGTTTGTTCTACTATATTTCTAATTCTGTTGCGGAGAAATGCAGGTTTAATAATTTCAACTCCGTTTCCAAAACCTAATAATAAACGTTCTAATTCGTAATTTATAATTAAATACAAAGTAATAATTACGCTTCCGTCTTCAAATTCTTCTACTATCTTTTGCGAACTATGAAAGGGTTTTGTGACCACATAAGGAGCGTTGGCTGCATCTACATAGATTCTAATTTTTCGAGGATCTAAACCACTATTAACAGTCACTCCTACTACATTTTTATAATATTCATCGGCATCAAAATTACTATCATGATAGTCTAATGAAAAATCGAAATCAATAGAGACAATTCGGTCTAAAGCTAAATTTGTAATAATTCTGTCTCCTTCTTTATTCCCTTTTTTACCAACTAAAAACCATCTATTATTGAACTCTTTAAGTATAAATGCATGAAAAAAGAAATCGTTGGCTTCTTTGGATTTAAATGATTTGTAACTTATTTTTAAAACGATTTTCTTTATAATTGCTTGATACAATTCGTCTAAAAAATGCAAGCCCTTAAGTTTCTCATTTTTATCAAGATGAATAACGGGTTGTGTGTGTGACTTTTCGGCATAGATTTTATCTTCCAATCGTTGCAAAATATCGGACACATCGCTAAAGAGCGAGAAATCTTTAAATTGTTTCAACATAGAAACCGTTTCGGTTAACACATTGATATCGGTTTCCGTTAGCGGAATATCTGTAATTGAAAATTCTTCGTCTTCATATTTATAATACTTTTTGTCATAGACTACAATGGGCGCATTATACCCTAATTTTTCGCTACGCATCATTTGAATATCCAATTGAATGGTGCGTTTGCTAATATTATTTTCCTTGCCTTCATATTCAAACAAGGCATTGGAACAGGCTTCAATTAGATCATCTAATGTCCATTGACGGTAATTATTCTGTAAGCATTTATCGATGGTTTTATAGCGTATAAGTGCGTTTTTATTTTGTGCCATTGTTTAAAAATTAAATGGTGTTTTATAATTGAGCTATTTCTTTTCGGATGTTTTCTCTTGCTTTGGTTTCGTAAAGCGTTCTATAGGTTTCCGTTTGAAATAAATTTGTACTTTCTAAAAAATGTTGCAAGGCTTTTTTACGTCCTGGCTTATATAAAAAATCTGGATATATTTTATATTCTTTCCTAATTTGTTCGTAATATGCTTTATAATTATCCCAATCTTTGGCTAAAATTTCTAAATCAAAATCGATTAACCAATTAGTGTCTTTATTTTCATTCTGCTGATGTTGTTTTGTGGCTACAATCATATCAAAAACTAAGGTTCGATTAATTGTAACTTCTTTAGGCAAGATACTCAAAGCAAATTCGGCACTTTTTAATTCGTTATCTGTTTTCTTCGCATTATACACAATATCATGATAGAAAATTGCATAGCATACTTCATTTTTCATTTGAATTTCAGATTGATACTTATTAAAACTTAGCATCATGTTTTCTAAATGCGTCAAATTGTGATAGTATCTCTTTTTTTGAGAATAGGCTTTTTCCAATATTATCCAATGTTTTTCTATGTCATTTTGGTGAAAACCAATTGCTGATAAGAGGTCGAAGTATACTGTTTTCAAATTCATGTAAGTTCTTTCCTCAAAAATACGCATTTTTTAAAATGATTGAAGAAGAAAATGAATGCTTTTAAAATCAAAAAACTAGACTTCTAGAACTATAAATTTAAAAAACATAAAAATATCTTACAAAAATTGGGTAATGAAAATAAAATAATTGCACTAGCTAAAGATCGATCAAATGGTGAAACCTGAAAAGCCATAATAAAAAGAGTAAGGAAATTAACATCACAAATTATGAAATTAATCAAAAAAACAGCTTTATTACTTGTGTTTGTATCATTCTTCTCCTGTTCTAATGATGAAGAGGATTTTTCAACTAGCTCAATTGCAAAAGAAAATGCTTCTGAATTGGAAAAGTCTGGTAGTCGATATATGACTTACGGAGATGTAGTGACCATTTTTCATTTTAATTCAAGAAAATTTTTCACAGGTGAAGCGAATGGAGATGCTACAATAAACAAACAATGGAATTCTAGTACTCCTTGGGTAAATAATGTTTGGTTTCCGTATGCAAAATTCAAAATTGTAAACCCGAATAATCCTAGCTCTACTGCATTAGTAAAAACGGGTGATGAAATTGCGCTTAGATGTATTGCTAATAATTATTATATATGTGCAGAATCTTGGGACGATGACGTAAATGTTAATAGAACAGCTATTGGTCCTTGGGAAAAATGGAGAGTATATGCACCTAGCAATGTAACGGTTGGTAATTCTATCTTTTATAGCTCTGTAGGTTATTTATCTATGGTTTCTTTAAAATCTACTTGGAACAAATATTTAAGACCAGATGGATCGGGTTCTGCAAAAGCAGGAGCTCCGTTTGACCCTACAACCTCTGTCCTAAGCAATTTGAATTGCTTTCAAATGTCTAAGCAATAAAATATTGTGGTATAACAAGAAGTAAATTTAAACATCAAGTTTTTTCAATTTAAACGAAATGTAAAAAAACAAAACCCCGAATTTGGATAAATTCGGGGTTTTCTATTTATTTAAATTGTATTACTTCACTTCTTCAAAATCTACATCTTGAGTTTGATCTCCAGATGCATCTTCTTGTGGTTGTGCATCTTGTGGAGCTCCTTGTCCTTCAGCTTGCGCTTTGTACATTTCTTCTGATGCATTTTTCCATGCTTCATTGATTTTATCTAAAGCTGGTGCAATTGTTTCAACATCTTTAGTTTCGTATGCTTTTTTCAATTCTTCTAAAGCAGCTTCAATTGTTGTCTTGTTTCCTTCAGATAATTTATCTCCAAACTCAGTCAATTGTTTTTCTGTTTGGAAAATCATACTATCTGCTTCATTCAACTTTGAAACTTTTTCCATAGCTGCTTTATCTGCATCTGCATTCATTTCAGCTTCTTTACGCATTTTTTCAATTTCTTCTGGAGTTAATCCTGAAGAAGCTTCAATACGAATATCATGTGATTTTCCAGTTCCTTTATCAGTAGCTGATACTTTAATGATACCATTAGCATCAATATCGAAAGTTACTTCAATTTGTGGAACACCTCTTTGTGCAGGTGGAATTCCATCTAAATGGAAACGTCCGATAGTTTTATTATCTGTTGCCATTGGTCTTTCTCCTTGAATAACATGGATTTCAACTGATGGTTGATTATCTGCTGCTGTAGAGAAAACTTGCGATTTCTTCGTTGGAATAGTTGTGTTAGACTCAATTAATTTAGTCATTACACCACCCATAGTTTCAATACCTAATGAAAGTGGAGTTACATCTAATAATAAAACGTCTTTAACATCTCCAGTTAATACACCACCTTGAATAGCTGCTCCAATAGCAACCACTTCATCTGGGTTTACTCCTTTCGATGGTTTTTTACCAAAATATTTTTCTACTTGTTCTTGAATTACAGGAATACGAGTAGAACCACCAACTAAAATTACTTCATCAATATCTGATGTAGATAATCCAGCATCTTTTAATGCTTTTACAACTGGTTCCATTGAACGTTTTACTAAGCTATCTGCTAATTGCTCAAACTTCGCACGTGTTAATGTTTGTACTAAATGCTTAGGTCCTGATGCAGTTGCAGTAACATAAGGTAAGTTGATTTCTGTTTGAGTAGAAGAAGATAATTCAATTTTTGCTTTTTCAGCAGCTTCTTTTAAACGTTGTAAAGCCATTGGGTCTTTACGTAAATCTACTCCTTCAGCAGTATTGAATTCATTAGCTAACCAATCTATAATTACTTGGTCAAAATCATCACCTCCTAAATGTGTATCTCCATTTGTAGATAATACTTCAAAAACACCGTCACCTAATTCTAGGATAGAAATATCAAAAGTACCACCACCTAAGTCATATACTGCAATTTTCTGATCTTTACCTTGTTTATCTAAACCATAAGCTAAAGCTGCAGCAGTAGGCTCGTTAATAATACGCATAACTTCTAATCCTGCAATTTGTCCAGCCTCTTTTGTTGCTTGACGTTGTGCATCATTAAAATAGGCAGGAACTGTAATTACGGCTTTAGTAACTGTAGTTCCTAAATAATCTTCAGCCGTTTTCTTCATTTTCTGAAGTGTCATTGCTGATAATTCTTGTGGAGTATATAATCTTCCGTCAATATCAACTCTTGGTGTGTCGTTATCTCCTTTTACTACTTTATAGGCAACTGTAGAAGCTTCTTTAGAGCTTTCAGAATATTTATTTCCCATAAAACGCTTAACAGAAGCAATCGTTTTTGTAGGATTAGTTACAGCTTGTCTTTTAGCAGGATCTCCAACTTTAATCTCTCCTCCTTCTACAAAAGCAATTACTGAAGGTGTTGTTCTTTTTCCTTCTGCATTAGCAATTACGACTGGCTCTCCACCTTCCATAACTGCAACACAAGAATTTGTTGTTCCTAAATCAATTCCAATAATTTTACTCATAACTTTTAATCTTAATTTATTGTGTGTATTTATTTCATTTTAATAATCTGATATGTTTATTTCAATGATTATGCCAAGTACAAAAAGTGAACTTTTTTGTCAGAATCGGAATAAAAAAATGACATTTTGTCATTTTATAAAAAAAAAGCTACCCTTGAGGTAGCTTTTTAACTTATGAAATAAGATAAATTAATCTAAATTAAAATACTCTTCATCTGACATTTCACCAGATTGAATTCTTCTTAATTCTTCTGCATGTGCACGAATATATGCATCAATTTCAGGATTAAAGTATTCTGATTGCGCTTGTTTGTACTGTCCGTTTAAAACTCCTGAATAATAATAGAAGAAGTTATAATCAAAATTAGGCGCATTTAAATCATAAGCTCCTAATAAAAATCCTAAACGAACTGCAGAACGTCTTTGTGGTGCAGTACCATGGTGACCTGGACTATTTACATTATTATCTCCAATTGCAGCTGCAAATTCATAAGCTGGAGCAATTTGAGAGAAAGATGTTTTATTAAATCCGTTTGGTCTTCTTAAATAGTAACCAGCCATACCGTCAGCTTCTAATTCAGCAGCACGAGCTGTAGATTCATTTCTTGAAGGTAAACCATAAGTATACTGTAATTGGTGAGCAAACTCATGAGCAAGAATCATTGCATTTACGATATTGCTTCCACCTCTAGCTTTTGCAGCATTGTAAATTGCTTCTCCATAATAAATTTTACCACTACCATAAGATATAGCGTTAAAAGTTGAGTTAGGATTACTTGCATCTTTCACAAATCTTAATGGAACAGCTGGTCTTCCCCAAACTGAAGCAATTCTAGAATTTTGAGAATTCATGAAGCTTGTTTCTGATGAAGTTCCTATTGAACTACTTAAATAAGCAGTAGAACTCCAGTTTCCATCAACATATCCACATTCACTTTCTCTATGATTTGGTTGTTGATCTAATTCAGCAAGAACGGTTTCTTGAGTTTCTAAAACCACTTCTTCATCTTTGCTACAAGATACTGCTGTTGTTAATGCAATTGCTCCTAATAATAGAAATGCATTTTTGAAATTTGTTTTCATTAAAAAATATAGTTAAGATTATTAATAATGCAATATTAGATAAAAAAATAACATAAATTTTACATTAAACATATATATTATGTTAAAATTATATTACAATAAACTTTTAACCACAAAAAAAGCTTTTTACCGATATTCTGTTTATTGATTTATAATTTTTTAACAAAAAATAACAAAAACTTGTAAAAAATAACAAAACAGGTTTATTTCTTAATTTATAATCCTATGTAACTTATATTTGCAACACACAAAAGTTAATATTTTAGTTATGGAATGTATTTCAGTTTTTGATATGTTAAAAATAGGTGTCGGACCATCAAGTTCACACACACTTGGACCTTGGCGTGGTGCTGAACGTTTTTTAGCAGAATTACGTAATGAAAATTTAATTGATTCAATAAATAGAGTTAAAGTCGATTTATATGGTTCATTATCACTTACAGGAAAAGGACATGCAACTGACTTAGCTGTTATGCTTGGTTTGAGTGGTGCTGACCCGGAATACATCCCTGTTGAAAGTATTGACATTATTATTACTGCAATTAAGAATAAAAAAGAAATATTCTTAGGTAGTGAAATTATTATTCCTTTTGATTTCGAAAAGGATATTGTTTTTAATAGAGAATTTTTATCTTTTCATTCTAATGGGATAAAATTTACTGCTTATACAATTGATAAAGAAATAGAATCCGTTTATTACTCTATTGGTGGTGGTTTTGTTGTTAAAGAAGAACGAATAAATGCAGCAATAAACGAAGAAATTAAATGTTCTTTTCCATTTCCTATTGAAAAGGGAGTCGAATTATTAGCTTACTGTAAGTCTGAAAACAAAAAAGTTTCCGAAATAGTATATGAAAACGAAAAATCAATGCGAAGTGAAGAGGAAATTCACAATGAATTGATGCGCATTTGGGATACTATGCTTGAGTGTATGTATATAGGTTGTCACACAGAAGGAACTTTGCCTGGAGGTTTAAATGTTAGAAGAAGAGCTTATGATATGCATAAAAATTTAATTGGCGTACTTCCTTATGACAATCCTCATTCATGGATGCAAATTATTCGTCAAACTGAAGTTAAATTCAGACAAATTTTAAAATGGGTAAGTTGTTTTGCTCTTGCTGTAAATGAAGTTAATGCTGCCTTAGGAAGAGTTGTTACTGCCCCAACTAATGGTAGTGCTGGAGTTATTCCATCTGTTTTAATGTATTATTTAGTGATTGAAAATCATGAGGCTGATGAAGAACATATAAAACGCTTTTTAATGACTGCGGGTGAAATTGGTAGTATCTTTAAAAAAGGAGCTACAATCTCAGCTGCGATGGGTGGTTGTCAAGCAGAAATTGGCGTTTCAAGTGCCATGGCTGCTGCTGCTTTGTGCGAAGCTATGGGCGGAACACCTGAACAAGTACTTGTTGCCGCAGAAATAGCAATGGAACATCACTTAGGTTTAACCTGTGACCCAATTGGTGGCTTAGTTCAAGTTCCTTGTATAGAACGTAATACTATGGGCGCTATAAAAGCAATAAATGCTGCAGAACTTGCTTTAGAAACCGATGCTAAAAATACTAAAGTTCCTTTAGACAAGGTAGTAAACACAATGTGGGAAACTGCGAAAGACATGAATACAAAATATAAGGAAACTTCTGAAGGTGGTTTAGCAATTACTGTAAATCTAGCGGACTGTTAATTGTAATTTGAATTACTATTATAAGTAAAAACGGAAATAACTTTAAAAGTCATTTCCGTTTACTATTTAGCTTAATAAAAAGCAATTTTGAATTTAGAATAAAATGATACTAATTATCTAGTATAAACTTCTACATTACCATCTGCATCTTTCAATTTTAATTCAGTAAATGTAAGATTAACAATATCTTGAACTGTAGTAACATTATCAATTACTTTAGTAATGTTGTTATGTGATCTTGAATAAATTCCACTATCGGTAAATAATGCACAAGGATCTATTGATGAGTCAAAATCACCTTCGATAACGTTGTTATCTGTTTTAAGTTCCATGTAATCCCTATCACAACCTACTTCATTTTGAGGAGCATCAACTAAAGTCTCAGTTTCACCCACAATAACGCCTACTTTACTTATAGACCACTTTCCTGTTAAAGGCACAATAGTTTCTCCTTCATTATCATCATTATTACATGATGTAGTGAACAAACTCATTCCTAATGTTATTGCTACTAATAAAATTCTCTTTTTCATAATGTTTTGTTTTAATTGTTATAGTACAAATTTAAACACGTCTCATTTAGAAATGTTATATTATTGTATATTAATGTTGTATAATTAATGAAAAGAGATTCCTAAAAAACTATTTTAAGAATAGCATTATTAATGCATAAGATTGATTAATAGATAAGCTACAATTCCAGCAATACAACCCGCAATTGTTAGAGGAGTTATTGTTTTTAGATGCCACATAAAAATTATTTTTCCTTTTCCATAACTGCAATCCCAGAAACCGAACCTATAATTAACATGCTTCCTCCTGTATGAGCGCATAAAGCTATCATTTTCCAAAGTTTATTATCCATTAGAAATTCTTATAAACTAAACATTCTTTGTGTTGCGGCAACTAAACTTCCATTATCTACAATAGATATTAATTTTCCATCACTAAACTCAACTCTAATATTTTCTATTACAATTTGTTTATCTATAGGCAGTCTAGCTAAAATCTCTTCTAAATGTGATTAAGATTCTTCTAAATGATAATTATCAAATTCCTCTTTAAACTCTTTTCATTGTCATTCCCAACTTCAATTTTCCAAAACCATCTAATGTCTCCATTTTATTAGAGCAAGAAAAAATTAGTATTAAAATTATAAAATACATTGAAAATTGAACATGCCCCAAAAAGTTAGACACTATTTGGGGCATTTTTTATGGAAAGAAAAGTCAAGTATTCTTATGCATTTAAGTTAGAATGTGTTGAATTAGTATTAAAGAAACATTATTCAAATTTATATGTTTCAAAGTTAAAAGGTCCAGACGAATCTAATATTCGTAAGTGGATTAGATTTTATAAAAGCTATGGGAAAGAGGGTTTATTGCCCAGGAGAAATCAAAGTTATTCAGCTGATTTTAAGCTAAAAGTATTAAAAACTATAGAAAAGGAATCACTTTCATTAATAGATACTTGTTTAAAGTTTAATATTCCTGATTTAGCTATTATTGTAAAATGGAAAAAAGATTTTGTTAACTTTGGTTTTGAAGGACTACAACCAAAAATTAAAGGAAGACCAAGATCTATGAATTTTAAAAGCAAAAAAAGCAAATCAGCTAAGCCACTAACCAGAGAAGAAGAACTTCTTAAGGAAAATGAAGCATTACGTTGTGAGAATGATTATTTAAAAAAGTTACAAGCCTTAATTCAGGCGGAAGAAAGAGCCAACAAGCGCTAGTCATAATGGAATTAAGGCATAAATATGATTTAAAAGTACTTTTAAATTATACAAATATGGCAAGAAGTAGTTTTTATTATCATCAAAAACAAAGTAAATTAAGTGATAAATATAGAGTAGTTAAAGAACTAATTAAATCGATTTATCACAAACATAAAGGTCGTTATGGTTATCGAAGAGTAACTGATGAACTTCAAAATAAAGGAATAATTATTAATCATAAAACAGTTTTCAGGTTAATGAAATTATTAGGATTAAAAAGCGTCATTAGAGTTAAAAAGTATAGATCATATAAAGGAGAGCATGGTAAAATAGCTCCTAATATTTTAGAAAGAAATTTTAAAGCAACAGCACCAAATCAAAAATGGGCAACTGATGTTACCGAGTTTAATGTCTCTGGAAAGAAGCTATATTTATCACCGATAATTGACTTATTTAATCAAGAAATTATTAGTTATGAGTTAACAGAACGACCTGTATTTAATCAGGTAGTTATGATGCTTAAAAAAGCATTTAAGAAAATACCAAATAAGACTAATTTAATTTTACACTCTGACCAAGGTTGGCAATATCAAATGAAGCACTATCAATATTTATTGAAACAAAAAGGGATTACACAAAGTATGTCTAGAAAAGCAAATTGTTTAGACAATGCCATTATTGAAAACTTCTTTGGAATATTAAAATCAGAGCTGTTTTATCTAAAAAAATACAAGTCTATTGAAGAATTAAAAAAGGAGATAATAGAATATATAAGTTATTATAATAATGAAAGAATTAAATCAAATTTAAACAAAATGAGCCCGATAAAATATCGAGCTCATTATTATCAAAATTAATTATAAATTTGTCTAACCTTTTGGGTGCAGTCTAAATTTATTCGCTTTTTTAAGATAAACCATAACTTTATTTATATGTCTGATTCTCTCTCGCACCTACTTCTTCATCGTATCAATAATATGAACAATTTTCCAACTGTTCTCTTCTTTAACCAATGTAAAAGAATTAACACCCTTATGACTCAATTTTCCATTTACATAAAACTCATAAGGCGTCCAAACATGTGCTAAATGTGTATCAATTTTAATTTCATAGTTAACTATTTTTTCTAAAAAAACAACAGTATCTGGAATTGAAACTATAGTATTTAAAAAATCATCATAGTTTTCTAGTTTCATTTTTGATTTGTTTTCATTTGAAACAATAGTACTTAAAACTATTTTATCATGAGCCATTTTTCTCAATTGTAGCGTATCCTTAACATGAAAAGCATCGAAAAAATCTTCAACAACCTTCTTTACTGCCTTTTCTTGTGAAAACGTTTGAAAAAAAGTAATAAAGCTAAAGAGAATGAATAGATATTTCTTCTTGACTTCAAAAATAAAACACATCATCTATTTCCTGTTTTAGAATAGTAAGGTAAAAGTAAATAATCAATATTTTCATCAAGTAATATAGTATACAATTTCATTTTTGAAGGAATTTTTTTAATCGTAGAAGAATTCCCAGTATACCATGATATTTTCTTCAAATTTGGAAAATTCTTTTTAACAATTGAATAGTCATTAGAATTGAATGAAATATAATCTGTAGGATATTTATTGATGTTATCATTAATAGCTGAGATAAAAAATAAGATACTATCCTCTTTTTTTGTATGTAAATGGGGAGGTAGATAATATGATGTTAAGTACCCTTCATCCTTAATGTTTTTTATAAACTCAGGTGAAGTTGTTTCTACTATTATTCTATTTTTATCAATAGCTAATTTATCAACTATAGAGTTTAATTCTAATAAAGCGTTATCCTTATTAAATTTGGATAGATTTTTAAAATCCAACCAATAAACATTACTTTTCAATTCATTTGAATTAGCTAAATACTCTTTAAGATTTAATTTTATACTTACAGCTGGTGGATGGTTAATATCAAAATAAGAAGTAACTGAATCATAAACTACGTCAAGTTCAACTCCTATAAAGTTATTTTTTACTTCATTCAACTTTTCAATACTATTAACCCTATGGATCATTATTTTATCCTTGAATATAAATGAAATCATTGAATTCGAACATAAAACAAATAAAATAATTCCTAAAAAAAATATTACAAAAGTCACATATATATATTTATTCTTTAAAAAAATCATCATATGTCAAGTTATTAAATATAATACGTTTAGTAAATTTACTTTCTTTATTTAAAATACTTTTAGAAGTATCAAGCTTTTTAAATTTTAAAGTAGCTAAATCGGCTATTGTAAAAATAAGGTTTTCAGTAGAATAACTTCTATTAACATCAAAAATCAAACTATTCTCTTCTCTCTTTTTCTTTTCGGACAACCATAAAACAAAAGGTATATCATACATTGATTTCGTTCCTTTTGTTTCTGTATGACCTGAAAAATCTATATGCTCATAAACCTCTTCACCATGATCTGAAATACATAAAACTGCAGATTTATTATTTGCTTTTTTTACTAAATCAATAATACTAAACCAAATATAATCTTGATACAAAACTGCATTATCATAAGCATTAATAGCTTTTTTAGCAGTTTCAGATTCAAATTTTGTAATTGGATTATCTTTAAATTTATCAAATGATTTTGGATATCTATCTTCGTACATTAAATGAGTTCCCATTAAATGTAGTACTATTAATTTTTTCTTTTTTTTCTCTTCTAATACTTTCCTGAATGACTCTAGTAATACTTCATCATATGGTGATTTACCATTAGAGATATTAAAGAAAAATTTTTCTTCAGAGCTATTAGCGATTCCTGCTATAAAATTATTCCAAATTCCAGTTGGATTCTGATTAGATATCCAATATGTACTGAAGCCTGCTTGATTAAATAATTGCAAAAAATTACCTTGATATTTTAAATCTAAATTTTCTGTAGTTCCTAATGTTAATACTTTCTCTAATGATGTTAAAGTATGAGTATTAGGCGAAATAACATCTTTATACACAAACAACTCATTAGAAATAGATTTAAGCAAAGGTGTTGTTTGTCTATAATATCCATAAATCCCCATGTGATTTCTAGTCGTAGATTCTCCAATAACCAAAACGTAAACTTCATTAATTGTATCTTTTTTTTGTAACACATCATTAAAGCAATTACTTTTTTCTTTGAATTTCATTGCATCATATGCTGCGATTTCATGATTATAATCAATAAATGCACTTGCTACAACCATTGGAAAAAAGCTTTTATTTAACGGAGGAATAAAAAGAGCACAAAAAGAACTTAGAATTAAGAATTTGAAAACGCTATTATTCTTAAATTTTATTAAGAAAAAATTTAAAAAAACAATCTTCCTTTTTAATAAAAAAAACATAAAAAACAAATATATCATTAACAAACTTAAAGTAATAAAATAAAGCTTACTACTCCCATATTGTTTAGTAAACGAACTTATTTCAGATGCATTAGATTCAAAAAAAATAAAAATACTTGAACTTGTAAAATAACTTTTAAATAAAACCAAATAAATTGTTTCAATAAACGCAAATAAATACAAGAAAAAGAGCATTAATAATATATATATTCTTTTATTTAAATATAAAGTTGAAAAAATAAAAATTATACTAGAAAAAACAAAATTTTCAAATATATCTGTTTCAAAATGCAAACGATTAACAAAAAAAGGTAGTAAAAAAGTTAATGTTGCAGGGTAATAATACACAAAAAATATTAAAATAAAAGATTTTAAGTTAGTTCTTTCTTTTTCTATCATAATAACAAATATATAACTTTTAAAGAAATTTATACATCACAGAACATACTATTTCTATAGAATTTATTAGTTTTACAGTCTAATATAATTATCTATGTCTGTAGCTAAAAAAGATTACAAAAGAATTACTACTAAGAGCCTTGTTGAAATGAAAGAAAATGGAGAGAAAATTTCCATGCTAACAGCTTATGATTATACAATGGCTAAAATTGTAGATTCTTCTGGTGTTGACGTAATTCTTGTTGGTGATTCTGCAAGTAATGTAATGGCTGGGCACGAAACTACTTTACCAATCACATTGGATCAAATGATTTATCATGCTTCTGCTGTTGTTAGAGCAGCTCAAAGAGCCTTGATAGTAGTTGATTTACCTTTTGGTTCGTACCAATCTGATCCGAAAGAAGCTTTACGTTCTGCTATTCGTATTATGAAAGAAAGTGGTGGACATGCTGTGAAGTTAGAAGGTGGTAAAGAAATTAAAGAGAGTATTAAGCGTATTTTAAACGCTGGAATACCTGTTATGGGACACTTAGGTCTAACACCTCAATCAATATACAAATTCGGTACATATACTGTAAGAGCAAAAGAAGAAGAAGAAGCAGAAAAACTAATTGAAGATGCAAAAATGCTAGAAAGAGTGGGTTGTTTCGCATTAGTTTTAGAAAAAATACCTGCTGCATTAGCACAAAAAGTTGCTGAGAGTATTTCGATTCCAGTAATTGGTATTGGTGCAGGAAATGGTGTTGACGGTCAAGTTCTTGTGTTACATGATATGATTGGAATGACACACGAGTTTAGTCCGCGTTTCCTTAGAAGATACATGAATTTATACGAAGACATGACTATGGCAATTGGTCAATATGTCTCAGATGTTAAAACCGTTGATTTTCCTAACGAGAACGAACAATACTAATTTTTACTATTAGATAGTACTCTATTTTTAATAATGGCAGAGAAAATAATTTCTACTAAAGATAATCTTCAAGTTCTTCATGAAGACAATCATATTATTGTAATCAACAAACGAGTTGGAGATATTGTTCAAGGGGACAAAACCGGAGACAAACCTTTATCTGAGGTTGTAAAAGAATATATTAAAGAAAAATACAATAAACCAGGAGAAGTTTTCCTTGGCGTAATTCATCGTTTAGACCGACCAACCACTGGTATAATCGTTTTTGCTAAGACTTCTAAAGCTTTGACTCGTTTAAACGAAAGTTTTAAAAATAGAGAAACACAGAAAACATATTGGGCTGTTATAAAAAATAATCCTCCAAAAAATAATGATATCTTAATTCATTATTTAAAAAGGAATCCAAAAAACAATACTTCTAAAGCGCATACAAAAGAAGTACCTGAGAGTAAAAAGGCTAGTTTAGAATATGCAATAATTAAAAAGCTAGATAATTATTTAGTCTTAGAGATCCAATTGCACACAGGAAGGCATCATCAAATTAGAGCTCAATTATCTGCAATTGGTTGCCCTATAAAGGGTGATTTAAAATATGGTTTTGACAGAAGTAACCCTGATGGAGGAATCCATCTTCATGCAAGACAATTAATACTTAATCATCCTGTTACCAAAGAAGTTTTAAAAATTATTGCCCCAACACCTAAAGAGGTGATTTGGAATGCTATTTCTTAACTAAGAGAAGATAAAGAGTTAATGACAAAAACAAGCCTAGAATAATATTATTCTAGGCTTGTTTTTTATCATACTATATTAAAGTTTTTAATTTAAAGTGACTTTAATCATTACATCTTCTTTTTTCTTTTTATAAACTTCAAACATAAAAGAATTTTGACTCGTTTGAAAAACTCTACTCACAGCAAATTGATGCATTTGAAAATCTTCTATTTCTCGTCCGTTTAAAATTGAGGATTTACTAAGACTACCATCGCTATCTGAAACTTTAACTGCCGTTAAATACCCACCCATTCCATCTCTATGTCCTGCTGGTGTTTCATCTATTGGCAAATCAATATTTTTAACGTTATCTAAAAAAACTAGATAATGATAATCATTAGAATTACAATATTTAAATGACATCCCTCCTATACCCATACCTCCAGTTTGAGATTTTGGTATTTTTTTCATCCATTTTAAATCCTTATCAACTCCTATTTTTGTAATAAATATATCGTTATAATGAAAACTAGTAGATGTTCTAGTTGACCCATCTGCTCTCATTGATGTTCTAGTTACTATAAAATCTTGTTCACCAATAAGTACCAAACTTCCATCGTCATTAATTATTATATTTTTTAATTCTAAATTTGGAATCTTAGCTTCAATTCCTTTTTCTTCTTTCTTTTCATTTCTCTTCTTTGTTTTTTTACTTTCATATTGATTTATTAATTCAATAGGAATACTATGAAATGTTTCATCATAAATCTTTCCATTTCGGTCAATTTTAAAAGCTAAAACACCATCACTATCGCTTAACTCTTCTCCTTTACCATTACTAAAATAACCACCACAAACTAAAAAATCATTTGAAGAATCAAACATCCATAATTTGTTTACGAACTTATCTTTATTATCGAATTTAGAAATTTCAATATCACTTGACCCATTTTTAATATAAAATAATTCTAAATGATAGTTCGCAAATTCATCTTTGTTTCTTTTTTTATCATCGTTACTGTCGTCATGATATACTTTTACAAGAAGATACATATTTCCTTCATTATCTAATTGATAGTCTAGATTATCCATTCTTCTTTCCGTATATGGCATTTTTATCTCTCTTTCAGAAACTTTATTTAAATTTTCATCGAAAGCGACTAAACCAATAACGTTATAACTTTTTTTATCATTCTTAATCTCTGGTTTTTTTACATATTGCACCAACATTTTACTTTTATCATGAGACAACATAAAATCGAATTTATCTTGAGTCCCATTAATCATTCCTCTTAAACTTCCTCCAAAAAAATGAAAACTACTTCCTCCAGTAAGTTTACCATCAATAATGACAATTGGTTTATGAGTTGTAGAAAGTACACCTTTTTCAAAATCTAATGCTACCGAAAATAATTGTTCCTGATCATCTTTACCATTCCACGAAGAATAAAACACATAAACATTATCTCCAAATTCTAAAACACTTTCAATCCTATAGTTTTTAGGAAAAAAATCTTCCTGTAATGTACTTTTAATAAAAGAAGGTTTATCATTGTTAAATTTCTGAATAAAAATATCTCTCTTATAAAACTTCAAAGAAACTGATTCATTTCCTTTAGAAAAATAGTATTTACTCGGCGCATCAATAACTTTATACGGTGCACTAATGCCGTAAGAATAGTCAGGAGATAAAGATTTCTGACAGAAAGCAAGCGTAGAACTAATTAAGAACGTTGCCAATAAAATTGTTTTTTTCATTTTGAAAATTATAGATATAAATTGTTTTTTTTTTAATTTATTATAATTAATAAATTATTGTGTTAGGAATTTCACCTAATAATTAATTTCTAAAGGAATTAAATAAATATCATTTGTAGTAAAAATCCTTTTTTTACGTTTTTAATATTCTAGCAAAGATTTTAATTCTACCTCAAAACGAATTTTAGGCAAATATTGGTCTTCTAACGCTTTTACAAAAGGAATAGCACTTTCAATACTTGCCACTCTTTTTACAGGAGCATCTAAATATTCAAAACAATTTTCCATAATCATAGCCGAAATATCACTTCCAATACTTCCAAACAATGAATCTTCTTGCAATATAATCACACGATTAGTTTTCTTAACAGAAGTATAAATTGTATCCCAATCTAAAGGCTGTAAACTTCTTAAATCAATCAAATCTGCACTAATATCTGGATTATTTGTCAATGTTTCTAATGCCCAATGTACACCTGCTCCAAAAGAAATAATTGTTACTGCACTACCTTCTTTCAAAAGTGCAGCTTTCCCTAACGGAATTGTATAATAATCTTTTGGTACATCTTGATAAACACTTCTATATAGCTGTTTATGCTCAAAGAACATCACAGGATTTGGATCGTTAATTGCTGTATTCAACAACCCTTTTGCATCATAAGGAAACGCTGGATAAACCACTTTTAATCCTGGAGTTTTAGTAAACCATGCTTCATTAGTTTGCGAATGAAAAGGACCTGCTTGAGTTCCGCCACCACAAGGCATACGAACCACAACATCAGCTTTTTCATTCCAACGATAGTGTTGTTTCGCTAATAAATTTACAATTGGATTGAACCCAGTAGAAACAAAATCAGCAAATTGCATTTCTACAACTGCTTTATAACCATTAATAGAAAGACCGTTTGCAGCAGAAACTACAGCACTTTCACAAATTGGCGTGTTTCTAACTCTTTCTTTTCCAAATGCATCTACAAAACCATCTGTTATTTTAAATGCTCCACCATATTCTGCAATATCTTGCCCCATTATAACAAGATTTTCGTGTTTTTCCATAGATTGACGTAATCCATTTGAAATTGCATCTATAACACGAATATTTTCTTTTTCTTCTGAAGGCTCAAATACTTCATGTATATATGGCATATACATATCATCAAGTTCTTCTTGTAAGTCTGCCTCAACATCTGGTTCCGATTGTGTCAAAGCCCAATGTTCGTCAATTTCAGTTTTTATTTTTGACTTGATTAATTCATCATCTTCTTCATTAATAACATAAGTTCTTAATAAATAGTCTTTAAAATTAGAAATTGGATCTTTTTCTGCCCACATATCCATTAAGTCTTGTGGTACATATTTAGTTCCACTTGCCTCTTCATGACCACGCATTCTAAAAGTTTTAAACTCTAATAATACTGGTCTTGGGTTTTCAATCATTGAAGCTTTTAGTTGTGAAACCAAATTATATACTTCTAAAATATTATTTCCATCAACAATATGACTTTCCATTCCATAACCTACACCCTTATCTGCTATATTTTCACAACGATATTGCTCATTAGTAGGTGTGGAAAGACCATAGCCATTATTTTCAATTACAAATAAAACAGGTAAATCCCAAACGGATGCAATGTTTAAAGCTTCATGGAAATCACCTTCAGAAGTTGCTCCTTCACCAGTAAAAACAGCCGTTACTTTACCATTTTTTTTTAATTTATTAGCCAAGGCAATTCCGTCCGCTACTCCCATTTGAGGTCCCAAATGAGAAATCATTCCAATAATATTATATTCTTGAGTTCCAAAATGAAAACTTCTATCTCTTCCCTTTGTAAATCCAGTTTTTTTACCTTGCCATTGTGAAAACAAACGATGTAATGGAATCTCTCTAGTGGTAAAAACACCTAAGTTTCTATGCATAGGTAAAATGTATTCATCTTTATCTAGAACAGATGTTATACCTACAGAAATTGCTTCTTGACCAATTCCAGAAAACCATTTAGAAACTTTACCCTGACGAAGGAGAATTAACATTTTTTCTTCTATCATCCTAGGCTTTAAAAGTTTTTTATATAAATCTAAAAGGTCTCTGTTGCTTAAATCTTTTCTATCGAAATTCATACAAGTGTTGTCTTTAATTGAGTACCAAAAATAAGAAAAATAACATTTTATAAGTTGAATGTTACAAAAAAAAATTAATAAAATTTTACAACTTAAATTCTGATTGTTAATAACTTTCATAATTTCAATTAAAAATATTTATTTACTTTTGTTTTATGTAGGCGTTTAGCCTATTGTAAGTTATTAACAATAATGTAATATAATGCAAAAAATTCCAAGTGTTGACTTACGTGATTTCCTGTCGGATGATCCGACACGTAAACAAAAATTTGTAAATGAAATCGGAAAAGCCTACGAAGAAATCGGATTCGTAGCATTAAAAGGTCATTTCTTAGATGACAAATTAGTAGAGGATTTATATTCTGAAGTAAGAAACTTTTTCTCGTTACCTCTTGAAACCAAATCAAAATACGAAATTCCTGGTATTGGAGGACAAAGAGGTTATGTTTCTTTCGGAAAAGAACATGCAAAAGGTCGTTCAGCTGGTGATTTAAAAGAATTTTGGCATTTTGGTCAATATGTTTCTGAAGGTTCAAAATACGAAAATGAATATCCAGAAAATGTACAAGTTAGCGAGCTCCTTAAGTTCAATGCTGTAGGTAAAGAAGCATATCAATTAATAGAAAAAACAGGTATATATGTACTTAGAGCTTTAGCATTATATATAGGTCTTGATGAATTCTATTTTGATAAATATATAAAAGACGGAAATAGTATTTTAAGACCTATCCATTACCCTCCTATTACAGATGAGCCTAAAGATGGTGCTGTTCGTGCAGCTGCTCATGGTGATATTAATTTAATTACTTTATTAATGGGAGCTCAAGGAAAAGGACTTCAGGTTCAGAATCATAATGGAGATTGGATTGATGCCATGGCAGAACCAGATGAATTAATGATTAATGTTGGAGATATGTTATCTAGGCATACTAATAATAAATTAAAATCAACTATACATCAAGTAGTTAATCCTCCAAGAGAATTATGGGGATCTTCTCGATTCTCAATTCCTTTCTTTATGCATCCAGTTAGTGAAATGTCTCTAAACTGCTTACCTGAATGTGTTGATGAAAATAATCCAAAAGGATTTGAAGACATTACTGCAGGTGAATTTTTACATGAAAGATTAGTGGAATTAGGACTAATTAAAAAATAATTGTAAATTTATATTTTCAAATTTAAGGCATTGAGTTCATCTCGATGTCTTTTTTGATTTTAAAACCTTATGAAAATTAGAATATAAATAAAACTATTCCTCCAAAAGAATTGTTTTTTTTTTAGAATCAAGTAAAATATAAATTAGAATGAGTTTAGAAGATCAATTAAAAAAATTGTTTCCAGAACATGAAGTTTCCAACGAGCCAGAAGAAACTGAAGAAAAAGAACACGAGTTATTTGTTCAAAAAGAGCCAATGATTTGTAAATATGAAAAAAGAAAAGGAAAACCAACAACTATAATTGTCGGATACGAAGGAATAGATGAAGATTTTAAACTATTAGCTAAAGAAATTAAAAATAAATTTGCTGTTGGAGGAAGCTTTAAAGATGGTGAAATTATTATTCAAGGTGATTATAGAGACAAAATAATGAAATATTTACAAGAAAAAGGATTTAAAACGAAACGTGTTGGTGGATAAAAATAGATTCATTTATATGCTTAAACAATTTTAATACTTAAACTAAAAATGAGATTATATTGTAATCTCACAAAGATATTATGATAAAGAATTCAGAATTAATATTAAATCCAGATGGTAGTTTATACCATATCAATTTAAAACCAGAAAACATAGCTAACGATATCATTTTTGTAGGCGATCAAGAAAGAGTAGAAAAGATAACAAATCGTTTTGAATCTATTGAATTTACTACACAAAAGCGTGAATTTAAAACCCAAACAGGTATCTATAAAGGAAAGCGTTTGACAGTGATTTCTACAGGAATAGGTCCAGACAATATAGATATTGTTTTAAATGAGTTAGATGCATTAGTAAACATTGATTTAGATACGCGTAAGCCAAAAAATCAATTAACAGCATTAAATATAGTTAGAATTGGCACATCTGGGTCGCTACAAAAAGACATTCCAGTTGATAGCTTAGTAATGAGTGAATATGCAATTGGTTTAGACAATATGCTACGATCCTATTTGATAGATGAAGTCAGTGAAAAAGACATTGAAGATGCTTTTATTGAACAAACAAATTGGGATTTAAGAAAGGGACGGCCCTATGTAATTAAATGTAGTGATATATTAGCTAATAAAATATTTAGCACTGATAAAATGCATAAAGGATTTACTGGTACAGCTGGAGGATTTTACGGTCCACAAGGACGTGTTTTACGATTAGATATTCAAGACCAAAAACTGAATTCTAAAATGGATAATTTTAATTTTAATGGGACGCGAATGACAAACCTAGAGATGGAAACAGCTGCTATATATGGTTTAGGAAAACTGTTAGGTCATAATTGTTTGTCATTAAATGCAATCATTGCTAACAGAGCTACGGGTGATTTTAGTACAGATCCTTATCAAACTGTTGAAAATCTAATTGATTACACTTTAGAAAAATTGATATTATAACACCAACTAATGAAATTTAGATTTGCTAGACATACTAATAATTTAGAAAATATAAAATCCTTTTACATTAATGTATTGGGTTTTGAATTATTAGGAGAATTTAAAAATCATGCTGGATATAATGGCATTTTTATAGGTAAACCTAATTTAGATTGGCATTTAGAATTTACAGTATCTGATGATGAAATAATTCATTCATTTAATGAAGATGATATTCTTGTTTTCTATCCAGAAACAGCTGAAGATTATAAATTAAATATTGAAAACATTCAAAAGCAGAATATTTGTTTCATAAATGCTAAAAACCCTTATTGGGATGAGAATGGAAAAATGATATTAGATCCAGATGGTTATAGAATTGTAATCTCAAATTCGAAATTAAAAACAAGTTTTTAAAATAAATTATGATAGTAGAACTAAAAAAGTTTGAAATATTATTAGATAAATTAGAAAATTCTCATTCAATAGATTCAATTGAAGATTTTGGAGATAAATCATCCGAAGATAAATGGTCTAAAAAAGAAATATTAGGCCATTTAATTGATTCTGCAATCTATAATATTCAACGTTTTACGGAAATACAATATTCTGAATTACCATATATTATAAAAGCTTATAAACAAGATGAGTTAGTAATATTAAATGATTATCAAAATAAAAACAATCAAGAGTTATATTCTTTATGGCTACAACTTAACAAACATGTTTTACATATTGTAAAAAAACAAACATCTGAAACACTTGATTATCAAATCATTTTATCTAATGGAGGACTATCCAATTTACGCTTATTAATAGAAGACTATTTCGATCATCTTTATCATCATTTACATCAAATAAATTCAGAATGATTTTAATTAATAGTCTATTATTTTAAAATACAATTTAGCGTACTTAGATCTCACTATTTCACTGAATCTAGAGTCAGAGATCTTCCATTATAAATACGCTTATCACTTAACAGAGTGAATTTTTCCTACTCCACAAGTTTTCGGATTGATCCAATTATCTCACAATTCTAAAAAAAAGATACAATAAAAAACCCTAATCAGTATGATTAGGGTTTTTAAAAGAAAGGCGGCGACATACTCTCCCACAGGATTGCAGTACCATCTGCGCAGGTGGGCTTAACTTCTCTGTTCGGAATGGGAAGAGGTGAGCCCCACCGCAATAACCACCTTAAATGATCTAATTGCTTTGGGCAATTAATTGCAATAAACATTTGTTTTTCAAAATGAATATGTGCAATAATATCTTAACATATTGAGACAAGAAAATATATTTATTATTCTATAGAAAGTGCATCCCTGCTCCTTGCGGAGCAGGAAATTCGTACATAAGCTTACGGGTTATTAGTACTACTTGACTATGACATTACTGCCTTTACATCTATAGCCTATCAACGTGGTCATCTTCCACGACCCTTAAAAGAAATCTCATCTTATGGTGGGTTTCGCGCTTATATGCTTTCAGCGCTTATCCCTTCCAAACGTAGCTACTCTGCAGTGCTCCTGGCGGAACAACAGATACACCAGAGGTTTGTCCAATTCGGTCCTCTCGTACTAGAATCAGATCCATTCAAATTTCTAACGCCCACAGTAGATAGAGACCGAACTGTCTCACGACGTTCTGAACCCAGCTCGCGTGCCACTTTAATGGGCGAACAGCCCAACCCTTGGGACCTTCTCCAGCCCCAGGATGTGACGAGCCGACATCGAGGTGCCAAACCCCCCCGTCGATATGAGCTCTTGGGGGAGATCAGCCTGTTATCCCCGGCGTACCTTTTATCCTTTGAGCGATGGCCCTTCCATGCGGAACCACCGGATCACTATGCTCTACTTTCGTACCTGATCGACCTGTATGTCTCTCAGTCAAGCTCCCTTATACCATTGCACTCTACGCACGGTTACCAAGCGTGCTGAGGGAACCTTTAGAAGCCTCCGTTACTCTTTTGGAGGCGACCACCCCAGTCAAACTACCCACCAAACAATGTCCCCCACTTAAGCGGGGTTAGGCCTCAGACAAGCAAAGGGTGGTATTTCAACAATGACTCCACAACGCCTAGCGACGCCACTTCAAAGTCTCCCACCTATCCTACACATCACGTGTCCAAGGTCAATATTAAGCTATAGTAAAGGTGCACAGGGTCTTTTCGTCCCACTGCGGGTAAGCGGCATCTTCACCGCTACTACAATTTCACCGAGCTCATGGCTGAGACAGTGTCCAGATCGTTACACCATTCGTGCAGGTCGGAACTTACCCGACAAGGAATTTCGCTACCTTAGGACCGTTATAGTTACGGCCGCCGTTTACTGGGGCTTCAATTCAATGCTTCTCCGAAGATAACATCTCCTCTTAACCTTCCAGCACCGGGCAGGTGTCAGGCCCTATACTTCATCTTACGATTTTGCAGAGCCCTGTGTTTTTGATAAACAGTCGCCTGGACCTTTTCACTGCGGCCAGCATTGCTGCTGGCGACCTTTCTCCCGAAGTTACAGGTCTATTTTGCCTAATTCCTTAGCCATGAATCTCTCGAGCACCTTAGGATTCTCTCCTCAACTACCTGTGTCGGTTTACGGTACGGGTACTTATAATCTAAGTTTAGAAACTTTTCTTGGAAGCCCTTAGGCACACTATCCCTTTGTCCGAAGACTCCGAGTACTATCGTATTTCGCCATTCTCTACGGATTTGCCTATAGAGAATATAGCTAGGTACTTCAACGAACTATTCCGTCAGTTCGTGGTGCTTTCATCACTCCGTCATTCCATCACAATTATAAGTAGTACGGGAATATTAACCCGTTATCCATCGACTGTTCCTTTCGGATTCGCCTTAGGACCCGACTAACCCACAGCTGATTAGCATAGCTGTGGAAACCTTAGTTTTTCGGTGTGCGGGTTTCTCGCCCGCATTATCGTTACTTATGCCTACATTTTCTTTTCTAAACAGTCCAGCAATACTCACATATCACCTTCGACCCAGTTTAGAATGCTCCCCTACCACTTGTAATATTTTACAAATCCATAGCTTCGGTAGTATACTTATGCCCGATTATTATCCATGCTCGTCCGCTCGACTAGTGAGCTGTTACGCACTCTTTAAATGAATGGCTGCTTCCAAGCCAACATCCTAGCTGTCTATGCAGACAAACCGCGTTATTTCAACTTAGCATACATTTGGGGACCTTAGCTGATGGTCTGGGTTCTTTCCCTCTCGGACATGGACCTTAGCACCCATGCCCTCACTGATGAAAATCATTATATAGCATTCGGAGTTTGTCAGGAATTGGTAGGTGGTGAAACCCCCGCATCCAATCAGTAGCTCTACCTCTATATAACTATTTCAGCGCTGCACCTAAATGCATTTCGGGGAGTACGAGCTATTTCCGAGTTTGATTGGCCTTTCACCCCTACCCACAGGTCATCCCAAGACTTTTCAACGTCAACGGGTTCGGACCTCCACTTTGGGTTAACAAAGCTTCATCCTGCCCATGGGTAGATCACACGGTTTCGCGTCTACCATTACTGACTAAAGCGCCCTATTCAGACTCGCTTTCGCTACGGATCCGTGGCTTAACCACTTATCCTTGCCAGCAACGGTAACTCGTAGGCTCATTATGCAAAAGGCACGCCGTCACCCCACGAAAGGGCTCCGACCGCTTGTAAGCGTATGGTTTCAGGATCTATTTCACTCCGTTATTCACGGTTCTTTTCACCTTTCCCTCACGGTACTGGTTCACTATCGGTCTCTCAGGAGTATTTAGCCTTACCGGATGGTCCCGGCAGATTCACACAGGGTTTCACGTGCCCCGCGCTACTCAGGATACTGCTATCTATATCTTCTCTTACCTATACAGGACTATCACCTTCTTTGGTTAACCTTTCCAGGTTATTCTAATTCAATCCGCATAGAATATCGCAGTCCTACAACCCCAGTATTGCCGTAACAACACTGGTTTGGGCTAATCCGCGTTCGCTCGCCACTACTTACGGAATCACTTTTGTTTTCTTCTCCTCCGCCTACTTAGATGTTTCAGTTCAGCGGGTTTACTCTCCCGTAGGAGTACTATGTCTTCAACATAGTGGGTTGCCCCATTCGGATATCTACGGATCAATTCGTGTGTGCCAATCCCCGTAGCTTTTCGCAGCTTATCACGTCCTTCATCGCCTCTGAGAGCCTAGGCATTCCCCATACGCCCTTATTTTGCTTATTGTACTTTTATTTAAATGTTATACGAATATAACACCCAAAATTTGTGCTTTCTATTATATTTTTATATTTTTCTTTTCTCAATATGTCAATGAACTTGTGGCTTTTTAAGCCGTGGTGGAGAATATCGGAGTCGAACCGATGACCTCCTGCGTGCAAGGCAGGCGCTCTAGCCAGCTGAGCTAATCCCCCATTTTTAGCGCTAAGTTAACAGTTCTTCAGTTAACAGTACTTAAAACGGCTTCACTCAACCTCTAAAATTTCCTTTTAATAAAACTTTCCCAAAATAGTAGTCCCGGGCAGACTCGAACTGCCGACCCCTACATTATCAGTGTAGTACTCTAACCAGCTGAGCTACGAGACTCTGTTTCTTTAAGTTTTATTATATTATTTGAACTAACAGCGAGAATAAAAACAAATCTACAAATTCTAAAATCTTTCTCTAGAAAGGAGGTGTTCCAGCCGCACCTTCCGGTACGGCTACCTTGTTACGACTTAGCCCTAGTTACCAGTTTTACCCTAGGCAGCTCCTTGCGGTCACCGACTTCAGGTACCCCCAGCTTCCATGGCTTGACGGGCGGTGTGTACAAGGCCCGGGAACGTATTCACCGGATCATGGCTGATATCCGATTACTAGCGATTCCAGCTTCACGGAGTCGAGTTGCAGACTCCGATCCGAACTGAGACCGGTTTTGAAGATTCGCATCTAGTCGCCTAGTAGCTGCTCTCTGTACCGGCCATTGTAGCACGTGTGTGGCCCAGGACGTAAGGGCCGTGATGATTTGACGTCATCCCCACCTTCCTCGCGGTTTGCACCGGCAGTCTCGTTAGAGTTCCCGACATCACTCGCTGGCAACTAACGACAGGGGTTGCGCTCGTTATAGGACTTAACCTGACACCTCACGGCACGAGCTGACGACAACCATGCAGCACCTTGAAAGACGTCCGAAGAAAAAACTGTTTCCAGTCCTGTCGTCTCCCATTTAAGCCCTGGTAAGGTTCCTCGCGTATCATCGAATTAAACCACATGCTCCACCGCTTGTGCGGGCCCCCGTCAATTCCTTTGAGTTTCACACTTGCGTGCGTACTCCCCAGGTGGGATACTTATCACTTTCGCTTAGCCACTCAGTCCGAAAACCGAACAGCTAGTATCCATCGTTTACGGCGTGGACTACCAGGGTATCTAATCCTGTTCGCTACCCACGCTTTCGTCCATCAGCGTCAATCCATTAGTAGTAACCTGCCTTCGCAATTGGTATTCCATGTAATATCTAAGCATTTCACCGCTACACTACATATTCTAGTTACTTCCTAAAAATTCAAGCCCTACAGTATCAATGGCAGTTTCCTAGTTGAGCTAGGAGATTTCACCACTGACTTATAAGGCCGCCTACGGACCCTTTAAACCCAATGATTCCGGATAACGCTTGGATCCTCCGTATTACCGCGGCTGCTGGCACGGAGTTAGCCGATCCTTATTCCTACAGTACCGTCAAGCTGCTACACGTAGCAGTGTTTCTTCCTGTATAAAAGCAGTTTACAACCCATAGGGCAGTCATCCTGCACGCGGCATGGCTGGATCAGGCTTGCGCCCATTGTCCAATATTCCTCACTGCTGCCTCCCGTAGGAGTCTGGTCCGTGTCTCAGTACCAGTGTGGGGGATCTCCCTCTCAGGACCCCTACCCATCATTGTCTTGGTAAGCCGTTACCTTACCAACTAACTAATGGGACGCATGCTCATCTTGTACCGTTGGAACTTTAGTTATCAAATGATGCCATTCAATAACACTATGAGGTATTAATCCAAATTTCTCTGGGCTATCCCTCTGTACAAGGCAGATTGCATACGCGTTACGCACCCGTGCGCCGGTCTCTAGTTCCGAAGAACTATACCCCTCGACTTGCATGTGTTAGGCCTGCCGCTAGCGTTCATCCTGAGCCAGGATCAAACTCTTCATCGTATATTTTTTATATTGTACGATTCTAGCTTTTGTATTTAATTCGCCTTTACTCTCTTATTTTATAATTTAAATCACTTTAAATTATGCTGTCAATTCAATATGTCTATGAACGTGTCATTCTTGTTTTATAACCTTCACTTTCTTTAACCCCCTAAAACTCTATATCTCAAAAGCTTTTCAGTATCTCAGTTAGCGAGTGCAAAACTACAACCTTCTTTTTAATCTCGCAAGCTTTATTTGATAAAAAAATTATTTTTTTTTCTTAATAAATCTTACTCAATATATAAATGAACTTCGCTTGTTTCGCGGGGTGCAAAGATAATTAGTTTTTTATTTCTGACAAGCTTTTTTGAAAAAAAATCACTCTTTTTTTAAGCCTCAACTTTACGTTGTAATCATCAATATATATCTAAGAACTTCTGCGGTTATGCGGGTGCAAAAGTAGCCACTTTTTGCGAGTTTCCTAATCTTTTCTTAACTATTTTTTAATATATTTTTAGCTATTCTGAAAATCAATTACTTACATGACAAACTTTTTCCTTCTTATCAAATACTAATCTTCTTTTATAATAACAATAGCTACAACTACCCTGTAGTAAAACAAAACGTCTTTGACAACTTTTATTACTCTCTTATATATAAGGTGACGTTTTTTACTCTTTATATATAGGTGTGCTTTTTGCGGAATCTTGGTTTTCTAATTATATCTATTTCAAAAATGATTAGATAATTTTTTATATTTACAATAACATAACAAACATTGAAATGACAGATATTCCAAAACAGCGAATTTTATCGCTAGATACACTACGCGGATTCGATATGTTTTGGATTATTGGTGGAGACATCTTTTTCAAAACATTAGGAAAACAGACTTCCTGGTCTTGGGTTGATAGTATAGCCAAACAAATGGATCATGCTGCATGGGAAGGATTTTATGCGTATGATTTAATTTTTCCTCTTTTTATGTTTATTTCTGGAATAGCAATACCATTTGCAATGTTTGGCAAAATTGAAAAAGGAGGAGCTAAAAAAGAAATATACTATAAGATAATTAAAAGAGCTTCCATTCTTATTCTTCTCGGTCTAATTTATAACGGTCTTTTAACTTTTCAATTTAATACACTTAGAGCAGCTAGTGTTTTAGGACAGGTTGGTCTTGCTTATCTGATTGCATCAATAATTGCCATCAATTTTAGATCTTTTAAATCAATTTTCATTTGGGTGATTGGAATCCTTGTTTTCTATTCCATTTTACAATTAGCTATCCCAATTCCAAATTATCCAGCCGGAACACTTACTCCTGAAGGTGCTATAAATGGTTATATAGATCGTATTTTCCTCCCTGGCAAACTTTATGGAAAAGTATTTGACCCTGAAGGTTTACTTTGTATTTTTTCAGCTTCTGCAATAACATTAATGGGGACATTAGCTGGACTTATTTTGCGTTCTAATTCTTTGAGTCCTTATAAAAAAGTAATCCTCTATACTATTATTGGATTTTCTTTAATAGTTATAGCTTTATTACTTAGCAGTTGGTACCCAATAATTAAATCTATTTGGACTTCTACTTTTAATCTTTTAACAGGTGGAATTAGTTTTATTCTATTTGCTCTTTTTTATCTTATAATAGATGTTTGGAAGTTTCAAAAATGGACTTTTTTATTTCGCGTGATTGGCCTAAATTCTATTACAATCTACATGGCAACTTGCATGATTGACTTTAAAGCTACAGCTACTTTTGTTTTTGGAGGCTTTTCCACTTTTTTTGGTAATTTACAACCTGCAATACTTATTCTATGTATGATTATTGTTGAATGGGTGTTTCTTTATTTTTTATATAAAAAAAACATCTTCATAAAAGTTTAATTTAAGAATAGAAATCATTATTTTAAATAAAAAACCTCGTTTAATTTATTACTTAAACGAGGTTTTCATTATTCTATTTCCTATCTGGAATGTTCTCTAAAATTTCTAAGACAAATTTCCAATATTTTTGAGCAGAAGAAATGCTTGCTCTTTCATCTGGACTATGCGCTCCTTTTATTGTTGGTCCAAAAGAAATCATGTCCATATCTGGATAGTTTGTTCCTAATATTCCACACTCTAAACCTGCATGACAAGCTACTACATCTGCTTTTTTACCATTTTGTTTTTCATAAATAGAACTCAAAACATCTAAAATTTCAGATTTAGCATTTGGTGTCCAACCTGGATAGCTTCCTGAAAACTCAACTTCACAGCCCATTAATTCAAAAGCTGAACGTAATGAGTTCGCTAAATCGAATTTTGCAGTTTCTACAGAAGAACGTGTTAAACATTGAATAGTTAACTTTCCTTGACCAACAACAACTTTTGCAATATTATTTGATGTTTCAACTAAATTATCAAAATCTGCACTCATTCTATACACTCCATTATGAGCAGTATACAAACCGCGAACTAAAAAATATTGTGCCATAGGAGGCATAACTTTTTCTGGAGTTAATGCGGATTTTTCAATAACAATTTCTAATTTCGGTTCTGTTGTTTTTAATTCTGCTTTTATTTCATTGATTACTTCTTGCATATCAAAAACAAATGCTTCATCATAAACACTAGCAATTACAACTTCGGCAACGCTTTCTCTAGGAATTGCATTTCGAAGGCTACCTCCTTTTATTGTGGAAATTTGTAATCCGAAATCATCAAAACCATCAAAAAGAAGACGGTTCATAATTTTATTTGCATTTCCTAATCCTTTATGAATATCCATTCCTGAATGTCCACCACTCAATCCTTTTACAGTGATAGTATAACCTACAGCACCTTCCGTAGTATCTTCTTCATCATATTCTGCAACTGCGGTAACATCTACTCCTCCAGCACAACCTATATCTATTTCATCATCTTCTTCAGTGTCTAAATTTAATAGAATTTCACCTTCAAGCATTCCACCTTGCAAGCCCATAGCTCCAGTCATACCTGTTTCTTCATCGATTGTAAACAATGCTTCGATTGCAGGATGTGGAATATCTGTACTTTCTAGAACTGCCATTATTGTTGCCACTCCTAGTCCGTTATCTGCTCCAAGAGTTGTTCCTTTTGCACGAACCCAATCTCCTTCTACATACATCTCTATACCTTGAGTATCGAAATCGAAATCGGTGTCATTATTTTTTTGATGAACCATATCTAGATGCGATTGCATAACTATGGTTTTCCTATTTTCCATTCCAGCAGTTGCTGGTTTCTTTATGATTACGTTACCTACTTCATCATTAACAACATCTAAGCCTAATTTTTTAGCGAAATCATTCATAAATGCAATTACACGCTCTTCTTTTTTTGATGGACGTGGTACTTCATTTAAATCGGCAAATTTGTTCCAAAGGGCTTTTGGTTCAAGGTTTCTTACTTCTTGGCTCATTGTAGTTTATAGTTTCAAATTTATAAAGTACAAAGTTACAAAGTTTAAATTCTATACTAAATGATTTCTAATTATATTTACGTTTTTATATTATGAAATTACAGAAAACTCACATATTACCTATTCTATTAATTTTACAAATTACTATTGTAAAAGCATTAGCACAGTTTCCAGAATTCATTGAAGAATGGTATAGCAAGGGTTTATATCCCAAAATCGCATTTTTATCAAGAAATTTATTAGGTTGGATTCCTTTTTCAGTTGGCGACCTTATTTACTTTATTTTGATAGTCTCTATACTACGCTGGATTTTGAAAAATAGAAAGGGTTTTATGAAAAACTGGAAAATTAATGGATTAACAATTTTAAGTTGGCTTTCAATTCTATATTTTACTTTTCATTTTTTATGGGGAATGAATTATTATAGAGTTCCTTTAAATGAGAAATTAAACATTGAAAAAGAATATTCTGTAGAAAAATTAGAGGCTTTTACTTTAAAAATGATTACCAAAACGAATGCTTTACATTTATTAATTACGCAAAATGATACTTTAGCTGTTGAAATACCTTATTCTGATACTGAAATATTTGATTTAGCACTTAATGGTTATCAAAAATTACCAGAAAATCTAAAAGAATTTCAATATAAAAACAAAAGTATTAAAGGCTCTTTATTAAGTTATCCGTTAAGTTATATGGGTTTTGGTGGTTATTTAAATCCGTTTACGAATGAAGCACAGGTAAATATTTTAAAACCAAAATTCAATTCTCCAATGACTACCTGCCACGAAATGGCTCATCAAACAGGAATTGGTAGCGAAAGTGAATGCAATTTTATTGGCTTTATTGCTGCAATTAAAAACGAAGATATTTATTTTCAGTATTCGGCTTATAATTTTATTACACGTTATTGTTTGGGTAATTTAGAAAGAATAGAAGAAGGAAAAAGTAAATTGTTTTTTGAAAAAATAAATAAAGGAGTGGTTAAAAACTTTGAAGAAAACGAAGCTTTTTGGGAAAGCTACCACTCACCTATTGATACTTTTTTTGAATATTTTTACGATAATTTTCTAAAATTAAACCAACAAAAAGATGGGTTGGAAAGCTATAGTAAGTTTGTTGGGTTGATGATTGGGTATGAAGAGTTGATGATTAATGAAGATTGATTAGTCCAGGTAAATTGGTTCGTCATAAAAAGTAATTTTAAACCTTCTATCAGTAGGTTTGTATAATCTATTCTTTAAGTAATTAACATCTATCTGTTGATTAATTTGTTCCATAATCGAAGGATATTGTTCTTCATCATATTCTGTTTTATCACTTCTAATGATTCTATAAAAATATTGCTTTCTATAAATAGGTAAATACTCTTCATAGCTTGGACAATATTCAAAACTAATATTATAAATATTCATCTCTGGATAATTTTTTATAATGATAGAATCTTTTACACAATAGTTATTACACAAATCTGAAACTTCAAATTTATGTTTTCCATTTTTTAAAACAATATCAATAGCATCAAATTCTGAAATCTTATCAGATTTATAAACAATAGAATCATCAATAATAATTCTACATGAAGGATTTTCTTCAGTTATTGAATAATCATCAAAACTGATATGAAAATTTTTAGTATCTCCTTTTATAATTCTTAGTTGGAAATTAAAAAATAGTATCACTAAAACTACTATTAAGATCGAATAAGAAGCAAATAATATATTAAACTGAGTAGTACTTCTCATCATTTAATCAATTCTAAATTGTATTGGAAAGTAAAACTTTATACTTTCTTTATTAATTTTATCAATACAAAAACAAGATTCTAACTTTATTATTATTTTTTTAGAATTTTTAATGACTGATTTATTAAAAGACTCTAAAACACCTTCTTTTTCATTTTTAAAATCAGTTATCGAACAGCTATTTCTTAATATAAAAGAAACAAAAACTCTATCGCTTTTTATTCTTTTATTTAATGCTTCTTCATACATCTCATCGGAAATAATACTTGTAAAATTTATATGCGCATTATACGTTATTCGATTCTGAGAATGAGATTTTAAGAATATTAAAATTAATAATGGTATAAAATAAATTTTCATAAATAAACGTTTAATACTATTAATCAAATTTTATACCCTTTTATTTTATTCATTAAAAAAATTAAAAACTTTCCTAAATCTCATCACTTGTAAAACTCGTTATGTGCTTTTTTTTGTAGGGACGAATGATTAATCTTGCTTCTCTATCAAAACGTATGTAATTATAAACCCAATTTAAAAAAACTACAGCTTTATTTTTGAAACCTATTAATGAGAACAAATGCACAAACATCCAAACGAACCATGCAAAAACACCACTAAATTTATAATTTGGTAAATCTACAACTGCTTTATTACGACCGATTGTCGCCATAGAACCTTTGTCTTTGTATTTAAAAGCTTGCATTTCTTTTTTACAGATTAGCTTTACTAAATTTTCTGCTAAATGGTTTCCTTGTTGCATTGCTGGTTGTGCCATCATTGGGTGACCTAATGGATAATCTTCAAGTGCCATTACTGCAATATCTCCAATTGCAAATATATTTGTATAACCTTCCACTTGATTGTATTGGTTTACTTTAATTCTTTCAGCTCTAGCTACTAAAGAATCTGCATCAAGACCACCTACTAAAGCTCCTTGAACTCCTGCTGTCCAAATAACGGTTGCGCTATCGAAAGATAAATCGGAATTTGTTGTTACTGTCTTGCTATCATAGCCCGTAACACGAACATTTTTCCAAACACTTACACCTAACTTGATTAAAAACTCTTCTGCTTTTTCAGAAGCATTTTCACTCATTGTATTTAGGATTCTATCACTACTTTGAATAAGATTGATTTCCATTTTTCGAACATCTAAATCTGGATAATCCTTAGGAAGAATTGCCTTCTTCATTTCTGCAAGTGCTCCTGCCAATTCTACACCTGTTGGTCCACCACCAACTAAAACAAAATTCATTAAACTATGTCTTTCTTCAATATCATTAGTTAATAATGCTTGTTCAAAATTTTCAAGAATTAGACTTCGAATATTTAGTGATTGCGGAATGGTTTTCATCGCCATACAGTTTCTTTCCATTTCTTTGTTTCCAAAAAAATTAGTTTTAGATCCTGTTGCTAAAATTAAATAATCGTATTTTAACTCACCTATATCGGCTATAATTTTATTATTATCAGTATCAATTTCTTTCACTTCTGCTAACCTGAAATAGAAATCATTATACTCTTGTACTACTTTTCTAATTGGATAAGCTATCGAATCGGGTTCTAATCCTCCAGTTGCAACCTGATACATTAATGGTTGAAAATTATGATAATTGTGTTTATCTAATAGAACAACTTGTACATTTTTATTTCTTAATTTCTTGGTTAAAGCAATTCCTGCAAATCCTCCTCCAACAATAACAATCCTTGGAAAACTACTTCGTGGTATATTCATTTTTTGATTACTCTTTATATGTTTCAAAGATACGAAGAATTTGTTTTTTTTATATTAAGTTTCTTTTTTTTCGTTTTTCTTTGTAACAACATTTACAAAATGACTACTTATAACATATGAATGAAGCGTCAGAAGAAATTTTTGTAAAGCAATTACAGGAGAATCAGAATATAATCCACAAGATTTGTAGGTTATATACTAATGATGAAGACGCTCATAAAGACTTGTTTCAAGAAATCACAATTCAGCTCTGGAAAGCTTTTCCAAAATTTAGAGGCGATTCTAAATTTACAACTTGGGCATACCGCGTTGGGTTAAATACTGCTATTACTCTCTATAGAAAAAAGAAAAAAACGCTAAATACCATAGAATTTGATTCTACTTTTCACAAGGTAAAACAAGAAGATTATAATTATGAAGAAGAAGAGCAGTTAAAACTTCTATATAGCGCTATTAGCGAATTGAACGACATTGAAAAAGCATTAGTTTTCTTATATCTAGAGGACAAAGATTATACCGAAATTTCCGAAACACTTGGAATTAGTGAGGTAAATGCAAGAGTGAAAATGAACAGAGTTAAAGGAAAATTAAAAAAAATATTAAATCCGTAACCAATGGATGAATTAGATTTATTAAAAAAAGATTGGAAAAAAAGAGAAAACTCCTTCAATCAAGTAAGTGAAAACGATATATATAAAATGCTTCATAAAAGATCTTCTTCTATTGTAAAGTGGATTTTAATTATAAGTATTTGTGAGTTTATTTTTTGGATTGGACTTTCACTATTAATGAAACAAAACGATCAATTAACTAATATTTACAAAACAGATCGCTACAATATGATTACCATTTCTGAAATAGTGAATTATATTATTCTGTTATGCTTTATTTTTATTTTTTATAAAAATTACATCAAAATAAACGCAAACCAATCTGTTAAAGAATTAATTAAAAACATCTTAAAAACAAAAAAAACCGTACAAGTATACATTAAAGTAATCTTGTTTTATTCTGCTATTTTAGTAATTGTGGCAAGTGTTTTTCAATTTAATTACAATCCAGAATTATTAAAGATGTATCATGAAATTGAAGAAAGTGGTTATAAAAATTTATTTATTGTAATTTCTTTGCTTTTTGTACTTATATACATCGGTTTACTTTCATTATTTCTTTGGGGATTTTACAAATTAATTTATGGAATTCTATTAAAGAAACTCTACAAAAATTATGAAGAATTAAAAAAATTAGAACTTTAAAAAAATCAAGTTATGGTACGATTCATTATAGAAGTAGCAAAATTTGCAATTGTAACTACAATGTTAATTATTGGTTTAGTTGCAAATGCCCAAAAATTAGACAATAGTTTATTGTGGAAAATTTCAGGAAATGGACTTGAAAAACCTTCTTATCTATATGGAACAATGCATGCAGTATGTGAAACTAATATTGATGATAAGGTAATGAAAGCATTTGATGAAACAAATCAGCTTTATCTAGAAGTAGATATGGACGACCCAAATTTACAAGCTTCGATGATGGGTGGTTTAATGATGAAAGATGGTGTTACTATTACTTCATTAATTACCGAAGAAGAAGCAAAAAAACTAGATGCTTTTCTACAAAAAAACATTGGCTTTTCGTTAAAAATGATAAATACTTTTAAGCCTTTTTCAATTAGTTCAATGTATATTCCCAAATTATTAGATTGTCCGATGAAAGCGGTTGATACTGAGTTAATGAATATTTCTGTAGCACAAAATGAAGAAGTTTTTGGTTTAGAAACAATTGAAGATCAAATGGCTGTTTTTGATAAAATCCCATACGATGTACAAATAGAAGAGTTATTGAAATCTGCAGAAACTGACTTGAAAAAGGATAAAGAAGAGATGAAGAAGATGCTAACTATTTATAAGAGTGAAGATATTGAAGCCATGTTGGCCTTTACTAAAGAGTCAGAAAATAAATTAGCTTCAGATTTTGAAGAGGAGTTACTTATTAATAGAAACCAAAACTGGATTCCTATCATTTCTAAAGTAGCTAAAGAAAAACCAACCTTTTTTGGAGTTGGAGTTGGACATTTAGCTGGTGATAAAGGGGTAATTAAACTACTTAGAAAAAAAGGCTTTAAAGTTGAAGCTGTTAAATAATCAAAAAAATCCTGTTTGAAACAGGATTTTTTTTTGATTATTTCTTAATATTTCCACATTCTATCTTTATCTAATCTTGCTTGCTCTTCAAGCTCATCTGCAGGAATTACCTTTAAAAATGATGGATGTTGCTCAATTGCATATTCGATTTTTTCTACAATACTATCTACTGAATCGTTTTCATAATCAATCTCTAAAGGAGGTTTAATAACAAAGGATTGTAGAATTCCTTTCTTTTTAATTCGAAGTCCTTTTCTATCAAAAGAGCGTCTAAAACCATCAATTACAATTGGAACTACAATTGGTTTGTGTTGCAAAATAATATGTGCTGTCCCTTTTCTTACAGGTTTAAACGAACGTGTTGTACCTTGAGGAAAGGTTACAACCCAACCATCTTCTAATGCTATTTTAATATTTTCTGTATCGTTAGGGTTTACTTCCCTCTTTACATCTTTACCTTCTGCTCTCCAAGTTCTTTCAACAGTAATAGCTCCAGCGTAAGCCAATATTTTTGGCAATAAACCCGATTGCATAGTTTCCTTTGCTGCAACATAATACATGTTCATTTTTGGATTCCATAAATAGCCCACATTTTTAATGTTATTTTCTCTTCCTTTCAATGAAGCATTAAAAACATGAAACATAGAAACTACATCTGCAAAATAGGTTTGATGGTTTGAAATAAATAACACATTAGTCTCGGGTAATGCTCTAATAATTTCAGAACCTTCAATATGCATTTGATTAAACCCTCTATATCGCTTATGTGTAAAACTACCAGCGATTCGAATTAACCACTTCTTCAAAAATAATATATGTCCGAAAGGATTTCTTTTTAATAATCCCATAGTTTTTGTGTGTTTAAAAATAGAAATTGGGCTACAAAAATAGCAAAACCAACCATCTTTATGTTAAAAATCTAAAAAAAAACTATCTTTTCGTCTCAAAATTGAATACTGTTTTTAATAGATTCTTTTAACTCACTCATCATCATAGCAGTAGCTCCCCAAACAACATATTTTTCAACCATAAAAGCAGGAACTTCAATATCCGTTGCATACGATGTTGTCATTTTTACCTTTGTTATCGTTTTCTCGTCTAAAAACAATGCTAAAGGAAACTCTAGCACACTCTTAACTTCATCTAAATCAGGAACAAAACTCAGCTCTTCATGAGAAATTCCCATAAAAGGAGAAACCAAAAAGTTACTTGGTGGAATGTATACCTTACTAAAGGGTTTAATAATTTGAATCTTATTTGGAGGGATTCCAACTTCTTCATGAGTTTCACGCAAGGCAGTTTCTGCTAAATCTCTATCTTCAACCTCTACCTTTCCTCCAGGAAAACCAATCTGAGAGGAATGCACACCAGGATAAGTATTTCTAACAATTAAAGCCAAATGAGTTTGTGAGGCTTTAGGATAGAGTAACATTAACACAGCAGCTTCTCTAGGCTCTTTTTCAAGATAATCCATCTCTTTTAAAAAAGAAATTCGTTCCAAAGGAGCCATTTTTGCATGAGCTTCTGTCTCTAACAACTTTTCTTTTTCTATTTTTGGAACATATTTAATAAAATCTTGAAATAACATACTTGATAGGGTTTATGTATATAAAGTTAATTCAATTTTTTTAACCTTAGTTAATTTTTTAAAAATAATGTATAGCAAAGAAGACGCAAAAAGAATAAAAAGAGAGTTTTGGATACAATTTGCAGAAGAATATCCTAGAAAATGGATTTTATATAACACTCAAATTAAAGATTTTTCTTTTAAATTCTATATAGACAATAAAAAAGCACAAGTTTTATTAGAAATAGAACATAAAGAATTAGAAAAACGTACAATATATTATGAAAAAATTGAGTCTTTAAAAAATATTCTTTTTGAAGATTACATAAATGATGTTATATTTGAGAGGGACTTTCATTTAGAATCTGGAAAAACGGTTAGTAGAATTTGGGTTGAAAAAAGCGGAATTAGTATAAACAACAAGGATACATGGAATACTGTTTTTGATTTTTTCTTTGAAAAGATGGATGCATTTGAACGTTTTTTCTTTGATTATGAGGAATATATAAATGATTTAGAAACGAATACATAAACTATTACGTTTTGTTAGCTACAGAACACGTTATAATTGCCTAAAAATTTACTTTTGAACAATGATTTTATGAAATATAATTACGAGTTGTTTTAAATGTCTTTGATCCTACTATTACAAATTCAAATAAACTATCGTTAATCAATATATAAATTAGAATTCATCATTAAAACAAAACACTTTTATAAAAAAATAAATGCTAATAGCCTCAATTAAAGAGAATTTTAAAGAAATAATACAGTTACTAGATCAACTAAGCGATCTAGATTTCACATATTGTCATCCAGAATTAAGTAATGCTACTATTGGTGAGCATACGCGACATATTATCGAACTTTATCAGGTGTTAATAAAAAATTACTCCCATGGTTTAGTAAACTATGATAAGCGAGAGCGAAACTTAGCTATTCAAACTTCAATCGTTGAAGCAAAAAAAGCTATTGAAAATATCCTTTCAAATATAAATCAACCCAATAAAGATTTATTATTAGAGCAAGGAGCTATTCAACCTTTGTTCACTATTAGTACTAATTATTTTAGAGAATTACTTTATAATTTAGAACATAGTATTCATCATCAAGCATTAATAAAAGTAGCCATACTAAAGAATCCAAAAATTAATATTTCGCAAGATTTTGGTGTTGCAAAATCGACAATAGAATTTAAAACGCAATGTGTACAGTAACCTATGTTCCTTTAAAGAATGGTTCTTGCTTAACTTCAAACAGAGATGAAAAAGTAGCAAGAGAAAAAGCAATTCCGCCAACAGAATATTTTATTAATAATAAAAAAGTAATTTTCCCTAAAGATCCAAAAGCAGGTGGAACTTGGTTCGCCTATGATGAAAAAAATATCATCATTTTACTAAATGGAGCTAAAGAGAAACACATCACAAAAAATCAATATCGAAAAAGTAGAGGTTTAATTGTAATTGACTTGATTACTAGTGAGACTATTTTAGATGTTTGGAAAACAATAAATTTAGATGGAATTGAACCTTTTACAATTGTCTATTTTAATGGAGAAGAATTATATCAATTAGAATGGAATGAATTAGAAAAATCGACAATCTCATTAAATCCAAAAAAAAATCATATTTGGTCTTCTTCAACACTTTATGAGAAAGAAACTAGAGATAAAAGAGAAATTTGGTTTCACGAATATATTTTAAAAAACCAAGAAAACATTAATCCTGAATCACTATTAAATTTTCATCAATTTACTGAAAGCGACAATAAAGAATTTGGGTTACAAATAAATAGAAACAACACACTAAAGACAATCAGTATTACTCAATGTGTTTTAGTACAAAATAAAATTTCATCAAAATATATTGATTTAATGTAAATGAAAAAGACAAAATTATTATTTCATAAAATTAAACATTGGGAATATTGGCCTTATCAAATTGTTTACCTTCCTGTTTATTTTCAATATTTATATTACGCAGTAAAAGCAAAGTCATTTTTCTTTTTCAATGCTTCCAACCCTAGCATCAAAAATGGTGGATTTTTCATGGAATCTAAAAAAGAAATTTATGATTTAATTCCTCAAGAATACTATCCAAAAACATTCCTTTTTAAAGTAAACACACCTTTTAAAGAGATTAGAGAAATTCTCAAAAAAAATGAATTAAAATACCCATTAATCGGAAAACCTGATATTGGATTAAGAGGAACTGCTGTAAAAAAAATAAATTCGGAAATTGAACTTCTAGATTATAGTACTAGAGCTAATTTTGATTTTTTAATTCAAGGATTAATTCCGTTTCATAATGAGATTGGTTTGTTCTATGTAAGATTACCAAATGAGGAAAAAGGAATAATTACAGGAATTGTACAAAAAGAATTCATGATTATTAATGGTGATGGAAAAAAAACTATAAAAGAACATCTTGAAAAAGATCCACGATATCTATTTCAAATTGAAGCACTAGAAAAAGAATATAAAGAAAAATTAAACACTGTCTTAAATGCAGAGGAATCAATAAACTTGGTTCCTTATGGAAATCATTGTAGAGGAACAAAATTCATAGATGCCAGTCATCAAATTACACCTAAGTTAGTTGACCGTTTCAATCTTATTTGTGAAAAAATTGAAGGTTTTCATTTTGGGAGAATGGACATTATGTTTAATACCTATGAAGAGCTTGAAAATGGAGAGAACTTTAAAATAGTAGAAATTAATGGTGCTATTAGTGAGCCAACACATATATATGATCCGCAACATTCATTATTGTATGGCTGGAAAGAATTAACACGTCACTTCAAATATATGTACGAAATTAGTATCCATAATAAGAAAAAAGGAGCAAAATATTTAACTTTTAAAGAGGGTGTTAAAGAGTTTAAAAAGCATCACGAATATTATGATACAATTTTAAAGTTCTAAATACAGTAATTCAAATGTTAAGAATTGCAAAATATTTTTTTGTAATTTTATCTCTGGAAAACAAGAGAATAATATCTCTTAGAATTTTACAAATAATATGAACCTTACTTTAGAAACAAAACGACTTCTTCTTAGACCTTTAGAACTTTCTGATGATGAAGATATGTTTCAACTTGACAACAACCCAAATGTTCATGAATATTTAGGAAAAAACCCAGTCCAGTCAATTGAAGAAAGCCGAGTTTATATTAAAAACATCAATGAACAATATTTAAAAAATAACATTGGTCGCTTTGCAGTAGTATTAAAAGAAACTGGTGATTTTTTAGGTTGGTGTGGATTAAAATTCATTACAGAAGAAGAAAACAATCATATTAATTTTTATGAAATTGGTTACCGTTTTAAAGAAGAGTTTTGGGGTCAAGGTTTTGCATACGAATCGGCAAATGCATGGTTAGAATATGCTTTTAATACATTAAAAGTATCTACTCTTTATGCTTCTGCACATATCAACAATAAAGGTTCTCGAAAAGTTTTAGAAAAAATAGGGCTTCAATTACAAAATGAATACTTATGGAATAATGAAATTCCATGTGTCTGGTATGAATTAAAAAAAGAAGTAGAGAAATAAAACAACCTCATTCAAAACTATAGAATGAGGTTATTAAAAAAAATAATCAAATTATAAAAAAAACATTATATCAATTTTATTTCACTAAAAGCTTAATTGCTTTATAGTCATGATTTGGACTCACTATTTTACAGAAATACAATCCTGTACTTAGTTTTCCTCTATTCATCATTATTTCATTTCTACCATTCACAGCATCAAAATTTATTTGTTCAACAATTTCTCCCAATTGGTTATAAACATATAATACAACCGACTCTTCTTGTAATGTTATAAAATGTAAACTTGTATTTGTTAACATAGGGTTTGGTTGTACTGAAATAGTTTCTAAATCTGAGCTATCAAACGTTTCTATAAAATCTTTCGAAAAACGAATTGCTTCAAGTGTCATTTCTTTAGTTACTACTGTTCCATTTTCAGATTTCATAGTAAATACAATTGTTTTAACATCATCTAAAATTAATTCTGAACCATCTGTCGTTGTAAAAGCAGAAAAAGGAATGGCATAGTCTTTAAGAGTACTTGTTAAAACAATTGATGTTTCATACTGTTCTTCCCAATTAGTAATACTTTCTTTCACAAATCTAATTTCCAAAGTTCCAGTTCCCTTAGCTTTTAATTTAAAACTTTGATATTCTGATAAATCTACTGCTTTAAATCTAGGTGTAAGTGCTCTATAAACAGCTATATAATCTGAAGTGTTTGCGCTTAAAACAACATTTCTTTCAATTGGAAATTCATCAATATCAAAAAGAGTTGAATTTGGTAAAATAGCATAATTCATAACTGTTGTGTTTGTTCCTGCATCATCTACGCCCCAAGGCCCATCAGACATAAACAAATCGTCTGGAATTGCAACACCATCACCAAGTCTAAATCCTACATCAAAAAGATTTCCTGTAGCTAATTGCAAATTCGTTATATAATTTCCTGCAAGGTTAATTTGAGAGGTTAATGTACTACTTGCACTTGTTTCAGTTACTCTTAACCCTGCGTCAAAAGTTACATTTTGTGTACGATTCGTATTAACAACTTGCAAATCTAAACTACCATTATTATACTTTCCTTTTCTAACATATACAGTTGGAGGCAATGAATTATTAAAATCTGAAATTGTTTTCTGTGTATTAACTAAATTTAAAACCTCTCCTCCTAATCCATATAAATCATCTAGAGAGTTTGTCCATATTTGGAAATTATAAAAAGTAACATTATCTTCATAAGAATCTAAATTCCAATGACTTTCTATTGCGAAATTAGTTTCATTATTAACTACTTTTGCAGAAAAGCTTAATACAAACTCCATTGAACCGTCTGTATTTTTAATTATCGATTTAATAAACGTTTGTCCATTAATTTCGATTGTTGAAACCGATAATAATTGTGCTCCTAATAATCTATCGCAAATGTATTTTGTATGTTCATAAACTCCTTCATCCGTTTTTAGTGCTAAAATTGAAGCTATCGACTTATTATTTTTTATATAATCTACAGAATAAACAGCTGTTGCATTCGTAATAGCTAATAAATCTGTAGGAGTAGATTCAATTACTTCATCTTCAAATATTGTTCCTAACGGAATGAAATCTGCTAATTGAAAATTATTTGGATTTTTATTGCCGTAACTAGCTGTTCTAGTTACTTTTCTTGCTTTCTCACTATTGAATTTATAATTATTTCTTGTTCTATTAAAATTACGTTTATTAATTTGTTCAGCCAATCTATTATTACTTTCTAAACCACCGTTATTACCTCCAGAAACAGGAGCTTGAATTACAGGACATGAAGCATAACCAGAACAAGAAGGGTCATCACAATCTACTAATCCATCACCATCATCATCAATACCATTTACACAATCTTCCTGAGGAACTGGAGCAGTTGGACAACGCGCTCCATCATTACTTGAACTAGAAGGACCAAAAGCAAAAAGATTTGAAGTCATTCCATTAGAACCAGTCAAATTTTGAACATTTTTAATCATATATATAGTTCCCGTTTGATTAGCTGATACATAAAAATTTCCTGATGCATCAAAATAAACCGCTCCATAAGTATAACTTAAACCACTCAAAATTGGCACTTCCCCTAACGGAATTACACTCCCATTAGACGAGTCAATTCTGTATAAAATGTTAGAATTTTGTTCAACAGTGTACAAATAACCATCGTTAGCATTAAATGCCCAATCATGAACAGAAATACCTTGGGATAAACTTTCAGTAGAAATATAAAGTCCATAATTTGGTGACGAAGGATTTAAATCCACCTTATAATAAGTAGCTCCACCAGCTTTTAAAAAATATATTCCATTACTATCAATATCGCCTACATATTTATTTCCACTTGTTAATTCGGGAATATAATAAGTTGTAGTAGCAAAGTCTTGTCCGATGCGAACAATGGTTTTATCGGGCGAATTTAAATACCCCCAAATATATCCATCTGCAGGGTTATATGCTGCAGCATTGATATTACCAGGAGTTACATCTGTAGCTACAAGATAGGAGTTTCCAGATGCTAAATCTATGGAATAAACATCATTGTATTGAAAAAGATAGGCATTATAATCACAATTAAAAGGATTGTTCTGTGCTAATATATTAGAATTAATCAATATAAAAAGACCGATTAACCATATTTTATTTAAGTAGATAGTAGTTTTCTTCATGCTATTGATTTTAATTTGTTACATAAAATTAAGAGTAAATATCTCGCCATTTTAAAAACTTCGTTTAATACAACCTAGTCATCGATTAATTGCGCTTTTCTTTCGACGAACCTTTTTTACCTTTAAAAATTATGAATGTTTTAAAATATAGACTTTACAAAGTGTATTAATAAAACAATCTTGTAAAAAATTACAAAACCATCTTATATGTCTGATTTTCAATAAAAAACAATAATTAAAGGTACAAAAAAAATGATTCGATAAAAAAGAAAATGTTATTAATTTTTAAAGCTTACAGGTAAAATCAAATCATACTTTTGTCTACTTATAAAGTACAAACGTTAAAAAAAACTAAAAATTCAAATCGCAAGCAAAACCTAAAAAGTAATTCTCACTATATTTAGAGCTTTTAACAACCAAACCAAAACTTTCTATGAGAATTTACACACTCTTGATTGTTTTTTGTATCTCATTTTTAAGTAATGCTCAAGATTACTTTCCAAAAAATGACGGTGTAAAACAATCATTTAAAAATCATGTTGCAATAACCAATGCAACGATTTATGTTTCTGCAACACAAAAAATAGACAAAGCAACACTCCTATTTAAAGAAGGAAAAATTGTAGACGTTGGTACCAACATAACACTTCCAAAAAACGCAACTATAATTGATGCTTCTGGAAAAACAATTTACCCATCCTTTATTGATCTATATAGTGAGTTTGGTATAGACAAACCAAAACCAACAATACCTAAAGGTTTCTCAAGAGAATATGACTCAAGTAGAGAGGGTTTCTACTGGAATGACCACATCAAACCAGAATACAATGCCTATGAAAACTTAAGTTATGATACAAAAACAGCTGCATCACTAAGAAACATTGGTTTTGGAACAGTAGTAAGTCATCATAATGATGGTGTTATTGCTGGAACTGGATTACTTTGGACGCTAAATGATGAGGATAATAATGCTAAACGAATTCTAAACACAAAAATATCACAACATTTCACATTTAGTAGAAGTAAATTATCTAATCAAAGTTATCCTTCTTCATTAATGGGAAGTATGGCATTAATTCGTCAGGTTTATCATGATTCTAAATGGTATGCAGCAGGAAATTCAAAAACAAAAGACTTATCTTTAGACAGTTTTATTGCTAATAAAAATTTACTCCAAATTTTCGAAGCTGGAGATATTTTAAACAAATTAAGAGCAAATAAAATTGGGAAAGAATTTGGCGTAAATTACCTAATTAAAGGAGATGGCGATGAGTTTGTGAAAATTGAAGAAATAAAAAAAACAAGGGCGACTTATATTATCCCTTTAAACTTTCCAGAAGCATATGATGTTTCAGATCCTTATTTAGCACAACAAGTTAGCCTAAGTGATATGAAGTTCTGGAATCAGGCTCCTTTCAATTTAAAAATAGTAGCAGAAAACGATGTGAATTTTGTTTTAACTGCATCAGATAATAAAGATGCTAAAGACTTTTTATCAAATTTAAGAAAAGCAGTTCTTTATGGACTTCCGAAGGAAAAAGCTTTAGCAGCACTAACGGAAATTCCTGCCAAATTATTAAACCAATCTAGCGTAATTGGCTCTCTAAACAAAGGTTCATTAGCGAACTTCATAATTGTTTCTGGTGATATTTTTGAAGAAAAAAGTACCATTCATGAAAATTGGGTTCAAGGAAATAGAAATATTATTGATAAAATGAATATTGAAGATATTCGTGGTGATTATGATTTAACTTTCAACAATGAGACATTCGAACTAAAACTTTCTGGAGAACTAGATAAGCTTGAAGCTAAAGTATCTAAAGACAGTATTGAATATGGTACAAAAACAACATATAAAGAACCATGGATTTCATTTGTTGTAAAAACAAAAGATACTGTAAACACATCCTATTATAGATTAACAGGTGTTAAAAACAAAAATACTCTAGAAGGTAAAGCTATTTTAGAGAATGGAAAAGAAACTGTTTGGACAGCAACTAAAAAAGAAATAACTGACAAGAAAGAAGATAAAAAAGAAGACAAGAAAAACGAACCAAAAGTTCCTGAAATGATTCCTGTATCGTTTCCTAATATTGCTTTCGGTAATAGCGAAAAACCAAAACAAGAACGTATTCTTTTCAAAAATGCAACAGTTTGGACAGGAGAAAAAGAAGGTAATCTTACAGACACCGATGTACTTATTGAAAATGGAAAAATCATTCAAATTGGAAAAAACATTTCAAATTCTAATGCTAAAATAATTGATGCAACAGGAAAACACCTTACTGCAGGTATTATAGATGAGCATTCTCACATTGCAGTTTCGAAAGGGGTAAATGAAGGTGGTCAAAACTCCTCTGCGGAAGTAACAATCGAAGATGTCGTAAATTCAGATGACATTAATATTTATAGAAATCTTTCAGGTGGAGTAACTTCTGCAAATCTATTGCATGGTTCCGCAAATCCAATTGGAGGACGTGCTGCATTCATCAAACTTAAATGGGGATATACACCCGATGAAATGATAATAAAAGACGCACCAAAATACATCAAATTTGCTTTAGGGGAAAACGTAAAGCAGTCTAACTGGGGAAGTGGTCGATTTCCACAAACAAGAATGGGTGTAGAACAAGTGTATGAAGATTACTTTTCTCGTGCTTTAGAATATAAAAAAGAATGGGCAAACTTCAATAACAATAAATCTAAAAACAAAGTAACACCACGTTTTGACATTGAAATGGAAGTTTTAGTACAAATATTAGACAAAAAACGCTTTATTACTTGTCATTCCTATGTACAATCTGAAATCAATATGCTAATGAAGTTAGCAGAGCGCTACAACTTCAAAATACAAACTTTTACACATATTTTAGAAGGTTACAAAGTAGCAGATAAAATGGCAGAACACGGTGTTGGTGGTTCAACATTTGCAGATTGGTGGGGTTATAAATATGAAGTAAAAGATGCAATTCCTTATAATGCAGCATTAATGAACGGGCAAGGTGTTGTTGTTTCAATTAACTCAGACGATGCGGAAATGTCTAGACGTTTAAACCAAGAAGCAGCGAAGGCTGTAAAATATGGAAATGTATCTGAAGAAACAGCTTGGAATTTTGTAACCTTAAATCCTGCTAAATTATTACAAGTAGATGACAAAGTTGGAAGTATTAAGGTTGGAAAAGATGCAGATGTAGTCCTTTGGACAGACAACCCTTTATCTATTTACGCAAAAGCAGAAAAAACAATTATTGACGGAATTATTTTCTATGATTTAGAAAAAGAAGCTGCAACTTTAGCAAGTATTCAAAAACAGCGTAGTATACTAACGAATGATTTATTAGAAGCTAAAAACAAAGGATTAAAAACACAAGCTCCTAAGAAAAAAGAAATTGGTCATTACCATTGCGATACTGTCGGAGAAAATTGTAAAGTTGCACACTCTAAGTATCAATAATTTTAAATTTAGAAAAAAATGAAAAAATATATAGTCACATTATTAATTAGTTGTGTTGCCTTTAGCCAGCAAACTCCTGCTTCAAAACAGAAGGAAAGTATTTTAATTACTGGAGGAAAAGCACACATTGGTAATGGAAAAACAATCGAAAATAGCATAATTTCTATTGTAGATGGGAAAATTGCTTCAATTACTGATGGCACAGTAGCAAAAGTTAGTAAACACGATATTACAATCGATGCCACTGGAAAAGATATTTATCCTGGAATTATTGCTCCTAATGCAACACTGGGTCTAGTAGAAATTGATGCCGTTAAAGCTTCTAATGACGAAAACGAAATGGGACAAATGAACCCTCATATTAGAAGTATCATTGCCTATAATACAGAATCAGGATTAGTTGAAGCAGCACGCCCGAGTGGTGTTTTATTAGCACAAATTGCTCCTAGAGGAGGAAGGATTTCAGGTACTTCATCTGTTGTGCAATTAGACGCTTGGAATTGGGAAGATGCAGTAATTAAAGAAAATGATGGTATTCATCTAAACTGGCCAAGAAGTTATTCACGTTCTGGATGGTGGGCAGAACCAGGAGGAATTGAGCCAAATAAAAAATACGATGACCAAATTAGAGAAATTCAAGATTTTCTTAATGATGCGAATGCCTATCTAGGCTCTAATACTACAACTAGAGATATTCCTTACGAAGCTATGAAAGGTTTAGCTACTGGTGAAAAACAACTTTTTATACATGTAGATGGTGAAAAGGAAATTGTTGATGCTATTCTTTTTAAAAAGAAAAATAATATTCAAAAAATGACACTTGTTGGTGGTTATTATGCTTACAAAAACATCAGTCTTTTAAAGGATAATAATGTTTCTGTATTATTAAGAAGAGTACATGATTTACCTTTGTTAGAGGATGAAGATGTAAACTTACCTTATAAAAATGCAAAACTACTTTCAGACGCTGGAATTCTTGTAGGATTACAAAATGCTGGTGACATGGAACGCATGCAAATTAGAAACCTACCTTTTTATGCGGGTACTTGTGTTGCTTGGGGAATGAACAAAGAAGATGCTTTAAAACTTATCACCTCTAATACAGCAAAAATTATAGGTATAGATGGGAATTATGGTACATTGGAAACTGGTAAAAGTGCTACTCTGTTTATTTCTAAAGGAGACGCTTTAGACATGAGAACAAACAATGTAACAGAAGCTTTCATAGATGGTCGTAAAATTAGTTTAGAAAGTCATCAAACAGAGCTTTATGATAGGTATTCAGAAAAGTTTAAAGCTAAGAAATAAACTTTATACTAATAAAAAAAACACTCATAGATTTAATAACCTATGAGTGTTTTTTTTTCCATATCGTTTAGAAAATTAATCCGCAGGTATCAATTGACAACAATAACATATGTTTTTTTTATCACCTACTTCACACACGAATGAATTATAAGTATCAGAATCAGGATCAGCATCATGGTAACATATCAATCCAGCTCCCCAACAACTATTCCCTCCGTTAACTGCTTTTTGTTCATTTCTTGATAACTCTTGAATCCCTTTCAAGTTTAAAATTGATTTACTCATTGTTTATTTATTGTTTAATTAAAAATAATCTCAAACATTTAGCGTCAATTGAGATTTTGACTATTCTTGCATTCCAATTTATCTTGTTACTAATTTACAGCATTAGAGTTAATTACAAATAAATCATAAGAAAATTTTAACAAAAATGTTTTTTTTAAACACTTAAAGAATAATCATACCGATTTAAACAAGAACAAAAAGAGAAACTTTTCCTAAATTTGCTTTCTGATATTTTTAAAAATGAAACAAATAACTTCAATACAAAATCCATTTATTAAATCACTTGTTCAATTACAAGAAAAAGCAAAGATTCGAAAACAAACGGGCACTTTTTTAATAGAAGGCAAGCGAGAAATTGAATTAGCGATTAAAGGAGGTTATGAAATAGCTACTCTCCTATTTTATCCAGAATTAGTTACAAAATTGGAGTTACCTATTTATACTACAACAAATACAGAGAAAATAGAAATTTCAAAAGATGTTTTTCAAAAATTAGCTTACAGAGATACTACAGAAGGTGTTTTGGCCATTGCAAAAACAAAATCTTTACAATTATCTGATTTAAATTTATCTAAAAACCCTTTAATTCTTGTTGCTGAAGCTCCAGAAAAACCTGGAAACGTTGGAGCACTACTTCGAACTGCAGATGCCGCAAATATAGATGCAGTAATCATAGCTAATCCTAAAAGTGACATGTATAATCCCAATATTGTTCGCTCTAGTGTAGGCTGTTTATTTACAAGACAAATTGCAACCGCTACATCAGAAGAAGCAATAGCATATCTGCAAGAAAACAAGATCGCAATTTATGCTGCAACACTTCAAGACTCAACTTCATATCACACGCAAAATTATACTACTCCAACTGCTATGATTGTAGGAACTGAAGCAACTGGTTTATCTGAAATTTGGAGAAAAGAGAGCAAACAAAACATTATCATACCAATGCAAGGCGAAATTGATTCTATGAATGTTTCTGTAGCTGCAGCAATACTTTTGTTTGAAGCAAAAAGACAAAGAGGCTTCTAAAAAAAACACTTGAAACTTTTCGTTACAAGTGTTTTTTAATTTTTCAGCAAAAAAATGCCTCTTATCTTTTAAAATTAATCTATTGTACTAAATTAAAATAATACCACTGACTTGTTCCATCACAACTTGGGTTGGAAGAATCACTATAAACAAATCTATAATTGAAATGTTTGTATGGAACATTAGGCAACGAAGGTGAAAAAGTTGGGTTTTGCATCGAAATTTGACCTTCATTGGTAGTCATCATTGGAATATTTTGAGTTGGAAACGAACCTAATGGTATTGGTTCAATTTGCATATACAAACTATTAGTTGCAGTAAAAACCACATTTGCATTCCAACTAAAAATAACACTGTAATCATAAACGGGAGAATCCGATACTTTATGAGTTGTGCTAAAATTAATATCAAAACAAGGTAATGGAGCCGTTACGTTTTCAACAACCGATTCAAGCTTATTAAACTCTTCGGAATTATTATACAGAACATAATTTTTGAAACCTTCAAAAGTTTCATTTGTAACTTCATTTCCTATTTCATTATCTGAAGAACAAGACAATAAAAACAGAAAAAACAAAACTGTAATTTTTTTCATGGTAAATTTAAATTTGGGGCTGCAAAGGTAGTAAAATATTTTTAAATTTCTTACCATAGAAAAGCGCTTGCACAATCCATATCTTTGTTATAACTTTATGTTGTAAAGAAAGTATATGACAGAACTTGAATTAGAAGCAGAAAACAAAGCAATTGCGCAAGAATATAAAGAATTACTTCGCATTAGCTATCAAACCCTCACAACCGAAGACAAAAAACTTATCCGTAAAGCATTTGATGTTGCTGTTGATGCTCACAAAGAGCAAAGAAGAAAATCTGGAGAAGCATATATCTTCCACCCTATTGCTGTTGCAAAAATTGTTGCTTCAGAAATTGGTCTAGGTGCTACTTCTATAGCTGCTGCATTAATGCATGATGTTGTTGAGGATACTGATATCACTGTGGATGACATTACAAAAATGTTTAATCCAAAAATTGGTCAAATTGTAGAAGGTTTAACTAAAATATCAAAAGTAAAAACAGAACAAGATGTTTCTATGCAAGCGGAAAATTTCCGTAAAATGCTACTCACATTAAATGACGATGTTCGAGTTATACTTATTAAAATTGCAGACCGATTACACAACATGCAAACAATGGGTAGCATGGCAGAATACAAACAAGCCAAAATTGCTTCCGAAACTTTATATATCTACGCACCATTAGCACATCGTTTAGGCCTATATAATATTAAAACACAATTAGAAGATTTAGGTTTAAAATATACAGAACCCGATGTTTTCAATGAAATTGTAAGCAAAATAAAAGAAACAAAGCAAGAACAAGACGAATACATCAAATCCATTTCTAGTTTAATTTCAACGTCTTTAAACAATGAAGGTATAGAATACAGCATAAAAGGTAGACCCAAATCTATTTATTCTATACGTCGAAAAATGAAAGCTCAAGGGGTAACTTTCGATGAAGTATATGATAAATTTGCACTTCGAATTATATATAAATCAGAACCAAGTGATGAAAAATTCTTAGCTTGGAAAATATATTCTGTAGTAACCGATCATTATCGCCCAAGTCCAAGTCGCCTCCGAGATTGGATTTCTTCTCCAAAATCTACTGGTTATGAAGCACTTCATATTACTGTTATGGGGCCAAAAGGAAGATGGGTAGAAATACAAGTTCGTAGTGAACGAATGGATGAAATTGCTGAAAAAGGATATGCAGCTCATCATAAGTATAAAGGAGTAGGCTCTGAAGAACACGGATTAGAAATTTGGCTAAATCAGCTGAAAGAAGCACTAGAAAGTCAAGCAGCAAATGCCGTAGATTTTGTAGAAGACTTTAAATTGAATCTATATTCTAAAGAAATCTATATTTTTACACCAAAAGGAGATATTAAATCTTTACCAAAAGGGGCTACAACTTTAGATTTTGCCTACAGCATTCATACCGATATAGGATCAAAAACAAGAGGAACAAGAGTAAACGGAAAATTAGTTCCTTTAAATTATATTTTAAACAGTGGTGATCAAGTAGAAATCATCACATCTATAAATCAAAAGCCTACAATACAGTGGCTTGATTATGTGACTACTTCAAGAGCCAAAAACAAGATTAAAAACTCATTAAATGAGAATACTAAAAAAATTGCCGAAGACGGAAAAGAAATTTTAGTTCGAAAACTTCGTCATTTAAAAATTACATTAAACGAAACAACAACGAACGAACTTGTAAATTTTTTCAAATTACAAACCAGTTTAGATTTGTTCTATCGTGTAGGAATTGGAGCTATTGAAAATCAGAAATTGAAAGATTATGCTGCGCAAAAAAGCAACACACTTGTCAATTTCCTAAAGAAACCATTCAATCGCGCTCCAAACGTAAAACCTGAACAGATTCAAAAAAATGAAATCAGTAAAAAATACGACTTATTAGTTTTTGGAATAGAACAAGACAAATTAGACTATAAGTTATCAACTTGTTGCAACCCAATACCTGGCGACGAAGTATTCGGTTTCATAACCATTAGCGAAGGTATAAAAGTGCATCGAAAAGATTGCCCTAACGCAATTAGTCTTCAATCGAACTATGCTTATCGAATAATTCCTGCAAAATGGATAGACTCTAGTCAAGAAGAATTTAGAGCAATGCTAAACATTACTGGAATGGATAGTATTGGATTAACTAATGATTTAACAAAAGTAATTTCAAACCAAATGCATGTAAACATTCAAAACATATCATTAAACGGTGATGCAGGCATTTTTAATGGAAAAATTACAGTGATTGTACCTAATAATACCATTTTAAAACGTCTTATCGATAATATTAAAAAAGTAGATGGTATAGATAAAGTAACACGTATTTACCAAAATTAATTTATATTTACACCCAATAGAAATTTGCAAAGCATTAACACAAGTAATATTAATTGTTAAAAAAAACTTCTAAGTTATAATCTCTAACCTTTAAGTTTACTTATCTTTGCACATATTCAGTTAATCCAATATGGAAGACAATAAAAATCAAGAAATTGTAAAAAACGTATTTACCAAATACCTTGAAGAAAAAGCACATCGCAAAACCCCTGAGCGTTATGCAATTCTACAAGAAATTTATAATTCAAAAGAACATTTTGATATCGAATCTTTGTACATCAAAATGAAAAACAAAAATTATCGTGTTAGTCGAGCTACCCTTTATAATACAATTGAGTTATTATTAGAGTGTGGATTAGTTCGTCGTCATCAATTTGGGCAAAATCAAGCACATTATGAAAAGTCCTATTTCGACAAACAACACGATCATATTATCCTAACAGATAGTGGCCAAGTAATTGAATTTTGTGATCCGCGTATTCAACAAATAAAAAAAACCATGGAAGAAATGTTTGAATTAGACATTCATACACATTCTTTATATTTCTATGGTACAAAAAAAGTAAAATAACACACATACTATTATTAATAATATAAACTAACTACTAAAAATGACTGTAGATTTATTACTAGGACTTCAATGGGGAGACGAAGGTAAAGGAAAAATCGTGGATGTATTAACTTCGAATTATGATATAATTGCACGTTTTCAAGGTGGACCAAATGCTGGCCATACTTTAGAATTTGACGGAATTAAGCATGTTCTTAGAACAATACCTTCTGGAATATTTCATAAAAATGCAATCAACATTATCGGTAACGGAGTCGTTATTGATCCAGTTGTTTTTCAAAAAGAATTAGAAGGATTGGAAAAATTTAAATTGGATATTAAATCCAAATTACTTATTTCTAGAAAAGCGCATCTAATCTTACCAACTCATAGACTATTAGACGCTGCTTCGGAAGCTTCTAAAGGTAAAGCTAAAATTGGTTCTACATTAAAAGGTATTGGTCCAACTTATATGGACAAGACTGGTAGAAACGGAATAAGAGTTGGAGATATTGAATTAGAAGATTTTAAATTACGCTATAGAACATTAGCAGACAAACATGAAGCTATGATCTCGTTCTATAATGTAGACTTACAATATGATTTAAAAGAAATGGAAGAAGAATTCTTTAATTCTATCGAGGACTTAAAGAAGTTAACTTTCATCGATAGTGAAGAATACTTAAACAACGCATTAAAAAACGGAAAAACAATTTTAGCAGAAGGGGCGCAAGGTTCTTTATTAGATGTTGATTTTGGGACTTATCCATTTGTTACTTCTTCAACTACAACTGCTGCTGGAGCTTGTACCGGTTTAGGAATTGCTCCTAACAAAGTAAAAGACGTATATGGAATTTTTAAAGCCTATACTACTCGTGTTGGAAGTGGACCATTTCCTACTGAACTTTTCAATGAAGAAGGCTTAACGATGGCTAAAGTTGGAAATGAATTTGGTGCTGTAACAGGCCGCCCAAGAAGATGTGGATGGCTCGACTTAGTCGCATTAAAATATGCAGTACAAGTAAACGGTGTTACACAGTTATATATGATGAAGGGCGATGTTCTTTCTGGATTTGAAACTTTAGACATTTGTACTGGTTATAAATACAAAGGTAAAGAGATTCAACATTTACCTTATAATATTGAACCAGAAAACATTGAACCTATTTTCACAACACTAAAAGGTTGGAAAGCAGATTTAACAGGAATGACAACTTACGAAGAACTTCCTGCTGAATTAAAAGAATATATAGAGTTCATCGAAAAAGAAGTAGAAGTACCAATTAAAGTTATTTCTGTTGGACCAGATAGAAAACAAACTATTACAAAATAAATTATCAAAACGCTTTCACATAGAAAGCGTTTTTTTATTATAAAAAAATCTTAATTGAGAAGTCTTATTCTACTTTTTACTTATTTTTGACACAAAATAAATTCAGTTGAAAAAAATAGCGCATTATATAATTTGCTTTTTACTGTTTGGAGCATTAACAAATGCTCAAGAAAAAGGAAAAAAGAAAGATTTAGGAACAAAAGAACAAACAAAAAAAATCATTATTGAACATTCTGATTTTATTGACATGAACCAATATGAAATTCCCGGAGCAACGGTCTTTACAGGAAATGTTAGAGTATTACATAATGGAACAAAAATCAATTGCAACAAAGCCTATTATTTTACCGATGAAAACTATGTAAAAGCTTTTGGAAATGTTCAAATTAACCAAGGAGATTCAATTACCATGAACAGCCGTTATGCTGAATATGATGGTGTAGACGAATTTGCTTTTGCAACTGGTGAAGTTTTTCTTCGTTCTCCAGAATCAACATTAACAACAGACACCATTTTCTTTGATAAAAAAAACCAAGTTGCCTACTATAATAGTCAAGGAACTATTGTAAATAAAGAAAACACATTAAAAAGTAATTCAGGACGCTATTTTATTAATTCTAAAAAATACCAATTCACATCAGCAGTAACAGTTACAAACCCGAAGAGCACAATTAAAACAAATCATTTAGATTATTATGAAAACTCTGGACATGCATATGTTTTCGGATCTTCAACAATAACAAGTAACGATAATGTAATTTATACTGAAAACGGATTCTACGACACCAAAAACGATGTTGGAAAACTCAAGAAAAACAGTAAAATAAGTTACAACAATAAAATTATTGAAGGAGACGATTTATATTACGATCAAAAAAGAAACTTTTCAAAAGGGATCAATAATGTCAAAATTACCGATACAGTGAACAACATGGTAGCAAAAGGACATTATGCTGAAATGTATCGCAACACCAAAACAAGAAAAGATTCAATTATTTTAACAAAAAGAGCCGTTGTAATTACAAAAATGGAAAACGATTCTTTATATATGCACGGAAAAAAAATACTTGTAACTGGTCCTCCAGAAGATCGAGTTATTAAAGCCTTCAATAATGTGCGTTTCTATAAAACAGACATGAGTGGAAAATGCGATTCTATCCATTCAAGTAATAAAACTGGTATAACCCAATTAATAGGAAGACCTGTTCTTTGGAACAACGACAATCAAATGACAGGAGACGTTATGCATTTAATTGGTAATAATGAAACAGAAAAACTAGATTCCTTAAAAGTATTAAACAACGCACTTATTGTTCAAAAAGACACATTAAGTAAAAACGGATACAATCAAATAAAAGGACAGTATCTTTTTGGTAAATTTAAAGACAACAAGCTAAGTGAAGTTGATGTAGTTAAAAATGCAGAAGTCATATATTATATGTATAACGACGAAAACGAACTTGTTGGAATAGATAAAAAAGTTTGTAGCAGTATGAATTTTGAATTTGAAGACAATCAAATTGTTTCACAAACTGCCTACAACCAAGTTGAAGCCAGTACCTATCCTGAATCTGAATTTCCTGAGAATGCACGGAAATTAAAAGGTTTTATTTGGAGAGGAGACGAGCGCATAAAATCTAAAGATGATATTTTTCCTGAAGAAGAGAACATTCTACATGAAAAAATTCTAATGGAAAGCAAAAAGAAATCTATTGAAGAAGATACTCCAATGGAAACTCTAAAAGAGACATTAGAATATGACAAAAAAAATCCGAAGCCAAAAGAAAATAAGAAAAAGTAACTTATAAAGAGCTATTAACAATAAATACAAACTCTATAAATCAACAATTAAAAATGATTGAAGATTTTTTCAAATACCAAGCACAAACTTCACCACATCCTTTAGCAATGGAAATTTCTCATGCTGAAGGAAATTACATATACGACACTAATGGAAAAGCCTACCTAGATTTTGTTGCAGGAGTTTCTGCTAATACATTAGGCCATCAACCCAAAAGAGTAAATAATGCCATAAAAGCACAATTAGATAAATATTCTCATGTAATGGTCTATGGTGAGTACGCACAAAAACCTTCCGTTGAATTTTGTAAATTACTCGCTTCACTCCTACCTGAAAGCCTAAGTAAAACTTATTTAGTCAACTCTGGAACAGAAGCAATTGAAGGTGCATTAAAACTGGCACGACGCGTTACAGGCAGAAGTCAATTAATTTCATGTCATAATGCCTATCATGGAAATACTATGGGAAGTATGAGTGTAATGGGGTTTGAAGAACGCAAACAAGTTTTCAGACCTTTAATACCTGATGTTGATTTTATCACATTCAATAACGAAGCAGATCTTGAAAAAATAACCACAAAAACAGCTGGAATTATTTTAGAAACTATACAAGGTGGTGCGGGTTTCATTCAGCCTGAAAACGATTTCTTACTTAAAGTACGAAAACGCTGTGATGAAGTTGGTGCACTACTGATATTAGACGAAATTCAACCTGGATTTGGAAGAACTGGAAAACTATTTGGTTTTCAAAACTATAATATGATTCCAGATGTAGTGGTTATGGGAAAAGGAATGGCCAGTGGAATGCCTGTTGGAGCGTTCTCTGCTTCTGCAAAAATGATGGATTTATTGAGTCACGATCCAAAATTAGGACACATCACAACCTTTGGAGGACATCCGGTAATCGCTGCAGCAGCTTTAGCAACTTTACAAGAAATTACAGAAACCAATTTAATAGAACAAACACTAGAAAAAGAAAAACTTTTTAGAGAATTACTACAACATCCTTTAATTTCTGAAATTCGAGGAAAAGGTTTAATGCTAGCGGTTATGACAGAAAGTCCTGAAATAACAAATCAAGTCATTTTAGAGTGTCACAAAAGAGGAGTCATTCTTTTTTGGTTATTGTTTGAAGGTAAGGCAATACGCATAACACCTCCTTTAACAATTTCAAAAGACGAAATTAAAAAAGGTTGTGGCATTATTCTTGACGTATTGGATTCAATAAAGAATTAAAAATCAAAATATTAGGCCATATCCTATAAAATTACTACCTTAACTATAGCAAAGATGTATAACTGTTAATTAAATTGTTTAAAACAATTCATACAGAAATGAGATAGTTCGGATAAAATGTTTAATTTTAATAAAGGACAAAACCATAAAATTATTGCTATGAGATTGAGTCACGATGAAGAAGAAAATAACCTATCCTTATCAAAGTTCGAGTCAATGTTAAAAACAAATAAAGTTTTTTTCTTTGATTCTGAAGAGTTTGAAGACATTATTCTTCATTATATGGATACTGGAAGAATGAATTTAGCTAAAAAAGCATTAAAGCTTAGTTTAGAGCAACATCCAAAATCTACTGGATTAAGATTAGTTCAAGTAGAAATGTTAATCTATGAAGACCGATTAGAAGTCGCTCAAAAACTACTTAATGACCTCTATGCTATAGAGCCAACGAATGAAGAAATATACATTCAACAGGCAAACATTTACTCTAAAAAAGACCAGCACGAAAAAGCTATAGAATCGCTAAAAATAGCTCTAGAATATACCGACGATTTTATAGATGTATATTCTATGATTGGAATGGAATATTTATTCATGGATAATCTCGAAAAAGCTAAAGAATTTTTCATAAAATGTCTTGATGAAGATACTATGGATTATTCTGCTCTTTATAATGTTATTTATTGTTTTGACTTTTTGGATCAAAACAATGAAGCAATAGCATATTTAGAGAAATTCATAGATAACAATCCATATAGCGAAGTTGCTTGGCATCAATTAGGGAGACAATTTTATGCGCTAAGAAACTACGAAAAAGCAGTTTGGGCTTTTGATTATGCTACAATTATCGATGAGAATTTCCTTGGTGCTTATCTCGAAAAAGCAAAAGGCTTAGAGAAATTAAAAAAGTATAAAGAAGCGATAGAATGCTATAATATCACAATGGAACTAGACGATCCAACCTCTTTTGCCCTGCTAAGAATTGGAAAATGTCATGAAAAATTAAACCAAAAAGATTTAGCAATAAAATTCTATTTAAGAACAGTACATGAAGACCCTTTATTAGACAAAGCATGGATTGCAATTACAGACTTCTACATTCGTCAGAAAAACTTCCAAAAAGCAATCTACTATGTTAACAAAGCGATAGCAATAGATGGAGACAATAGTTTATATTGGAAACGATTTGCTGCAATTAATCAAGGAATGCAGTTCTATGAAGAAGCAGAATTAGGCTATAGAAAAGCTTTTGAAGCAGGAGATATTAACCTTGATACTTTTGTTTTATGGACAAATATGCTTCAAGAATTGGGAGAATATGAAAATGCTATTGAAATATTACTTCAAGCAACAGAAGTATTCCCAGAAGAATATGAAATTGAATATCGATTAGCTGGTTTGTATTATTTAATATCAGATACTAAAAAAGGAAATTTCCATCTTAATAATGGACTACGATTGAATTTCAGAAATCATACTATGATTGAAGAAATTTTCCCTATAATGTGGAAGAAAAAAAGAGTACAAAACATCATTGAAAAATACAGAGAATAATAAAAAGTTTCTATAAATTTGTCATTCAGAATTTGATTTTAAATTCTGAATGACATTATTTTACAACCATGAGAAAACTTTTCCCCGATTATTTATTAATTACTTTAAAAGGAATCGCAATGGGAGCAGCAGATGTTGTTCCTGGAGTTTCTGGAGGAACAATTGCTTTTATCTCTGGTATTTATCAAGAACTTATAGATAGTATTAATAGTATCAATTATTCTGCTATAAAAAATGTTAGAAAAAAAGGAATAAAAGAAACTTGGAACTCCATAAATGGAAATTTCCTTATTTCGCTTGTATTGGGAATAGCATTGAGTGTTTTAACTTTTTCAAAAATAATCACACATTTATTAGAATCAAAACCCATTTTAGTTTGGTCCTTCTTTTTTGGACTTGTTCTTGCAAGTATCGCTTTCATTTGGAAAGAAATTACACAATGGAGCATTAAAACTTATATTGCATTAATAATAGGAGTTGTAATTTCATACTACATAACTATTGCAAAACCCGCTGAATCACCTGAAAGCCTTCCTTACTTGTTTCTATCTGGTTTTCTTGCAATTATTGCAATGATTTTACCTGGTGTTTCTGGAGCTTTTATTCTGTTATTAATGGGTTCCTATCAAACAGTGATTGGTACAATTAATCAATTTAGAGAAGGGCTAACTTCTCTAAATTTTGAAATTATAGGTCAAGCGATGGTGAAACTCATGACATTCGCATTAGGTGCAATTATTGGTTTAAAACTGTTCTCTAAAATACTAACTTGGATGTTTGCCAATCATAAAAACTCAACATTAGCTGTTTTAATAGGCTTCATGATTGGTTCTTTAAACAAGATTTGGCCTTGGAAAGAAGTATTAGAAACAAGAGTAAATAGTCACGGGGAAATTGTTCCTTTTTTAGAGAAAAGTATTTTACCTCAAAATTTTAATGGAGATCCTCAAATTTTAACGGCAATTATTATGTTAGTTTTCGGATTTGTATTAATTTTCGGCTTAGAAAAAATAGCCAATCGCTTAGGCAAAAACTAACAGCAATGTCAAAGAAGAAAAATAAGGAGAAAAAACAAATAAAATTTGGATTAGTAGGTAAAAACATCAGCTACTCTTTTTCTAAAAATTATTTCAACGAAAAATTTCAGACACTTCACTTTGATAATTGTGAATATGTAAATTTCGACATTGAATCTATAAAAAATTTCCCTAATATCATATTGGAAACTAAAGGTTTAAAAGGCCTAAATGTTACAATTCCCTACAAAGAAGATGTTATCCCTTATTTAGACAAGCTTTCCAAAAATGCAAAAAAGATTGGTGCAGTAAATACCATTGTAGTCTCAAAAAAGAAAAAATTAAAAGGTTACAATACCGATCATTATGGCTTTAAAAAAACATTAAAACCATTATTAGCTGACCACCATAAAAAAGCTTTAATATTAGGAACAGGTGGTGTTAGTAAAGCAATAGCATTTGCACTTAGGAGATTAAAAATAGAATTCGATTTTGTTTCTCGAAATCCAACAGAATTTGAACTTTCTTATGAAGAACTAACCCATGAAGTTTTTGAAGAATATCAAATTATCATTAATACAACTCCACTTGGAACCCATCCTAATATAGAAGAAGCTCCAAACTTAGATTATTCTTTATTTACAGACAAGCATATTGCTTATGACTTGGTTTATAATCCTGAAGAAACAACTTTCCTAAAACAAGCAAAAGCAAATGGAGCAACCATTAAAAACGGTTATGAAATGCTTCTTTTTCAAGCTGAAAAAGCATGGAATGTTTGGAATAGGTAATAAAAAACGCTATTGTATCATTAATTAGCTTTCTAACGAAATAATAAATTTCCTTATAGAGCCTAAAACTCCCCTTTTGTAAGTAATTGTTTTTAATTTATTAATCACCTTTAAGATTAAAGATAACAACTAGTTTCATTTCTTTAATTCAAGTAAGACAAACCAAAATATCATTCAGAAAGGCAACAAAAAAACCTCAAATGCTTGCTTTTTATTCAGCTTCACAATTTGCTATTTATAAAATATATAATTTTCTTTTGAATTTTAAATAGCCTTTAGTATCTTCGAGCTCAATTAGTAACCTTAAGCATTAAAAATGTTAGAAGAAAAGAATGATAACCTGCCACAAGCAGACGGACAAGAAAACCAAGAGTCTCAAGAAAATGTAATTACAATTAATCAATCTGCTTTAGATGAAATTGATAATTCAAATGCCGAAGAAAATGAAGACGACTCCATTCAGGATAAGCACATCATACCAATGTTGGATTATGATTCACTTTCAATGGAAGAACTTACTTCAGAACTAGACAAACTAGTTCACAACCACAAGGTAATGGCTATTAAAGACCATGTGGAGGAAATAAGAAAGTCTTTCATGAATCAATATCACGAATTATTAGATGAAAAACGTGATGAATTTAATAGCTCAAACACCGATGAAAATGCTACTTTTGAATATCATTTCCCTCTAAAAAACAAATTTGATGCAGCATATGATGATTATAAAACCAATAGAAATAATCATTATAACCAACTTCAGAAGAATTTAAAAAGTAACCTAGGATCTAGAAACGAGATAATTGAAGAATTGAAATTACTTGTTGACGGAACAGAAGAGAATCTTTCTATTAGCGACATGTTTAAGAGATTAAACGATATTCGCGATAAATGGAAAGCTGCTGGAGCAATTCCTAGAGATAAATATAATATTGTTTGGAATAATTTCCATTTTCATATTGAGCGTTTTTATGATTTAATGCATTTAGACAAAGAAGCTCGTGATCAAGATTTAAAAAACAATCTTGAGCTAAAACAAGCTATAATTGAAAAAGCAAAAACATTATTAGACGAAACAGATATAATGAAGGCTTTCCGTGAATTACAACTTTTACACCGGGTTTGGAAAGAAGAAATTGGACCTGTAGACAGAGAATATCGTGAAGCTATTTGGAATGAATTTAGTGAAATAACGAAACAAATTCACGACAGAAGAGAAGTATATTTCGGACAAGCAAAAGAAAGAGAAGTAGAAAATCTAACTAAAAAGAAAGAGATTATTGCTCAAATAGTTACTTTAGGAGAAGAAAAAATTCATTCTCATAACGGTTGGCAGTCACAAATTAAAAAAATGGAAGCATTACGCGAAAGTTTCTTTAAGGCTGGAAAAGTACCAGTTGAAGTTACTGAGCAAACTTGGACTGCATTTAAAACGGTTGTTAGAGCATTTAATGCAAACAAAAACGCATTCTACAAAGATATTAAGCACGAACAACAAGAAAACTTAAATAAGAAGTTAGCATTAGTAGAGAAAGCTCAGTCATTAAAAGAAAATGAAGACTTTAATGCGACAACTCCAGTAATGAAGAAAATTCAAGACGACTGGAAAAAAATCGGACACGTTCCTCGTAAATATTCTGATAAAATTTGGAAGGATTTCAAAGATGCATGTAATCATTATTTTGATAGAATGCACGAGGTGAGAAATACAGAAAATGAAGAAGAAGTGCAAGCTTTCGAAAAAAAGAAAGACTATTTAGACAACTTAAAATCATTTGAACTAGTTGGAGATCATAAAACCGATTTAGACGCTATTAAGGTACATATAGAATCTTGGAAAAGTCTTGGGAAAGTTCCTTTTAACAGAAGACATATTGAAGGGAAATTCAACAAAATACTAGATGCATTGTTTGAAAAACTTAGTTTATCTAAAAAAGATACTGAGATGATGAAATTCGATGCGAAATTAGATCAATGGGTTGCAAATGAAGATGAGCGTTCTATTGAAAAAGAGCAATTCTTCTTAAGAAAGAAAATTGACGAAGTTCAAAACGAAATATTCCAATTAGAAAATAATATTCAATTTATAAGTAGTAGTTCTAAAGGTGAAAATCCATTTATTAAAGAAGTGCAAAAAAGTATTGAAAGACACAAAGAAGAATTAAAACTTTGGAAAGAAAAACTTAGTAAACTAAGAGCTATTTAAAGTTCTATTTTTTACCTATACTAATCCCGTTATATTTTTATAACGGGATTTTTTTTATTTTAATTTCTTATTACTTACAAATTCATTTATTCTAAAAAAAGAAGGCGTTTTTCCAAAACTACGTATTTATACGTACGAAAAACAGCCAAAATTACGTATAAATACGTATTGTTTTTTATTATTTGATGTGCTAACTTTGATAAAAGATGTTAATGCAACTACATTAAAGTCTAAGAATTCATAACTATCAAACATTTGCCTTAAGGGGGGTAACCAATGTTAAATACATAAAAAATAAAGAGTATGAAAACTTTAAAAATGAGCATTAAAAGTGATGAAGGAAAAGTAATTGGTTTTAAAATTGACAGAGAAGTAATTGAAGGTTTATATATTACATTCGATATTCTTAAAGTAATAGACAATTACGCCAACTTTAAAATTAAATATGAAGATGTTGAAGATGGTGAGATTGCTACTAAAATTTGTAAAAAAAAGAACATAATTATATTAAACATAAAATTAGACAATGACAATCATGTTCAATATCTAATTGATAAGAATATGTGTATTAAAGAACTTTTCGAACTTCCAGACAATGAAATACCCTATTTCTTCAAGAATAAAATAAAAGAAAGTTTTGATATGTATAAGCAAAATATAAGTTCAAAACTGATTACATTAAATACAAAAGCAAACGACATTTACTATTCAATTAGTTCATAATTTCATTCAACTATAGAAACTACTCTCTGCAAATCGTTATACTAGCATATAGCGATTTGCTTTTTTTTTATGTTTTAAAAAACTGGATTCAACTAACTATTAAGCAATATTTTAAACCAAAAATAACTTATAAAGCCCCCTTAAGTCAATCCAAAATAGCAATTGCTTTTTATGTATTGCTACTTTTTTAATTTCAATTGTTTGTTTCCCTTCATAAAGCTCGAACTTAATCTCGTTATTATTAAAAAAAAGTAACTATAGTTGAATCTATATTAAATGACACGTATTTCTTTTAAAGTGTTAAAAAAAAAATTCAAGCATAGAAAATTGAAAAATACTTATAAAATACGATTACTTAACACAAACTTATTTTTAAGTAAAAGTAAAAATTTGTAACTTTATACTTAATAAACATATTAAATAAACAAATTATGAAAATTTTTCAAAAAGCAGTAATGCTTTCAGCATTTTGTGTTTTATTTTCTTGCGAAACAGAGGAAAATGTAACAGAAATGGAAACAAAATCAACAGTTAAAACTGAAAAAACATCTGAAGTACGTTTTGATGTATACATTCAGTTAGAAGATTGGCAAAGTGGACAATCTGTTCCAGCAAATACGCTTCCTGGTTATAGCGCTACAAATGTAGCAACTGGAGCAACTTTTTACGATTCTATGTATGAAGTTGGCCTTTTTGAAAGCCTTCCTGTTGGAACCTATCGATTTGATGCTCGTGATGGTTATTTTGATGGAGCATCTTCTGCTATTGTAGAGGTTATTCCTGCAAATGAAACTCCAGACGGTTGGATTATTGCTACTTTAAAATATTGGTCGGAATAAACCTATTCTGATTAAAAAAAGCTGTCCAGAAAAATATAGATTTTATCATTTATTACTATGACAAAAAACTATTTTTGGACAGCTTTTAATTATTTCATTTTAGCTTTTTGTTCTTCATACAAAGCGACACATTTCTTTTCAAAATTAAAATAAATAGCATCACTAAAATTTTCAATAGTAGTTTCAGTCAATACTATTTTTGCATTAATCAATGGCAATTTTATCAGTTTTTCATCAATAACAGCATAAAAGTCACCAATGTAGTTATTTGTTAAAAGATCTATAGTAGATTTTCCACTTCCTCCTTTTACTTTTTCTCCATATTTTGTCCAGCTAATATCATAATCCGTTCGAGTGATTTTTATGAGTTGCATTTTCTTTATTACTTTATTATACAAAAACTCATTAATAAACCCTGAACGATCATAATCATTCCAAAACTCAAAACCTTTCTTGGTTTCAACTAAGGTGTTACCGAAATTTAAACTTGGAATTCCTTTACTTTCCATTTTTTTAAAGTGCTGTGTAGATAATAAACACACTAATTTCTTTGTATCGCTATCAATATAAACCGTGTCTTTTATGGAATCTCCATCAAAATCTTTACTAATTCTTCGAGTAGATTGTGCTAAAATACAGTTAGATAATAGCATAAAAATTAGAATATATTTCATTATGTTTTATTTAGTTTATACATCAAGTTTGACCATCCATTCCACCCATAGGATCCTTGTATCATAATTGTATCGTTTTCCGTAAATATTTCAAAATACGCCCTACCGAAAGAACCTTTATTAGCTTTCGATTTAATTACAAAAAGTTCAGATTCAAAATTTCTAATAGCATCAATATCTTTTAATTCCAATCTCTTTTTTTGTTTTCCAATTACTTCAATGTATTGGGTTCTTTTTTTCATACTAACTTTATAATAGGAATAAAATGATGCTGGTCCTCTCCCATTCATTTTTACCTTATAGGTTTCTCCATTTATCATATTATCAATGAGTGACTCACTATATAACTTATTCTTTGGAATTGAATCATAAACAATTTTAATCTTCTTTTCTGTGTTATTCTTTAAAGTAAATTTATTAATCACTTCTTCATTAAAAATATTAAGATATTTTAATTCATAAGTACCATCCGGTAATTCATTAAATCTAAGTGTATCTTTAGATAAGAACTCTTGAAAAATATTTGTTTTAAAAAAAATAGCATCTTCATTTTTAATTTGTAAGTAGGGAAAACGAATGGAAGAAGAATCGACAATCTCTTTCTTTAAAAGTATAATTTCTAAACTATTAGCTTCTTTTTTACAACTTATAAGCAATACAAACGCAATAAAACTTAAAACAATCCTCATAAATCATGCTATTTAAAATACTCATTCTTTAACACACTTCAATTTTATATTATAAAACAACTTCCTGTCTCCTTCCGAAGAACATTCATATCTATTTAATAAAACAATGCTATTTTTCTTCATCTTGAAAAAATAACGATTCAAGAATTCGGTTTCTTTTTCTTTACCTTCTTTATTTTCATAATAACTAAATAAAAACAAGATTCCATTATCAATGTTCCAGATTCCTGTTTCCTGATAAGTAACGATTTCATGACCTACAAATTTATAACTTCTATGATATGTTTTATCTTTATAAAGCGACAAACTATCAACTTCTTGACATTTAAATTCTCCACATTTTCCTTCCTTATAAAAAGCATATTTTGAATCAATTTCTTGAGAATACAGACTTGTACCTAAAGAAAATAGTAATAATAAGATGAACTTATTCAATAATGCTAAATTGGACATATATTTTTAATTTAAGTAGTAGTAAAGTAAAATTGTTTATTTAAATTATATTAACAAAGACTATTAAAAACCTTGTTTTATAAAATATTTTGAAAGAATTATGCAACAGCTATTATTTTAATTGACTTCTATTTTTTTTTCTTCCATAAATAATTTAATCCAACTTGTATATTCATTGTTCGTAGGAATACATTCAATCAAAGATTTTCTGTTTTTATAATTTTTTAAAGATTTTTTCCCAAATTTTATTTTCATTTCATAAATTTCATCACCCCAATATCCAATCCACGCTTTTGTTTTTATTTGCTTATTTTTATTTATGTTCTTATAAAGTAAAGATTGTGTGTCTTCTGGTAAATAGTGCACACCATCACACCAAAAAGGTTTTACATAATATTTAATGTTTTCATTTTCAATATTTTCAAAATCAAGAGACCATTCTAAATGGCTGCAAAAATATAAATTGAACATTGGTTCATTTAGATTATAATTGAAAGCTGCACAATTAGGACATTCAATATATTCTCCTTCTAATTTTTTAAATTCACATTCTACACACCTACCATTTCTATTGTTTAAATGTTGAACACTATTTCTTGCCTCATCTATGTTCAAATTAAATTCTTTAACTAACTTTTCTTCAACAAGCTCTTTTAAATTATTTTGCATCAAAACATAAATATCAAGTTTTTGTTCTTCCGTAAAACTTAAATTAAGAACTTTATTTTTACATTTCTTACAATTCATTTTTACATTTCTTTTTTTTAAACTTATTAGTAATACTGTAATAGATTCCAACAAATAGAAGAAACATAATTATTTTCACTAATAAAGCAAGAAATAAATTTGAAGGATAAATTTCCAAGTCATTATACATTGTCCAGGTACTTGGTAAATAATCACGATGAAAAGATGTAATTATTATGACATATTTTTCAAAAGAAATAATGAGTAAAAAGCTAAAAATTATTCTCAAGAATACATTTTTAGCTACTCTTTTAATTCTTAATAATTGAGTAATTAAAAACCATACTATTGGTTGCAGCCAGAAACCAAACCAATATTTTCCAAACATTCTATTTAGCATACTATTTTACTCTTCTAAATTACTCTCTGCATAAAAAACTATTATTCCAATAATCCAAATTATGAAATAAATAATGCCAACAAATGATATGAACTTTTTAGCTTCCTCATCTACTTTAAAAAGGAATGGTTTCTTTAAAAAAATAGAAACAATTAAAAAAAACAATGAATACAAACCAAAGGCTGTAAAAAAATCAACAGTTATTATTTGGAGAAGTAAGATTAAATTTTCTTTCATGTTTTTCGTTTTCGACTCATAATCACTACCTAATTATTTCTAATATCATTTCAATTTACAACTAGTATAACTTTTTAGAAGCTGTTCAAAATTAGTATCATTTTTATAAGTAGGTTTATACTTGAATTAAATTTACACAGCTCGTATTAAGTCATTTACATCTTCGCTTATAATTTTTCATTAGCTTAAGTAAGTCATCTGTTTCTATAGTATGACTTGATGTAACTCTTCCATGGGTTCTAGATGAAAAAATAGAAGTTATTCTATTCCTTTTTATATATTCATTAGTATAATTAAAGGAAATACTTTCATTTCCTCGAAAACTAACCTTCCAAAAACTTTTAATATCAGACCACAAGTAGTTCTTTTTGTGAAACAGTGTTTTTTCTTCAAATCCTTCTTCATATAATTTCAAATAAGAAACATTTGTGACAAACTGTATTAAAAAAGCAGCAGCTACAAATCCGAAAAATGAAATACATAACCAACCCATAAATGGTTTTTTTTCTAGTGTGTAATAACCTCCAACAACAAAAACTAATGAAAGAAGAAAAAACATAAAGTCTTTCTCCCTATTTCTTCTAAATATTTCGAATTCGTTTTTCATAATGTGTTACAACGTCAGTTTGTCTAAAATCCTTCGTTCATATTTATTAGTAGTAAAGCAAAAATAGCTGATTTAAGTTATACAAACAAAGTCTGTTTTTGCCAAACTTTGGTTTCCAATATATTTTATAATTCAGTACATTGAAATAACTGTAGAACAGCTGTAGCTGTTAGTGTAGATTTTTTAATTCAGTTAGTTCATTAATCATTTTGGAAAAAGTAGTTGGGTCAATTTCAAATTCCACTCTTATATAATCTGAATAGTCTTTTTGATAGGTACTACTTTTTCGATTTTCAACTCAACAGATAAATGTCCGAGATTATCAATATTTCGAAATCTTAAATAAATTATATTTCTGATTATCAATTAGTCTATTTAAATATTTGGAAAATAAAATCACAAATCCTATTGCTAAAAAAAAGCTACCTGAAGTCAAAAAACTAATTAGCAAATCATCTATAAAGTATCCAGGAGAAAAATATTTTTTAATAGTATATAAACCAAAAAAATCAAAGTGACTTAAAAAAAAACTTAAAATTAAAACGATAAGACTATTCCAAACAGACCATTTTCTCTTTACAGAAATCAAAATTGAAATTATAAATACAACAATAATTGCTATTAAACTTGAAATGAAAGCTGAAGAGTTAAAATTCCACATGTCTATAATTGTTATACCGTAATCTTCAGCGTTTTTTAAAACATTTTCAACACCATTTTCAGATGTAAGTTTAAAAACTCTAATATTATAAATAGCAGCGTAAAATTGAAATGAAAATATGAAAAAACAGGTAGCAATAAAGTGTAAAATAATTTGTAAATAATTGATTCTTTTCATTTTAATTTCGTTTTTTTTGAGTACTACTGCTAACTGGTTTATAGGTCTGATTATGTCAGACTTTTTTTAATATTCAATAATAATAAATTGTAACAAATCGTCAAAAGATTTTTTTCTTCTCAGGCCCCCACTGCACAAAGTCTCCTACTTTAAGCTAAATTATAAAAAATAATTTATTTAAATACTTGATAAATGAAGACTCTTTTGTTTAGCAAATTAACTAGAAACTGTATTAATTAGACCTCAAACAAAGTTAGGAGACTTTGATGAGCTGGGGCAAAGCGGATGTATGAACTCCTTTATAAAAAACAATAAGCCGTGAATAAAACTAATAAAATAGGCTCCTAATTTCTCTGCAAATTTATATTTCCTACTCATTTTATAAAATAACAAAATTATTGAAACCTATTTAGCCTGATTTTTTTGTAGGCACTAGCAAGATGCCCGCGCTATCTGGGCAAATCTCTGTATCTCTGTATCTCTTTATCTATTTTTTATTCTGGGAATCGTCCAAATTTATTTATTTCTTCCAATGAATCATCCCAACTTGCTTTGTTTGAGATAAAAATATGTGCATTAGGTCGTTTTTCTAATTTTGTATCTAAACATCCTGCAGGAACTACTAAAAGTTTACCGTCCATTTGTAAATTGGGAAGAGCTGAACCACAATTTGTACAAAAGGCTTTCACATGATTACTCTTATGTGGTTGAAATATTTTAATTTCAGTTTCCGTTTTTATCCATTCAAGTTTAGCTGTAGTGGAAAACAAATTTGCAGCATGAGCGGACCCTGTGTCTTTCCTACAATATCTGCAATGGCATAAATAAAAACTCTCAAAGTCACCTATAACTTTAAATTTAATTCCTTTGCATAAACAAGAACCCAAGTATTCCATTTGATAAGTCCCTTTCTAAAATTATGATTTTAGTTGATTTTTTTTCTCGCTTACACTTTCCAATCTTTTCTTTAAGCAGCTAGCATCTCTCAGTTAAATTAAGCACAACTCGTTTATATGTATTATGAGTGCTCTATTTCATATGTTTTCAAATATATAAAATTTTGTTTACAAATCGTTAAAGAATATTTTTCTACTTAGACGCACTGCGTTTAGCATCAAAAGAGTGTTTTTCTTCCCAGACGCTCCCCGCTGCGCAAAGTCTCCTAACTTTGCGCTAAATTATAAAAAATCATTGACTTAAATACTTGATAAATGAAGACTCTTTTGTTTAGCAAATTAGCTAAAAACTGTATTAATTAGACCTCAAAGTCAGGAGGAGCTGGTTGGTAATAGTATTTTTCATTATTATTTCGTTCAGTTTTTGTGTGTCAGATTCTTCTATTTCATTTAAGTCAAACGTAATTTTGTTTCCGTTCGTTTTTGTTATTATTATTTTTTTTTCAATCAGTTCGGTCTTTTTGATTTGGTTAAAATTCAATGTTTTTCCAAACCTAGAGTTAATTCGGACAAGTGCTCCTTTTTTTTTTAATTGAACATAATTTTTATACCAGAAGAATCTACTGTAATAAATGAATTGAATAAAAAATCCGATTGCTCTGATTCTTTTATTCAACTTTGGATTTTCAAAATCAAAAAACTCAAATGTTCCAGTAAAAGTAAGAACAAGGGAAAAGAATCCAATCGCTATCCAAATCCAATTTCTCTTATTTTCGAAGTGTATCCTTTTCATTTCGTTATCATTTTTTTCGTTGTCTGAGATATTATTGCCAACTCTCTTATATGTATCACTCTGTCATACATATTATATGTACTAAAATGGTTGTATATCTATGAAAAGTGCTCTATTTTATATGTTTTCAAATATATAAAATTTTGTTTACAAATCGTTAAAGAATGTTTTTCGTCTCAGACGCACTGCGTTTAGCGTCAAAAGAATACTTTTCATCTTAGACGCGCTGCGTTTGGCGTCAAAAGAATGTTTTTCTTCTCAGACGCACTGCGTTTAGCGTCAAAAGAATGTTTTTCACCTCAGACGCACTGCGTTTGGCATCAAAAGAATATTTTTCACCTCAGACGCACTGCGTTTAGCACCAAAAGTGTTTTTTTTACCTCAGACGCACTGCGTTTGGCTCCAAAAGAATGTTTTTCGTCTTAGACGCACTGCGTTTGGCGTCAAAAGAATACTTTTCTTCTCAGACGCACTGCGTTTGGCTCCAAAAAAATATTTTTCATCTCAGATACTGAGTATCCAGCATCAAAAGATTACTTTTCTCCTCAGATACTGAGTATCCAGCATCAAAAGATTACTTTTCTCCTCAGATACTGAGTATCCAGCACCAAAAGATTACTTTTCTCCTCAGATACCGAGTATCCAGCACCAAAATATTACTTTTCACCTCAGATACCGAGTATCCAGCACTAAAAAATTACTTTTTACCTCAGCTACTGGGTATTTAGGCACATTATTACTTTGAAAACGATTATATGTTTTTTGGGTTGCGTGAAGGATGGTAGCGGCATCCTTTTATGTAGCGCTAGCGGAATAAAAGATAGAGCGGACAGCCTGACCTTGAGGAGGAACGACGATGGGGCACGCCCAAATGAAAAGTCCGACTTGCTTGCACAAATCGGACTTTATTGTTTTGTTTAATGTCGCAAATTTTACTTTTACATCAAACTCTTGTTATTTTATAGGTGAATTACTTCTCCGTATGCATCTGCAACAGCTTCCATCACTGCTTCACTCATGGTTGGGTGTGGATGTACTGCTTTCAAGATTTCGTGTCCTGTAGTTTCTAGTTTACGGGCTACAACTGCTTCTGCAATCATGTCGGTTACTCCTGCTCCAATCATGTGGCAACCTAACCATTCTCCGTATTTTGCATCGAAGATTACTTTTACGAATCCGTCTGGTGTTCCAGCTGCTTTCGCTTTTCCTGATGCTGAGAAAGGGAATTTACCTACTTTTATTTCGTATCCTTTTTCTAATGCTGCTTTTTCTGTCATACCAACTGAAGCAATTTCTGGTGTAGCATAGGTACATCCTGGAATGTTTCCGTAGTCTAAGGCTTCAACATGCAGTCCTGCAATTTTTTCTACACATAGAATTCCTTCTGCAGAAGCTACGTGTGCCAAAGCTTGCCCTGGTGTTATATCTCCAATAGCATAATATCCTGGAACGTTTGTTTGGTAGAAATCGTTTACTAGGATTTTATCTCTATCGGTAGCAATACCTACTTCTTCTAGACCTATGTTTTCGATATTTGTTTTAATCCCTACAGCAGAAAGAACAATGTCTGCTTCTAGAATTTCTTCTCCTTTTGCTGTTTTAACAGTTGCTTTTACACCTTCTCCTGTAGTGTCTACTTTTTCAACTGATGCGTTAGTCATGATTTTGATTCCGGCTTTTTTCAAAGAACGCTCAAATTGTTTTGAGATATCGATGTCTTCTACTGGAACTATATTTGGCATGAATTCTACAATAGTAACATCTGTTCCCATTGCATTATAAAAATGTGCAAATTCTACTCCAATGGCTCCAGAACCCACAACGATCATTTTCTTTGGTTGCTCTGCTAATGTCATTGCTTGGCGGTAACCAATTACTTTTTTACCATCTTGTGGCAAGTTTGGTAACTCACGAGAACGTGCTCCTGTTGCAATAATAATATTATCTGCTGTATATTCTGTTACTTTTCCATCGGCAGCTGTTACGGCTACTTTTTTTCCTGGTAGTACTTTTCCAAAACCGTCAATTACGTCGATTTTGTTTTTCTTCATTAAGAATTGCACTCCTTTACTCATTCCGTCTGCAACGCTTCTTGAACGTGCTACAACTGCAGAAAAATCTTTATCTACGTTATCTACTTTTAATCCGTAATCTGAAGCGTGTTTAAGGTAATCGAAAACTTGTGCAGATTTTAATAATGCTTTTGTTGGAATACATCCCCAATTTAAGCAAATACCACCTAAATTTTCTTTTTCTATAACAGCTACTTTAAAACCTAATTGTGAAGCTCTAATTGCAGTTACATATCCTCCAGGACCACTTCCTAAAACTATAATATCGTATTTCATTTCGTTATTTTTTTATCTTTTTAGTATCAGTTTGCGAATTTAAGGAAATTTTTTATAAGTTGTTACGTTTGTTTAAAGTTAACATTTTATGTTAATTATTTTTCGGCTTTTTGTTTCTGTTTTTAATTTATTGATAATTGATATACCGTGGTTTTGATAACTGAAAAGAGGGTAAATCGATCTCGGAATTATCTACAGCATTTGTCTTAAATAAATTATCGCCTTCAAATGGAATTCTTGGATAATAAGAAAAAGATATTTGAAAACGACTAAATACTAGGTAATCGTTATTTATTAATAGTCCAACGGAAAACTTAGCATAGGTTTCTTTTTTGAAAAAAGATTTAGATTCGTTAACCAATGAACCTACTGAGCAATTTAAATAGGGACTAAACCGAAATCCCATCCAAGTTTTGGGAATATAGGCTTGGGTTTGTACTGTTAGTAACCATTTTTTTGTACCAATGGTTCTCGATGTAAATTTGGGCAGACCGTACTCTCCGTCTAACGTTAATTTATCTTTATCTGATTCGTTTCGGTTATTTCCCGTAACAAAATAGGGCACAATGAATTGACGAATTTTCCAACCTCCAATATCCCAAAGTGGACTAAAATAATTTAATCCTACCTTATAAGCTAACCGTTCTGTGTTTCCTTTATTTAGAAAAGTTCCCCACTCTGCAAAGCCACTTAAATAGCCAAATTCAAATTTTTTACCATAGGAATATCTAGCTCCTAAATAATAACTATGTAAATCGTTTTTCTCTTGATACCCAAAAGTGAGGGCATAACTGTAACCGTATGGAATGTCTTCAACAATATCGTAATAATAAATATAGGAGTCTTGATAATATTTTTGAGAAGAAACACCTATGTGGGTAATGAAGTTTTTTGAATCGCTAAAAAAATAATATGGATCTAAATAATCTTCTGGTCGTTGCATATAATGTCTTCTATTATAGGTAAAACCTGCAATTATGTTTCTTGTTTTATTTTTATAGGTAGCTTTATCATTTAGTTTAAAGGCGCGTCCGTACCAAAACTCTTGAAATTCGGTCTTTATGGGGTTTGTTCTTAAACTATCATTAAAGTAAAAAGATTCGGTTAGTAATCTATTTTCAAAATAAACACCTGCTGCATTCTTTGTTAATGGTGAAAAGAAAGGTCTTGACAAGTCTACACTTCTATGACTGTCTCCGTTAAATTCATTATCATAGTTTAAATATAATGAGGTATATGTTTTTTGAATGTTATTAATTCTATAATTAAAACTCATTGCATCATCTATACTATTGATTTTCTTTTTATAGTTTCCCGATAATTGATGACCAATACCAAAAAGGTTTCTTTCTGTTAATTTTGCATTCCATTGATTTGTTGAAATGTTTCCAGTAGGAATTAGCGTCCATGAATCTATGGTTCGAACAACAATATCAATAGAATCGTTTGCTTCGTCTATTAGCTGAGGCAAAACAACTACTCTTCTTGTATAGCGTTGCCTACGTATTAATCGCTCCGATTCTACTAAAACAAGACTATCACAAATATCGTTCTTTTTAAAAAGTAGCAGGTTTCTAATTGTCCTTTTCCTTGTTTTTAGGTGTAAACTATTTCCAATCTTATCTATTTTTCTTTTTGGTTTTCGATCACTATCATCTATAGAATAGCCAAAAGGATCGGTTGTTTCGATATAAATATTTCGAATTATTTTACCATTTCCGAATTTGTATTTTTCTGTTTTTTGTTTTGGTACTTCTTCTTTTTTGACTTCTTTGGTTGCAACGGAAGAGGCTCTAAAAACGAGATTATAAATCCATTTATTGACATTGCTTCTTTTAGATAATTGGTGTGCTCTATTATATAAGGATATTGAATCTTTTTTTATAGTATCATTCGTTTGTGCAAAGCTAGAAAGCATTGAACAAACGAATAACACCATAAAATAATAAGACTTCATTATGCTATTCTTTATTTAGTTTCGAATTGCGAATCGTATAATCGTTTATAATATCCTTTTTCTAGTTTTAATAATTCATGATGTGATCCTGATTCTACTATTTGACCTTTATCCATTACAATAATTTTATCTGCATTGATAATAGTCGCCAAGCGATGTGCAATTACGATTGAAGTTCTTCCTTTTGTAATTGTTTCTGTTGCTTTTTGAATCAATTCTTCTGAATAACTGTCTATTGATGATGTTGCTTCGTCTAAAATTAATATACTTGGGTTACTTACATAGGCTCTTAAAAAGGCTATTAACTGCCTTTGTCCAGAGGAAAGCATTACACCACGTTCTTTCACATTATAATCATATCCGTTTGGCATGTTCATGATGAATTCGTGCACACCAATCTTTTTTGCAGCATTAATCACTTCTTCCCTACTGATGTCTTTGTTATAGAGCGTAATATTATTATAAACAGTGTCTGCAAACAAGAAGACATCTTGTAAAACAATTGCAATTTGTTTTCTAAGACTATCTAGTGTATAGTTTTTAATATCTTCTCCGTCGACACATATGGTTCCAGAATCGATTTCATAAAAACGATTCAATAAGTTAATTATTGTTGATTTCCCAGCTCCTGTACTTCCAACAATCGCAATGGTTTCTCCTTGTTGTACTTCTAGATTGATTCCTTTTAGCACTTCTTCATTTTCAATATAACTAAAACGCACGTTTTTAAACGAAATTGCACCTTTAAAACTAGACACTACTTTATTACCTTTGTTTTGAATTTGACTGTCTATTTCTAATACTTCAAAGACACGTTCGGCAGCAATGATTCCCATTTGCATAACATTGAACTTATCTGCAATTTGACGCAATGGATTAAACAACATGGTAATATACCAGATATAGGCAAACAATTGTCCTTCTGTAGTTAATCCTTCGTCATTAATAACACTTTTAACACCAATCCAAATCACAACTCCTAAAGTTACATTCGTAACAATATCTGCAATGGGGAAAAAGACCGAGTTGTAAAGTATATTTTTTAGCCACGCTTTGTTGTGTTTCTGATTGATTTCTTCAAATTTCTTTGCTTCAATCTTTTCTCTATTAAAAAGTTGTACGATTTTCATTCCTGTTAATCGCTCTTGGACGAAAGTATTTAGGTTTGAAATTTGATTCCTCACTTCATTAAAGGCCACTTTCATTTTCTTCTGAAAAATATTGGTAGCATAGATTAAAATTGGCATTGCCAAAAGAATAATTAGGGTCAGTTTCCAATTCATATATAGCATTATTCCTAGAATAACTATCATTTTTAGTATATCACTAACAATCATGAAAAGTCCTTGACTAAAGATACTTGCAATAGATTCAATATCCGAAACGGTTCTTGTTACTAATTTACCAACAGGTTCGTTATCGAAATATTTCATCTTGAAAGAGGTTATATGCGAAAACAATTTGTCTCGAATATCTTTAATAATGTCTTGGCCCAACCAATTGGCCCAATATGTAAAATAGAATTGAGAGGTCACTTCTAAAACAAGCACTACCGCCATCAAAACAATATAATACAACAAGCCCTGAGAGTCATAATTTTTCAGGTACTCGTCTACCGTTTGTTTTAATAAATAGGGTCTTCCTGCAGCGAAAACCGATAATAAAATAGCCCAAAAAATAACCCAATTAAATCGTTTTTTATAGGGTTTGGAATATTCTAATACTTTTTTTAATGATTTAAACTTTGGTTTACTCATTTATGTTTTTATAATTAATTTTCTATTATAATTTAATCTTTATTCTGAGATGTAAGGATAGGCCACATTTACTAAATATAATCCATGTGCTGGTACTGAAAAACCAGCTTCTTTCCTACTCTTACTTTCGATAACTTTTCTAAAATCGTCTACGGTTATTTTACCAATACCAATATTTATCATTGTACCAACAATAGCCCTAACCATATTCCTTAGAAAGCGATCTGCTTGAATTGTAAATAGTAACTGATTTCCTTTCTTTTGCCAAAATGCTTCAGTAATTGTACAATTAAAAGTATGAACATCGGTATGTACTTTAGAAAAACATTCAAAATCGATATATTCAAAAAGGATTTTACATGCTTCATTCATTTTATCTACATCTAATGCTTTGTAAAAATACCAACTACCTTCATGATTAAATGCGTCTTTAAAATTATGAATATAATATTCATAGGTTCTACTTGTAGCATCGAAACGAGCATGAGCATCATCATGAACCTTGAAAACCTTAAAAACCACAATATCTTTAGGTAAATAGGAATTTAGTTTTTTAACCCAAAAAGCAGCATCAATCTCATTTTCATAATCAAAATGAGCATACATTTGCTTGGCGTGCACACCACTATCTGTTCTTCCTGCACCAACAATATCAATAGTAGCCTTAAACAATAAGTTAATTGCGCTATTTAATGTTTCTTGAATAGAAACAGCATCAGGCTGAATTTGAAACCCAAAATAATCTTTCCCGTTATAAGCAAACTCTATGAAATACCTCAAAATCTAATATTAATATTCAAAAAAACAGTTAATAACAATTGCCTTTTTATATGGCACAAGTTGCAAATTTACAAAAATAGAAAGCAAAGACAATTTCAAATATTGATAATAAAATCCTAATTTTGTTTTATGAAGAAAATTTTATTGCTTTCAGATACTCATAGTTATATTGATGAGCAAATTATGAAATATGTACGTCTTGCAGATGAAATTTGGCATGCAGGCGATATTGGAGATTTAATTGTTACCGATACTATAAAAAAAGAAAAACCACTTCGAGCTGTTTTTGGAAATATAGACAACCATGAAGCCCGAAAAGAATTTCCGTTACACAATCGTTTTATGTGTGAAGGTGTTGATGTGTGGATTACGCATATTGGTGGTTATCCAGACAAATATAATATTGAAGTGAGAGATGAGATTAGAAAGAATCCTCCTAAAATTTTTATTTCTGGTCACTCTCATATTTTGAAAGTAATGCCCGATAAGAAATTAGGTTTACTACACATGAATCCTGGTGCTATTGGCAAACATGGGTTTCATCAAGTGAGAACCATGTTACGTTTTGAAATTGATGGCGATAAAATTCAAAATTTAGAAGTGATTGAAGTTGGGAAAAGTAATAGCAAACAATAGCGTTTTGTTAGACTGTTTTTATTGTTATTTTTTTTAACTTGATTTTTAATTATGAATTGTGAATTTTTAGTGGTAATTTAATAAAAAAATAATCATGAAAAAATTAATTTTTATTCTATTCTTATCATTTACAATCGTGAATTATTCACAAGAAAAAATAAATGTACCTCCATTTTTAAAACTAAATTTCGAAAAAGATTTTAAAGGAGCGACAGACACTAGCTGGTCAATGTTTTATAGAGGAAAATACAGGGATCAATTGCGATTTGAAGTTGAGTTTTTGAAAGGAAATTCAAAATATTTAGTTAGTTATGATAATGTAGGTGTTATGAAAGCAATTCAAAAAGCATCGCAATAAGTTCTTTAAATACTAGCATTTTAGATTATTTAAAGAACAATTACCCCACTTTAGAAATTAATGAAGCCTCAAAAATAACTAAAGAGAACGGAGATGAATTTTATAATGTTGGTATTTCAGATTCGGATGATTTTTTTATTCTAGTTTTCAATAACACAGGCTATTTTTTATACTTGACTTCCCTTGGAGAAAGGTATTAAGTTTTTTAACATCATATTAAAACAAAAAATCCGAATCATAAGATTCGGATTTTTAACGCACTAATAAACTAAGATGTTAGGTTTATCGCAATCGATCCACAGATTTTACGAGATCTTCGTCCTTTTTAATTGCTCTGTTAGCCAAAACAAGTAAAACGATAGAAATTGCAGGAAGAAAAACCCCAATACCCTTCTCAGAAACTTCCGCTTCTCCGGATAAGCTTAGTGTTCGATACACAAAAAATCCTAGTAAAATAAAGTTAAATATCATTGCCAATCTGTTTAAAACAAATTGCATTTGTCGCTTTTTAAAAATAAATACACTAATTAATGTAATCAACGAAACTAATCCGAAAAGGATCATATATAAATTCGAAGACGTGAAAAATATTGGTGTATCATTACCTACTTCTTTCCATAAGAAGAAAACAAAAGGTAATCCAGCTGTAATAGCTGCACTAAGAATCATATATAATGTTTGAATTCTTTGAATCATTTTTTACAAAATTAGCAAAGCAAAAATAGTTTTTCTTTTTATAAAAAACTATTGTTTTATTCAATTTTATTCGTATTATTGCATAGTACAACCGTAAGTACTTCATTCTACGAATTGTATAATCTCAAAAAATAATCTCAATATTTTTTTGTTAACCTATCAAAAAATAATTTATTCATTATATATCCATGTTTGATATTGAAGTATTAAAAGAGAAGAAACTCTCTGATTTGCAAGAAATTGCTAAAGAAGCAAAAGTTAAAAAGTACCGAACACTAAAAAAAGAAGAATTGATTTATCAAATCTTAGATGTTCAGGCTGCAAACCCCGATACAATTAAGACAAATGAAGCTCCGAAAGAAGAGCCAGCTGTTGAAAAACCTAAAAGGGCTAGAGTTTCAAATCCCAAAACACAAAAAAAAGCAGCTCCTCCTAAAGTTGCCCCTGTAAAGGAAGAAAAAGTTCAAATAGCAGAAACAAAAGAAGTTGAAAAACCAACTCCAACTAAAGCTATTAAGAAACCTGAAAATAAAAAGGACGAAAAAGAAAAACCTGCTTTAACTAAAGAGAAACTAGTCGTAGCGAAACCAGCTACTCCACCAGTTATTCCTAGCGAAAAAAGTAATGAAACTACACCTCCTTCTAAGGCTCCAATTGCCGAAAACAGTAGTACAGCTGCAAAATCAACTCCACTTTCAAAAAACAGCAATCACAAAGCCAATCAAAACAATCCGAATCATCCAGCTTATAAAAAGCCCGCAACTAATAGTCCTGCGTCTACTAAAAGTAATTTTAGAGAAGCAGATTATGAATTTGATGGAATTATTGAAAGTGAAGGTGTTTTAGAAATGATGCCTGATGGTTATGGTTTTCTTCGTTCTTCAGATTATAATTATTTAGCATCTCCTGATGATATTTACCTATCTACCTCTCAAATTCGTTTGTTTGGGTTAAAAACAGGTGATACTGTAAAAGGAGTAGTTAGACCCCCAAAAGAAGGTGAAAAGTATTTCCCTTTAGTAAAAGTATTAAAAATTAACGGTCATGATCCACAGGTTGTAAGAGATAGAGTTTCATTTGAACACCTTACTCCTATTTTTCCAAAAGAGAAGTTCAACCTTGCAGAAAAAGGAAGTACTTTATCTACTCGAATTATAGATTTGTTTTCTCCATTAGGAAAAGGACAAAGAGGTATGATTGTTGCTCAACCAAAAACAGGTAAAACAATGTTACTTAAAGAGGTGGCAAATGCAATTGCTGCAAACCATCCTGAAGTGTACATGATTGTTTTACTTATTGATGAAAGACCTGAAGAGGTTACTGATATGCAACGTAGTGTTAAAGGTGAAGTTGTTGCTTCAACTTTTGACAGAGAACCACAAGAACATGTTAAGATTGCTAATATCGTTTTAGAAAAAGCAAAACGTTTAGTAGAGTGTGGACATGATGTTGTAATTCTTCTAGATTCGATTACTCGTTTAGCAAGAGCTTACAATACTGTTCAACCCGCTTCTGGAAAAGTATTAAGTGGTGGTGTAGATGCAAATGCTCTGCAAAAACCAAAACGTTTCTTTGGAGCTGCTCGTAATGTAGAAAATGGTGGTTCTTTAAGTATCATTGCAACTGCATTAACTGAAACTGGTTCAAAAATGGACGAAGTTATCTTTGAAGAATTTAAAGGAACTGGTAACATGGAATTACAATTGGACAGAAGAATTTCCAACAAGCGTATTTTCCCTGCTATTGACTTAGTATCTTCTAGTACACGTAGAGATGATTTACTACTAGATGACACAACTATTCATAGAATGTGGATTTTACGTAAGTATTTAGCAGACATGAACCCTATTGAAGCAATGGAATTTATTGAAAAAAGAATTAAAACGACTCGAAATAACGAAGAGTTTTTGATTTCAATGAATGAATAAAGATATTTTAAAAAACAAAAAAAAGGCTTTCAAAACAAATTGAAAGCCTTTTTTTCGCTCTTTTTTATAGAATTAAAACGTTTCTACCTTCTTTAATTCTTTTTCTAATTGAAAAACCTTATTCGTCCAAATTTCTACTTCTTCTTTAGCAAAATTTATATCTTTAATTCTATCATTCACATTTCCATAATCTCGATTTTCATAAGCAGTCTTCAATATTTTTTTTGCTTTAGAAAGATTTTCAAGCGCTTCTAAAACTGAGTTAGAAAGTTGCATAATCTGATGTTGTTTCTTACCGATTTCTTCTTCTAATTTTTTCTCATACTCCATGAATTCATAATTTGCATTCATCTCGTTCAATCTATAAATAGAATCTTCTAAAAGCCTTATTTTATTATTGTTTTTTATTATCAATTCTTCTTTTAAAAGATTTTCTTTTTCACTTGCTTTTTGAAAATGAAAAAACAAAAAGAATGTAGTTATTACAATCACCAGAATAACAAGCACATAACTCAAGAATAGTTTCTTATTAACTTTTATGAACTCTTCAGCTTTTCTCTGATTTCCATCAACTAAGTAATCAATATTTGGAGGAATAACATCTATACTATTCATGAATGATTTGGATTGCAAGAATTCTTTTAATTCAAGAATTTCAGAAGCTGGCTGCCAATCCTCTTTACCTTCGTACCATATTAATGTTTTTTCATTTATTTCATGATCTATTAAATCAGAAAAATTTAAAGGCCCTATTTTTTTATCATCGGAAATAATATAAATCGATTTCATTTTATGCATTTGATTAATAGTATTATTTTTAGTTTTTGTCTTTTCTAAATAGTAGAATAATTGTACAAAAAATAATTAATCAAATTTAAGTCTTTGAAATTTTATTAAAACAGGTATTTTTACGTGTTTTTGATAAAATAAAAAAAACAGAGACAACTTAACGCTATCTCTGCTCACTTTTTGATGGACATTGTAATTTATTCACACCAAACTGTCAAATTAACTACTATTACTCCATCCACATTCTCTAAATTTCTAGAAAGTGTGACATTAGAAGAAGAAGTTCCACAAAAATAATCATCATAAGAATCAAAAGTATAATTCCCTGGGTTTAATGCCAAAAAACAACTACCATCTTGGCTATCTGGATAAATATATTCTCCAGTAGCTGTATTATAACAATAAAATCCAGCTGAATATACTGTTGCGTTTCCATTACTATCGATTGCTTGAATACAAACTTTATATGGCTTTACTGATTTTTTTAATCCTTCAATGATCTCAATTATAATTACAGACTTGTCATTTTGACAATTCACTATTCTTCGCAATTGCGACACATATTGTAATGCTTCTTGATTGTTATTGTTTTCAATAGCATTAAGAATAGTCGTTTTTAATATTGTAATTTCTTTATTCAAATAGACCAACTTCTTTGCAGCCTTTTCAATTTCTAAAGTAGAAAAAGAAATCGTAGTTTCATTACTTGCTAAAGCTACATAATCAATAATTTCATGTGAAAGGTTTACAATTTGATTGGTATAATCATTTATTCTTGATTCAAAAAGTGTCGCATTAGGGTTTCCAAGAATCACAATCTCTTTAGACAATTGATTCATTGCATTATTTACACTAAACACTTCTTCTTGAATATTCTCTGAAGATTGCATAGCATAATCTAGGTTTTGAGCAACATTAGATTGTGCAATAGTTACATTCATTGTAAAAACAGTAAGGACAATAGCGATAAAAGTAGATTTTTTCATGTTTGTTTATTTTAATTATTTGTTACTTCAAAAGTAGTTTCATTCTTAAAATAAACTGTTTCACTAACATTAACATATCTTTATCATCAAATGCAATTAGAAGTTATTTTTAACTTTAATGAACAATTTAATAATTTAAGATTAACTCTATTTCTGTTTTTAATTATTCATAGGACTAAAGGCTTTAAATAATACATCATTAGAATCTGATATTGATAACTGACTTCCTGAGTCTGAATCCCATGTCCAAAGTAACCATCCATCTATACCGTAAGAGTTAACGCAATCATTCCTCCAATTTAATAATTGATTCTTAGCAACATCAATATTAATTGTCTGATCTTCTACGATACCAAATTCACCCAGGATGATTAATTTTTCAGTATTTTGACTTATTTCAAAATAATCTATATACTCACTCAACGAATGCTGTTCTGGATACATGTGTAAATCGACAAAATCCAATTCAGAATTTTGTATTGCAATAACCGAAGGTTTACCTAGAGGTTCAGGTCCATAAAAACCAACCGCAACCAAAGCTTCAGCATCTACTTCTTTTATACTATTACGAACATTTGTAGACCAATAAACAAAACTTGCTTGCATCAACGCTTCTTTATCTGTAGCAATCGCCATATTATAATCTATTCCATTTGGATGATGAACAATTCCAGAAGAACTATTAAAAGGAGCATGTGAAGGATGATAGAAAAACTCGTTTCTTATTTCATAGGCTAAAATTGTCTGCAAAGAGACGTTTGCGTTTTTTAATTGAACAATCAAAGATTGCCAGAAGTTTTTTTCTAATTCAATTTCACTATTAAAAACATATTGTTTATTCCACCACCAAATATCATCTTCACTTTGCAAAACTGTTCCATACGCTGTTAACGGAATCATATCGGTCGTTATTATTACTCCAATTCCGTGCTTTTCTGCTTTGATTAAGAAATCAACAATAGCAGCAACATATGAAGTATTTAAATCCCCGTTAGCATTGGCAACCAAAAGTGGATTTATAAAAACTCTAACAGTATTATAGTTTTCGTTTTTAAGCTTTATCAGTAATGAATTACTTGCATCAGAATTATAATAATCAGGTTTAAATGTTATATGGTTTGTGATTTGAATTCCGTTCCATGTAAACTCACCTACATGTGTATAATTATAGCCTTTGGGTACAAATTTTTTATTATTTCCTTTATCATAGAATTCTTGTTTCCCAATACTATTAATACGTATTCCAATTCTACCTATCTTAGGTTTTGTATTGTTTTCAACAGTCATACTTTCATCAAGACAAGATGACACGAACAAACAAATAATAATATTTAGCACAATTGTTTTCATAATAAATAAAAAACTAAAAATACATTTTTTCTAATCAATCAGAATAGTTTTGACTAATAAATTATATAAATAGCATTTCTTTACTACAACAAAAAAAACACCTAGCATACTGAAATGCTAAGTGTTTTTAAAATTTGTATTCTTTTTTATTTATTGACCGTCTGCGTTATTTTTTCTTTTATCTACAGCAGCTGCTTCTTTCATTAATTTTTGATTTCTTACAAAAGTTTCTGATTGCTCTTTCCCAGCTCCATATAATTCTGGATGTAAATAAGTTCCTTTAAATTCTTTTTCTTTTTCAGGAACAATTCTATTTTCATTTGCAAATTTATCAGCTCTTACTGCTGTTATTTGCCAGCTTACCTCAACATTTGGAGTACTTGTTTGAATTACAAATTTATTTCCTGTAACTTTCTCTTTAACAATTGCTTGAGCAAAAGTTCCAATTGTAGTTAATTGATATCTAAAATCTTTATTTGCTGCTTCAAAATAAGAAGGTAAAGTCACTGTAACATAACCATTAGTATCAGTTTTTGCATTTCCTGAATAAATATTCATCATTTCTGGAGATTCTACAAAACTATGTACTAAGTATTGATTTTTAGGATCTAATGGGTGATCAATTTTAAAAGTACCACCACCTTTTGCGATGTTACCAGTTACGTTTAAGTCTCCTGTAATTGTTACATTACCCGTAAAATCTGAATTACCATCAACAGAAAGCTGAGTTGTTGGATTAGTATTATAATTTAATCCTAATCTTAATTGTCTCATATTAGAATATCCACTTCTGTTGAATCTTGCAATTGTATCTGGAGCAGAACATCCACCAATAAAATACAGACTATTAGCTGCACCATTATGTTGAATCTTAAGACCACACTCAGCAGCATAAGTAGCGTCTTCTACAAAATGTAACTCTCCAGAATTAACATTATTAAAACCTCCATTATTACCAATTGCAGCTTTAGGAGATGCATTAGTAGAAACTACGAAATTTATATTAGAATTTGGTACACTTGAACCAACAACAACACTACCTGCATTTGTATTTCTTATATTATTACCATTTGTATTCCATTCAGCACCAGCAACTCCTCCAGAGTTCTTAGCGAATAATGCATAAGGAACGCTCAATAATTGGCTTGCACCCGTAATTGTATATGCAGTTCCTCCTAATGGATCAATTTCAGATTTTATAAAATAAGAATCCGAAGACCAATCAATCGTTGTGAAATCTCCTGAAACTACTGTTCCACTTCCAATTTCAACACTTACTAATCCGTTTGCGTTTGTTGTTGGTGTTTGTGTTTCTACATAAACTGCCGTCCCTGTAGATGTTGTTTGAAGAATACTTATTTGCATTCCAACTGCAGTTGATACTACTAGTGCATCACTAGCGTCTCTAACTACTGCTTGATAACTCATTTTCTCTGGAGCTTGTCCAAAAACTGTAAGGGAAATTAATAGCGTTGCTAAAAGTGTGTATAATTTTTTCATAGACTTTATTTTTTAATGATTTTGAATGTTTTAACTTCTTTATTTTGATTTAATATTTTTAGGAAATAGATAGCAGAAGGCAATGAAGAAACAGCTATGTTTGTTTCATTGGTAAGAATTTTTTCATCCTTTAATACTCTTCCGTTTGCATCTAGAATTTGAAAATTTAAGACTAGGTCATTCTCATTAGTCAAATTTAATGTTAAATCATTAACTGTCGGATTTGGATATATTTTCAAATCTTTAATTAATCCCGCAAAATCTTCAGTCCCTAAAACTTCTGAGATTTCAAACGGTTGTTGTACTCCTTCTGACACACTCCCATTTGAGCCTGTATATGTCATGTATACAACTTGCCCTACTGAGTAGGAAGCTGAACCATTCGAACCTGCTAAATCTCCTCCCGACGAGTTTACAGATTCTTGTGCTAAACAATTGGCGACGCTAAACGTGAAGCAGACAACTGTTAGAAAAGATAATCTTTTGCTTTTAGTCATAAATAAAATAATTTTGATTAATACTCTTTTTTTTTAATCTCGAAACTCAATAACTTGAATTACATTTTTAATACAATAATTGTTAAAAAAACAAATTAGTGATTATTAATTATGTTAAATTTAGTTAAAAAAAAAAAAACAATAAAAATAACACAAAAAGATGTTTTTTTTTTAATACTGTAAAATTAGCACAAAGTAAACCCCATTTTATAGGTAGAATTACCTGTTTTACAAAAAAAAAGCCCAAGAAAAATCTCGAGACCTCATAACAAACATATAAACAACACTTTGAGCTTAAACAAATACTCTTTTTAAAAAATCACCAATACAGAAATAATTAGCTATCCGTTAAGTAACTGGAAATAAACCTAAAAATCCTGATTAAGAAAACTTAACCAGGATTTTTAAAATATAGTTTGAAATAATCTCTAAATGTTTTAGTAACCTTTAACTCTATTTAAAGCTTGGTTCTCTAAAAGTTATATTTATTCTTGGGTTCTTATATTTTGAGTTTTGTGGCAAACTATGCATATATCGATCTTGTGCATGATCTTTCATTATCAATAAACTCCCATTAGCTAGTTCTAAGGAATAGACCTCATCGGTTTCGTTTGATTTAAAACAAAACTCACGAACTTCTCCTAAACTAATGGAAGGCAGAATTGTTTTATACCCAGATGTTTGCTGATCAAAATGATAAGGAGCAAAGTATTCGCCATTAGGATAATAAATACACATCGCCAATTCAAACTCTTTATCTAGAAGTGTTTCTACTCGTTCCTTTATTTTTTTCATTGCTCCTGACCAAACATGTACTTTTCCATGAATATTTTCAGGATGACTGTTGATCTCGATTAATCTTTCAGATGCAAATAATATCTTAAAACTATCAGTTCTTATCAACTTCCCTCCCGCTTCAATTATTAATCTTGAATTTTCAATATTATATTCATTTATAAGTACTTCATAGAGTTCTTTTGCTTCTTCATGATTTAAAAAATCGCTTATATACTCTACAGAGCAGTTTAATGGTAATTTCAATTGTGATTTTTTTAGTTTGTGTATATTGTAAATATATGATTAAAAACTAACTGTTTTTGATGTTTAAAAAAAGGTTTACCTATCCCTATAGTAACTCATGTAAATGCATTATTACTCTAAATGTATAAAATTTAGGTAAAAAAAGACCATTTAAACGTAGCCTAAAAGAAATGATTATTTTTAAATCTATTTTTCACGTTTAAAAATCTCCTTAACTGCTTCTTGATAAGCTCTTGGACTAGATGCTTTTTTAATTTTTTTAAGTGTTTTTTGCGGATCGGAAAATGAATTTGAAAAATAGCCCCAAAAGCCTAACATTTTCATTTTTATAGGTGTTGGTCCAGAAAGAGCCGCGTCATATTCATGGTAAATCGTATCATGAAATTCGCTAAAAATTTCCCATCTGTCTTTTGGATATTCTGTAGTATCATTTTTTATCATGCTTGGTAAAAAAGGATCTGCAATTAAGCCTCTACCAATCATAAAATGATCTATTTTAGGAAAACGTAGTTTCATTTCTCTATATTTTGTTACAGAAGTAATGTCTCCGTTATAATATAGTTTATGTTTAGTATTTTCTGTACAACGTTGAAATGCCTCTAAATTGACCCCTCCATTATAAAGTTGTTTACCAATTCGAGCATGAATCGCAATATTTTTTAAAGGGTATTGATCTAGAATAGGAAAAACATCTAGAATTTCTTCTGGGTTTTCATACCCCATACGCATTTTCATAGAAACAATTACATCTGTTTCATTATGCACACGATTTAGAATATGATCAATTTTTGCTGGGTCGCAAATGAGTCCAGAACCCATACCTCGTTTAGTAACCATAGGATAAGGACAACCCAAATTCCAATTAAGCTCTTTATAACCTAGTTCTTGAATATATTTAACGACAAATAAAAATTCATCGGCATCATTTGTCATTACTTGAGGAATAACTTCAAGTGTATCGTTATTTTCTAGTTGCAAATCACGTTGATAAGCATTCTTAATAACTAGTTTTCCATCTAAACGAATATAAGGAGCGTAATAGGTATCAATACCACCAAAATATTTATGTTGTGCATTTCTAAAACGGAAATCGGTAAAGCCTTGTAAAGGAGACGAAAGTAGGGTAATACTCATATATTAAATTGAAAAGCAAAGATAGTAGAAATTTGTTTGTGCATTTTTAAAATATTAGAGCCTCTGTTTTTATTTCCTATCTCCTTCAATAGCTAAAACCAGTTCTTTCAAATACATGAATTCTTCTTCTGAAAAAAAAGAAGCTATATCATCGCATTCTTTAAAAAAACTTTGATGACAATTAGTGCTTATATTTCTGAAACAAGCACTTAATAAAAGTATTATACCAACAGAGTCGTATATTCCATCTCCTCCAAAATTTGTCCATTCTTTTAGATAATGTTCAAGTTCTTCAAATGAATTAAAAGTTTGTTTCATAATTAATTTTTAAATATTCAATTTGATATTGAGACAACCATAATAAAACTGGATATTTCGATTTAGCAGCTGGTTTTGGTATAGCTGTATCATTCTCCAAATCAACATCTGATAGATTTCTGGTTAAAAATTTCTCATTCTTAAAATCAGTAGAAACAGATTTTGTTTCATATAATTTTATACAATCCGAAACATTTACTTTTTCTCTAAATTGTTTATTTGCTCCAGAGATTGCAGCAATATCGTAAAGATAATTTGCTGAAATAATATGTCCAGTTTGTCAAATTAAGTTATGTTATTTTCATTACATATTCTTAATTTTTCTTTACGACAAATAGAAAGCCGTAAAACAAGCAATTGAACCTATTAAAAATAGTAGTCCCATAACTCTTCTAAAAGCATCGTGACCGAGTATAGAAGACCAATATCGTTGCTTGTAATCTGCTGGAGAAGTTGCCCAATTCCAATTTAAGAAGTTACCAATAGAAACTATTAGAAGAACAATTCCTGCAAGTATATATCCATACTCGGGATTTAGTTCCATAAATTCTTTTGCTTGACTTAATAATTTTTCCATTTTTATTTTTAAAATTCTCGGCTAAAGATAAACTAACCAGAACCCTTATTTATTAGGACACAATTGGTTCTTTTATCTTTAACTTAGTTATAATTACCAAATATAAAGAAGTTTTTAGTGCTATTACTTACTGGATTTAAAGCTTTTTCTAAACTTTACTTAAATTTCATTCATAATTGTGATAGCTTTAGTTTCAGTTCTTTTTAAATTTTCTCCCTAAAAAATATCATTTCACGAGCAAAAGCTGAATCAAACATAAAGGCTGCACAGTTAAAAATTTCATCTTAAAAAATGAAAATATCTGGTTTACAAGCTTTTTCAATTTTTCAAAAAAAATAGTTTTCTTAAAGTTATTATAATTGCTTTGAAAGGATTGAATTTATTGCTAACTTTATAGGAAACAATTAAAAAAAACAGAATATGCAAATTCAGATTAACACAGACAAAAACATAGATGGAAACAGTAGATTAGTAAATTTCTATACTTCAGAATTAGAAAAAGAATTAGCTCGTTTCGATGATAAAATTACTCGAATTGAAGTGCATTTTGGTGATGAAAATAGTGAGAAATTTGGTAAAAACGACAAACGTTGTCTAATTGAAGTTAGAATGGCAAAAAAAGATCCATTGGCTGTAACCGATCATGCAGATACAATTGAAAAAGCATTTCATGGAGCACTTAAAAAAGTAAAAAAAGTAATGCAATCTACTTTTGAGAAAATAAGAGAAGCATAGACGAGTTTCAATTATAACATGAATTAGATTTGAAAGGTTTTCTATAACTTTAAAAGACATAAGAGACTTTTTTAATATCTATTTGAGAAAAATTTAAAAAATTCCCAATTAATAATTATTGATTGGGAATTTTTATCTTTTAATTATCTACACTCCAAACATGAATAAATCCGATTTTTTATACTTACTTCTAGGAACAAGTTATGCTTCATTTAAATTTGCAAAACGCTATATTTCAAACGATTTAGTTCCAGAATTCAGATATGATATTGAATTAAATATTTCAAATGATGATCCCAATTTAACACAGTTTACTATTTATCCTGAAGATAATGGTAAAAAGTATTTCAATTTAGAAGATAAAGAAGTTGTAGCTATCTTATGTAGAAACAATAAAGTGCCTGTTTGGATCGATATTTCTGTTTCAAAATCAGACAACGAAAAAACAATTTTAAGCCTTCTGTGTGCTGGCAGATATACATCAGACAAAAATGAGTTATACTACAACGAAAGTGGCTCTGGTCCATTTGGAATTAAAAGTCCGAACCTTCCTTATGGCTATAAAGAAGGCATAAAATTTAAATTATAGAGAAAAAATAGTTTTATCTATGGTTAAATTATAGATTTAAGTTAGATTTGTGATAATAAAATGTAATCTAATATAGAATTATAAATACAATTATTCTATATTGAATTGTAGTAAGAATTTCAAAATGTCAATAGCAAACAATATCAACACTATAAAATCTTCACTTCCTGAACAAGTTACCCTTGTTGCAGTTTCAAAAACAAAACCAGTTAGTGATTTAATGGAAGCATACAATGCCGGACAACGTATTTTTGGAGAAAATAAAATCCAAGAAATGACGGACAAGCAAGAACAAATGCCAAAAGACATTGAATGGCACATGATTGGTCATGTTCAAACTAATAAAGTGAAATATATGGCTCCATTTGTGAGTTTAATTCACGGAGTTGATAGTTTTAAGCTTTTAAAAGAAATCGATAAGCAAGCTGCAAAAAACAATAGAGTTATTGATTGTTTATTACAAATGCATATTGCCGAAGAAGAAACAAAATTTGGTTTAGACACTACCGAATTGGACGAAATTCTAAAACACATTCAAAATGACAATAGTTTTTTGAAAAACATTAGAATTATTGGACTTATGGGAATGGCAACTTTTACAGAAAATGAAGCACAAATTAAGAAAGAATTCTTACATTTAAGTTCAATTTTTAATAAGCATAAGGAACTTAAAACCGAAAACTTTAAATTAGAAACACTTTCAATGGGAATGTCTGGCGATTATGAATTAGCCATTTCCTGCGGAAGTACAATGATTAGGATTGGAAGTAGTATTTTTGGTTCTAGAAACCATCAATAAAACTATACTGATTTTTCAATAATAAACAATAACCTACCGAAAATTAAATTTGTACGCAATACTCGACATAGAAACCACTGGAGGACAATACGATGAAGAAGGTATTACAGAAATTGCCATATATAAATATGATGGTCATGAAATAGTAGACCAATTCATTAGCCTTGTCAACCCAGAGAAACCCATTCAGCCTTTTGTTGTAAAGCTAACAGGGATAAACAATGCCATGCTTAGTTCTGCACCAAAGTTTTATGAAGTTGCCAAACGAATAATTGAAATTACAGATGGATGTGTTATTGTAGCACACAACGCCGCTTTCGATTATCGAATTTTAGGCACTGAATTTAGACGATTAGGATTTCCATTTAAAAAATCTACTCTTTGTACTATCGAATTGGCAAAAAAATTAATTCCAGAACAACCTTCTTATAGTTTAGGAAAACTCGTTCGTTCACTTGGAATTCCAATTGCAGACCGACATAGAGCAAATGGTGATGCTATGGCAACGGTTAAACTTTTTAAATTATTACTTTCTAAAGACAGTCAGAAAGAAATTGTAAAAAATTATATAAAAACCGAAGTAAAAACCGGAATGTCTCCAAAATTATTAGATATAATTGACGCGCTACCTTCTAAAACAGGTATCTATTATATTCATAATGAAAAAGGAGAAATTATCTATATTGGTAAAAGTAAGAACATCAAAAAACGCGTCAACCAACACTTTACAGGAACCAATCCTAAGAGTAAAAAAATTCAACGCTCTGTATATACTGTTACTTTTGAAGAAACAGGAAGCGAATTAATTGCTCTTTTAAAAGAAAGCGAAGAAATAAAAGTCAACAAACCTATCTACAATAGAGCACAACGAAAAACATTATTTCCTTGGGCTTTGTATGCTGAAAAAAATGCAAAAGGATATCTAAGCTTAAAAATCGCAAAATCAGATGGAAGAAAAAAAGAATTGACTTCATTTTCAACAGCCTTAGAAGGTAAAAAAACACTTTTCAAAATCACTGAAGACTTCAATTTGTGTCAAAAAATAAATGGTTTATATGACACTAAAAAAAGTTGTTTTCAATACGATGTTAAACAATGTTTTGGTGCTTGCATTGACAAAGAAGAAACTGATGAATATAATAAAAGAGTCAATCAATTTATAGATACTAATACTTTCAATAAAAACAATCTTATCATTACGGATAGAGGCAGAACACACAATGAAAGAAGTGCTGTACTAATCGAAGATGGTGTTTACAAAGGCTATTGTTTCTACGATTTAAATCATCAGATAAAAAATATTGAAATATTAAGAAAGCTAATCATTCCAATGCAAAACAATAGAGATACAAAAAACATCATTCAAAGCTATTTAAGAAAAAGAAAAGTCATGAAGGTAGACACCTTTTAAATTTTTCTAAATTTGCATTATGAACGAACAGAAATCAGCTTTTCAAAAATTTCGACAAAAAACATATATTATTATATATGGTACAAACACATTTGCAGGTAAAGCTTTTGATTTAATTCTTCTTGGCGTTATTTTTCTAAGTGTACTTTTAACCATGATGGAAACAGTGAAAAGTTTCGAATCTAAATATCATGATATAAGAATTGTACTCGAATGGGGAATTACTATTTTCTTTACAATTGAATATTTCCTACGTATTATTTCTATAAATAAACCGCTAAAATACATTTTTAGCCTATATGGAATCATCGATTTAATTGCAACATTACCAATGTATTTAGCGCAAGTTTTTGCTGGTTCTGGTGTACTTTCAATTGTTCGTTCTTTACGATTACTAAGACTTTTCAAAATATTAAAACACCCACAATTCACAGGACAATCTAAACAACTAAGAGATGCAATGTATGCCAGCAAGGGCAAAATCCTAGTTTTTATCTATTTTGTACTTATTAGTACCGTTCTAATAGGTTCGGTAATGTATGTGGTTGAAGGAAGGGAAAATGGTTTCACAAGTATACCAACAAGTATCTATTGGACAATTGTTACGCTCACAACAGTAGGTTATGGAGATATTTCACCCGTTACACCGCTAGGGCAATTTCTAGCTTCATTAGTTATGGTTTTAGGATACGGAGTAATTGCTGTTCCAACAGGAATTGTTTCTGCCGAGATAGCTAAATTAGGCTCCAATACTACTACTACTACTACTACGCTTCAAAAAAATCCATGCGCAGATTGTGGTATGGAAGATCATCAAGAAAATGCTAAATACTGCCATAATTGTGGAAATAATCTTTTAGATGATTAATTTGAAGCTATTTCCTGCTGTCCACTATATCTTTTATACTTTTGTCTCTTGACTCTGCTCGATATAACAAAAGCACAAAAGGATGCCGTTACCATCAGGGCTACTAACAATATTAAACTTTTATACACAATTGAATAATTACCTCATCACCATTATAGGACCAACTGCGATAGGAAAAACCGCATTAAGCATCAAATTAGCACAATATTTCAATTGTGATATAATTTCATGCGATAGTCGTCAGTTTTTTAAAGAAATGAAGATTGGAACAGCTGTGCCTAACGAAGACGAATTAAACGCTGCAAAACACCATTTCATTCAAAACAAATCCATCTTAGAAAACTATTCAGTTGGCGATTTTGAAGAAGAAGCCTTAAACAAACTAGACAAACTTTTTGAAGAAAAGAACATTCAAATAATGGTTGGTGGTTCTGGACTATATGTTGATGCTGTTTTAAAAGGATTTGATGAATTTCCAGATATTAATCCTTCAGTAAGAGATACGATAAATACACAATTTGAAGAGAAAGGCTTAACCTATCTTCAAGATACATTACAAAATTTAGATCCTAGTTATTATAAAACGATTGCAGCAGAAAATCCGCAAACATTTCAAAATCCACAAAGAATGAAACGTTTTGTAGAAGTTTGTATTGGCACTGGAAAACCATATTCTAGTTTTATTGGAAAACGAAAAATCAATAGAAACTTTAAACCAATTATTATTGGCCTAGAAGCAGATAGAGAAATCATGTATGATCGAATTAACCAACGTGTAGACATCATGATGAATAATGGTTTATTAAATGAAGTAACTTCTTTATACAATCAAAAACATTTGAATGCATTGCAAACGGTTGGTTATAGGGAATTATTCGACTATTTAGATGAAAAAACAACATTGCCTTTTGCTATTGAAGAAATAAAGAAAAATACAAGACGTTTTTCAAAACGACAAATTACTTGGTTTAAACGCACAGAAAATGCAAATTGGTTTGATTATTTAACACCTGTTGAAGAAATTATTAATACCATTAAAGTAACAATTTCGTAACGCAACCAAATAGTAAAAAAATCGTCTTAAAAGTAAAAAAATCATGAAAACAACCTTTTTACTTCTCATTATTACTGCATTATTCGGTCATTGCGAAGACAATCTTGAATATCATAATGGTAGAAAACTTGTCGTTGAAGGCAAGATTGTAGATAAAAATAATATTGGAATCCCAAATACAGAAATTAAAGTGGCATTTGATAAACAAACTAGATATGGCTATGATTATACTGAACCAGGATTAGGCTATACAGATGGAAATGGAAATTTTAAACTTTATACTACTTCAGCCAACAATGAAGACCAAATTATTATCATCGTCAACGAAGGAAAAATGTTTGACTATCAACAAAAAAAACTTTTAAACATAAAAGACGCAGATTTTTCAGATTACAAATTCAATATAGGAACAACTATGCTATATCCTATTGATGAATTAGTTAGTTTAAAAGTAATCTTTCAAAGATCTTCTGGCTCAAACGATATCATTTTAGAAAATGTTTCTTTTATGGGAGAGTCTAGTTTTTACGAAAACTACATAAACCCAATTGAAAATTATTCATACAGCGAGATATTTCGTTATGATGGGATATTTAAAAATCAAAATGTAAATATTCAGTACGACTTACGTAACACCTTTACAAATACAAGTACTACAGAAACACGAAACATATCTATTGAAGACTTATACAAAGAAGAAATTATTATTTATTAATTATGAAACTAAAAATTTACTTTCTATTATTATTTCCAATATTAGTTTTCGCACAAAGCAAAGTGAAATTTTTTAACGAAGTGAACATTGCATATACCGTTCCGAATCAATTAGAAAACACTTTTTTAAAAGAAGGATTTAAAAATAATTTCGGCTTTTTTTCTGAATTTGAACATGTTACTTATAAAAAATTTGGTTTTATAAATGGTTTTCAAATTAACAAATACAATGTAACCAATTCATCTGTAGCTGGTAACGCTAAAAATGCTACATTACAAACCATTCATTTAAAGCTAGTTTATCATTTAAAAGCAACTAACAAAATAAATATTGATCCTTACGTAGGTTATGGTTTTATAGAGTTTAGAAACATCAATAAAACCTATGGTAATAGTTATATATTAGGAACTAATTTTAACTATAATTTGTATAAAAAACTGTCATTATTGGTTGGTGTGCAATACAACGTAACCCAATATGACATTACTACAAACGCAGCCGAAAAACATTTTTTTAATTCTTCCAATAACTTACAGTTAAATATAGGGTTGAACTTTAGATTTAGAACACTCGATTAAAACAAAAATATAATGCCAATAGCTCCAAAATTCACATCGATACTTGAACAAGAATATGAAATTAACTTTTTACATTGTTATCCTAATGGATATTTAAAATATACCGATTTGTGTAATTTATTACAAATTACTGCTGGAAACCATGCCGATTTAGGCGGAATTAGCTTTACTGATATGCAAGCACATCATCAAGCTTGGGTTATGAGTAGAATGCGATTAGAAATTCATGAATTGCCAAAATGGAGAGATATTGTTACCATTAAAACTTGGATTAAGACATTAGAAAATTCTCGTTCTATTCGTTGTATGGAAATGCATTTAAATGGAGAAAAAATTGTGGGTTGCGAAACCTATTGGGCGGTTATTAATACCCAAACAAGAAGACCCGATGCATTAGCACTGCCACACGACCATTTTGAGAAATTTCAAATAGACGCAACAAAACAGCCTACGTTAAAAATTACAATAGATGAGAACACTAATACTATTGGACATCGAAAAGTTGTTTTATCTGATTTAGATGTAGTCAATCATGCTAATAATGTAAAGTATATGGAATGGTGTCTTGATTATGAAAACCCTAAAAAAATAATCAAACAAGAAATTAAAGCATTAGACATTAATTTCATGCGTGAATTAAACTTAAACGATGAAGCTATAATTCATCAATCTAGAAACGATACTCAAACAATATATAGTATTACAAAAGAGGATAAAAATGCGTATGCCTTGCAGATAGAATGGAAATAATACTTCATTCAAAATAATAAGAAAATATATTTCAAAATTTTCTATAGAAATAACTTCAATATAATTCATAAAAAAACTCCTTTAAAAAAGGAGTTTTTGCTATATAAAATACTAGTCTTCATATTCTTTATTTTTTCACAACTAATCTAAATCCTTCTCCATGAATATTAAGAATTTCTACATTTACATCACGTTTCATGTATTTTCTTAATTTAGCAATATAAACATCCATACTTCTAGACGTGAAATAATTATCATCTCTCCATATTTTTGTTAATGCTAATTCTCTTGGCATTAAATCATTTTCATGAAGTGCTAACATTTTTAATAACTCACACTCTTTTGGTGAAAGTTTCACTGGCTCTTCATTTTGAAAAGATAGAAAACGTAATTTAGAATTTAAATGAAAACTTCCAATTTCAAACTCAAATTTTGTGTTATCTGGTTTTACTTCACTTGCTTTTCTCTGAATAATTGCTTTAATTTTCATTAATAGCACTTCAGAATCAAAAGGTTTGTTTAGATAATCGTCTGCACCAACTTTATATCCTTTTAACACATCTTCTTTAAGCGTTTTTGCTGTTAAGAAAATAATTGGCACTTCTTGATTTTTCTCTCTAATTTCTCTAGCTAAAGTATAACCGTCTTTATATGGCATCATTACATCTAAGATACATAAATCATAAATGTCTTTTTTAAACTTTTCAAATCCTTCCATTCCGTTCTTAGCTAAGGTTACATCAAAATCGTTTATGATTAAGTAATCCTTTAATATAGCCCCGAAATTCGGGTCATCTTCAACTAATAAAATTTTTCTAGCTTCCATATATTCTAATTTATTAATGGCATTTTCAAAATAAATGCACTTCCTTTTCCTTTTTCACTTTCTACAAAAATTTGACCATTGTGATCTTCTACAATTTGCTTCACATAGGCTAATCCTAGTCCATGTCCCTTCACATTGTGTAAGTCTCCTGTGTGTTCTCTGTAAAACTTTTCAAACACTTTTTTCTGAGCAATTTTACTCATTCCTAATCCTTGGTCTTGGATTTTTATAACAATAAAATCTTTTATATTTTCAGTATAAACATCTATAATTGGTGTTCCTTCTGAATATTTTACTGCGTTATCTAAAATATTCACTAATACATTCGTAAAGTGAACATCGTTTAACAATATTGTTGTTCGAGTTGCATTAAAATGAGTTCTAATTTTTCCTTCTCTGTCTTCGATAATTAAGCTAATATGCTCAATTGCATCTTCTACAATATCCAATACATCTACTGGCTCTTTAGAAATATCCAATTCATTTTTTTCAAGTTTAGAAATACGTAAAACGTTTTCAACTTGAGCATGCATTCTCTTATTTTCATCCTTAATCATCTGAAGATAACGTTGTACTTTCTCCTTGTCGTCAATGATTTTAGGATTTTTTATAGCATCTAGCGCTAAGTTTATTGTTGCAATGGGTGTTTTAAACTCATGCGTCATATTATTTATAAAATCGGTCTTAATTTCAGAAATCTGTTTTTGTTTAATTAACTGATTTAAAGCACTTGAGTAAGTTAAAACAATTATTAACGTAAACAATAAAGAAATCATAGTTATTCCTAAAATAGATGAAAAAAAGAATTTACTTTTTTGTGGAAATGTTACCAATAATTGATATTGACTCATTCCTTCGTTATCTTTAAAAACAGGAATTCCATAGGTCGATTTTTTATCATACACAAATCTATCAGAACGTATTTTTGTTGCTAAACCATTACTATAAATACAAAATTCGAATGGCGTTTTTATTTGATACTCTTTTAATTCTTTACTTAAAATCTTCTCTAACTCATCTTTAGTAATTCTATCCTGTATTGCTCGAAGCGCAACTATATCTTTAAAAAAAACTTGAAAATTAACTTTATCTAATGCAGAAATACTTCCTGTCTTTTCTATAGTAACATCAGGTCTTCTATTTAATTCAACAGACGATTTATCTACTAAACTTCCTGCATATATCTCTGTTCTTCTATTTGTAACAAGATTACCAACATTTATAGAATCTGCATTTTTATCAAAAAAAGATCCATTAATACCAAAGTTTTCAGCAACTAAAGAACTTGTATAAATAATCGTTTCATTCGTTTTTTTATTGCGCTCTAAAAAATAAAATTCCTTTAAAGTATTCTTCTCTGGCTCTTTACCTATACTGTCCTTAATTTTTTGGTATTGTCTATAAAAAGCGACTAATTCTTTATTGTTTATATTTTCTGCTACATTTCCAATAATTTGTTGAACGTGAAGCTTAAATTCTTCCTCACTTTTCTTTAACGAGGTATTTATCCAATATAATTGAACAATAATTATCCCGACAAGAGATAAACTCATTAAGAAAACCAACAGGCGAAATCTAGTTTTATTCATCAAGACAAAATTAGTATTTTAACATTTACTCTATTAAAACATTAACCAAAGATTAACATTAACAGAATTTTTTACGATATTTTTAATATTTTAAGAATTTCATTAATCTTAACAAATGTGTCGTTTAATTCGATATTCGTTACAATAAAATCGCTTTTTTTTGCTTTTTTTTCATCTGAAAGCTGATTTTCCATTCTTTTTATTATTTCTTCTCTATTGCTCCCATCTCTACTTATTACTCTACTTATTTTAACATCTAGCGGTGCAGTAACTAATATTACTTTATCACAGTCCTTATCTCCGCCTGTTTCAAACAGTATAGCCACTTCTTTTACTATAAAAGGATGATGATTATTTTTCTTTAACCAATCTTTAAAATGTGCTTTAACCTTTGGATGAATTAATTCATTTAAAGATTTCAATTTTTCTGGATTTTTAAAAACGATTGAAGCAATCTTCTTTCGATCTAACTTTTTATTCTCATCAATAACATCTTCTTCAAATAGTAATTGCACTTCTGCTATTACTTCTTCTTCATCCATTATGTTTCTAGCTTCATCATCTGCTATATAAACAGGAACACCTTGCGCAGCAATATATTTTGCAACAGTGCTTTTACCGCTACCAATTCCTCCTGTTAAACCTATTATTTTTGTCATTTTATTTTTTAAAAAACAATTCTGGATGAGCCTTTTCTGGTTCTTTCTTAAAGATAAATAAATTTATGTAAGATTGCAAGTATCCTTTACCATATCCATAAAACTGAATCATTGTTGCTATGACAGCGTATGACGCAATTTTTACACTTTTACTTTGTAATAATGAACCTACAAAAACCATTCCAAAATAGACCGAAAAGCAGAATAAAAAGTAATAAAATCCAAAAAAACTTAATAAAACACTAAAAATCAACGTTAATAAGAACAAACTTGGAAACCAAAAAGTTAATTTTGAATATTCAGGATACCAAAAATTAAGTATTGGTCTTGCCTTTCCGAATTTATTTACTTGCTTATAAAACTTATCCCAATCAATTCTTCTTTTATGAAAAACATACGCTTGAGGAATTAAATTCGTTTTAAAATTCATCTTCCATAATCGGATTGATAAATCGGGATCTTCCCCTGGGTGAATATTTCCAAAGCCTCTTGAAGCTTCAAAAGCCTCTTTAGAAAGTCCCATATTAAAACTTCTAGGTTGAAATTTATCTAATTTTTCACTTCCTCCCCTAATTCCACCCGTTGTTATGAATGACGTCATTGTGAAATTTATAGCCTTTTGTATATCTGAAAAAGAATCCAAAGCTTTATCAGGTCCACCAAAACAGTCAACAAAATCACTAGTCAAAGAATTTGAAACAACCTTTAGGTATTGATTAGGTAAAATACAATCGGAATCTAATATTAAGAAATAGTTTCCTTTCGCTTTTTTCATTCCAAAATTTCGAGAATCTCCTGGTCCAGAATTAGGTTTAAAAAAATAGGAAATATCCAATTTATTAGTATACTTTTCAATTATATGTTTACATGTAATTGAAGAACCATCTTCAACTACAACAACTTCAAAAGCGTCTTGATACTCTAACAACACAAGGCTTTCCAGTAATTCATCTATTTCATCAGGACGATTATAAACAGGTATAATAAAAGAGAAATACATCTTTATCTATTTTTTTTAACAAAGATACTCTTTATAAAAATGTAGTGGTATAAAAAATCGATTCAAGTTTAATTTTAAACTTAAATTTAAGTTTAAATAAATTAGCCATACTATTTAAATAAAAAACTGATTTGAGTGTCAAATCAGTTTTTTATTTCCTTTATATACCTGCTATTGTTTTTATTTCACTTACGAATCGTTCTGCCAAAATATCTGCTTCCTTTTGAGTAGGAGCTTCGGTGTAAATACGAATAATCGGTTCTGTATTGGATTTTCGTAAATGCACCCATTCTGTTGGAAAATCAATTTTAACACCATCAATAGTTAAAATATCTTCATTCTTATATTTCTCAGTCATTGTTTTCAAAATTGCATCAACATCAATTTGCGGTGTCAATTCAATTTTATTTTTACTCATATAATACTGAGGATAGCTTGCTCTTAATGCTGCAACCGTAACATCTAAACTCGCTAAATGAGTTAGGAATAAAGCAACACCTACCAAACTATCTCTTCCATAATGGCTTTCTGGATAAATTATTCCTCCATTTCCTTCACCACCAATAATTGCATTCGATTCTTTCATTAAAGTAACAACATTCACTTCCCCAACAGCACTTGCTTGGTATTTACCACCATGTTTTTCTGTTATATCGCGCAATGCACGAGAAGACGACATATTAGACACTGTATTCCCTTTTGTTTTACCTAGAACGTAATCTGCACAAGCAACTAAAGTATACTCTTCTCCAAACATTTCTCCATCATTAGAAATAAAAGCTAATCTATCTACATCTGGATCAACTACAATACCAAAATCAGCTTTTTCTTCAACTACTAATTTACAAATATCTCCCAAATGCTCTTTTAAAGGTTCTGGGTTATGAGGAAATTGTCCATTTGGCTCACAGTATAACTCTACTACTTCTACTCCCATTTGTTTTAACAGCTTAGGAATAATAATTCCTCCTGAAGAATTTACGCCATCCACAACAACTTTGAATTTTCTTTTAGCAACAGCTTCTGCATCTACCAAAGGTAAATTCAAAACCTCATCAATATGAATATCCATATAAGCATCATTTTCTGTTACTTCTCCAAGTGAATCAACATCAGAAAAAAGAAATGCTTCTGCTTCTGCAATTTCTAAAATTTTTGCTCCATCATCTCCATTTAAAAACTCACCCTTTGCATTTAACAATTTTAAAGCGTTCCATTGTTTTGGATTATGTGATGCTGTCAAAATAATTCCACCATCTGCATTTTCAAGTGGCACAGCAATTTCTACAGTAGGAGTAGTAGACAATCCTAAATCGATAACATTAATACCCAAACCAACTAATGTATTTTGTACTAAATTATGAATCATTGGTCCAGAAATACGTGCATCTCTACCAATAACTACTGTTAATTTTTCTTTATTTGAGTTTTGTTTCAAGAATGTTCCATAGGCCGATGCAAATTTTACAGCATCTACAGGAGTTAGATTATCTCCAACATTTCCACCTATTGTTCCACGAATTCCTGATATTGATTTTATTAATGTCATTCTTTTTCTACTTTTAGTTTTCAGACAACTCTTTCAAAAGTCATCGCTCTATTAAAAAAACAAAGATAACAAGTTGCAGCAGAAAAAAAAACTTGTTTAATTTTACTATATTTACAAATCAAGATATTCACCAATTACCCCAAAACAAACAATGAACTTCCTAGCACACATATACCTTTCTGATGAAAATGACATGATAAAAATTGGCAACTTTATGGCCGATGGAATTCGAGGCAATGATTATATGAATTATCCAGAAGAAATTAAAAAAGGAATTCTACTTCATAGAGAAATAGATACTTTTACTGATGCACATCCAATATTTAGACAAAGTAAACATCGGCTTCACGAACGATATGGACATTATTCAGGTGTAATTATTGATATTTTTTACGATCATTTTTTAGCCAAAAACTGGGAAACTTATTCTAAAGTTCCATTAGCAGAATATGTCGCTAATTTCTACACCTTATTAGATAACAATTTCAACATTCTTACCACAAGAACCAAAAAATTACTACCTAGTATGGTCAATCAAAATTGGCTATTAAGTTATGCTACAATAGAAGGCATCGGTACAATTTTATATCAAATGGATTACAGAACAAAGTTCAAATCTAAAATGCAATATTCTGTAGAAGAATTACAAATTTTCTATCAAGAATTTGAAGAAGAATTCACACTCTATTTTGAAGAAGTTAGAAAAATGAGTTCAGAAAAACTAATGAATGATTAGTGTATTTTTTAATTAAAACCTAACTTCGCAGAAATTACAAATTTTCTAATGTCTACGAAGAAAAACAATCCAATTATCCGATTTTTAGCTAAAAGCATTAAACGTTTAGAACGATTTGTTTTTATTTTAAAATCACTCGTCACTCCTAGACAGTTCATCTACTTTTCTTGTGTTCTAGTAGGAGTTTCCTCTGCTTTAGCAGTAATAGTTTTAAAAACATTTGCACATTGGGTTTATAACTTATCTCAATATTCAGATCGTATTTTCCATTTACCTTATAGCAATAGTGTTTTACCTGTTATCGGAATTCTTTTAACGGTTCTTGTTGTTAAAAAAATATTAGACGGATCCATTCAAAAAGGAACATCTCACATTATGTATGCTGTAGCTAGAAAAGGAGGTTTTATGCCTTTCAAGCAAATGTATTCTCAAATTATAACGAGTTCATTCACTGTTGGACTTGGAGGTAGCGCTGGACTTGAATCACCAATTACCATTACTGGAGCTGCATTTGGGAGTAATTATGCTCAAAACTACAGACTTTCTCAAAAAGACAGAACATTATTATTAGCATGTGGTGTTGCTTCTGGTATTGCGGCAGCTTTTAACGCACCAATTGCTGGTGTACTTTTTGCAATTGAAGTTGTTCTAGCCGAAATTAGCATTACTGCATTTATACCTATTATGATTAGTGCTGCAACGGGTGCTTTAGTTTCTACCATCATTCTAAATGAAGATATATTATTGAGCTTCAAACAAGGAGATGCATTAGATTATCATAACATACCTCACTATGTTTTCTTAGGATTATTAGCAGGCTTTGTTTCCATCAATTACGCACGTACTTTTAGAAAAATTGAGACCTATTTTTCCAATTCTAAACTAGGTAATTATAAAAAAGCACTTTATGGAGCTTCAATATTAGCTGTTTTAATTTTCTTTTTCCCTTCTCTATTTGGTGAAGGATACGAAAGCATAAAAACAATAGCCAATGCACATCCTGAAAAACTACTTGAAAATACATTATTAGACGGCTACAAATCGAACAGCTGGGTATTACTTGGTTTTGTAGGTGTTACCATGATGGTAAAAGTATATGCTACTGGATTAACACTTGGCTCAGGTGGTAATGGTGGTAATTTTGCTCCATCCTTATTTGTAGGCTCCTATTTAGGCTTTTTTGTAGCAAAGCTTTCTAATTTAATTGGCATTACCAAACCTTTATCGGTTAGTAATTTTACATTAGTAGGAATGGCTGGTGTATTGAGTGGTCTTTTTCACGCTCCATTGACTGCTATTTTCTTAATTGCCGAAATTACTGGTGGCTACAATTTAATGGTTCCTTTAATGATTGTCTCTTCCGTTAGTTTTGCTATCTCAAAACGTTTTGAACCTTATTCTTTCGATATAAAGCATTTAGCAGACAAAGGAGAAGTCTTTACTGCCAATAAAGACAAGAACATATTAACTTGCTTGCATTTATCTAACTTCGTTTTAACAGATTACAAAATAATTAAAGAGTCCAATTCTTTAGAAGATTTAATTGAAATTATTAAACATTCAGATGATATTATATATCCTGTATTTAACGAAGAAAAAGAATTTTTAGGTTTGATTTATTTGGATGATATACGGTCTATAATTTTTTCATCTTTCAAAATAAAACATACTTCAACACATGAAGTTACTAAAGCTCCTAAGGAAATCGTTTCAAATACTGACACGATTGAAATAGTTATGGATAAATTTGAAAAAACAAACACTTATATTTTACCTGTTTTCAAAAATGATATTTTCATTGGTTTCATTAATCGAAATATGATATTAGAAAAATATAGAAATCAGTTAAGAGATATGATTATTGAGTAATTTTTTTTGTATTTTTCATTTTTTAAAAATTAAAACTATTCCCACATGAAAAAAGTAATTCTTTTTCTTTTTCTTTCATCCGTTACTACCAATCTTTTTTCTCAAGAAAAAGAAGTTGATTTTAATAAAGAACAATTCTTAAAAGAAATTAGTGAAAACGCTTGTAAATGCATTGATTCCATTGATACATTTGATAAAACAAAAGAAATAACAGCTGAAAATATTAGCCAATGTATTGACAAACAAGTTGTAGCTTACCAAATGGGATTAAAAATCGCAGATTTAAACATAAAAAAAATTGAAGAAGAAGCAAAAACTGCTAATAGTAAAAAAGAGATCAACATCAATATAAACTCAAATCCCAACTCTAAAGAATATAAAGAGTATTATTATGAATTAGAGCGCTATTTAACCGATAATTGTAACGCATTAAAAACTAAAATAAATAGTAATGATAAAGTAGGAGCCAAATCTCTTTCAACAAACGATCTTGCATTAGAATATTACAATAAAGGAATAGCAGCCTCAAAAGAAGAAAATTTTGAAGAAGCAATAAGTAATTATAAAAAAGCAGTAACAGTAGATCCAGAGTTTGCTTTTGCCTATGATAATATGGGTATTTGTTACAGAAGATTAAACAAATATGAAGAGGCAATAAAAGCTTATGAGAAATCCCTCAAAATAGATCCTAATGGTTCAATGCCCCTTCAGAATATTGCAGTAGCATATATTTACAAAAAAGAATACAAAAAAGCAGTAAAAGCTTATGAAAAACTAGGAGAATTACAACCTGACAATCCCGAAGTATTTTTCGGAATCGGATCAGTTTACACACAGTACATAAATGATATTGAAAAAGGCTTAGACAACATGTGTAAAGCTTATATTATGTATATTGCTATTAAATCTCCCTATAGAACAGATGCAGAAAAGTACATTCAAGTATTATATAGCGAATTTAAAAAACAAGATAAATTAGAAATGTTTAATGCTATTTTAGAAAAGCATAAAATTAAAACTAACTAAATCAAACTAAAAGACAAGTAGCAATTTTACTACTTGTCTTTTTCACTTATTACTATTTACTTCGTTTTCTCACCAACAAAATAATCGCTTGAGTTTTTAAACAATACATTAAAAGTAGTTAAACTACCATAAATTCGAGTAATATATTGTTGTATATCTATTTTTTCGCTTTGTTCTAAGTTACTGGAGTTAATTTTTTGTTCCATAACACGAACTCTATCTCTAACCATAACTATTTTATTAAAAAAAGTATCAATTGGTACTTCTTTGTTTTGCGTTTGTGTTCCTGGTTCTAAAATCATTTTACCACCTTTCCATTTATCTGCAATAGAAACTTTCGGACCTATATCACTATATTTTTCTAATACACTTTTAAGCATTTTTTCTACTTCAAAAAAACTGACTGTATCTACCTCGTCTTCCACAGCTTCAATAATTTCAACAACTTCATCTAATGCTATTGTCTCTACTCCATTTTCTATAAAGGTTACCCAATAATACTTTGAAGTAACATTTGTAATAACTCCTACTCCATTTTCTGGATGTTTAATTCTCGAACCTATTCCTAATAATTTCATAAGACTGCTAATTTTAAAAACCAAATATATTAAATTTGTAGTATAATTTTATAAAATGGATACTTTGGATATACAGAATTTTAAATTTTCGATGCCTTTAAACATTCGTTGGAATGACCTTGACCCTTTAAATCATGTTAATAATGTATTTTATTTTGAGTATTTCCAAATTGGACGTGGTCATTATATGATAGATGCTAGTAAACAATGGGATTGGGCAAAAAACATGTTTGTGATAGCACATATAGAATGTGATTACTATAAAGAATTAAAATTAACAACAAAAGAACCGTCTATTAAAATTAGAACAACCTCTTTAGGTTCTAAAAGTTTTGAAATTGAATACCTAATTACCAGCCTAGACAAAGAAGAAAACGAAACAATTCATGCCAAAGGAAAAAGCGTGCAAGTACTAGTTGACGCTACTATTGGAAAATCGATCGAAATCCCAGATTGGTTAAGAAATGATATTACTAATTATGAACCGAGCTTAAGTACAATTTAATTATATTCAAAAAACTAATTTTAGTACTCTAATTCAAATAATTATCATTCTATTTAATTCTAATATGTTAAATGTAATCTACTAGTTCATTAGCATTTATTCTTGTAAAATTGTATCTTTGCACTTTGCCAAAAATTATGCTAAATACAGAAGATACAATTGAAATTATAGGTGCGAGAGTACATAATCTTAAAAACATTGATGTTATAATTCCTCGTGAAAAATTAGTAGTTATTACTGGTTTATCAGGTTCCGGAAAGTCATCACTTGCGTTCGACACCATTTATGCAGAAGGACAACGTAGATATATTGAAACGTTTTCTGCATATGCAAGACAATTTTTAGGAGGCCTAGAAAGACCCGATGTTGACAAAATTGACGGACTTTCTCCTGTTATTGCTATAGAACAAAAAACAACAAGTAAAAGCCCACGTTCAACCGTAGGGACAATTACAGAAATATACGATTTCCTTCGTCTTCTATACGCTAGAGCTGCCGATGCTTTTAGTTATAATACGGGAGAAAAAATGGTTTCTTATTCTGACGATCAAATAAAAAAATTAATTCTAGATGATTTTAAAGGTAAAAGAATAAATATTCTTGCTCCTGTAATTCGATCTAGAAAAGGACATTACCGAGATTTATTTGAGCAAATTTCAAAACAAGGCTTCTTAAAAGTACGAGTAGATGGTAAAATTCGTGATTTAGAAGTTGGGATGAAAGTCGATCGTTATAAAGTGCATGATATTGAAATTGTTATTGACAGAATGGCAATTGAAGATGATGAAGACACCAACAAACGACTTAACGAAAGCATCAACACTGCCATGTATCATGGTGAAGATATTTTGATGATTATAGAACAAGAAAGCCAAGAAGTTCGTTATTTTAGTCGTACTTTAATGTGTCCTACTTCTGGTGTTTCCTATCCAAACCCAGAACCAAACAACTTCTCGTTCAACTCTCCAAAAGGAGCATGTTCTAATTGTAACGGATTAGGAACTGTGAATGAAATTAATTTAGCTAAGATTATTCCAAATCCAAAGTTATCAATCAAAAGTGGTGGTTTTGTTCCACTTGGAGATTATAAAAACTCATGGATTTTCAAACAATTAGAAATCATAGCTCAAAAATTTGATTTTAAAATTACCGACCCTATAGAAACTATTCCTAAAGAAGCTTTAGACATGATTCTTTATGGCGGAAATGAGAAATTTTCTGTGGTTTCTAAAGTAATGGGAATTACCAAAGATTATAAAATAGATTTTGAAGGAATATCAAATTTTATAAAAAATCAACATGACGAGAGTGGATCTACTTCAATAAAACGTTGGGCTAAAGAATTCATGGATGAAAATGATTGTCCAGAATGTAACGGTACGCGTTTAAGGAAAGAAGCCTTATATTTTAAGATAGATGGCAAAAACATTGGTGATTTGGTTCAAATGGATATTTCTGAATTATCAGAATGGTTTGCTACTTTACCACAACATTTATCAGAGAAACAATTAGTAATTGCTACCGAAGTAATCAAAGAAATTGCTTCACGCTTACAATTCCTATTAGATGTTGGTTTAAATTATTTATCACTAAATAGAGGCTCAAAAACACTTTCGGGTGGAGAAGCACAACGTATTCGTTTGGCAACTCAAATTGGATCGCAATTAGTTGGTGTATTATATATACTTGATGAACCTAGTATTGGTTTGCACCAACGAGATAATGAACGACTAATAAAATCTCTAGAAAGTCTTCGCGACATAGGAAACTCTGTCATTGTTGTTGAACATGACAAAGATATGATAGAAAGAGCCGATCATGTAATTGATATTGGTCCAAAAGCAGGACGTTTTGGTGGACAAATTATTAGCGAAGGAACTCCACAAGAAATACTACAACACAACACTATTACCGCTCAGTATATGAATGGTAAAATGAATATAGAAATTCCTTCAACGAGAAGAGAAGGTAATGGAAAAACATTAAAACTTTCTGGAGCAACTGGTAATAATTTAAAAAATGTAACCGTAGAATTTCCACTTGGAAAACTAATTTGTGTTACAGGAGTTTCTGGAAGTGGAAAATCTACATTAATCAACGAAACGCTTTACCCAATTTTAAATGCACACTTCTTTAATGCTGTAAAAAAACCGCAAGCCTATAAAAAAATTGAAGGTCTCGAAAATATAGATAAAGTTATTGCAATCGACCAGAGTCCAATTGGTAGAACACCAAGAAGTAATCCTGCAACATATACGGATGTATTCTCTGAAATTAGAAATCTATTCACACTAACTCCAGAAGCACAGATTAGAGGTTACAAACCTGGACGTTTCAGTTTCAATGTTAAAGGAGGTCGTTGTGAAACCTGTGAAGGTTCTGGTGTAAGAACTATTGAAATGAGTTTTTTACCTGATGTTTATGTTGAATGTGAAACGTGTCAAGGAAAACGATTCAATAGAGAAACATTAGAAATTAGATATAAAGGAAAATCAATATCAGATGTATTAAGCATGACAGTCGATGAAGCAGTCGATTTTTTTGAAATGATACCGAAAATATACCGAAAAGTAAAAACCATTCAAGATGTTGGTTTAGGATATATTACACTTGGACAACAAAGCACAACACTTTCGGGTGGAGAAGCACAACGTGTTAAACTTGCGACAGAGCTTTCTAAAAAAGATACTGGAAATACTTTCTATATTTTAGACGAACCAACAACAGGTTTACATTTTGAAGACATACGTGTTTTAATGGATGTAATCAACATTTTGGTCGATAAAGGAAATACCGTTTTAATCATAGAACACAATTTAGATGTTGTAAAACTAGCGGATTACATAATAGATATTGGATATGAAGGTGGAAAAGGTGGCGGACAACTTGTTGCCAAAGGAACGCCTGAAGAAATTATCAAAAACAAGAAAAGTTATACCGCTCAATTTTTGAAAAAAGAATTAAATAAATCATAATGAAAAACGTACTCTTTCTTTTTATACTATTAAACTTTTCTATAGGTTTCTCGCAAACTGAAAGCCCTGAAAAAATAGTTCAAATACAACTTGAAGCCTATAACAATAGAAATATAGACGCTTTTCTTGCTACTTATGATGACAACATCAAAATATATGATTTCCCTAATACATTAAGTTACGAAGGGAAAGAAAAAATGAGAAAAATATACTCTTCTCTATTTAAAGAAGTCCCTAATTTATTATGTGAAATCAAAAAACGTATCATTATTGGTAACAAAGTTATAGATGAAGAATATGTACGTGTGAATAATGAATTTGTTAGTGCTGTTGCTATATATGAAGTTAAGAATAATAAGATAATCAAAGTAACTTTTATCCATTAATTGTCTTTTAAAAATTCTATAATTATCAAAAAAGAACTATCTTAGCAAGCTTGTTTAATTTTAAAAATATGAAAAGAAGATGGCAATAGATCAATACGAAAACGAAGATCACAGAATACAAGAAAAGTTTAAACAAAAAACTTGGAACGAGATAAGAACTAACGATTCATGGGCGATTTTCAAAATCATGTCTGAATTTGTTAACGGTTATGAAGCAATGGGAAGAATTGGTCCTTGTGTTTCAATATTTGGTTCTGCTAGAACAAAACCAGAAGATAAATATTATTTATTAGCTGAAAAAATCGCATACAAAATAAGTAAAGGTGGTTATGGAGTAATTACTGGTGGTGGTCCTGGAATAATGGAAGCAGGTAACAAAGGTGCTCATTTTGGAGGAGGAACTTCTGTAGGTTTGAACATAGAATTACCCTTTGAACAACATTTCAATCCCTATATTGACAGAGATAAAAACTTAAATTTTGATTATTTCTTTGTTAGAAAAGTAATGTTTGTAAAATACTCTCAAGGTTTCGTAGTGATGCCTGGAGGTTTTGGAACATTAGATGAATTGTTTGAAGCAATTACATTAATTCAAACTAAGAAAATTGCAAAATTCCCTATAATCCTTGTTGGTACAGAATTCTGGACAGGATTGATGGATTGGGTAAAAACAGTACTTTTAGAAAAGTTCAACACAGTTAGTGCACACGATTTGGACTTATTTACTATCGTAGACAACGAAGATCAAGTATTAGATGCGTTAGATAATTTCTACAAAAAGTATAATTTATCTCCAAATTTCTAAAAACAACAAAGGCTGCCTTTTCAGACAGCCTTTTTTTATTTCTTCTTTACTTTACAGGTATTAATTCCAAAAAGGGCATAAAGTCCACAAAACTGAAGCGATGATGTAATTATCATTATCAATCCAAAACCAAGAGCAATCCATTTAATTATTCCTTCAAACGAACCCGAAAGCCCTAATATTATTGCTATTATTCCAATAATAATACGAAGAAAACGATCTCCATTTCCTACATTTTTTTTCATATGTGTAAAAGTTTTATTGTTTAATGGTTACTATTGTTTTTAAATTATTCAACTAATTCTCAACTGGCTTCCCTTCGGCTTTCCAATCGGTTATACCTCCATCTAAATCTACAATTGTTGTAAAACCCAATTCTTTAAGTTTTGTTGCAGCTCTTCCACTTCTCCCTCCCGACTTACAATATACCATTACTGGTTTTGTTTTATCTAAAGCCGCTATTTTTTGTTCAAAATCATCTAACTTTATATCAATGTTTTTTGCATTGGCTAAATGTCCAGAATTAAATTCTTCGGCCGTTCTAACATCGATTAACTGAACCCCATCATCATTAAGTTTTTGTTCAAAAGTAACAGTATTGGAAAGTGTTACTCCTTCCGTTTGCGACTTTATACAAGCAGTTGTTGCCAAAAATGCAAGACCAATAATTGCAATTCTAAATTTCATACAAGTTTATTTTTTATTAAATATACAAAAAAATTAATTCATTTGTCCTCTAATTATTGAAACCAAGTCATTTGCTCCAACAACTCCAGATTGCCTCCACAACACTTTACCTCCCTTAAACAAAATTAATGTAGGTACACCTCTAACCATAAACTCACTTGCTAAATATTGATATTGATCTACATTAATCTTTATAATCTTCACATCATCCTTTAATAATGATTTTGTTTCTTGAAGAATTGGAGACATCGTTTTACAAGGTCCACACCAATCAGCATAAAAGTCTACTAAAGTCAATTGTTCTTGTCCAATTAGTGCATTAAATTTCTCAATCATAATAATTCTATTTTATACGAAAGTACAAAAAATCAATCTTAAAAAATGTAATCTAAGTTACATAAGTCAACAACTTCAATACCAAAAAGATTCCGTACCTTTGCGCAAAATACAGCATTAATGAAAACATTTCAAGATTTCGATTTACCAAAATCGCTTCAAAAAGCAATAGACGAATTAGGATTCGTAAACCCTACACCTATTCAGGAAAAATCGTTCTCTGTAATTCTATCAGGAAGAGATATGATGGGAATTGCACAAACAGGAACTGGAAAAACATTTGCGTATTTATTACCTATTTTAAAACAATGGAAATTTCAAGATAATGAATCTCCAAGAGTACTAATACTTGTTCCAACAAGAGAATTAGTTGTTCAAGTTGTTGAAGAAGTTGAAAAACTTACAAAGTACCTATCTGTTCGTTCACTAGGGATTTTTGGAGGTGTTAACATTAATACGCAAAGAAAAAACTTAGCTGATGGTGTTGATATTTTAGTAGGAACACCAGGTCGTGTAATGGATTTATCTTTAGACGGTGTTTTACGTTTTGATAATTTACAGAAATTAGTAATTGATGAATTTGATGAAATCTTAAACCTTGGTTTCCGAGTTCAGTTAACTTCAATTTTGTCAATGATGAAAAGCAAAAGGCAAAATATTATGTTTTCTGCTACCATGACGGAAGATGTAGATGATGTATTAGATGAGTTTTTCGAATTTCCAGAAGAAGTATCTTTAGCACCAAGTGGAACTCCATTAGAGCAAATTCAACAGAAGTTATATCATATACCCAATTTCCTAACAAAAATAAACCTTATTAAGCACATTTTAAGCACAGACGAAACAACTGATCGTGTTTTAATATTTGTTAATAATAAAAAATTAGTTGATGTTGCTTTCGAATTATTGAATGAAGATTTTCCAGATCAATTTGGAGTAATTCATTCTAATAAAACGCAAAATTATCGTTTAAGTACGATGGCTAATTTTCAAAACTCAAAATTAAGAGGAATCATTACCACAGATGTAATGGCACGTGGATTGGATATTTCCGATATTAGTCACGTAATCAATCTTCAATTTGCAGATAGTCCTGAAAAATACATGCACCGTATTGGTAGAACTGGTCGTGCAGACAAAGAAGGTATTGCAATTAGTTTTGTTGCTCCTTATGAAGAGGAACAACATCTTGCTGCAGAAACCTTGATGAACAAAGAAATCGAAGTCTTCGAAATGCCAGAAAACATTGAAGTTTCTGAAAAAAGATTAGAGTTTGAGAAAGATAAGCGTAGATTCAAATCTATTGGTAAAAAAATCAATACCGATGAGAGAGGCGCTGCATTCCATGAGAAAAAAGATAAAAACAAAAAGGTTAACCTAGGGGGTCCTGGAAAAACCAAACCAAGAAAAACAGCACCAAGAAACAGAGCTGTTGAAGCAAAAAAAGCAGCGAAAAGAAAAAAGAAATAATTTTGTAATAAAAACTCATGGCGAACGATTTTCTACAAGACCAACAATTTAATGGCACAATTTTCAAAGAAGATGATATAAAATATAAAGAATTTGAAAACTGCCAGTTCGTAAATTGCGATTTTAGAAACTGCTACTTTACAAGTGTCTATTTTATAGATTGCACGTTTACCGAATGTAATTTTAACGATACAAAAATAAATTATGTTTCGCTTCGTGGTGTAGCGTTTTTTAAATGCGATTTTACCAATGTAAATTTCGCCATGACAGACCAAGTTATTTATGATTTTCATTTTACTGATTGTCTTTTGGACTACTCCAAGTTCTATGCATTAAAATTAAAAAGAATTAGCTTTTCAGGTTGTAGTTTAGTTGCTGCCGATTTCATGAAAACCGATTTAACTGAAGCCATTTTTGATCACTGCGATTTACGTAGAACAGTTTTCATAGAGACCATACTCAATAAAGCTGATTTTACAACTAGTTTCAATTATGCGTTCGATCCTGAAGTAAATAAAATAAAAAAAGCGCAATTTTCACTTGAAGGATTACAAGGCTTACTTCACAAATATGATATTGTTGTAAAATAATCTATTGTCCTTTTTACTACTTTATTTCTTGTAGCATTTTTTTATATTTTAAAAATTGCTACAACTTCTGTAGCAAAAATGCTTTTTAAAAAAATTGCTACAAAAAAGCAGACAACTTATAAACAAGAAGTAAAACGAAACCATTAAGAACAAAACACAAACTACTCTTCAATTAATCTTTTTCGATGTTCTAAACCCCATTTATATAACTCTTCAATAGCTGGATTTAGTGTTTTCCCATACTCCGTTAACGAATATTCTACAACAACAGGAACAGAATCATACACTTTTCGTTGCACCAATTGATTCATTTCTAGTTCACGAAGTTCCTTAGACAACATTCTATCTGTAATTTTAGGTATTTCTCTACCCATTTCACTAAAACGTTTATTACCATAAGACAGTGAAATAATAATGGGCAATTTCCATTTTCCACTCAAAACATAAAGCGCATCTTGAACAGGTTGTATGATCTTTGTACAAGTACACTCTTTTTTTATTTCTTTTACTTCTTCTTTAACTATCATCTTCTGTTCAAAATTTATTTCTACTATACCAAAGTATAGCACTATACTTTAATATAGTACTTACTTTTGTAAAGTAAATATACTTAAATTTGTATTATAAACGATAAAATAAAAAAATGAGCTTACTAGAAGATTTAAAATGGAGATATGCTACTAAAAAAATGAATGGTGCTATCGTTCCACAAGAAAAATTGGACTACATATTAGAAGCCGCTCGATTAGCTCCTTCATCATCAGGATTACAACCTTATAAAATTTTCGTCATTTCAAACGAAGAACTAAAAAAGAAAATTCAGCCTGTTGCATGGAATCAGAGTCAAATAGTTGATGCTTCGCATTTATTAGTTTTTGCAGCTTGGGACGATTATACACTTGATCGCATTGAAGATGTTTTCAATTATACAATGGATGAAAGAGGGTTACCACATAGCACAATGGATGAGTATAAAAAAACACTTTGGAGTTTATATGAACCATTAAGCACAGAATCACATGCACATCATGCCGCGAAACAATCCTACATTTCATTTGCTTTAGCAATTGCTGCTGCAGCAGAACAAAAAGTAGATGCAACACCAATTGAAGGTTTTGTACCTCCAAAAGTTGATGAACTATTAGAACTTGATAAACAAGGACTAAAAAGCACATTGATATTAGCTTTAGGTTATAGAGAAGAAGAAAACGATTGGTTAGTCAATATGAAAAAAGTAAGAACTCCTAAAGAAGAGTTCATTACAGAAATCAAGTAATCTTTCTCTAAATTGATATTTTTATAAAACACTCAAAAACTTCGTTTATTCTTTTAAACGAAGTTTTTTTATTGGGTTTTAATTGTAAATTTGAATACTACTAACAAATTACATCCTAAATGAAAACACACAATTACAAAATCAAAGTAGAATGGACAGGGAATTTAGGAGAAGGAACACTCGATTACAAATCGTATAATCGGAACCACAACATTGTTGCCGAAGGAAAATATACTGCAATAAATGGTTCTTCCGATCCTGCTTTTCTAGGAGATCCAACAAAATACAATCCCGAAGATTTATTTTTATCATCAATATCGTCTTGCCACATGCTTTGGTATTTGCATTTGTGTTCGGTTAATAAAATTATTGTCACTACCTATATTGACAACGCTACTGGAACAATGGAAGAAACAGCAAACGGATCAGGAAAATTTACTACCGTCACTTTACACCCAGTTGTAACTATAACCGATGAAAAAATGGCACAAAAAGCGAATGATCTTCATGAAGAAGCAAACAAATTATGTTTTATTGCTAATTCTTGTAATTTTAAAATAGCGCACAATTCGAAAATTATAGTTAAATAATTGTATCGCTATATAAAATGGAAGAACGAATTTTTAAGACAGAAGAACAAATTAAAAAACGTATTGAATTTTGGTTTTGTAAATACTATGGTAAGACAAAATCTCAATTTAATGGTTCAGAATTATTTACTTTTTTTGATTTAATAGAAAAACCAATACAGAAAAGCATATTACTTTTAATCAAGTTAAACGAAAATGAAATACCTGTTTTAGTTCTAAAATGTACAGACTCCTATATTATTAATACAACCGAAAGATTCATAAAAACAAATCAAATAGAATCAGAATTCATCTATTATTCCCACTTTAAACATCACGAAGGTTATAAAATATTAGATCAAAACAAAGTACCCTATTCTTTGGTGAAAAGTATAAAAACAGAGGACTATTTTGAAGAATTTGGAATTAAAATACAAGACGGCACAACTGTCTATTGGACAATTCCAACAGCAGAACCTGGCTTTGCATTTTGGAATATTACAAAAAAATGTAGCTTAATCGGGCGAAAGTACACAACAGTAATACAATAAAAATGAACACAAAACCAATCATAGACTATTTCTCCAAGATATTACCATTAAATACAGCAGAAAAAGCAATTGTTTCTGCTAAATTCAAAGAGCGAAAAATAAAACGCAGACAATTCATTCTTCAAGAAGGCGATGTTTGTAAAGTAAATACATTTGTAATAGAAGGCTGTTTCAGAATGTTTATGGTAGATGAAAATGGAAAAGAGCACAATTTACAATTTGCTATAGAAAATTGGTGGATTGGAGATATTGGAAGTTTTCATTCTGAAGAACCCAGTAAATTCTATATTGAGGCACTCGAAAACGCAACCATTTTACAAATCCAAAAAGAAGATCAAATACGCTTATTTGTCGATTATCCTAAATTCAATCTTATTTTTAGAGTGTTCACAGAAAACGCATTAATCAGTTGCCAAAGAAGAATTATACAAAATATTAGTTCCACCGCTGAAGAACGTTATCTTGACTTTGAAAAACGATACCCAAGTCTTTTCAACCGAATTTCCAATGTACAAATTGCTTCTTTTCTTGGCGTAACTCCTGAGTTTCTAAGTACTATTCGCAAAAGAATCGCACAATCTTAAACTACATTAAGACTTTTTCTTAAACTAGATTATAAGTAAGTTCCCTAGCCTCTTCGCATCTTTGTAATGAAATAAAAACAGACAAAGAAATGAAGAAATTATTCCTATTGCCTACAATCATTTTACTTGTAGCAAGCTGCAAAAACGAAAAATTAACGGAAACAAATACTATTATGGAAAAACAAGCAAAACTAGAAATTGAAAAGATATTAATGGATTATAAAGAGACATTAAACACCTCTAATGCAGAAAAAGCAACCGCACTCTATACAAAAAATGGCATTTTTATGCCTTCCTCTGGACCATCTGCTATAGGAAAAGAACAAATCAAAGCATCTTATGATTTTGTTTTCTCTCAAATTCAATTAAATATTGAGTTTTATATTGAAGAAATAACGATAGAGAATAATTTAGCCTTTGCTGTAACCAGCTCAAAAGGAGAAACACTAATTCATGCTACAAAAACAACAATTCCAGAAGAAAATAGAGAACTATTCATTTTTGAAAAAGAAAATGAAACTTGGAAGATAGCCCGATACATGTTTAATAAAACGAAATAATATGAATCATTCAATCCATAAAATTAGTGCGCTAGGAAGGTTTTCATTTTTTATACCCATGGTTATTTTTGGACTATTCCATTTCATGAATGCCAAAGCAATGGCGGGAATGGTTCCTATTCCAGGAGGTGTTTTCTGGATATATCAACAGGTTTTGCGCTAGAAGCTGCAGGAGTAATACCAGTTATGATTTGAATTTACTGTAAAAGAAAATGATGATTTTTTTCTTGATATAAAATAGAAAATCAAAGCATAGCATCGTTACGTTTTTATTTTATATTTTATATCGAGGAAAAAAGGGTGTTTTATTGCAGTAAATTCAAGTGATAAATGGTATAAGCATCAGTATTCAAAAATTTGATGATTGGGCAAGTTTACTCTTAGCTGTCTTATTAATATATATTTGCAATAACAATTAGCTTACCTGGTGTATTATCTGGAGGCGAAATGGTACAAATGTACACGACCAATCTATTAAAAGATATGGCTTTAGCAGGAGGAGCTTTGCTTTATTTAAATTCGTTAAATAAAAAATAAAGAGCACAAACCAACTATTTCAAAAGTAGCCTTCGTTTGTTAATTCAAATGAAGGCTACTTTTTGTTTTCATGTTATCACATTTTCTTACTATAAATTCTTATTTTTACCGTTATAGATTGACACAATAACAGAAAACACCATTATAAAAAATGACTTGCACTTTTTATTCTCATAAAATAGGCTTCAATGACCTTTTAAAAATAATAGAAAAAACGATTCCTAATGTTATAATAATAACCAAAAACGAAGAAGGTTCTTCAATTGCAGAAATTTCATCAAAAGAAGGGTTATTAAAGGCTTCTAAAAAAATAAAAATCACTTATAGAGAAAGAGAAACACCTTCATTCCAAATTCCTCAAGTTAGTGACAGTCCACTAACTGATAATTTAAAAGGACTTTATGGATATATAGATTCATTACCTACAAAAAATGAAACGATCAAAAATCTTTTCTTACAAAAAATCACAACATTAAATAGCGAATTTTCAATTGAAGAAACAAAAGGAATACTTCCAGAATTAAAATCTGCCATTGAACAATTAGCATTAGAATTTGATGCCATTCTTTTTACACAACCTAACACCATCATTAGCAAAGTAAAAACACAACATTTCTTAGATAAAAATCTAGAACTTATTATTGACACAGAAGGTAATTGTGAAATTGAAAAATTAGAAGTTTTCATTGAATCAAAATACTACGATACTCCTGAAAATGAAATTACAACCGATCAATTGGATAGAAAAGAGAAAATTGAGGCTATTTTAAAAGAGAAAAACGTAAAGATTAATAAAAATCTACCATGTGTAGAATCTGAAAAAGAAACTACAATTCGTACTCCAAAAGAAATAGCGCAAAGAGTATGTATTTTGGGTATTACAAACATGGTGGCATTTAATTCTATTTCGGGACAAGAGGCTTTCGATTATATTAAAGAACACCAGCTTGAAGAATGGGTTACTCCAAAAGAGTTTGAGTTTCTTGCAAACCCTACAGAAGAGAGCAAAATGTATGAAACATGGAAATGTGAAGGTATTTACACTTTAATGTGGGTTTTAAATTATATTGACAACCTTGCTTTCCCTAATGTATTATGCGATTTAAACGCGATTCCTTACGAAAATTATCCAGTAGGACCAGATAAAAACCCTAACGATTTTATTAATAGCATAACAACTTCTCGCTCTAAAGAAGAGATATTAGACATGGCCGATTTGTACTATCGTTTAGACTGGGCATGTGTTGATGCTCGGATCAATCAAAGAAATATAGAAGAGGTAAATCCTAGTATTGTTTACGAACGCCATTATACCTTAAATTGGTTAATTCAATTTAGAAACCAAGATTGGGACGATGTTACTTGCGATACCTAGAAAATCTACACCTGTCAGGTTTCTAAAACCTGACAGGTGTAAGCCATACATTTTACATTATTTTGAATGGGCTCCCTTCTAATTAGTCCCTCTATCATTTTTTTTCATAACACAATATGCAACACCTATCCATTTTTAAGTCAACCACTAATGAGATGCTTTCAGCATAACAACTTTGTGGATAGTTTTTTTTAAAAACACAATAAGTAATCTTACGCTCAATATTTACGCACAAACTTGTCTCCTTGTAAAGGGTCGCATTCGCTTGGTATTATAATTTCTGAGCTTTTAAAAAAATGATCTGCAAGAAAACTTCCATAACAACCACTCCCATCTGTTCGAGTGTTTTTTATGAAATGCGAACAGCAATTTCATAAAAAATGTATCGAGGACTCGTGTACTAAAAACAAAAAACGCTCAAAAAAACAGGTAGAAATACCTATATTAATTTATGTTATTAATTTTAAATTTGTTAAACAAGCATTAGCAACAACAAATAAATTAACAACATATGAAAGAACTAAACCTTAGTCAACGAATGCACGAAGTGTGGAAACACACACAACGAGGACTCGTTTATCCATCTCCACATGCTATTTATGCAACATTTTGGTTAGAAAGGACACCTTCTCGTAAGGAATTAGCTAATCTTATGGCGACTATACGTTATAAAATCAATACCGATGAAAATCTTAAAAGTAGAAATACCTCCTTAATAATGGGTGTCTCTTTTTCTAATTGGGAAAAAATTTCTAAAGAAGAAAAAATGCCGTTACCGAAAGGAATGACATTGAACTACCCCAAAGTAGACGATAAAAATACATCACGTGTTTTTGAAGAATCAAAAGGAGCTTTCCAAGATTCTAATGGTAGCTTGTGGTTTCATATTAAAAGTGATGATAAAGAAGCCTGCGAAATTGTATTGAAAGATGTTGTTGAACTACTAAAAGAAGAAACAAAATCCTATTACGCACAAGAAGCAGCTTCTAAATCTACACAGGAAGATGGAATGAATGGAAAAGTATTAGGTTGTCGCTTTTCTGAAAATTTAAACAATCCCTCCGACCCTATTTCAATTGCAAAACATAGCTTGGTAGGTGGTGAAGATATGAATCACTTTGGAGCTTCCTTTGTGTTAGCACAACGCTTCCTGATTAATTGGGATCAGATTAACATGATGACCGAAAGTCAAATTGAAGATTTAATAGGTAGAAAAACAAACGATACTATTATTCCAGACCGAGATACACGTTCTCATATTAAAAGTGCTCGATTACAAGACGAAAACGGAAACACAACACCTATCTTACGATTAGGACTCCCTTTTGGTCAGGCAAAACAATCCTCATATGGATTTAGAGTTCCAAAATCAGTGACAGCTTCCGATGAAGAAGGAATCTATTTTGCTGGTTTTAGTAAAGACGTTAAAATATTAGAAAACATATTACGCAATCAAATTGGACCAGAAGCTGGCTTCATGAATGACCGTTTGTTTAACAATTTGCATTCCGATTTGGGTGGCTTCTTCTATATTCCAAGTCTTGACGATTTAGGATTACATGAAATCAAAACTTACTCTAATGATTTTTCTTATTTTGATAAAGGAGATTGGTCGCGATTCCCAGGAGTAGATTGGAATCGATTGGATCGACATTTCAAAAAAGCTTCCGATAATGGTTTAATGTATTACAACCATAAGAACTATTTGTTCACAATGTCTACAGGAATCGGTAGAGATAACGATTATTTCAAAGTGCCAACAACACGAACGTTGAGCTTATTAGAAAACATCTTTTCCTTATGGCAAGACAACTGGTATTTTAACCGCAAACAGGAAGAGATTAAAAACGACATCCGTTATTATATACAAGAATTAAAAGCCGAAGACAAGCCAGCAGACATCATGAAAGAATCGATTATGGTTCGAAAAGGATGGGCTATTCGTTTAAGCTTAAATCTATTTACTTCCGAAGATTACGGTTTTAGAGGGAGAAGAATCAAATTAAACAACGGAGAAATAATTCCATACAACTCCTACAGAGAAAAAGAAGGTGAAGTTATTTATGGTTCTGATACCTATCGCATTTCCCCAGAAGAAATCATCGTAGGAGCCATGCCAAACCTTTCCTTGGGTGAAGGTAGATACATCATGAAATACCTATCGGAACAAGAACGTTTAGACGGATTTTTAGCCAACTTAAGTGAAGCCTCAGGTGTTGGTCACGTTATTCCTCATTATGAAAAAGCCCTAAAAATGGGTTTAACAGCAATGAAAGAAGAAGTTTTAGCCTATGAAAAGAAAGCAAAAGACAACAAAGATTTATACCGTTCTGCATGGTTAGCACTTGAAGGAATTTCAGAATATTGTTTAAATTATGCCGCATTAGCACTTAGAACAGCTAAAAAAATGGCAGAAGGACAGCAATGGGAAAAAGACAACTTGGAAGCCATTGCCAAGCGCATGACCAAATTAGCTACCGACAAACCCGATACTTTTGTTGAAGCCGTTCAATTTGTATTTACATTACACAATTGTTTGCATTTAAACGGAGAACCAACAGCCTTAGGTCGTTTAGATGAATGGCTATTACCTTTCTATGAAAAAGAAGGTATTTCATTAGAAGAAGCACAGGAAATTATTGATGCTTTCTATATCAAATTAGACGAGAAAGTGCAACAAAACAGAATCTTCATGGAAGACCATCAACCGTTTGGAAACTTAGCGATGGGTGGTAGTTCTGGACCTTATCCACAAGGGGCTTCCTTAGGACAATGGATCCAACAAATTACTGTTGGAGGAACCGTAGCCGACGGAACCATCGATTTTTCGAAAACCAAACCAGCCTATAGCGATCTTACCAAAATATTCATTCGTTCTTCTGGACGCTTGCCTTTAAACGCTCCTTGTTTATCATTAAGAACGCGAAAAGACATGCCAGACGACATTCTAGAAGATGCCGCTCATGCTGTGCTATCTGGTGGTGCGCATCCTATTTTATTAAACGATGAAAAAATTATTGAAGGTTTATATCAAAGTGGAAATAATGTAGGTGGAAAACTAGGTAGCGAAGTAAAAACATGGCAACCTGCTGTAGCCATGCGATCTGCTCAAAATTATGCTTGTGATGGATGTTATGAACCTCAATTTCCTGGTGAAAACTGGTTCTCTTTAGGTGGATTTTCAACACTGCAACCTTTAGAATGTGCCTTGAATCAAGGGCGCACCTATTCTTCTGCTGGACAAGGTTATTTGTTTGGACAAAAAGTTTCTATGGACACCAAACCAGCCGATCAAATAAAAACCTTTGACGAATTATTAGCCCTTTATTTTCAACATTTTGATTTATTAAACCGAAAAGCATTCAATGGTCAGTTAATGAGTTATGGTGCTAATACTAAATTTTGTCCCTCACCTATTTTGAATGTTTTAGTCGATGATTGCTTAGCAAAAGGACAAGATTTTTATTATGGAGGTGCAAAATATAACATTTACGGACCGTGTTATATTGCATTGAGTTCTACCATCAACTCCTTATATGCTATTAAAAAAATGGTATTCGATGAGAAAACAGCTGTAACTACATTACCTGAATTATTAGAATGTTTGTGTTGCGATTGGGGATACAAAATGACAGAACCATTCATTAGTAATTTAGCTGGAGAAACCCGTATTGGAGAAAGTTCTGATCGTTTTAAACGATTGCGAGAAGTAGCTTTAGAACAACCAAGATACGGAAGGGGCATAACCGAAATTGATGAATTAGGAAATGAAATTGTAGAACGAATTGCCAACTTATCGGTACAGAATTTCACAGAACCATGGCCACAATTCTATGAAACTTTAAAAAACATGGCGAATACCTATGGTACAGAAGAGCATCCTTTTGGAATTCAAATTCAACCAGGTGTTGGAACTTTTGAAAACCATGTAGAAATGGGAGCTTGGAATGGTGCAAGTGCAGACGGACGTAGATTAGGAACAACTGTTGCTTCCGATTTAAGTGCAGCACCAAGTATGTCCGATCTTTCAATAGAACACCAATATGCTGGTTTTGAAGAAGCCTTAGCTGGATTTGAAGGAAAAGGAACCGATTTAATGTGCGACGGAGCACCCACCGATTTTAATATTGATGAAGCTTTCCCTGCAAAACGCTTACAACAAGTTATGCGTCAATTTGCTAACGGACATTCGTCTAACATTTTAACAGTAACCGTTGCCGATCCAAATACTTTTGGAGACGCTGTAACACAACCTGAACAATACGATTTATTACGTGTTCGCACAGGAGGTTGGACAAACTTCTTTACCTCTGTTTTTCCTATCATTCAGGACCAACACAGAAGAAGACCCGTTTCTACTCCTAACAATGTAGTAAAAGAAGAAACTGCCAAAGCAGCAAAAGCAGCAGGTTGTCCGTTTCATGAAAAAATACTAGAAGGATAATCATTTCAAACTACCTTATAAATAAGTAGTTTCTAAAATAATAGACTAAAAGCAAAGAGGGATTTTTTCCCTCTTTTGTTTTTTCCATTATACTTTATAGCGAATACCATTCCTTCAATTCATACTTTATATGCAACGTTCCGAGAATTAAAAAGTATGCCTTATATTTGCTTGATTGATTTTGGATAATCTCCATTTCTAATGACTACAAACCACTGAAAACATCATAAAATGAACCATCGTTACTTCCTAAAATCGACTAAAGAACAAAGTCATATTCAGCTAAAAATCGGAATTGTTGCTTTCTTTTTTAACCTCATCATCTTAGCTGTAGCAATAGTTAGTGGTTTCTATATTTTATTCATTTTATCCATAGTAATTACACTTTCCATAATTGCACCCTTCTTTGATGTTCCAACACTTAAGAAAAACGGAAGGTTAATTTATTATTCTTCTCTTTTCATTGCCGAAAAAGAAAAAAACGGAACTATAATAGTTCATGGAGGATCTTTATTCGACTACGTTTTTGTAATAGACAAAACATTAAATGGAATACAAAGAACTAATTTTATACTCCAACACTACTTAGAAGGTCTTTTAAATTTAATAGCAACCTGTGAAAAAGACCACAATACTTCTGTAAAAATAAAAGGAACTACCTATATTCTAAATGAAAGAACAGCTAATAAAATAGGATTAAAAACAACTAAGACCGATTTCATTCAAAAGCTTATTTTAACCTATAATTATGTGAATGTTCTAGTATCGAATTCTATTGCGAAAAAAAAGCTGTCTTTTCCTAATATGAATAATATTAAAACATTCGAATGCGAGATAAATGACCTAATTGAACGAAAAGAATTCATCATCGCATTGAATAATAAATTAAAGAATATTGCTACTAATAGCTTATAAATTAATTACTACTGAAACCTACTTTCTACAATCCTTTTAATGAAACCTTTTCCAATAGTTGGTTATTCATTTAGAAACAAAAGTTACCACCAAACCACTACTCCGTCTGCTCGAGTGTTTATTATGAAATGCGAATAGCGATTTCATAATCCCGAAGCTTCGGGAGTATCGAGAACTTGTGTACTGAAATTCGATTGTATTTATCAAATTTAGATAAATTTTCTTGGCAAAAATGCTATCGAGAAATTATTCTGTACTTTTGAATCTGACAAAAAACTTCTAATTCATGGGTACTACAAAACCAACCAAGAATACAAAAAAAACAGTACGAGATTCCTATATCAGTAGTTCTGCATGGCCTTGGTTTCAGAAAATAATTGTATTTACCATTTTCTCTTTAGTAATCAATCATTTAGCATCGCGCGAAAGTTTTCCAGGTAGTGCATCGTATAGATTTCCTATAGAAGGTTTTTTGTCGTCTATTCTTTTATGTATTCTCATTGGCATCATAGCCGAACTTAATTTTAAATTTTACAAGAAAAAGTATTTCTCTAAAAAAATAGAAAAGATCACTCTCGTAAGGTTTATGGCCTCCACTCTAGGCTATATTACAATGATGTATATTCCTCTAAATATTATTTTAAATATAGTTACAGGAGGGCAAACAACGTTCTATTATTTAGTAATTGGTTTGCTAATTACCTTATTATTGAGTTTTACTTTAATAGGTATATTGTATGCAAAAGACCTCTACAATTTATATAAGCTATCCCTAAAAGATGCTGAAATTACTATTGAAAGCGGTTCGAAAATAACGAAGCTTACCTATGAAAATATTGCCTGCTTTTACAGCGAAAACAAAATTGTGTATACTGTTCGTAATGATGGCACCACCATTACCACCGATTTTACATTGAATGAGCTCGAAGAAAAAATAAACGATCAATTGTTTTTTAGAGCCAATCGGCAAATAATTATTCACAAAGAGGCTATAGACCAAATTGAAAAGATTGAAAATGGCAAATTGCATATTCGGTTAAAAGCAGCTATTGAAAACGATGTGATTGCTGCAATTAATGTAAGTCGTTACAAGCGAAAAGAATTTATAGATTGGTTTGAATAAAGGAAACCAAAAACTACCTACTATTCAGTAATAAATTGATGACCATTCAGTAAAAAAACAAGTATTTAAAAGGGTTTTCAGCCATTTTGTTCCGTATTTCGCTTTGAATTTAAAATCAATAACAATGAACAAAATCACATTACGACAGACAGTAATTCCATTAATTACCGTTGCAATCATCTGCTTTTTATGGTTTGGACCAATACGAATCAGTTACATAGAAAATATCATTATAGCTATAGTAATCATTATAGCGAATTATATAGAATACAAAGGAAAACCATTTGCCGCACTTGGCTTTCAACGTGAAAAATTCACATTCAAAAACATCTTCCTACTTGCTCCATTAGTCGCACTTGGACTCTTCGCTCTTTATGTCTTTGCTGTGGTTCCTGGAATTACAAAACTCACGGGAGTTCCTATAGATTACTCCAATTTTGAACAATTGAGAGGAAATCTTCCAGCCTGTGCCATTGCTTTATTAGTAGTATGGGCAACTGCAGGATTTGGAGAAGAAATCATCTTTCGTGGTTATTTCATGAGACAATTTGTAAAGTTTTTTGGAGAAAGTAAAATTAGTATGGTACTCAATATTGTGCTATTTGCTTGTTTTTTCGGTTTCATGCACCGTTATCAAGGCATTACAGGGCAACTTGTTACAGGGTTTGTCGGAGGACTCTTAGCGCTACTATTCTACTTGCGTAAATACGATTTGTGGTTTATTATTGCAGTACACGGTTTCTTTGACACCATTGCTTTAATTTGTATTTACTTCGGTTTGGCGTAACCTTGACAAGTACTACTCTTACCTCTTGAATTTACCCAATAGACCGTCTATTTGAGTGGTTTTTCAGGAAATTCAAACAGCAATTTCATAAAAAAAGTGCTATTCCCCACCTTTGGAGGGGTGTCCGAAGGACGGGGTGGTTAAAATCCCTCTCTGTCTGTACGAGTATTTTTGTGGAGAGCAACGGAACAAAAATATATCGAGAACTCGTGTACCGAGCACCTTTTCTAAAAAAAAATAAAAAAACTTTCCCTATTTACGTTTTCCCGCAAAAAACAGCAAAAACTTCTCTTTACATTTACAAAATGGAAACAAAAACAGGTAGAAATACCTGTATGGGTTTGTAGGTAATAGTTTAGGTTTGTATCTAGATGCAATAAAAAGGTACGCATAAACAACAAATATAGGTGAGATATGTACTCCTTTAGTAAACATATAAATAAGTTATGCTTTATTCCGCAAAATTATCAACATAATTTCCAACTTTAAAATCATTCATGATAGGATTAAATAGTATTTATAAAGACCATAAATTAGTTTATCTTGACACAAATGTTATAAGTAATATTTGCAAAAAAGGTGACTTGATTAGTAAATTTATGTTGAAATATCCTGTAGATGAAAAACATCTTCTTTGTTTTAGTACTTACACATTATATGAAATAGCAAGAAATGAAACTTTATATAAAGACTTTAAAAGATTCTATTCCATATATCCGTGTGTATTCGTGATTTCATATTTCCCTTTAGGTGCAAAAGAAATAAATTTTATAGCAGGAAATATACCTTTTGTAAATCCTATTTTGCTTTCACCTCAAGGAATTACTTTTGACGGTAGATCACTTAACCCAAATTCTCTTGACTTTTTGTTAGAAAAACCAGAAGTACAAGCTTCTTTTAAGAATGTTGACAGATATACAACGGATTATTATAATGAAGTCATATCAGTATTAGACAAACCTGAATTTAAACACATTAATAAAGACAATATCAAAAACAAGAAAGGTGATTTCGTTCGAGCATTTATGCGATATGAAATAAAATATCGATTTTTAAATGGTCAAAACGTAGAAATCGATAAGAAAAAACTAAAAAAAATGAAATCTTTAGATGTTTTAGCTCACGCTATTTTTTATAAATTCTTTTCAGACAAACAACGAAAAATAGAACAATCCGATATTATAGATATCCTAATAATGACCACAACTCCATATGTTCATACTTTTATTTCTGAAAATAATGCGATTGATATATTGAAAAAAATAAAAAAACAGACAACAGCTATTAATAAAATCAACCTACATACATTGTCCGATATTCAAAAATAAACAAAGCATAACACCGTGTACAATTAATGGCTAGTCCTAGCCTGCTTACAAAAATCCTCGCGGATTTCTATCTGTGATTTATTTACTAACTTTAGTGCTTAAACACGCAACTAATCTTATACAGAACCGTTAGCTTTAATTATGAAAAACATTTTAATATTAATTTTCCTGAATTCTTTATTTGGATTTTCTCAAAATTCAGAGCTGATAATCCTACACCAAAATGATACCCTGAAAAGTTCAGAGTTTGATTTGTTAATATCTACCAATAATGGATTCTTTAAAATAAATAACTCTAATAAAATACTTTATGAAAAGTATGAATTTCAAAATAATGAAGTAAAATCAATAAGTTTAATTCAAGAAAATGATACTTTATATTTTTTTAGAAAAAACAATCAAAAACTGACCTTTGAAAAAGATGATACAGGTTATAAATCTTTAAGTTTGTCTTTTAATGTCAATGGCAAAAGCAAGACGACTTTTGATTTTGAATTATGCAAAAAATCTAAAACAGACATTATAATTAATCTAGTCAATAATAAGTTTAAAAAAGTGTATAAAGAGCTAGTCATTGGAATTGAAAATCCTGAAGGCAAATATGACGAAGAATTCACTTCTAGATATAACATCCGAAAAACGAAAAAGAAGTTTCGAAAAAGAAAAAAAGAACTGAATAAATATTTTAAAGAAACAGAATTTCTGACTATTTCGTTCGGAAATACTATAAGTATTGGAGAAACAACTAAAGCTGACAATGTAAATAAAAAATAGCGCAAGTAGTTGCTAACCCACTGCACAAAGCCTCCTGACTTTGCGCTAAACAATAAAAAAAACATCTACTCAAACACTTAGACCTCAAAGTCATGAGACTTTGCAGAGCCGAGGTTGCTTTTTTTATAGTACTCTTTCAAGTCATGCTGTAAGCTTCTAATGCGATGCTTACAGCATGACAAGTTTATGGAGAGTCATTTTTGTGGATAGCACTTTTACAACACAATAAGCAATCTTAAACATCTTACTCACACCCAAACTTGTCTCCCTGTTAAGGGTCGCATTAGCTTGGTTTATTTGTTTTTTTGAATTCTTTTGCACTTCACTAAAACAGTGCCTAGTACTAACTAAACATGAAGCATAGACCCGATAGAAACAGCATCCTGTTATTGCGAGGAACGAAGTAATAACAGATAGAGTGGATAGCGGGACTGGTTTACTACCGAAGTGCGATTTTTGTGCTTCTAAAAACAAACGCAACTATCTCGGCAAGCACTACTCTCACTACCAATGTGTTAAATAAAAATTAAAATATATTTTCGAATACTAGAAAAGTAGTAAAATTGACACAAATTTATAAACACAACAAATATGTCAAATTTATCTGAAAACAGAATCAATGTGGTTCTTGCTGCGGCAGACGTTACCACGATTAACGAGAGTATCAACGCTATATTGAGCAAGATACCAGAAAACACTACGCTTACAGACACGCAACGCAATAGCTACACGGCTATTGATGTGAGTAACAAAGTATTTTCGGAAGATGTGCTTACCGAGGCTAGGGCTACTGGAACGGGTGTTTTGCCTCCTTATATTGACTTGGATGCGTTGCAAAATGACTTAACTATTTTTAACCAATTGGACGCTATTGAATCGGGGTTAACGAATCTTTTACAACGTGTGAAAGATGCAAAACGAATTGCTGGTCATGAAGCTTTTGGAATGGCAAACAAAGCGTACAAAAGTTACCGCGATGCTTCGGATTCGGGTATAGCCAACGCAAAATCGGGCTATGACAAATTGAAAGTCCGTTTCGAATCGCAAGGAAAAAGTGGTGGTCGAGGACTTTCTCCTGATTTACAATAAAAAGAAAAACGATAGAACTGCTAACTATAAAGGTTAGCAGTTTTTTTTTGAACAAAATGAATGCATTTATTAAACTAAATAGCACAGTTACTAAATTAAATAGCGCATTTATTAAATTAAATAGCACAATTACTAAACTAAATAGCACATTTACTAAACTAAATAGCACATTTATTAAACTAAATAGCGCATTTATTAAATTAAATAGTGTAATTATTAAACTAAATAGCGCATTTATTAAATTAAATAGCACAATTACTAAACTAAATAGCGCATTTACTAAATTAAATAGCGCATTTACTAAACTAAATAGCACATTTACTAAATTAAATAGCGCATTTATTAAACTAAATAGCGCATTTACTAAATTAAATAGCGCATTTACTAAATTAAATAGCGCATTTATTAAATTTAGTTTAAAAAAACACTTACTTTTATGTAGCTATTTAATAAATGATTCATTACTCTTTTAAATTTAGCAACCGTTATATTTAATAGTAGTGCTCTTTAATAAAACAATAAAAACATGGAGACCTTACACATAGGAGATTTAATAAAAAAACAAATCGACAGCAGAAAAATAGCTAAAAGTGCATTAGCAAGAAAAATTAAAAAAACGGATGCTACCATTTTATATTATCAAAGGCAAGCCTCCTTAAAAACAGACATTATTTTAAACCTTTCTATTGCCTTAAAGCACAACTTTTTTCAAGATCTTGCCGATTTGTTGCCTAGTACCTACTCGGCTGCTCATCCTGAAACGGAAACTAAAGATATAACTATAGCGCAATTGCAAGAGGAAATTAAAATTCTTAAAGCAGAAAAAGAGGTGTTGTTGCAGGTGTTGAAGAAATAGGTTTTTGGCTCTACACCTGTCAGGTTTTAGAAACCTGACAGGTGTAGCTCTTGATACTTTTTAACTCCGTTACGCTACGTTAAAAAACTCGAACTGACGGAGTGTTAATACAGAAATTTCTTTTCAACACAAGCTAAGTCTCTTCGAGTACGAAGCGTATTGAGAAGTTTTGGTTGTGCATCAAAATTGTATAATTATGTGGAGCGAGTGTTTATAAAATCTAACAGCTTTACAAAAGTGCCAAAAACATCATGTTAACAACGGCTTTGGTTATTTTTTATATACAATATTGTACTCAGTTTCTTTCTTAATTGTTTCCACTTGTTTGGACTTTATAATTTCCTTTTAATACTTCTTCCACATCTTTCTTTAGTTTTTCATATTCTATAGGTGAATTATATGTATAAGACCATAAAGTGCCACTTACTTCATTCGTTGCTTTTGCCAATCTCTTAGTTAAAACATAATCGGGCATTTTCTCTTCAATCTTATGAACTTTTAAAACGTGAAGTCGATATAATTCAACTTTATCTTCCCCATTCTCATCAGTGCTATAAACATAATAAACAATTTTTGAAAAACTTCCTTTAGATTCTTCATCTCCTAATTCAGCAAACCATTCATAACCCCAAATGTTTTTATCTTCCCATTTAAACATTTCGAAACTGTAATTTTGGTTTATGCCTTCGGGTAATTTCTTTTGTTTATATGCTTCGTAAAGAATATTTTGATATTCTCTTGCTTTTTGATAATTATTAGTTGCGAAGCAATTTTGAATTATGGTTTTAATTATGAAATATTTTTTCTCATCATTCCAAAAAGGTCTAATATATTCTTTCTCATCATCAATATATTTTAGAAATTCATTCAAATACTTGTTCGATTCTTCATATTTTTCTTGCTTTCTTAAATTATCTCTTTCAAAAAAATAAATCATTGCAATCTGGTCTGCTACATATTTATAATCACTTGTTTCTTTTGGGAGTTGCGATTTTATATTATTATAAACTTCTCTTGCTTTAACATAATCTTTTTCTTCAAATTTAGAATCTCCAATTGTAAAAAGACTATCTATTTTGGATTGCCCAATTGATAAAAAAGAAATTAGTATAAAAATTATTCGAATTGTTTTTTTCATTGTTTTTTAAAATTTAATACTATGTATATGTGTTTTAAGCTCCTAATCTAGCAAATTTAAACTAAATAGAAAATCTATATTTTTTTGTAAATAGCCTTGAACTAAACAATTAATGATATACTTTGTTACCATTCTGTCTTTTTTTATTCTAAAAGTGTATTTCTTTATCTACAAAGTGTATTAATTCGTTAATCGATTTAATTTCTTTTATTATTTCCATTTTTGCATTAAGGGTTTCCTTTTCTGATACTGAAAATGTTATACTATAATCATTACAACCATCGATAATTCTCTTCTTTAAGTTTTCTATTGTTTCAACTCCTATTCTATTTGAAGGATAAGAAAATTCAGTTTTAGTTTTTTTGTCATAATGTTCGTGACATAATTTATAAGTTTTTCCAAAACTATCAATAACAATTTCTAATTCATCAACATTTTTTGATAAATGCTCATTTAATGCCCAATGTCCAATTATTGCTTCTTCAATAATTTCAGTCGGTTTATTATAAACTTCAAAATCCCAAAGTACATGACAAAACAATAATATTGGATAACTCAATTCGTCATTATCTATTGATTCATAGATTTTATTCAGGTGTTCATTCCATTCTAAATTTACTTTTTCTTCCATTTTTTGGTAAAGTTTCTATTTCAAAATTCTATTTGGAATTAACTTATCTAAAATCGACAACGTTAGTATTAATACAGGTTCTCGATACTTTTTAACTCCGTTGCTCTCCGTTAAAAAACTCGAACTGACGGAGTGCTAAATACATCAATTTATTTTCAACGCAATCAATAAACACAAGCTACGTTACTTAGAGTGTGAAGCGTATCGAGAAGTTATGGTTGTGCCTCAAAATTGTATAATTAAGTGAAGCGGAGATGTTAATTTTTCGGATTAATATAGATCCGATTTTTTATTTTTCCAATTAGATAAAATTTCATTAAAATCTGTTAACATGAGTTCAAAATTATAATCCAATTTCTTCGTTTTTAATTTTTCTACCGTTTTGTTTATGGCAAATGAAAAATATTCGTATAGCTTAATTCTTTGTTCTGAATGACTTAACTCACTGAATTCTTTTTCAAAATGTATGGTTATTTTTGTGTTTCCTGTATCTTTTTTATAAGGACCAAATTCATATCTATTTCTTAAAAAATATCCGTTTTCTTCTATTTCTTTTTTTGAAAACATTTTCTGTATTTCAATATAAGCATTTTTACTGGTCATTTTTTTATCACTTTCGCTTATGATATAGTTTGCTTTACAAGCGTAATGGTCAAAATAACTGAACGAACAGTTTAGAATAATTCGATTCACTTTTCTACCGTATTTTTCTGGTTGCATTTTTTGATTTAACTCTACTTGAAGTTCTTTATTAATCGATTCAATTACTTCTTTTGAATTTTCATAACAGTTACTAATGCCTCTTTGTATCCAAATAGGGTTTTTAGGAATCCAATTTCGTTGACTTTGTAGCTTACTATCTTTTATATTCTCTTTTGTTATATAATCTGATAGAATTGTTTTTCGTTGACTGTTGTCATCGGGACTTGAATGAAAACTGGTTCTTCCTTGTTCCATTGTTATTCCGTTTTTTCTTTTAGACCAAATTGCGTCAACAAAACGAGGTTTTCCAAACTTATTAATAAAACAGGTCATTGGGTTACCATTAAAAAATATTCCTTTCAATGCTTCTAATGGCTCATGATTTCCCCAACCAACTATCGCTAAGCTTTCACAAATACGTACACATTTATTCCAATCTTCTGCATTTTTATAATCTGCATATTTTGTGAATTGCTCTAAAAGATTATTTCTTAAATCGTCTGTATTATTTTGTTTTAGCAAATAATTTTCTAATTCATCAAGGGTTTCAAGTGCAACTATTTTATTTATCATTTTAATCTTTTATCGTGTTAGGTACAGATAAACCCAACTATTGTTGTGTTTTCTTTACAAACTAAAACTTTTCTTTTTAACCTTGCAATACTTATAAATATGTAGTCAGATAGTTTTATTTCAGAAGTCGGTCAATTTCCTTTTCGATTACATTTGACCCATCTGAAAATCCAATAAACGATTTAACTACAATTCCATTTTGGTCAATTAAAAAACTATTTGGAATTGTAGTTACTGCGTATTTGTTAACATTCTCCCCTTTCATTCCTTTTAAATCAGAAATATTCAACCAATTAATTTTGTCGTCTTCACTGGATTTTCGCCAAGATTTTTCATTAGTATCAAGTGAATAACTAATAATAATAAAGTCTTCTTTATTGTATTTTTTAACTAATTCTGGAAACTCATTTTTATTTTGTAACCTACAAGGATAACAACCTGGTGCCCAAAAGTCTAATAAAATAATTTTTCCTAAATGGTCAGATAATTTGTGTTTCTCTCCATTTAAGTCTTTTCCAATAATGTCTCTAAATTTATCTCCAACTTTTATGTCAATAGTTTTTGCATAAGTAAGCAACTCTTGTCCTTTCGCTGAATTTGAGTTTATAGAATCTAATTTTTCATAAAACACTAATAAACTATCTTTTGAAATTTCTTTTTTCTTGTATAATAATTCATTCAGCGTCATTTGGTTATTGGCATTTGAAAACAGAAAATCAATTTCTTTAGAAGCTCTGTTTGCTTTATCACTATTTGTAGAGATAGAATCGTATTTTAAATATAAATTCGTTTGATAAGAACCAATCACTTTAGCATTAATGAAGTCCGAATAATCTCCAATAATTGAGATGTCTTGATTTTCTAAAAAGAAAAACTTATAAGGTTCAATCTGTTTTTTGTTTTTGTCATAAAATTCCAAATAACAAAGCGATGGCAAATCTACTTTTCCAGAAAAATTAAAACTCTGGTTTAGAACATAAGCTGAATCTATGTTCTTATCAATATCTCTATTATAGAGATAAACTTTCGTACTGTCTGGAAAATTTTTCGCAGTAACTGTTAAATTAAAAATTTCTTTTTTTGTTACTTTTTCTTTCTCCTTACAAGAAGCTATTATTAAGAGGATTGATAACACCAAAAATAGTTTTTTCATAAATGTAGTTTTTTCAATTGTATGGTAAATTGGTTATAGATCTGAAGTTATTAGACCTATACATCCAAAAAGGATAGATGAGTCTGATAATTTTTATTTACTTCTTCAAATCTAAACTATTCTTTTTAACCTTGCAATATGCATAAATGGGAGTAAAGTGAGATAGTTTGTTTTGATTTACGAATTTTGTTTTAAACAAATAATAACTTAAACTTTTTGAAAAAATGTTTCTATAGTGGCTGGAAAAATACTTATATGAATTGATTAGGGTTCATTTTCTTTGTTTCACTATTTTGTTTCACTATTTTTAGTGCATTTGTTAAATAACCATGCAAATCTTTTTTAAGAGTTAATTTAATCAAAAACTTAGCAAATACATTTTTTGGATATATGTTGTAGTTCCATTCAATTTGTGTTTGATTTGTGTTTTTCTTTGTAAATATCCAATCTCCTTCAATTTTTGTTGTTAAATATCGAAGTGTTGATGTGAAATTTTCAACTTTATAAGAGAAAAACTCGTGAGGTATAACTTTTAAAAGTGTTTCTGTAACTTGTGTATCATCCTCAAAAAAAATTGTCCGTACTAATCCTTCTTTTATCCAACTTTCAGTTAAATCTGTTCCAATAATACTTGGTAAGCTTTTATATTTTTTAAAAATATTTGATAAGTCTGATTGTATAGCTGCATTAAATGCTTCTTTTACCGATGAATTTACAATCATTATTACTTTTACTTGCTCGATTTTTTGGGAATTTGTTTTCATATCCATTCTATTTTAATTTATTGCAAATTTGGATTATTGAACTGATATAAAATTTGTCATTTGACAAAAAACGATTTAGATGTTCTTTCGTATTCGACTTAATGAAGATTGTGTTATTCCTAAATATGAAGCTATATGTGATAATGGGATTCTATTTACTAATTGAGGGAATTTTTCAAGAAATGACAGGTATTTTTTACTTGCATCTTCTGATACCATAGGACTTATTATGTTTACTTTATCTACCAAAGCTTTGGTTGTTATTTTGTTTATGATATCGTCCCAATTGATAATTGTTAATGATAATTCTTGCATATCATTATATGAAATGGTTAATATTTTACAATCTAATACTGCTTGTATGTATTGCGAAGCAGGAATTTTTGCATTATAACTATCAAGGTCTACAACAAATCTATTTTCAGAAACAAAGTATTTAGTAATTTCATCACCTTTTTTATTATAATAGCATATCCGCAATATTCCATCACTAACAAACCCTATTTCTTTTGCTACCTTTCCTGCTTCAGAAAAGTACTTATCCTTAGGTAAATGCACTTGTCTAACTTTCGAAATAATCAAATCTATTTGTTGTTGATTAAGATTTCCAAACTGTAATAAATAGTCAATTAATTTTTCCATCTAACAAAATTAAGATAATTTTCACTTCTTAAAATTGTCAAATGACAAATAATCCAATTTGTTTATTATTACTATTAATAAAGCAATTTTATTGAATAATTGTGTTAATAGTCATTTATATCCTTTATTACTTAAACCCAAATTACCCATTAGAATTCTATTACGAAAAATAGCTGCTTTATATTTACTTCTGTGCTCAGTTTTACGTCCTCAATGTAGCTAATGCAACATTTATGGATCAAAACTTCCGTACTTCGCTACTATTTTGCATCTATTTCTCTCATAACAAAGTCTAATGCGTAATCTGGGTTAAAAACTATAACTGACGATTAATAATTTAACCAATCTGTCTTATGAACTCCCGTCTAAAGAAGGGAATATTATAGCTGTATTTATATTCTCTTTCATGAACAAAAAACTGCCTTTTCAGGCAGCTTTTGTTTTGTAAATAAAATAGTGTTTTACTTATTTAATAATTAACTTTTTTTGTTCTTCATTAAAATGCACGATATAGATGCCTGCATTTAGAGCTGCTAAATCGGCTTTTTGTGAATGTCCTACTGCTATTTTTTTACCCGTAATATCATATATTGTCCAATCGTATTCTTTATCAAAATGAATATAATCTGTTGCAGGGTTTGGGTAAAAAGAACTTGAAGTTGCTTTTTCTATAACTAAGCTTTCTCTTGCGGTAGAAGCGGTAGTAAAGTTAAACCAGTTTAAATTAAATCCAGAGCGTACTACTTCTAGTTTTATTTTGTGTGTTCCTTGCGGTAAATCAATCGTACTATTATGGGTTTGCCAATTTTGCCAACCACCTGTAACAGGTAAATCAATTACTTTTTTAATTTGATTGTCTACTAGAACATTAATGCGTCCACTAGAAGCAAGACTTGCTACTCTTATATCAAAATAATAATTGCTTGTATTGGCTACTGTTACACTATACTCTAAAATGTCGTTTGCATCTAAAAAACCAACATTTTTTCCAGCACCCGCATCTGAAGTATCTTCTAGTTGGGTTCCAAAAGTATACGAATAGTTTTCTGCTTCAATCTTTCCTGGAATAACCAAACCCGAAGGATTAGAATCAACAAATTTGAACCAATTTAAATTGAACCCAGCTGTAGCAACTTGAAGCCTTATAATATGGATTCCAGAAGGTAAGTTGATATTTTTTGTAATAGTTTGCCAGTTTTGCCATCCGTTTGTTAAAGGAATGTTGATAGTTTGGTTGTACTGACCGTCGATAAAGACATTAAGGGCTCCGTTTGCTGAAGTACTAGCGATTCGCAAATCGAAATTATAATTGGATGTCGCTGCTACATTTACCTTATAGTCCATCCAATCGTCGGTTTCTAAATAGCCTACATTTTGTCCTAAACCGTTGTCGGTAGTGTTCTCTAATTCTGTTCCCACTTGGCTAGCGTATTGTTCTGCTTCAACTTTACCGGGTATGAGATGCGTTGTAGGAACTGGTGGATTATTTTGAAAAGCATATTGGATTTCAGCCACTATAGGAAAATGATCAGAAGCAACCGAAGTGTTAATTACCCAAGAATATTGGGATGTATATTTTGCATCATTAGGACAATAGATATAATCGAATTTAGTTCTAAAACCAGTATTTACATTGCCTGTTGGGTGAACATCTCTGTACGTATCTCTACATTTAATAGGATTATCAGGTCCGTTTTTCATCCACAAAGTAACAGCATCATCTTCGTTTGAATTAAAATCTCCTGTAGCAAATACTGGGTCTGATTGTATGGCTCTATTAGCCATGCGCTGCGTGAGTAGTTTCATGCTTTTAAGTCGCTCATTAGGTAAATCAGGAGTAGGAAAATGTACATTAAATACATAGAACCCTTTACCTGTAGCTTTTTCTATTAAGTGGACATACGTACAAATTCGGTTATAAGAACCTCCAAATCGCGATGGAACGTTTGGTGTATCTGACATCCAAAAATTACCAGAATTAGGGGTGTCTAAAGTGTACTTATCGCCTTTATAGAAAATCCAAGAACCTTCCCCATTGTTACCACCGTCACGCCCCGTTCCAAACCAAGCATAGCCTGTTTGTTGTTGTAAATAATCGCGCTGATAGTTAACTGCTTCTTGTGTGCCAATAACATCGGCTTGAGTGGTATTAATGATATAAGCAGCATTTGCCTTTCGGTAATCCCAATCGGTACCGTATGGCTGTTGGATATTAAAAGACATCATTTTGAGTTTCAAATTTTGTGCTTTTACAATAGTAATTTTGCAAAAGACAAATAGTAAAAGAAGTACTAGTTTTTTGTTTGTTTTCATGTTTGTTTATATAAATTGTAAGTCGTCTAAATTAATAAATTAATAGTTCTTGACCGATAAAAAACTGAACTTCAAACGAATAAATTTCGAATTCTATTTTCAATAAGCACTTCTTCTTTACTGTTAAAATCTAAAGCAATTTTACTTTCTTTGAATGCTATTTGAAACAGCAAAAGAGTGTTTTTCTTATTATTCTTTTCCATAAGGCTTATCTATTCTTTTTTTCATAATGAAAATAGAATTTTATAATGTGCTTTTTGATAAAAGGATGAGACAAATTGATAGTAATTACTTGAATTTACAACTTGCTTTACTTTCTTTTCTTGCTCTCTATTTTGACAATACGATTGTATATGATTTCCGACAAATTCCAATTGTATCCATCAAAATTAGTTGTATTCATGAATTGTACAATAACCATATCGGTTTCTTTGTGGTATTTCGCGAAGCTCTGATAACCTGGAAGCAGTCCGCCATGTTCGTAGACGTAAATAGAAGAATAGATTTCTTGTTCACCATTTTTAAACAAGGATCCATCATTTAAAGCTCTTATGAATGTTCCCACATCTTTTGCGGTCGCTATCATGGATCCTGCTGGACTTGTAAAATTATTATATTTCATATCTTCCTCATAATCTACGTAGTAACCACTCATAACGTCGTCTAAATTTACTTCGCTTTGCAAACAATATGTATTGTTTAGCCCAAGTGGCATTAGAATTTCATTCTTAATATATTGATGATGGCTATGTCCTAAAGTTGTATCGAGAATTTCTCCTATCAATAAATAATTTGTATTTGAATAACTATATTTTTTATCTGGTGCAAAATCGGCTGGTTTGTCTACTATTAAAGCGAGTGTTTCTTTATTGTTTTTGGTCGATTCTTCCCAATAACCAGGAGTGTCGGTAAAGTTGGGAATTCCACTTCTGTGTTGTACCATCATTCTCAAAGTAATTTTATCTGCGTTTTCAATTCTTCCTTTAAGTTCTGGTAGGTATTCTGCGAGGGTTTTATCTAAAGACAGTTGTTTGTTACTAACCAATTTAGTGACTGCCACAGCAACATATAATTTGGTGATACTGCCAATTTTGAATAGCGCATTCGGATCGGTTGGAATTTTCTTTTTTCTATCTTTCCAACCTGCTGTATAAAACGCTGGTGGTTGACCTGTTTTATCTACATAAACAATCATTCCGTCGAATCCGTAATCAATAGCTTCATTTACTTGCTCTTGTACTGTGTTTGGTAGTGGTAAAACCCAAGCTTTTACCAAAATCCATGGTACGAACGCCAAAGAGGATAGGCTTGCAATAATAAATACTATTCTGAATATTTGCTTTGTTTTGTTTTTTGTCATACCCTTTTTAGACTGTGTACTGTTATTGCTCTTATTCTGACTTTTTCTAGTTTACCCATTTAAGTTGCATTATTGAAAAATAACACCTCAACATGTTTTTATGTTTAGCTTATTCTATTGTGAGGTTTTTTAAAGTCAAATTAGATAAACTTGATAGAGTAGTGTTTTCTCCTACACTAACTGCTTTCATATTTATTTTCTTTTTGGCTGTGTTTACTATAATTCCATTTTTGTTTATTTGATAGGTTATATCTTTATTTGTAAAGGTTAAAGTTTCTACCTTTTTATTGTATACAAACTCGTCGGTATACATCAATTCAATTTTACTGTTTTTGTCTATAAAAATATAGAACAAATAATCTTCAAACGAAAATGCGCGATACACTACCATTTGTTTTTCGTTCTTAAATGTTAAGGAGTAAACTTCAATAATATCTGCATCGTGAGTTAAATAGCTGTGTTTTTCTTCGACCATTTTGTTTCCAACTCTATTTTTTTCAACATAGTCTTCTGTAATTCCATTCGAATTAATTCCATTTTCTACAATTCTCATTGCAATTGGTTTATTTCCTTTTACTTCGAAGGTTGAGAACTGATGCCAACAACAACCACTTTTGGTCATTGTGTTAATTGTTTTTGTTTTGTAATCAATTTGAAACATTCCGCAATATTCTTGAGCTAATCGGGTAAATTCGGCACTATGTTTTAAACCCGTATCACTTTCTAGATAGATCTGAAAAGAAGGACCATGATAACAACTATATTGACCGTCCATAATGGCCAAATCTTTTAAACCGTCAAAATTGAAGTCTTGATAAATGATTATGCTTTGTTCTCCATAGGGCAATTCTAACACATTGGTTTGTATGTTTCCGTTAGTATCTAAATCAAATGTGAACTCTTCTGAATTTATCTTTATGATGCTTTCTTTGTTGTCTTTTTTTAAAATTGAAATTTCTCCTTTTTTGAAAACTTCTTCTTCAAATCCTTTATCAATAGTTAAAACTCCTATGTACTTCTCTGAAAAGCCTTTAATCTCATATTTTGTTTGACCAAATATACTTATTGAAACTAATATTAGCATACTTATTAAATATTTATTCATTTCTTTTATAGTTTGTCAATTCTTTTTTTAAAACTCCTTTATCAACACTTTCGTTAATTAAATTCTCTGCATAATTCCAAATTAACTCTGAACCTTCTTTAATTGCCTTTTTCTTATCGTACACTTTTTCATATGGTACATCAAATTCTGTCCAAGTTCCACCATTATTTGAAACGTTTTGTAATAATGGCTCAAATCTGTCCATTGTTTTTGCAAACTTGGCTTCATCTGTACTACCTTCTTCAAACTCTTCCCAAATTGCAATAAATTCTTTAGCTTGTTCTACTGGCAAGAGTCCAAAAATTCGTTTAGCAGCAATGCGTTCTTCTTCTGTATTTACGTGATTTTTTGAAGTGTCATAAATAAATGTATCTCCTGCATCAATTTCTACAATGTCATGAATTAAAACCATTTTTAGAACCTTTAGAATATCAATCTGTTTGTCTGAATGTTCTGCTAATATGATTGCCATCATTGCCAAATGCCAACTATGCTCAGCATCATTTTCATGCCTGTCGCTATTAAACAGTTTAGTTTTTCGCTGAATGTATTTTAACTTATCAATCTCTTTTATAAAATCGATTTGTTTTAACAAATTGTCTGTATGCATTATTTGATGAGTTTTGATTGAATCAGGTTGCTAATATGATGTTTGAAAGCTCGTTGATTTTCATTCGTTTCTACAAATTTAAAACTATTCTCTTCAAACCCAAAACATATTTAAAAGTCTCCTTTACCAATTTCTAAACTATTCCTCTTTTCGTGTGCTATATGAAACATAGCGCATAAAACGATGGGTTAGAATTATTTTCGTGTGAAATGCAACTTACAAATTATCTAGTATTTGCTTCCTTTTATTTGTCTTTTTTATTTATACAACGTCCTCGTGGTTCATTTCCTTCATGGAGTACAATTTCGGAATGCAGAAATGTTGCTGCTGCTGCTGATTCTTTAACTTTGGTAGCACTGCGTTCTAACATTTCTGATTCAAAGTCTGTTAGCATACTTTTTCGTATTCCTAGTTCTCTCCATTCTGATAAAGGTTTACATCCTTTTGAGATTCCACGAGCCAATGCTAATGCATCTAACAATGCTTGATTCGCACCTTGTCCTTTAAAGGGGCTCATTGGGTGCGCGGCATCTCCAATTAATGTTACTTGTTCTCCTTTTTCTAACAATTCTGGTCTGAGTAACTCACGATCATACACAGGATATCCAGAAATTTGAGCTTCTAGGGTTGCTTTCAAAATTTGAGGAATCGGTTCATGCCATTGGGTTCTACAACAGGCTTCTTCTTTAAGGGCTTGCGTTCCTCGATTACTTAATGTTTTTGCTTCCTCTTCTGGCATTGGGAAGCTTAGTTGCCACATTATCGAATCGGAAGTATAAGGCATCATGTAGATTCGCTCATTACCATTAGCTGTTTGAAAAACTGTAGCCGAATCGAGCAAAGCATTATTCAGTCCTTCAAGAGCATCTAATGGACAAATTCCTAATATTACGATACAACCTAAGTAACGTAAAGGAGTAATATCTTCTCCAATCAACAACTTGCGCACCGAACTACGAATTCCGTCTGCACCAACCACAAGATCGGCTTTACATTGTTTTATTTCTCCGTTTACTTGGAAATTGAGAGCAACACTCTTATCGTCATTTGTTTTAAAATCGATTAACTGATATCCCCAATGTACCGCATCATGTCCTCCAAGTTGTTCTAAGAGTGCTAATCGTAATGATTGTCTTGCGATATGCACATTTGTGCGTTTTGGAGTTGTTTGTGTTTCTGACTGCATCCACTTTCGCATTCCCCATTCGCCAATTACTTTCCCCTCTGTAGTATGAACTAAATGGCGTGTTGAAATTACTCCTTCTTCTAATGAAAAAAGTCCGAAACCTTCTATAGCTTTACTCGCTTGTTGTAAAGTGAGTCCATAACCTTGAGATCGTGCATCGAAACTAGTATCGCGCTCATAAAGTGTGAAAGGAATTCCACGGTGCAAACAAGCCACAGCAAGAGCCACTCCTCCAATTCCTCCTCCAATAATTGCTACATGTGGATAGTTTTCTTTATCTGCTATAGGATGTAGTATAGCAGGAAGTAATCCAGATCCTGAACAGTTTGGACATGTATAGGGTTGACTTTTTGGAGGGATTGGAGCTACTCCTTCTCCATTTGTTTTTTCAAATTGATCGAGTGCAATTTGATACTGGAGTCGGACTTTTTTACGAATTCTCCGCTTTTTTTTTCCTTGTCCTTGACACTCCTGACAAATAGTCCAGCTTGAAACTAGATTTTTTATCATTTTCGCTTCTTCTTTGTTTGACATGATACTATTGAGACGCTATTTTTGATGAACGAGTTTTGAATTCTTCTATTCCTATTAGTTTTTCTTCAACACTTTTTCATAGGCTTTTCTAGGGCTTCCTCTAAAATATACTTCACCACAATAAACATAACCTTGTTTTTCGAAGAGATGCATCATTGCATCGTTATCGAAATTAGTATCGGCTTTTATACTGTAGATATTGTTTTCTAGCGCCAACGTTTCTATGCTTGTCATCATTATTTTAGCCAAACCCTTTCCTAAATAATCTTGTGAAATGGCTACACGATGAAACACGACAAAATCATTGTTTGTGAGCCACTTCCCTACTATTTTTTCATATTCAGGTTCGTCGTTTATTAGAATAGCAGAATAGCCCACAATAGTTTCGCTATGCACTAAAACATAGCCTTGTTCTTTTTCAATATCATTTTGTATGATTTCTGGATTAGGATAACCATCTTGCCATTGATTACTTCCGTCTTCTTTTCTTCTTTGAATGGCTTGTTGTAGTATTGTCCAAATTAAAGGAATTTCTGAAAGTTTGGCTTTTCTAAATTTATATGAGTGTTGCATTGTGTATGAGTGTGTGTTTTATATAATTAGTTCTATTAACCTGCTCCATTAAAACGATCGAAAACAATTCCGTTTTCGGTTATTTTGAAAACAAACCAAATTTGATATTCATTTTCTGACATGAAATCGGAATAGCCATCATCAAAATCCCCGAAAATTTCTGAATGACTATACATTCCTGAAGTTAAGATTAATTCATCGTATTTAAAAAGCAGCTCATATTTAGAAACATTATCTCCGTTATCGATTGTTACTTTATATAATCCGCTGTTTTTATTCCAATTTATATTTTTTAAATCGATATGGTCTAAACATACTTTTAAATCGGATTCAAGGCTTTCAAAATATTCTTCTTTTATAATTTCGTGTAAATATTTAGCAATAACTCCGTTGTTTTTATCATTAAACGCTTTCTTTAATTCGGCTAAATCTTTTAGGGCTTTATTTCGCTTTTCTAATTCTTTTTCTTCAAGCTTTTTTATTAAACTACTATTCTCATTCTCTATTGCTGTTAATACTATAGTTGCATTGGATTGGACTGGCTTATACCAATCTTGATTTTCAAAATAGCGTGCATACTTAGACGTTGAAAACACATAGCCTTTTCTAGCTGATATTTCATTACGTAGCAATGCCAATTCTTCTACACTTTTGCCTTTTAGTTGACTTTCTTTTAGTAGTTGTGTGCTACATGTGCTACAGTTTTCTATTGTTTGCGAAAATACTATTGTACTTAGCAATAGCATATAAATAGTGAGTGTTTTTATCATTGTTGTTTTTTGTTGTTTATGTATTGTTTAATAATTGAGAGTAAACTTATACTGATTGCATATATATAAAGTAGTGTGAAACCATTTTTTCTAAAATTGCGAATTATTAATACCGTTAAAAAACAAGACAACCCTACTAAAAATATAAGCATTAAATACCGAATCAGTTGCTTTTTATTTTTATAAAAATCGAATTTAATAAATAGGCAAACGTTTATGAATGATATAAAAAACAAAAAAAATAAAGCACGTACTAACAAAAAACCTATTCCAAAATCTATTCCTGTCATCTTATTATATTACTATTTTTCAATAATCTCAGATTTAAAAAACACAAACATTTTGGCTTCCTTAGCTATCTCTTCAGAATTTAATAAATCATCTGGTATTCGTTTATCTTTCTCAAAATAACCTGTCACTTTTAACAACTGTTTTCCTGGATAAAAATCTTCTAAATAATTGGTGTTTTTATCTGCTGGTTCAATATAAAAACAATGTGCAATTAAATTGTTATCACTGTATTTCTTATAGTCCTCTTTTGTTATCCAATTCGGACATTCGCAACCCCAAATGATGTACTCTAATTCTATAGTAATGTGTTTCTCGCTAGATGCTATAGCAAATTCATTATTTTTATTTTCCTTTTGGAGTGTAAAACCATTGAAAATAAATATCCAAAAAACTGATATTAAAAAATTCATAGTCTATTTATTATATTTTGTTATTTTTCCTTTTTTATTTATAAAATAACTATTCATTAAGGTATCGGTTGTGGTTACTGCTTCGATAAAATCATAGCCGTCTTTCAAATATCCGTCTTCTCCTACTAATGAATCGTGTACATATTCTGTAAATGTAATTGTTTCAATTTGAGTTGTTGTTTTAAACTCATATTCTTTCCAAGAGTGTTTAGGAATAGACAAATCATGATCACAATTTTGTCCGATTTCTAAATAATCTACTTGCTTTTTGTCCCAATAAGTCGCTAATTCATAACTCAAACACGTTGGACTTGTAATTGAAAAAACAGCATAACTCAAAGTATCGTTTATAGCGTTATATGTATCTATTTTATATTGAACGTCATACTGATTCATTTCTTTGTTTTTAATATTCGCTATAGTTATTAGCCAATTTGGATAGTGTGATTGTTCTTCAAAATTGTTTGTTTGTTCTTCGTTTTCTATAATTGCTGACAAACTTAATGCTTCATTATTTGATGATTTAGAAATAGTACAACTAATGAATTGAAATAGAACAAATATTATTAAATGTTTCATTTTTATAAATTTTTATAAAAGATATTCTTTACCACTATAAATTGAGCTATCAATAAAGGAAAAACATGTAAAAATCCCATTATTACATCATTAGTAATTAGCGCAATACTCCAAAATAACCATAGAAAAACAGAAAGAAAACTCAATATCTTTGCTGTATTTTTATATTTTATAAGAATTGATATTGTAGTTAAAACTCCACATAATAATAAGAAAAATGTATCTATTAGTTTGGTTATTCCTTGATAGCAAGAACCTCCTCCTTCATTTAGTACTTGAGGAAAACTAAAATAAGAGAATATAACAATTACTACTATTAGAAAGATTTTCTTGTTGTTGTTCATTTATTAAGGCTCAAATTCATTCAATTCTTTAAGTATTCTTATTTTTTCTTCAAACAAGGTACTATCAATATTCAAATCGACTTTCATTTCTGAAAACTCTTTCAAAAACTTTTCTTTATTAGATTCTCCTTCAATATATTGCAAACTAAATTTTGCTTGTTTCATTGATAATTCAATACCTTCATTTTGAAACTTCTCCCAAGCCAACAAATGTTTTTTAAAATTCGTTGTACCGTTTACTTTGTCCAAATAAAACAAAGCTTCTAAAGCATCATATTGATCAAAAGGTAGCTCTGGTTTTTCTAAATAATAATTTAAATAATCTTCTAAATATCGAATTGATTTTTCATTATTAAAGAAAGCTAAAACAAGAGCATAAATATGTCCCACACAACACTCTTCACTCTTCAAAAAATGAGTTCCTATAATATCAATTTGCTCGTCAAATCCTTTTACAGCAGAAAAATAGGCTCCTACTAATCTTGTTCTCCAATTAAAGTCACCTAATAGTTGTAAAGTAATTTCAGGAGTAATCTCTTTCTTTATTTTTTTTATTTCTTCAACCCATGAAAGATCATAATATCTATCTATAGTCATATAAAAAGGAACTGCCCATTTTTTTATAAAATCGTCTTCTAATTCTTTCGAATTAACATGTGAAACCAATTCATCAAAGGGTGAATGATTTATTACTGTTGCTCCAGCAGAGTGAAGTTTTAATCTTTCTTCCGTTTTTTTATCCATAACTTTTAAATGTATTAATCTATCATCATTCCTTTATTTACAAGTCTCATCGTAGTATATTCCGATTCAAAAACTACATTTTTTTTGTATTCGAAAGTAGTTATTCTTTTTTCATGTAATTTAATTTCGGTAATAATGGGTTTCTTCTCAACTGTATTCTCTAATAAAATAATGGTTGAATCATTTTTCCAAAAAGCTTCTTCAACCCATTGCGATGGTCCTTTGAAATCAATTCTATTCACTGTTTTATTCTTAATATCTACCCAATTAATTTCTTGATCTGGAGAAAACATCACGCCTTTATCATCGTCAATAGACCAATTATAACTATCAAAATCGATATAGGATTGCTTGTCTTTATTGAATACTAAAAAATCTTTATAGATTGTATCGAACTCTTTATCGAAAAGACCGTATACGTTTCCTTTGCTTAAAATTAGTGTATCTGCTCTTGAAAAAACAAATTGCTCAATTGAAAAACTAGTATCTTTAGTATTATAATAATTTACCCATTCTTTTAAGACACTATTTTCATCTAGATTTAAAGTTGTTTTTAAACTCGTCTCCGTTTTAATAGGATTACTTTCTTTTTGTTTCTTTTTTGAACATGACGAAAGTAAAATTAATAGACAAAAGATGAAGAGTGCTTTTTTCATAAATTTATAATTATGCCATACTACATTTCAATTCTATTTCTGGTGCTATGAAATAGGTGAAAATTATCTCTTTTTTGTCTAATGGTTGTTCCAATACTATTTCAAGAGGTATCGTTAATGAAGATTCATTTCTATACAACCAAATATCATCATAGACATGCACTTTGGTATCGATTATCATTTTTTCGCAATTCGTATTTAATGACGTTAAATCGACTTTCACTTCTGGTAATTGTGAAGGAATGTTTCCTGAATTTGAAAATGAGGCTACCGATTCGCGTACATCTAGAATACTATCTCCGTCATATTCTTTATAATCGGTACTATTTTCTACTTTGTCTAAAAATGACAAATGCAGTATGACATTTTCCGGAAGTAATGTTATGTTTGCATTGAACTGAGGAAGCAAATTAAATAAAATAGGCACATAGCATTCTCGATACAATAATGCATCTAAGGTTTCACTTATTAGTATATGAAAGGAATCTGAATTTGGTACTTGAAATGTGACTGCATCAGCGGTATAAAATTCATTAACATAGTTAGATAATTTTAAACCTTCAATTAATTTCTTAGCCGATTTCACTGAGTTTTTATTGATTTCTAACAATGAAAACTGTATTTCTTCTGGTTGAAACAAAGGTGCTATTAAAGTAACAAAAGGAGCATACGGTCCGCATCCTGCATAGAATATTTTTATTAATTCTCCTGGATGTGCTTTTTGTTTTTCTTTAATTGCTGATACAATTGCTTTTAAAAACTTAATCGTTCTTTTATAATCTAATAAGCATTGTGCTGCAAAGTTTAACCCTAGTGCTTTTCCTCTAGCTGTCGGAATAGCTGCCATATGCTCAATGACAAAATCGCTTCCTGTAATTTCAGTGATTTGTTGAAAATAACCATGAATTTCGTCTAGGCTTTTTACGGCTTCAACCTCATCGATTGCATTTTCAAATATAGAAGAAGTAAGTTTTTGAATTGCATTATTAATTATTTTTTCATCCATTGTTTGTTTACTCTTTTTACTTTGTATTCGTTATTTATAAATATAACTTATCTTTTTCTATAGCATTACTTTTATCGTTTAACTGTTCGTCTTTTTGATAAAATGTTACTTTTGAGCCACTTATTTCGTTCTCGTTCTCTTCTTCATTTTAAATATTCTATCGTTAAAATAAACAATTAACTCCTCTACAAAAGACATTGGGTTTTCGTAAGTGGTGAGTACTTTATAAGTATGCCGCTCTACTAATTCTTTAAGTTGTTTTTCTAAACGTGCTATTTCTTTTTTCAAATAACTATACTTATCAATAATAGGATTTAGAGTGACGGCAACATTACTTAAATTAATCGCTGTATTTCCATTAAAAATATGTGCATGAAAAGCTTGAAGCTCTTCTAAAGTTCCTGTTTTATAAATTTGAATCAGTTTTGACGTAATTTCGGTAGCAATGTCTTGCGAATCTTCTTGCATTGAAAATTTATCTGGATGCACATGTACCATTGCTTCTTTATACAGTCGTTTTTTCTCCTGTATATCTGATACACTCTCTAGTATAGTAGCTGTTTTATTTATAGTAACTAAGCCTACTGGAGCACTATAGTTCTTACCTTTTTTCTTTTGCTCTAAGCGTTTTTCTTTCTTTACCGCTTTCTGCTCTTTGTATAACTGTGTTAGCTCTCTTTCTTCTACCAACAAATCTGCTATTTTGTTTCTTAAAGATTGCTCAAAAGGGAATAATAACTGTTCTGCATTGCTTATTTTAAGTTGCAAATCAGCAATTAAAGTTTCTAAATGTGTTAGTTCTTCGTTAGAATGTTGCTCTACTACAGTTGGCTCTGATGTCATGCTACAAAAATACTTAATTTAATAAATGAAATCTTTTCAATTATCAAAATAATCTATTACTCCTCTTTTTTTTTTTAAGGTATCAACCATTTTCTCCAAAAAGGTCTATTATTTAAATACGTTTCAAAATGAGTTACAAACGAAATAAAAGTATCAGGTAATGGCACATTATTCTCTTTTGCAAAAACAATATATTTTTCTCTTGTAAATTTCTTTAGTACTTTGTTTTTTAGATTAAAACTGAAATAATCAAACTTGGAGCTTTTGGAAAAATCATGATTAATTTCTGCATAAAGCATCGTATTTACAATACTATACTTATTGACTACTATCGATGTTGCATTTTCCGAAGGTTGAAAATACGTATTTTCAAAATCTTCATTTTCTATGGTTTGTCCATAACCTATTGGAATACAATAATTATCTCCTAATCCTGTATCTTGCCAATAGGTAAATCTGAAAGAAAAAAGAAAAACAAAAAGGATTACAAATAGGCAACTCAAGAATTTCGTTTTTTGTTTCAATATCTTTTCTAACCAATTTTTACTTATAAAATAGTGCAATACATTCAAGATTAAAAAAATAAGCAAAGCATAAATAAATGCATAAATTCCTGTTTTAAGAATAACAAAAACGAGTTCTAATAGTGCCATTTGATGTTTTTAATTTGATGAATCAAAAAATTCCTTAGAATGATTATCTAACATGTTGTAAAATTCATTCAAAAATTCTTGACTTATTTCATCTGCTTCTATTCTATTTTTTATTCGAAGTAATTCAACTGTATTACTATTTATATTGCGTTTCAAATCAAAAATAGTTGTTTTTTTATTTCTAATTTCAGAGAATAAATCTACTATTTTTTCTATTCTATGTTCTTTTATATACAATTCGGTTAACATTCCAAAAGAAATAACTTCTACCTCAAAAGTTAATTTATTAATAAGAAAACCAGGTGCTCCTGCCATTTCTGGTATTTTTCCAGCACTAGAATTGGATTTAAGAATTATAAAATCAAAATAATAAGCATCACAAAACTCTTTACTAGCCTTAAAACCATACTTATAGCAAATTCGATCTATTTCATATAAATTCTCATTATTGGAATCAATATACTTTTGTGCTATTTCAATTATTTTTTTACTTATGTTCATCAATCTCTTTAATTTCAAAAGGCTTAACTTCATTTATCAAAACTAAGCCATCAATTACTTCCCAAAGATATAAAGGTGTAAAAGAATGTCCCATAAATCTCGATTCGATTATACTTTCACTAGGGTACGTTTTCTCAGTAATATACTTTGCTGTACCATCAAATTCTTGATTTATTTTATATTCAATACTGTTTTCAATCGCTTCTGGAATTGTCTTAGGCTTGCTTTTATTTAGGTAGTTATATTTCGTACCTGATAAGGAAGTATAGGCAATATAAAAATAGTCGTCTTTATATTTTTCAAACAATTGATTTGCAAATGTAATTCGGTTATTTTGATAAAAAGGAAGAGGAATTGATTTCGGAATTTTTAACAAATGAGTACTCGATCCGAAAAGTACAACTTTCTCTTCTGGATATTGCGAACGAATGAAATCGAAATTCATACACATTCCTATATCTCTTTTATCATCTCCATCATAGGGTGTATTTGGTTTATCTTCAAATAGAAAAATCATATTCTTTAAAGCTTCACAAAAGAAATAATCGTCTTTATTTTTAGGTTTAAAAGTTGCCAATATCTTCTCAGAATAATCTATAATTTTTCGTTTCACCTTTTTGTTGTTTCGAAACAAAGCACTAAGATTCGCAATATTCGCTTTTTCAATATACTTTATAAAATCGTTCTTTTCTTCTTGAGAAAGTACTGTTACTTGCTCTAAATCTTCTGCTATATTTTTAGCAAAACTAACTCCAGAAAAAGCAGGATCGAACCCTAAAAACTTTACCTCATTTCCTTTTTTATTTTGTTCATAAACAAACGAATACAACGCTTCCATTTCTTTAGCATTGAGCATTCTATACATCGCTTTTTCGTAGTTCGAAATATCGTTATCTATAACAAAACGTTGGTGTGCTTTATAAAACTCATACATATTACCTTCTATTGCGATAATTTTATATCCTTTTTCAACAACCAATTTCTTTATTAAATCGATGCGGTAGGTTGTAATAGTACTTTCTTGATGCGTAGGATCTCCTAATCCAACAATAGTAACATTTTCTGGTAGTGTTTTAAGAATAGTATCATTAATACTGTAGCTATCTTCTTGTGCTTCAATAAATGTTATGTTACCTATTAATATGCATAAAATTAAGAAAAAGTGTCTCATCTATTTTGTTTTTTTGATTGCGGGTAAATTTAGAATAAATGAAGCTATGAGCAAAAATCTTACGAAAACTTTAAGAAAATAAACTACAACATAGTAATCAATTAAAAAATTATCAACGATAACGTTTTCGTAAACAAGCATTACTTAAAATCATGGTTTTAAACACATTAAAGAGGTTATATTTGTTAGAACAAATAAACATAACAGTATGAAAAAACCAAATCTAAGGATTAAGTCTCTTTTCTTAATTCTAATGGCAACAGTGTGCCTAAACACTACTGCTCAAACGCAACCTTTTCCTGCCAACAAAATCTATTCAAATGGACTTTTACCAAATAATAGAAACAGTCAGGATGCCATCAGTAATTACAACATTTGGAAAGCCAACTTTTTAGAACCCTGTAGTAATGGTCGTTACAGAGTGAAATTTGACAATCCAAGTCAAACAGTTTCTGAGGGAATCGCTTATGGTATGCTATTAACAGCTTATGCTGGCGAACAAACTATTTTTAACGGACTGTGGAATTATTACAAAGACAATAGAGACGTAGCTGGATTGATGAACTGGAAAATTAACGGTTGTAATGGTGGAGCTGCTGGAACAGGTGGAGCTACCGATTCTGAAGTTGATGCTGCCATGGCTCTTATTGTTGCTGATTATCAATGGGGTTCATCAGGAGGTATTAATTATAATAATGATGCAAAAACCTTGATTACTGCCATTAAAGTACATGAAGTAGAAGCGGGAACATTTGTATTGAAACCTGGGGAATTTGGAGGAGAATTAATTACCAATCCTTCCTACTTTGCTCCTGCTTATTTTAGAAAATTTGCTAGCTTTATGAATGATTCATTTTGGAACAATGTAGCCGATAAATGTTATGAAATCATCAACAACAACCTTACCGTAAATAATGCTGCTGGTGGATTAGTATCTGATTGGTGTACTGCTTCTGGAAACTACTCTAGTTTGGCAAGTGGTTATGCAAATGGTGGAACAAAATATACCTATGACGCAGCTCGAACACCTTGGAGAATTGCAGTAGATTATGCTTGGTATGGAAATAATCAAGCTAAAAATTATTCTAAGAAATCGTCCGATTTTATTAGAGTAACTAAAAATGGTTCTCAAAATATTGTAGATGGTTACAATCAAAATGGTAGCAATCATGGGCAATATCATAATTCTACTTTTGTTGGTGCTTTTGCTTCAGCTGCAATTGGTGGAGATAATCAAGCTCATTTGAATAATTCCTACTCCGATTTAATTGGAATTAATGAACCTTATTCCTATTACAACCAAACACTTAAAACAATCTATTTATTTCTTTTAACAGGTAACTTCTATCTTCCTGAAGGTACAGTAATAAATCCTCCTAGTGATGGTATTATTGATGGAACAGTATATAAAATCATAGGCAAACAAAGTGGTAAAAGTGTAGATGTTACCGATGTATCAACAAATAATGGTGCGAATGTGCAGCAATGGGCTTATGGAGGTGGAAATAATCAAAAATGGAGAGCCGAAAGTGTAGATAATGGGTATTGGAAGTTAGTAAACAGTAACAGTGGTAAATGTCTAGAAGTGAGCGGTTATTCCAATGCAGACGGAGGCAATGTGCAACAATGGGATTATGCAAACCATAATTACCAACATTGGAAAATTGAAGCCAATGGTGACGGATCCTATAAAATGATTAATAGAGGAAGTGGAAAAGCAATGGACGGTGCAGGAAGTAATAATGGAGCAAATATTCAACAATGGGCCTATGGTGGTGGGAACAATCAAAAATGGATATTTTCCGATGTCAACGCTACAAACAAAGAAAATAGTGCAATAAATGAAGATGATACAACAGTAACAACTGTTTTCCCTAACCCTACCACAGGAATAGCAAATCTATCTGTTACTGCAAATGCAACCGTTACTTTATTCGATTTATTAGGAAAAGAAATTTGGAAAAAAGAAACTAAGATTGCTGAAACGATACAACTCGATTTAAGTAAATTTAATAACGGTGTATACATTATACAAGTAAACAGCAATGGAGTTACAAATTCTCAAAAAATAATAGTACAAAAGTAGTCTTCAAGACGAATACTAACTAAACCAGTTCACTTTTTGGACTGGTTTTTTTTTATGAAATAGAGCCTTTTCGAGTCTTCTTCTAATTTCATTTAAACAGCCTTCAATTTCATTAATAGAAGTTTGGTTTTAAAAATTGACTACCTTTGAAAACAGTATTGCCCAATATAGAATCATCTTTTAGATTGGAACAAAATATAGCTTTTTATTTAATACTTTTTTCAAAAACAACTATGCCATTTATCCCTCATTCCGATTATAATATTGCTGTTCCTTTTATGCATAAACACAAACATGTTTCTACCATTTATGCTGGTATGTTTAAAAACTTTAGTGTACCTAATTATAAAAGAGAAACACTAGAATTATCGGATGGAGATTTTCTGATGGTGGATTATAACTTAGAAAACACACAAAAAGCAGTAATTTTATGTCATGGCTTAGAAGGCAATTCCAGACGACCTTATATAAACAGTTGTGCTACCTATTTCTTAGCACGAAATTATGGTGTTTTTGCATGGAATAATCGCAGTTGTGGTGGTGCTATGAATCGTTTGCCTCGTTTGTATCATCATGCTGCTATTGAAGATTTAGACGCAGTGGTTCAATTTGCGCTTACAAAAGTAGAAGAAGTCTATCTTATTGGTTATTCTATGGGTGGTGCACAAGTATTGAACTATTTTGGAAGAACACAAAACATGAGTTCGAAAGTGAAAGCAGGCATTGCTGTTTCTGTACCAGTAGAAGTTCGATCGAGCGCAGAATCTTTAAAACAAGGCTTCAATAAAGTATACATGAACAACTTTACTTCTGGTTTAAGTAAGAAGCTAAAAATAAAAGCCCAACAATTTCCAGAGCTACTCGATTGGAGTAAGATTAAAGACATTAAAACCTTTGATGAACTCGATGATAATTTTACGGCTCCACTTCATGGTTTTAAAGATCGGGAAGATTATTATTTTAGTGTTTCTCCTGCTAGGAACATTGAGAATATTTCCAAACCTGTTTTAATAATTAATGCCTTAGACGATCCTTTTTTAGGCGATGATTGTTATCCAGTTGATTTGGCTACCGAACATCAGTATATTCATTTAGAAACACCCAAATATGGCGGACATTGTGCTTATCCTATGAAGAATACGTTACATTCCTATGCCGAAATTAGAGCTTTTTCTTTTATTGAGGGTTTGAAGCGGTAGATTATCATTTTACCTCACAGCTAATTAATCTTTTCTAAAAATATTTTTAATTTTATACCATACTCTTTTATGAAATGGTAGTTTAAATCCTTGAACTGAAAAAGATTGTAAATTCATTTTGAGTTGCTATAAAATCAGTTATGTCTAATTTATAAATATCATCTCAAAAGGGATTGTTTTTTTATTGATGGTGTCTTTTGGTTACCTATAGCCCATCCCTAAAGGGATTTTTAAAAATAATACAGTGTATAAAATTAATCCCAAATAACTTAAAACAGATATCCCATATACTATTGCAAAATTTTCCTGTTCATTTTTAAAAATTGTATTCATAAATTATATATTCAATAAGTAAAACATGTATTAAAGAGTAATCTAATATACTAATTAACAGAACTATCTATATATACCCAGTTATATTTAGCTCTAAAATCCTTTACCATCTTATGTATAGCATCATCAATAAATCTATCCAATTTTGTTGATACAGCTACATCATTATTCCCTACTATTTTATCAATACCTTGATAATATCTTTCAAATACTACGACTCTTTTATTCAAATCATAAACTGTAATAGTAGCTACTAAAATATTTTCCAAACTTTTATCTGGATACAATTGTAATTTAGGCAATTCCTTTTTTACTAAATTAATCTCTGTTTCAATTAGGTAATCACAATTCGTTTGTTCTTTATAAAACGATAACACATTTGTATCTTTCTTTAAAACTTCATTTAAAGTAGCCATATTATTAAAATCACTTATGCTTTTTAATGTTTTAGTATCCTTTTGTAATTCTTTTTTATAGTGCTCTATTGTAGTAGAAATAAATGATTTACTAATATTATGAACAATTGGATCGTCAACCAACCAATTCCCTTTGTCTAGTTTAACATTTACTGCAACAACTTTTGTATCAGCATAAATTGTCGAATCAGAAGTTGCACATGAATTGAACAAAACAAATAATAAAAAGAGAATAGTACATTTTATATTATTTTTCATGTTTATTTTAAAGATTATTTAATTAAGGTCTTTTTTATTTCGGCAAACAAATCTAAACAAACATTCTAAAATAATTTTAATTAGTTTTAAAATGTTGTGCAACTCAAGCAACCAAAAAAATGGCTTCATTAATCTCGTTGAAATTATATATTACTTTTTGCGCTAACCAAATTGGTTTTTATATATCATCATTAAAGGGATTCTTTCACTTATAGCTTTTTTGGGTTACCCATAGACCATACCTAAAGGAATTTTTAAAAATAATATGATGTGTAACGTTCATATCAAATAACTTAAAACAGATAATATATATACTATTACAAACTTCTTATGTTTAGTTTTAAAAATTGCATTCCTGATTTTTATCCTTAAATAATTTGTAATATCCAAAACAACCAAAATTTCAGCATATTACCAATTCTTATTTTGTTCTTTCACAAGGAAACAAAGCTCATTTCACGCTCTAAAGCTAAAAAATCATACTTTTAATTTCAATATATTTACTAAAAGTAATATATTATTTACCTTTAGTAAATATTTATATACTTAAAGTTAATTTTAATATACTAAAAGTTAATAATATGAATTTAAAAGTATTAACTTTAATACCTAAAGTATATACTTAATGTATTAAAGTAAGTAATTTTATGAAAAAAGGGAAAAACAACATTGATACAGGGACATTATTGAGTGATTTTATATCAAAAAACAAAATAAATAAGTCCGAATTAGGGAAAACGATCAATAGAGATGGTGTTTCTATCTTAAAATACACGCAGAACAGGAGTATACAAACAGGTATTTTAATAGAACTTTGTTATGCTTTGAAGCATAATTTCTTTCAAGATATAGCGAATCAATTACCCGATAATTTTTCGGTAAAAACACATAAGAAAGAAGAAATAGATGCCTTAAAAGAAGAAATTAAAGTCTTAAAAATTCAGAATGAGTTATTAATGAAATTGAAGTCTTAAATTACCGATGGAAGGAACACAGCGTAAGGGAATTTAAGATTGTGTTTCAATTTTTAATTTTCAACTTCCGACTTTATAAATTGCCATTGATTTTTGATTTATCTTTTCGTACTTTAGCGAACCAATTGAAAAACCAACTATAAAAAAGCACAAAACAACTACATGGATTTAAATTTCAACAAAAACGAAGACCACAATAAACTTTTAGTATCCGATTTAAAACAACGTTTCGCCCAAGTAAAACTAGGAGGTGGACAAAAACGTATCGATAAGCTTCATGCGGAAGGAAAAATGACAGCTCGTGAACGTATTGACTATTTGTTAGATGAAAAAGCGAAAAGTATCGAAATTGGTGCTTTCGTTGGCGATGGAATGTATGAAGAACACGGTGGTTGTCCTTCTGGTGGTGTGGTAGTAAAAATAGGTTACATTCAAGGAAAGCAATGTATCGTTGTTGCCAATGATGCTACTGTGAAAGCGGGTGCTTGGTTTCCTATTACTGGAAAAAAGAATTTAAGAGCGCAAGAAATTGCTATAGAAAACAGATTACCTATCATTTATTTAGTAGATTCTGCAGGGGTATATTTACCAATGCAAGATGAAATTTTTCCAGATAAAGAACATTTTGGTCGCATTTTTCGTAATAATGCTGTAATGAGTAGCATGGGGATTACCCAAATTGCTGCCGTTATGGGAAGTTGTGTTGCAGGTGGTGCCTATTTACCTATCATGAGCGATGAAGCGATGATTGTAGACAAAACGGGAAGCATTTTCTTGGCAGGAAGCTATTTAGTGAAAGCGGCTATTGGAGAAAGTATCGATAATGAAGTATTGGGTGGTGCAACAACACATTGTGAAATTTCGGGAGTTACCGATTTTAAAGCGAAAGATGATGCCGATGCCTTAAAAAGAATCAAAAGTATTGTTGGTAAAATTGGTGATTTTGACAAAGCAGGCTACAACCGTGTGAAAGCAGCAAAACCTACTTTAGATCCGAAAGATATTTACGGAATTTTACCAAAAGCAAGAAACGAACAATATGATATGAAAGAGATTATCAATCGTTTGATTGATAATTCTGAGTTTGACGAATACAAAGAGGGTTACGGGCAAACAATTATTACGGGATATGCTCGTATTGATGGTTGGGCAGTAGGAATTGTTGCCAATCAACGTAAGATTGTAAAAACAACTGCAGCAAAAACCAAACCGAGCGAAATGCAATTTGGTGGTGTAATCTATTCGGATTCTGCCGATAAAGCAACTCGTTTTATTGCCAATTGTAACCAAAAGAAAATTCCGTTGGTCTTTTTACAAGATGTTACAGGATTTATGGTTGGTAGTAAAAGTGAACATGGCGGAATTATTAAAGATGGTGCCAAAATGGTAAATGCTGTTTCTAATTCGGTTGTACCAAAATTCACTGTGATTGTAGGAAATAGTTATGGTGCTGGAAACTATGCGATGTGTGGAAAAGCATATGACCCTCGATTGATTTTTGCATGGCCAAGTGCAGAATTAGCAGTAATGGGTGGTACACAAGCTGCAAAAGTTTTAGCACAAATTGAAGCTGCTTCTTTAAAGAAAAAAGGACAAGTGGTAGATGAAAAAGTAGAAAAAGAATTATTCGACAAAATAAAAGCACGCTATGATGAGCAGGTTTCTCCTTATTATGCTGCTTCTCGTTTATGGACCGATGGAATTATTGATCCTTTAGATACACGTACTTGGATTTCTATGGGTATTGAAGCGGCAAACCACGCTCCTATTGAAAAACCGTTTAATCTGGGTGTGATTCAGGTTTAAAAAAGTTGAAAAATATAAATGAAAGTATATTATAGCACTGAAATGTTCTCTACCGATAAATCAAATGAAAATAGTCTTTTACAGAATGAAATTTCTGAAAATGATACTTTAGAGAAGATTATAAATAGGATACATGAACAATCTCAAATTCCTAAAATAAAAAAAATAACTTTAGATGATGATAGGGCTTTTGAAATTATATATGATCATTACTATTTCTTTGAAAATACAAGTTCAAAATACCATTTTGTAGATGATTACACAAAAAAAATAAACGAATTAAGCGATTTTTCAAAGGATAAAGAACTCACAATAATTATTGACCGTGGAGGATTGGTTAATTAATTTTGTATTTTCAAATGAACTGGATTATAAACCCATTTCAGATATTTTAGATCAGGGAAAGAGTATTGTTTTATTAAAAAATGTCCCTTTAAATGATGATATTTTATCGAGTATTGTTTCACATTTAGGTATTCCAATTACCGAATTAAGAAATAACAATAATAAAGATGTTTTTGATGTAAAGGTCTTTAAAAATCAAGGTTTGTTTCGCTCAATAGCTAATTCAAACCTTGATTTTCCTTTGCATACTGATTGTGCTGACTTTAAAGAGACTCCAAATGTAATTGGTTTACTCTGTGTAAATCCTGCACCTAAAAATCAAGGAATAAGTACATTTGCTTTTGTTTCTGATATAGTAAAAAAACTAGATTTCGATACTATTACTGTTTTACTTGAAGAGAAATGGGCTTTTAAAAATTATTTCAAACCAATTTTAACTCAAAAAAAAGAACAATTCCGTATTTGCTATGATAGAATTACTATGGAGTCTTATACAGAACTAAAGGAGGAAAAAATAAAAAAACTAGACTTATTAGATACTATTTTTAAAGAATGTACTTTAGAGTTGAAATTAGAATCTGGAGATTTAATACTTTTTAGAAATGATTTATTATTGCATGGAAGAACTGGTTTTAAAATAACGTCTAATCGTTTATTTAAAAGAGTACGCTTTCATTTGAATTAAAATTTATATATATATAAATCATTCAACACTTTCAAATACATAATCAATACATAAAGGTATTTTAGTCGCTGAAATTTTACTTAATTCTTCAACTGAAAACTCCATATTTCCTTGATTTCCGTAACCATATATCCAAAATGACATAGCTGTTGCACCAGCCTTCTCAAATTCCGATTTATGTTTGATAATAAAGTCTGCCATCCATTCCACCCTATTCGATTTTATTCTTTCAGGTGTAACAATACAACAAGAACCATAAGGAAGTTTCTTGTCTTTATATTTTCCGATTTTACCAACCTCATCAAATTCATTAGTCAATCGCATTTCAATGTCGGAAATTTTATTTAAAAGCTTTGGAGAAAAGTTTTCTCCCCATAAATGGCATTCTGGTTCAACCCTTTTATTTTTCAAATCATTTATAATTTTATCCGAACAATATACAAAATGCTTTTGAGTGGTTTTTGTTTTTTATTGCATTTTGTATATTGAAGTTTTTTAATCCGATTCTCTTAAGTCTAATTGATAATAATACTCATCGTATTCAAAAATAATTTTCTCTGATTTGTAACTATCATAATATAAAAAAATAGATTGAGATTCTTTTATAAAAATACAATCAATCATTAAATACAATTTTCGAGAAATTTTATCCGACATATTTTCTTCAGAATTTATTATCTCTTTTCCTTTAAAAAGGAACTCTTTAATTTTCTCAGAATTATCTATTATTGGTTTAAAATCTTCTGTATAAAATCGTAAATGACTTTTTGTTTTTTCTTCTTTATAGAAACCAATCTCAAAAAAAGCATCTGAATCTTTTTCAAAGTTGATATATTCAGTAGCAAACTCAATAAAGCCCTCGATTAGGTTAACCTTATACTCTTCATTATTCATAAATGCTTCGACTCTATTTGTAATATCAAAATCGATTGAAATTAAAGATTTCGCTAACCAAGTTATGTCCCAGATTTCACTTCTAAACTCTAAACTTGTTGTATTATTTAATGATTTATAAATCAGGTTTATGAATCTTTTATCAATGACAATTTTTTCATTACAATTTGGATTACTAACATCAACATAATTTTCTTTATCATCATCTGTAATAACTATAGCATTCTGACCTAAGTAATACAATGAACACTTATCATCACAAACTAGATAATTAATTACTATTTCATCATAAATGTTAGTTTTTCGTATCGCAATTATTGGATATTGTTCAGCCTTTACAAATAATTGACTCGATTCTTCTTTTAGACGACATTTCATTTTTTAAGTAACTTTTGATAAGAATTCCAAAACCATTTTATTCTTCCTATTTACTAACATTAAATTCGCTCTTTATTATTACGTTTAATATATAAATGACATGTTTATCTATTAAATACAAGTACTTAAATTATTATTTGTTTTTTCTTCGAGAACTTGCCCCTGCTTCTATTTTTTCTTCAAGAACCAAAAGAACAGTCTTTTTTAAATCTTCATAATTTAAATCTTCGTTAAATCCGTATCTAAAAGTTGAATGTGCTCCTCCTTTGTCCATTCCTAATACATATTTAGGCCCACCTAACTCTACCGAAACTGGCGAATTTTCTGTTTGAATTGTAAATTCTGTTTCTCCTTTCTCATTAGGTATGTAAAATACATGTTTGTAATATAATTGTCCTTCTTTAACCGCAAATCGTTCAAAAGCAAGTATCAATTTTCCATTCCATTCAAATTGATCAAAACAAAACATACTTTTCAAATTCCCCTCTAATTCCCCGCCCTTATAGGCTTGGTATAGTTTTTCTCTTAAAGGTTTTGCTTTTTCATATTCTTTTTTACCATAATAAACTTGAATTAATTTAGCATAAGATTGATAATCATTTGGAGCTATTTCAATTAATTCTTTATAAGCAATTTCAGATTTGTCATAGTTTTTATTTAGATATTCATACAATCCTATGTTATAAAGTATGGTTATATATGAACCTGATTCTTTAGAAATGATTTCACTCGATTTATAGAATGCTTCTAAAGCTTTTTCAAGTTGATTGAGTTGTACATAAACTTGAGGAATCATCACAAAAGCCCTTTCGGTTGGATCATTCTTTTCTGTAGCAGTAGTGTAGGCAATAAGTGCTTTATTATATTCCTTTTGACTAAAATAAGAATCACCTAAACCACTAAAATAGTTTGTGTTTTTGGAGTCTAATTCTATCGCAGTATTGAAAGATGTAATTGCTTTATCAAACTGTCCCATATAATTATAGGTCATTCCTTTAATAAAGTGAGCATCTGGATTTGATTTATCTTTCTTGATTGAAATATCCATTATTTTAATGGCATTATTATCATCTGCCTTCATATAATAAGCCATGCCAATATAATAAACTGCTTCAGCGGGATATTCATTTACTTTATCAGAATGCTTCGAAATAATTAAATCATAACTTTTCTCTTCATAAGCTTTTTTTAATTCACTTATAATTTGCTCTTGTGCATAATTACTTATCCCTAAAAGACAAATTGCAACTGTTAGCAGAACTTTTTTCATAATTATAAACTTTTTTAATGTATTATATTGTAATGTGTATTTTTTAGACTATTGATTATTCTTACAAATCTAATCTATCTTTTCACAACTTACAAATAGGCGTTTTGGAGAAGTTTTATGGCAATAGTAATCTATACTTATTTTTCTCTTTTAATTCGTAAATGTAAATATCATTTGTGGCAACATTCACATTCTTTCTAATTTCAATTGGCTTTTTTTTCATATGTTCCATGCCTTCATTTCGGGTTATATTTGAACTTTTTAACACTGAAATAATAGGATGGTTTAAACTTATAATATAATCAACTTTAGATTTCTTATTTTTTTCTATTCCGTAAATTTTAATGCCTTGAATTTCTAAATCACCGATTAAATACCCATAACTATCTGGAGCTAAAAAAGTATCTAAAAACAGGCTGTCATTTATTATTTCATACTTAAATTTCCCAATGAATTTATATTCTGCTTTTATTTCATAATTACAACTTATTAAACAAAATGAAACGAATAAAAAAACACCTATAATCCTTATAGTATACATTAATAATCCTTTTAATTTTCGAAAATCATTTTCTGTTTTTTTCATACTAAGCATAATTGAATTTAAGTAATATTTTCTATTTACATTTTAAAAAACGAACTCCTATTCATACAACTTATAGTTGTGTTTTCAATAGTTTCTATTATTTAAAGATTTACCGCTATCCTATGTCTATCACTATTTCACGAATTTCATTATTAACCAGTAAATGAAATGAAATCTTTTTAAACGATACTTTTAAATCTGGATCAAAATTCAACCCTTTAAGTTCATTATCTATTGGTATCATCACCTTTGCACCTGATTCGCTTTGAAATAAGCTTCCAAGAACAATATCATAATCTTTCAAACTAGCATTTGGTATACAAACGCTATTGCTTTCAATATCAACAATTACAACAGGAATTCCTTCAAACGCTTTTACGTTCCTAAAATACAATATGTAATGGTTTCGTTTTTCAGTTTCTTCAAAATTAGACTTCGACAAGAAAAGCTTAGCATCATCTATTTTCAGTTGGTTACAGTACACCTCGCTTTTTGTTTTTTCTCCTATTATTCTAGCGCTCCCAACAATATACTTACCAATAATTGGATTTTTATAGCTAATGATTAAAAAAAGTACGACTACAAAAATGGTGAAAAATATAAGTGTCTTTTTCATTTTTTTAAATTCATTAACCATCAATTGACATATACTTGGGTTGCATTCCTTCAAAATCTATTGTAACAAAATGTCTCATCGATTTAGCATCATACGTGATTGACCATTCGGTATTTTCATTTTTAATTTCCCCAATTGAAATTGCATCAGAATCAAATTGAGAATCAAAGTTTTCTAGTCCCGATTCTTCTAAATTATCTTCTAGTTCTTTCTTTAAAAAAGGAAGGATTATATTTTCTTTAATTATTATGTATTCGCTATCCAGTTTTTTAAAAAATATTTTCTGCTCGTCGGTTGGTCCTTTTTCATCAGCAGTAAGAATTATTCCTATTAAGTTACCTTGAAATTGCACTTGTCCAGCATAATAGCTTTTTGAAGTCACTTTTAAGCTTCTATAGTTTAATTCTCCAAAAAAGTCGTCAACAAACTTTGGTTTCATCTTAAAAATATCAAAAATTCCCATACTGTTTTTTAAAAAAAAATTAAATCTAAATTCCTTATTTTCTTTTCATTATTCTGCTTTGGAAAATTTATCTGTTTTAAAAATTATTTTTTATTTTAATGTGGAAATAGCAGCATTTTATTCAGTACAGTTAATGTCTTGATAATTTAGAAGTGATGGGTTCCCAATCATTATAGAAATTCCAGAAAACATCACCTACATTCTTAACTTCAAAACCTGACTTTTCTATTTCTTTTTTACTAAAATCAACAATATATATTCCTTTTTTGTCGCAGATTTCAATTAACTTAATTTTTAAATTAAAATCAGATTTTCTTTTTTCTAGAAGAATTCCTCTTGCGTTACAGTTTCCTTCTTGATATAATTTTTCTTGCTCATCATCTATATAAGTTCTCAAGAATTTAAATGTTAGTGTATCACCAACTTTATATTTTCTAAAAAAACTTTTATCTTCTTTATATTTTTCTTTATTTACTTTCCTCCAATATCTTTGGTAAGGTTTGATAAGCGACTTGAAATTAACCTTTTTATTGTTTAACTTTCTATGAAATGCTTTTAAAACAATTGAGCATATATCTCTTTTCGAAAATATTCCATTTTTGATAAAAAAATCTATAGCAGGCGGTTCTTCTAGTATCCAAATTATTTTTGATACTTCTATAGGAAGATATCCTGAAATAGAGGTTTCAGGAAGATTTTTAAATTCTTTTTTATCTTTTTCACTCCAAATATATTCCATGTATTCTAGTCCATCTTCAAGATTTAATGGAGTATAATTTTCATCATATTTTTTTAACTCTTCTTGTGAAAAAGTCACTTGCAAATGAAATATAATAATCAGTACAAAAAGTTTTTTCATAATATGTCTATACTATAAGCTTATCTATATTCTCTATATAGACAATTATAAATTCTATTTACTACAAACCTACTCCATCTTTTTATAACTTACAAATAGGATTTTTCTATTATTCTACTTGGAAAAATTCAACTGTTTCCTAAACATCTTATTTTCTTTGATTGTAAGTAAAGAAAACATTGCTACACTTAGTAATTAGATTAGCTTTTGTTTATATAAAATCCTTTTTCTTTAGTTGCTAAATTTTCAATTATTAGTTTTTTACCGTAACAGAAAATTATTTTTGCTTTTCCTTGATTTGTTTCAATTATTCTATCGCTCACTTTAAAAGCGTTTTTTGCTAACCAATCTCCAATATGAGTTCCTTCTGCGTATTTCCAATCTTGATTTTCAATAAAAGATTCCGAATTAAGATAAATACATCCGACAATCGCAAGTCCAATTATTGGACTTACTATTTTTAAAATTAGTTTTTTATACATACAAAAAAGATATTCTAATGACTATACTCAATTTGTAAAAAATATAATTATTGATTAGTAATAAATTTAAAATTCTCTGACTTTAAACTCTTTTTAAAACCTTTACAGAATTAGTTATAAACGTTTTTAAATCGTTTGTTTCATAAGTAATCTCTAAGCTTCCACCAGTTGCTTCACCTTCAGCTTCTTCTAAACCACTAAAAATCATTAAATAATTACCATTTTCTTTCAGTTTAATATCGGTTTCACTTCTTCCAGAAATGTGAGAGAAATTTTTATTTTTTAATTTAATTATGTTTTCCAAACGTAAAGTTTCGGATTCTGTAAGTTTGTCAAAACCATTTCCTAAATCAATGATATTATTATTTTTAATTTGCATTTTTTGATAATGGACACAGCCACCTGTCCCACAAGTTTCCCAATAGAATGAAATTATATTATTTTCAAAACTAGTAATTTCCTTCAGATGATTTTTTTCGCCTTCATCAAACAAATCTGCTTTAAAAATCATGTTTTCGGCAATTTTATTAATAACTTCATCTGTATAATTAGACAACTCTTTAGAAAAATGATTGTTTTTTAAATCTTCTGAAACCTTTGCTATTGTTATTTCTGTTTCTTTTAAAGTATCTTTTTTAGTTTCCAACAATATTTGAGAATTTACTGTTGTCTTTTCTTTTTTACAAGACAAAACTGAAATAGCTAAAAAGCTATATAGAAAGATTTTTTTCATTTTATTTTTTTGCGTTAGTATATTCTGTGAACACAAACCTAAACCATTCCTTCCAAACATGCAATACGTATTTATACGTAATTTTGACTGTTTTTTGTACGTAGAAATACGTAGAAATGACAATTCATTTACTTTTTCAAAGATAGTATAGTGGTTTTTATTTTTTGTGCGGAAAACTGTAGATTAAGAAAGTTTTTATTTTTGTGAATATTAGACACAGAATATAACGATAAACAGAAATAACTTAATCTCTTAACACAAAACAGATAAGTCTATCATCTTTTATCTATTATCTCTCGTCTGATTAATATCTATAGAGTATTTAAAAAAAATCTTACTTTTGAAGTCTATAAACAAAAATGACAACCATGAAAAAAATTGTATTACTACTACTTTTTATTTTTAACCTTACTTTTTCGCAAAAAAAAATAACCGAAAAATCGGAAATGTTCTATTATAGTCTAGACCTATATAGTGAGCATTATGCAGATAAAGAATTTAAATTATCCGCAGCTGTTCGCATCGAAAACTTTTTACCCAATTCTAAATTAGATATGGGATTCATAGAAAAAGATGAAGATCAAAAATATATAAACTATACGAGTTTATACTATGATAATGTTAGAAATACCGATTGGAAAACTTATGAAGTTAAAGGGACTATTAATCCTAAATCTAAAAACTTTTCAGTAAGTATTATTTGTAGAAACAAAGGCGATTTTTATTTTGATGATTTTAAACTTCAAATAAAAAACGATAGAGGCAAATGGGAAACTATAAAACTTGAAAACCCTGGTTTTGAAGAAGGAATTAATTTAAAACAATGGAACAACTTTGTGAACAATGGGAATCAAATTGAACCCGAAAACTTCACCTATACGCATACTACAGAAAAACCATTTAAAGGAAAATCTTGTTTGCATATTAAAGGAACTGATATTTTAGGAAGTTCATCTCATGGTAAATTTTTAGAAGCCAATGGTGTTCAATTGTATTATGAAACTTATGGAGAAGGAGAACCGCTATTGCTATTGCATGGAAACGGTCAGTCTATCAATGCTTTTAGCAAACAAGTAGAAGAATATGCAAAACATTATAAAGTGATTCTAGTAGATTGTCGTGGTAGGGGAAACTCTGGCTATCAAGACGATGTGGAACTTACTTTTGATGTAGAAATTGAAGATTTGAAACAATTTTTAGAGAAAATAAACATAGAGAAAACACATATTGTGGGTTGGAGTGATGGTGGCATTTTAGGTATATTAATGGCTATTAAACATCCAGAAAAAGTAGATAAAATGGTTTCTATGGCTGGGAATATATTTCCAGCTGGTATGATTGATAAAGAAGAATTAATGGATTACATTAAACAACTTGAAAAATTAAATGACAAGCATCAATACGACAAAAATATAGATTTCATATATTTAGATTATAAATATCCAAATCTTGACTATAAAGATTTAAATGTAATAACGAGTAAATGTCTAATTATGGCTGGAGATCGTGACGAAATAAAAACAGAACATACAGTGAAAATTTTTGAAAACATTCCCAATGCACAGTTGGCAATTGTTCCAAACGCTACGCATTATCTACCAAGTAAAAATCCAGAATTATTTAATCAAATTGTATTGCGTTTTTTGAAAGAGTAAATAAAAAATAAATGGCATTAAAGTTGTAACACAACATACAACTATTTAAAAATCGAACTCGTCTATTTAAGTAAAATCAAAAACTATGATTCAAAAATTACACGCCCACAGCAACCAATTGCACTATAAGACGATAATTAAAACCTGTAGTAAAGGAGTAATTGTATTTTTTTTATCGCTGTTTTTAGTACAATGCACCTCTGTAAAAAAGCACAATGCTAAAATAGACAAGGAAATAAGCGTGAAACAACTGCATAAAGATGTCGATTTTACCTATAGAAAGTTACAAAAATTACAACCACAACTCTATCAATATATAAGCAAAACAGCACTAGATGCTAAATTTGATAGTTTGAAAACTACCATTACAAAGCCATTAACGAGTTACGCTTTTTTCACAAAACTAAGCCCTGTAGTAGCCAGTATTGGTCAAGGGCACACGTTTACGTATCCTAACATGAAGCGTTTCACAAAAAAGGAATCCAAACTACTCAAAAAACAAGACGGTCCATTTAGTCAATTCGAATTTGAAATTTTCGACAACAAACTTTATGTGGTCAATAATGAATCTGATTTGAAAGTCATTAAAGTGGGCGATGAACTAACACAAATTAACAACGAACCTGTGCAACCGCTTATTGAAGAATTCAAAAATTGGATCACTTCCGATGGGTATAACACAACATTTAAAGATAAGTTTATCGGACAACGTTTAGGTACATTCTATACTTTTAAAAACCAATATCAAGACAGTATTGCTTTCGAGTTTAATCATGAAAACTCCTATTGGGTGAAAAGGAAAGCCAAAGACAGCGCAACGCATACAATAAAAACTACAAAAGAGAAACTTACTACAATTCAGAAAGACAGTATTTCAAAAGTAAATAAACATTTAAGTAAATTAGGCTATAATAAGCTTACTAAAAAATACCATCGCGATTTGTCGTTTACAGCAAAAGACAGTTGCACAGCAATTATGAAAATTAAGAGTTTCACCGTTGGTAATTATCATGGTTTCTACAAAGAATCTTTTGAAACACTAAAGCAAACAGGAACACAAAACTTAATTATCGATTTGCGCTATAATTTTGGAGGTCGTTTAAACGAAATTGAAGAACTATATAGCTATTTAGCTGCCGATTCTACATATACTTTTTCTAGACCATCGCAAGTAGCAGGAAAAACTAGTATGTTCCAAATGGATTATTTTAAAGGTTCTAAACCCTTACTTTTCACAGTAAAAGCTTTAGTTTCTCCAATTGTGTATGGCTATCTATTTTTTAGAACCAATAAAAAAGACGATGGGAATTATTACATTACTTCATCAAAAGAGAAAAAAGCAAAAGAAAATAAATTTACAGGCAATGTATATGTATTAATTAATGGAGGAAGTTTTTCAGCTTCAAGTATTTTATCTACAAAATTGAAAGCCAATAAAAGAGCTGTTTTTGTAGGAGAAGAAACGGGAGGCGATTATAATGGTACTGTGGCTGGGTTTATGCCTAAAATTACGTTACCCAACTCTAAAGTAAAAGTACGTTTAGGTTTAATGTATGTAAATGCAGTTGAAAAAACAGAAGTAATTGGTCATGGAATCTATCCCGATGTTGCCATTTCACCAACTATTGATGATAGAGTAAAAGATAATGACCCAGAAATGAATTATATTTTAGAGACTATTAAAACCAAAACAACAGCAGAAATAACCGAATAGAAAATATAGAATTGTTTTTGTTTTATTGAGAGTTACCTCAAGGTTCGGGATTTATGCTTTATTCTTTTGTAGGAATTATAATAATAGGTTTATTTTTCTAAATCTACAAGATGAAGATACAATCCTAGTACTATTCATTTTGATTATTTTTTTTTCTGAGTTGATGTAATATTTACTTCTAAAAAACTCAGGTATTTGATAACCTGTCCCTTCTCTATCAAGCATCAACTCCTTTTTTAAGAATTGATCTAATAATTGAATAAATATATCAAATTGATTTGAGCATAAAAGTTTAGTGATTTGTTCACTAGAACATTCATTAAAAAGCAAATATTCACTATAATTTTCTAAAATATATCTATCAAACAAATCCATTATTTGAATAAATGAATCATTATCTTTTGCACTAAAGCGATAACCTTCTAAAAAGTAAAGAAAATCATCATACCTACAAATATTCATCATTTTACTATACCTAATTATAAAATTGATAAATACAATTTCTTTTTTTGGTTTTATCATAATTTAAAAGCTACCTTTTATCTATATACTCTAACAATAATCGCTTTAAAATATCCAAAGAATCAATATCATTTGAACACTGATGCCTAATTATACTATGCCATTCAAAATGAGAATAAGAACTGTAGTAATTATCTATAATATATTCTCTAAAATCCTTAAAAAAGCTAGTAAAATTCAAGTCAATTTCCATATTAAAAAAACCAACTCCTGTAAAATAATAATATGCTTGCTCAATATTTTTAATTTTCACGTAAAAGTGATTATTTATAATCTTAAGTACTAATTCTTTAACTTCCATTCTCTAAAAATTTAATTCTGAATTAATTTAATAACAGAAAAACCTCCTCTTAATCAAATAATGAAGAAATGCTTCACTCTACTCATACATAAAAAACAAATCTACTATTATAATTTAAAATTTACTTTTTAATAAAGTATAATTTCTTTCTCTATTATAAAACAAAAAAGGTCATCCTGAGAAAACTATTATTATTTATTGCTATGCAGGTATAGAAAATATTTCCGTTTATCGTATTTTTACATCGATCGCTAATACAAAATGCTCTTTCAATAAAAGTAAAGCTTTTCATTTCCAAATACATCCTTTTTAAATCGGTAAAATAGCCTATATTTGCTACATGTTACACGATTTTTTTCAAGCTTTCAAAACCGATATTTCAAGTATTTCATTACCTGAAAAATTCACTTTTCCTTTTTACTACGAACCCCACGAACTGAGTATTCTGGCTACAAAAGATTTACAACATTATTTGGAAACCCAAACAAATTTCATACACAATTTCGGACTACAAGAAGCCCAAGAAGGTTTGGTAATCGGAAAAATGTTTGGTGTTTTAGTTTGTCAGAACCAAGAAGGACAATTAGGCTATTTATGGGCCTATTCTGGAAAACTAGCAGAAAGTAATGAACATCTTTATTTTGTGCCACCCATTTTTGATATGCTTCCAAAAGATGGATTCTACAAAATTGAAGAAGAAGTGGTTAATGGAATTAATCGCGAAATTGAAGCACTCGAAAATGCTACCGATTATATTCTTGCGAAAGAAAATGGAAAAACGACACAAGAGAAAGCAGCTGAAGATATTCTGAAACAAAAAGAACGTATTAAAACTTTGAAAGCAGCTCGAGATCAAAGAAGAAAAGAGCTTTCGAATAATCTAACAACAGAAGAGCTAAATAAGTTAGAGTTAGAACTTTCGGAAGAAAGTAAGAAAGAAAGTATTTTGCTTAAAAAAATGACAAAATACTGGAACTATAAAATAGAAGCTGCTAAAAAAGAAATAGCTGTTTTCACCAGTCAAATCAAAGTACTTAAAGAGATCCGAAAACAAAAATCGGGAGAATTACAACAACAACTTTTTGATAGTTATGCATTCTTAAATCAGGCTAAAAAAATTAAAAGTGTTGGTCAAATTTTTGATAATAATCCACCAGCAGGAGCAGGAGAATGTGCCGCTCCAAAACTATTACACTATGCTTTTGAAAATGATTTAAAACCTATTGCAATGGCAGAGTTTTGGTGGGGACAATCACCAAAATCGGAAGTACGAAAACATAAAAATTTCTATCCTGCTTGCCGAAGTAAATGCGAACCTATTTTAGCACACATGCTAGATGGCATTGTGTTAGAGGACAATCCTTTTTTAGAAAATCCTGCCGCTGGGAAAGACATTTCTGTCGTTTTTGAAGACGATTATTTGGCTGTTATTAATAAACCGCCAGAATTCTTATCGGTTCCAGGAAAAAATGTAATCGATTCTGTTGCTAAAAGGGTAAAAGTTTTATATCCAACTGCTACTGGTCCTTTAATTGTTCATCGTTTGGATATGTCAACTTCTGGTTTGCTATTAATTGCAAAATCGGAAGCCATTTATAAAGAATTACAATCACAGTTCATAAAACGTACTATTAAAAAACGCTATGTTGCAATTTTAGATGGTATTGTTTCTAATGATGAAGGAGTTATCGATTTGCCTTTGCGGGTAGATTTAGACAACCGACCAAATCAATTGGTGTGCTATGAACATGGTAAACAAGCTCGAACTGAATATAAAGTAATCGAAAGAAAAGATGGAAAAACACGCATTCACTTCTTCCCTATTTCAGGTAGAACACATCAGTTGCGTGTGCATGCTTCCCATTCGTTAGGACTAAATTGTCCTATTGTGGGTGATGATTTGTATGGTACAAAATCGGATAGATTGCACCTTCATGCTGAAGAAATTACTTTTTTTCACCCTATTGTAAAAGAAAATATAACTATTTTTGAAGCTGCTGAGTTTTAATCCTGAAAAAATGAGAAAATTATTTTTTGTATTGTTTTTTATGTCCTTAAATGTGTATTCACAATTTAAAATTGATTATGCAGAAATTAAATTAAAATATAGAAATCATGATAAGAATGAAAATTATTTTGAGGTATCAAAAATAATTAACCAAGGAGAATATGCCGATTTTACTTTTCTAAAAAAAGATAGTTCACTTGTAACAATACATTTAAAAAAATTAGAGGGATATACAGAAGAAGATTTCAAAAATATTACAAATGATTTTATCGTTGATTACAATTCTACAATGTTCAAAGCTTGGGAAAATTGGAATTTATACTATGATGAAAAAAACAAAGTTCTTCTAATTAAAATTTTTAACAATCATTCAAAAGAAAAAATTGAGAGTATTAGTATTACAAATGATTCTGAGTATATTAACAATATGCTTCCATTATTCACAACTAGTCATTAATCAAATTATATAAAAATGAAAAAACTACTAATCATAGGGTTACTTGCTATTGGAATCCAAAACCTAACTGCACAAAATTTTACCCGTAGAGATTCCCTACATGGTGGATTGCGTTTTGAACGCAACTGTTTTGATGTGCAACGATATGATCTAAATATCAAGATTAATCCAGAAGAAAGGAATATTGTCGGTTATAACGAAATTACGTTTAAAGTAGTTGAACCTACGACAAAAATTCAATTGGATTTGTTTGATAATATGCAAGTTGATTCTATTGTTTGGAACAATCAAAAACTAACCTATAAAAGAGAATATGATGCTGTTTTTGTTAGTTTTCCAAAGGAATTAGCAAAAGACACCAATGATAAAGTCCGTTTTTACTATTCGGGAAAACCGAAAGTTGCTAAAAATGCTCCTTGGGACGGTGGCTTTGTATTTAAAAAAGATAACAACGACAAACATTTTATCGCTGTCGCAGTGCAAGGAACAGGTGCTAGTTTATGGTATCCAGTAAAAGATTCACAAACAGATGAACCTGACAATGGTGCTTCTATTAAAGTAGCGGTTCCAAATGGTTTAATGAATGTATCGAACGGTCGTTTTAAAGGTTCTGAAGCTATTGAAAATGGTTATACGCGTTGGGATTGGGAAGTAATTAACCCTATAAACAACTATACTATTACCGTAAATATTGCCGATTATGTTCATATTCAGGATAAATTAGACAATCTCGATTTAGATTATTATGTTTTAAGAGAAAATGAAGCGAAAGCCAAAAAACATTTTAAAGCTGATGTAAAACCAATGATGGATTGTTTTCAAACAAAATTTGGTCGCTATCCTTTTTGGGAAGATGGTTATAAATTGGTGGAAACTCCCTATTTAGGAATGGAACATCAAAGTGCTGTTGCCTATGGAAATAAATACAGAAAAGGATATTTAGGCAGAGATTTATCGGGCACAGGAGAAGGAATGAGTTTCGATTTTATTATTATCCATGAAACAGGTCATGAATGGTTTGGAAATAGCGTAACGAGTAAAGACATTGCCGATATGTGGATTCATGAAGCTTTTACAACCTATAGCGAAACTGTTTTCATTGAATGTGCCAAAGGATATGATGCTGCGATGAACTATATTAATGGTCAATCTAATAATGTACAAAATGACCGACCAGTTATTGGTCAATACGGTGTGAACAATGAAGGAAGTAGCGATATGTATTACAAAGGAGCTTTACTTTTAAACACGCTTCGTCATGTAGTTGATAATGACACGAAATGGTGGAACATTGTGTTGAAATATTCTGAAACTTACCGTAAAAAAATTATTGATACTAAAACTGTAGTTGACTTTTTTAATAAAGAAACAGGACGTAATTTAACACCTATATTCGATCAGTATTTGAATTATACTACAATTCCAAAATTAGAAATTAAAGCCTATAAAAAACGCTTTCAATACCGTTGGGTTACTGATGTAGCTAATTTCGAAATGCCTGTTGATCTTTTAATTGGTGATCGAAAAATACGATTAAATGCTAGCAACGAATGGCAAAAAGCAGGAGAAGTGATTACTAATTTTAATGATATAAAAGTACTAACAAATCACTTTTTCATTAAAGTGAATGAGTAATACCATTTATCATTTGAATTTACTGGAATAAAACACCCTTTTTTCCTTGATATGAAATAAAAACGTAGCGATGCTATGCTTTTCTATTTCATATCAAGAAAAAAACCATCATTTTCTTTTACAGTAAATTCAAATCACAACTAGTATAAAACAAAAGGAGCTTTAATTAGCTCCTTTTGTTTTTTCTAACGTTTCCAAACGGTTAATTTTTCCTGTTTCAGTTACGACAAATTTTGACAAAAACGCAATAGCTTTTGGTTTTTCAAACTTATCCAAAACATCAAATAATGAACTTGGAATTTCTTTTTCTTCGGATTCTATAATTAATATTAATTTTTGCCCTAATTTTTCATCTTCAATTCCTGCAACAAAAAAACGATTCGTTATTTTTTCTTGTAGTTTTGCTTCAATCTGTTCTGGAAATAGCTTCACTCCTCCACTATTAATCACATTATCAAGTCGCCCCAACCATTTGAATTCTGATTCTGAAATGATTTCAACACTATCATTGGTTACAATCTCTTCTTCAAGAATTTTTGTCGCATTAATAACTAAACAACCACGATCGTCTTTTTTTACAAACACATTTGGCAATGTTTTAAAATTATCTTCTCCAATTTTACGAACTCCAATATGTGTTATTGTTTCTGTCATTCCATAAGTTTCATAAGCAGCTACAGTTGTGTGCTGTAACTTTATTGCTAACGCATTAGAAACAGGTGCTCCACCTATAATTATTTTTTTAATTTGATCTAATTTATCAAATGAATTTTCTACTTGCAAAGGCACCATTGCTACAAAATCATACTCTTTTTCTATTAATGGTTTTCCATCTACCACAACTGTATCTAACTCTAAACCTAGAATTAAAGCACGTACTATCATCATTTTTCCAGCAATGTATTTTGCGGATAAACATAGTAGAGCTGAATTTCCTGGTCGTAAATTGAAAAAATCTCCTGTTGCTAAAGCCGATTGAATCATGGCTTGTTTTTTTAGCTTAATTACTTTAGGATTTCCTGTTGTTCCCGAAGTTTGCACTTCTATATATAAATCTTCATCCAACCATTCCAATAGAAATTCTCCAATGTGAATCTCTTCTTCATTTCCTTCTTTAATGAATTCATAAGCAATTGTTCGCATATCATCATAACTATAATAATAGCCATTTAATTTAAAACGATTGTGAACTTTTTTGTGGGTTAATTCTTGTATTATCATTTTAGCTTATTTACTTATTATCTAAATTTCCAGTTAATTTTTCTTTCCAATTTTTCCATTTATAAACTTTAGAAAACAAAAACAGTAACAGTGGAAAAATGATTAAAACAGGGAAAATAATTTCAAAACCAGCTGAAGGCTCTGAAATATCTTTAAAAACAGAATGTGTTTGAAATGCTGTCCAATCGGCTGTAACTAAAAGTGCTCCTACCAAATTATTGGCTGCATGAAAACCAAGAGCTAATTCTAAACCCTCGTCCATTATTGTCAGTATTCCTAAAAATAATCCTGTTCCTATGTAATAAACCATAATAATGTAACCCACTTTTCCAACTTCTGGATTCGCAATATGCATTAAACCAAATAAAATAGACGTCACTAATAATGGAATTAATCTACTTTTAGTAACCAATGCCATTCCTTGCATCATATTACCTCTAAAAAGATATTCTTCAAAACTTGTTTGCATGGGTACTAAAATTATAGCTAGAATTAAGAACACCATGAATTTTTCTGGTTTAAAATTCCAAACAAAACTTTCTGGATTAGTATAATAGGCTAATAGTGTCATTATTGTTGTAATTGATCCCCAAATAAAGAAAGAAAAAAAAATACGTTTCCAATCTACCTTAGATCGAGATGTGGTTAAGCTTCTTATCGTCTGACCTTGAATAAATTTTACCCAAAACAAAACACCTAGTAAACCTATAGAAAGCGGAGCAATAAGCATAATAAATGCACCATTCACTCCAAATGTTTTTATAATTTGTTGAATTAGTTCATTCGTATCTACACCTTCACTAGCAACATAATTCATTACCATTAAAGCTATAAATGCTACAGGAAATACAAAATATAAAATAGGATTAGCGGTGAATTTTTTAACTTGTTCTAAATACATTGACTTTGTTTTTATGATAGGTTATAAAATTAAGTATTTTGTTACAAAGAATAATATCATTTTCTTTGTATCTCAAAAAAAATTAAATTTATGATAACAATATACCACAATCCAAGATGTTCGAAATCCAGAGATGGTTTATGTGAGATTGAAACTTTAAACAAGCCTTTCACATTAAGAAAATATATGGATGAGCTTTTCACAAAAGAAGAATTAGAAGATGTGATTCAAAAATTGGGAATTGAACCTATAGAGCTTGTTCGAGTAAAAGAAAAAATCTGGATTGAAGAATACAAAGGTAAAACACTAACAAATGATGCAATAATTGATGCAATGCTAAAACATCCTAAACTTATTGAACGTCCTATAATTGTGAATGATAATAAAGCTGTTATAGCAAGGCCTTTAGATATGATTAACAAAATTCTATGATTTTTTTAACAAACAATTGGCATTCGTAGATTAAACCTAAGCATAAATTTGCGGTCTTAGAAAAATATACACAAATTTATCATGCTAAAAAACTACAACCTAATTCTTTTCTTTTTGCTTTCTGCATTAGCCTTTGGCCAACAGAAACCAGATGCTAAAAGAATAAAAATTACTGGAAAAATTTTCGAAAAAGGAACAACGCTTCCTTTAGAATATGCAACAGTTGTTTTTCAAGATGCCAAGAATCCTGAAAAACTTAATGGAACAGTAACCGATTTAAATGGAGAATTTAATTTCGAAGTACAATCTGGAACCTATAATGTTCGTTTTGAATTTATTTCATTTAAAACGGTAGAATTTAAAAATAAAACCTATAATACAAATACCGATTTTGGTACAATATATCTTGAAGCAGATATTGCTCAACTTCAAGGTGTAGAACTAATTGCAGAGCGCTCTACAGTTGAAATTAAACTTGATAAGAGAGTGTACAATGTTGGAAAAGACATGATGGTAAAAGGAGGAACAGTTAGTGACGTTTTAGATAACGTTCCTTCTGTTACTGTAGATCCAGAAGGTAATGTTGCGCTTAGAGGTAATGAAAATGTTAGAATATTAATTGATGGGAAACCATCTGGTTTAGCTGGAATAAATATTGCTGATGCTTTAAAATTATTACCTGCCGATGCTGTTGAAAAAGTAGAAGTAGTTACAAATCCTTCTGCTCGTTATGATGCTGAAGGTAGTGGAGGAATTATTAATATTATCCTTAGAAAAGGAAAAGCACAAGGATTGAATGGTTCTTTTGTAGCTTCTGCTGGTGATCCAGAAAGCTATAGTGGTAGTGCAAGTTTAAACTATAGAAGTGATAATTTTAATTTGTTTTCGAATACGGGTTATAATTACAGAACTTCTTTAGGGAATTCTTTAACTAATTCGACCTATTTTGACAATACTGGTGCTGTTAATAACTACATCGATGAAAGAAGAAATAACGAACGTTTAAACAAAGGGTATAATACAAACTTTGGTGTTGAATTATTTATTGATAAAACAACAAGCTGGACAAACTCATTAACGGTCCAGAATAGTAGAGGTGAAAACCCAGATAACGTTTTCTTCTATAATTATGATAATGCTAGAAATGCAACTTTTACAAGAAATCGTTTTAACGATCAAAGAAGTAAAGATTTCACTTTTGAATATGCTACAAATTTTACTAAAAATTTCAAAAAAGAAGATCATAAGTTAACTATTGACATGTCTTTTTCTGAAAATAGAGAAAATGATAATGCAATTATCAACGATCAAATTCTAGGCGATCCGAGTACTGCTTTCACAGAGAGAACTCTTAATCCGCAAAATCAAAATCGTAACCTTTTTCAAACTGATTATGTTTTGCCATTAGGTGAAAATTCTCGTTTTGAAGCTGGTTATAGAGGTAGTTTTCAAAAGAATTTAACCGATTTTGATATTAGCGCTTTAGATGCAGGTGGAAACTGGGTAAGAAATGATGTTTATTCTAATTTATTGGAATATAAAGAAAACATTAATGCATTCTATATGCAGTTTGGCTCTAAAATTAATAAGTTTTCTTATTTCTTAGGACTACGTTTTGAAGATAGTAATATTGAAGTAAATTCAATTTCTGCAAATGATTACAATACTAAGAACTATAATAACTTCTTCCCTACTGCTACTGTAAATTATGAATTTTCAGAAACAAGTAGCATGAGTTTAAGTTACAGTAAAAGAATTAACAGACCTAGAGGACGTTTCTTGAATCCTTTTTCAACTTATTCAAGTAGAATTAACATATTTAGAGGAAATCCAGACTTAAATCCTGCTTACACAAATTCAATTGATTTAGGCTATTTAAAAAGATGGAACAAAGTTACTTTCAATACATCTGCCTATGTTAATATTACAGACGACTCTTTTCAATTTATTAGAAGAGAATCTGGTTTAATTGCAGATGGTGTTCCTGTTATTGAATCAACTCCTATTAATCTAGCTACAGAACTTAGAGCTGGTTTTGAATTTAATATTAATTATTCTCCATTTAAATGGTGGAAATTAAACTCTAATTTTAATCTTTTCAGAAATGAAACAAAAGGAGATTACCGCTATATAAATTCTGTAAACACAGAAGTAGTACAAAACTTTGATAATACTGCAACAAGCTGGTTTACTCGAATATCTTCTAAAGTAACTTTACCTTATAAAATTGATTGGCAAGTAAACGCTACATATCATGCTCCTGAAAATAATGCACAAGGAAGAAGGTATGACATGACAAGTGTTAATCTTGCATTTAGCAAAGATGTTTTAAAAGACAAAGGTACTATAGCACTTAATGTGAGTGATTTATTTAACACTAGAAAAAGACGTTGGGAAACCAACTTAGAGAACATTACTAGTTATTCTGAGTTCCAATGGAGACAAAGACAAATTAATCTTTCTTTTACTTACAGATTTAACAAAAAGAAAAATGAGAGAGAAAACAACCGTAGAGATGACGGTGGTGGAGACGATTTCGTTGGATAATATATAAAAAAAGGACTGCAATAGCAGTCCTTTTTTATTTTGAAACATAGAATATTATTCTTGTTCTGCTTGCTTTTTTGCCTTTTTCTCTTTGATTAATTCAACAATAGCACCACCTAACCAATAAGGTACGAATGAAGCTAAGAAAATCATTAACCAAAAACCTATAGTTAAAATAGTTAAGAAAAGTAAAAAGCCTAAATACTGATCAAATTCAAACATATTTTCCGGAATTTTAGTGAATTCTTGCCAAAGATACTAGTATTTATTTTTTTTAGCAATATAATAACACTTTTTATTTCTTTAGAATTTTTATAAATCGTATTTTTCATAAATATAGAAATGAGCCATGAAATATAGAATTGAAAAAGATACTTTAGGAGAAATAAAAGTTCCCGAAAATAAATTATGGGGAGCGCAAACCGAACGTTCTAAAAACAATTTCAAAATAGGAACAGCAGCATCGATGCCTATTGAGGTTATTAAAGCTTTTGGTTATCTGAAAAAAGCAGCAGCATATACAAACACTGAATCTAAAATACTATCTCTTGAAAAAAGAGATTTAATATCAAAAGTATGTGATGAAATAATTGAAGAGAAATTAAACGATCATTTCCCTTTAGTAATTTGGCAAACAGGATCTGGAACACAATCGAACATGAATGTGAATGAGGTAATTGCAAATAGAGCACAATTACTTAGTGGAATGCAAATTGGAGAAGATCCTATTTTAAAAGCCAATGATGATGTGAACAAATCGCAATCTTCTAATGATACTTTCCCAACAGCCATGCATATTTCGGCATTTATGATGCTTGTTGAAAAAACAATTCCAGCAATTGAAAATCTTTCAACAACCTTTCAGGAAAAATCAGAAACATTCAAAGATATTGTAAAAATTGGTCGAACTCATTTAATGGATGCAACACCTTTAACATTAGGACAAGAATTTTCTGGATACACCCAACTACTCAAAAACGGATTAAAAACTTTAAAAAATTCCCTTAACAGTTTATCAGAGTTAGCCCTTGGAGGAACTGCCGTAGGAACTGGTTTAAATACGCCTAAAAATTATGATACCGTTGTTGCAAAATACATTTCAAAATTTACAGGATATCCATTTATAACAGCTCCCAATAAGTTTGAAGCACTCTCAGCTCACAATGCAATTGTAGAAAGTCATGCTGCATTAAAACAACTAGCCATATCATTAAATAAAATTGCAAACGATATTCGAATGTTAGCTTCTGGACCACGTTCTGGAATTGGAGAATTATTGCTTCCTGAAAATGAGCCTGGCTCTTCTATAATGCCAGGAAAAGTGAACCCAACTCAGTGTGAAGCCTTAACAATGGTTTGTGCACAAGTAATGGGTAATGATGTAGCTATAACAATTGGGGCAACACAAGGACATTATGAATTGAATGTTTTTAAACCGATGATTATTGCTAATTTTCTTCAATCGGCACAGTTATTAGGAGATGCTTGTAATTCTTTTAACGAGAACTGTGTAAGAGGTATTGAACCTAATTTAAAAAGAATCAACGAATTAGTAAACAATTCCTTAATGCTTGTAACTGCTTTAAATACAAAAATAGGGTATTATAAAGCCGCGGAAATAGCACAAACGGCTCATAAAAACAACACCACTTTAAAAGTAGAAGCGCTTAGGTTAGGATATATTACAGCCGAAGAATTTGATAATTGGGTGAAACCCGAAGATATGATTTAACCTTTAAAACCATCTTTTCTTTTTAAAGTAAATCAACATTGCTATAACAATAACAAACATTAATGCGATAATTACATAATAACCATAATTATAATTTAATTCGGGCATATATTTAAAATTCATACCATAAATACCAGCAATAAATGTTAATGGCAAAAATACAGATGAAATTACTGTCAAGGTTTTCATTACTTCATTCATTCTATGACTTTGAGCTGTATAGAAAAAATTACTGGCACTATCTAATGTTGACATATCATACTCAATCTGTTCTAAAAGCTCTAATGTTTTTTGATGTAATCGTCCAAAAAAGATATAATTTGAAGCCTCAATCCCGTTAAACTCATCATCTTCCTTTATAGTTTTTATGGTAAACAAAGCATCTCTTAATGGAGTTATTGACCTTTTCAATAATTGAAAAATTTCACGTAATCTTTCAATTTCTACCATGATAGAAGGATCATCAGCTGTTTTTGAAGCCAATAGTAAAGTTTCAATTTTATTTTCTTTGTTCTCTATCGTAATGTAAAAATTTTCGATAACAGCATCTAAAAGTAAATACATCAGGTAATCCACTTTTTTCTTACGAACAATCCCTGTGTTTTCTCTTAATCTTTCTCTAATATGTGTAAAAAAATCACCTCTTTTTTCCTGAAAAGAAACAATCAAATTATCTTGAAGTAAAAAACTAATCTGTTCAATTAAAATAGTATTCTCATTGTCATTAGGTAGAATCGATTTAATACTAAAGAAAAGAGAATCGTCCAATTCATCCAAGCGGGTTCCTCTAGCAATATTTAAAATATCCGAAACAATTAAACTATTCAATTGAAGAGTATCTGCTAAAGATTTGATAACTTCAACATTATTCAAACCATGAATATTTAACCAATTATTTGATGAAATATTTCTTAAGTCTTTAAACTTATTTACCGTGATTGCTTCATACTCTTTTACATCTTTTTCGTTATAAACAAAAAGTTGTATTTCGGTTTCTTTGTCCTTAAAAAGCCCAGTATATTCTAAAGGTTGTAAAATTGCTTTTCTTCCTTTCTTGTATCTTAATTTTCTCAAGAGCTATAGTTTTAAGGATAAAGATAGTAGTTTTTCAAATTTGGTCTCTATTTTTGTAAAAAAAACTTCATGCAAAAACTTTTCATAAACATTAAAGAATTATTACAAGTACGAACTTCTCCTATTGATAAAGTTTCTGGGGCTTCAATGGCAGATTTACCTAAGATTGACAATGCCTTCCTACTTATAAAAAAAGATAGTATTGAAAATTTTGGACCAATGTCTGAGTGTCCAAATTTAGAAAACATTGAAATTATAGATGCTAAAGGAAAAGTTATTCTTCCAACATGGGTCGATAGTCATACACATATTGTTTATGCAGGAAATAGAATTCAAGAATTTGTAGATAGAATTAATGGTCTTTCTTATGAAGAAATTGCCAATCGCGGTGGTGGAATTCTAAATTCTGCTAAGAAATTAAATGAAACTTTTGAAGAAGAAATTTATGAACAATCAAAATTACGACTAGAAGAAGTAATGCATCAAGGGACTGGAGCAGTAGAAATTAAATCGGGTTATGGTTTAACTATTGAAGGAGAATTAAAAATGCTTCGTGTAATTAAACGCTTAAAAGAAAACTACAGATTACCTATAAAGGCTACGTTTCTTGGAGCACATGCATTCCCAATAGAATACAAAGAAAATCATTCAGATTATATTGATCTTATTATTAATGAAATGTTACCTAAGATTGCTGCAGAGAATCTAGCCGATTATATCGATGCATTTTTAGAAACAGGGTATTTTTCTGTAGAAGAAACTGTAAAAATCATGAATGCAGGTAAAAAATATGGCTTAATTCCGAAAATACACGTTAATCAATTTACAGCGATTGAAGGTATTAAAGCATGTGTTGAAGCAGGAGCTTTATCTGTAGATCATCTAGAAATTGTGACAGACGAAGATATTGAGGTTTTAAAAAACAGCAATACTATGCCAGTCGCTCTACCAAGTTGTTCGTATTTCATTAGTATTCCTTATACTCCCGCCCGAAAAATGATGCAAGCTGGTTTACCAATTGCACTCGCAACCGATTTTAACCCTGGCACAACACCTTCTGGAAACATGAATTTTGTTGTTGCAACGGCTTGTATAAAAATGAAAATGACGCCAGAAGAAGCAATCAATGCTGCTACAATAAACGGAGCGTATGCAATGGGCATTAGCAAAACGCATGGTAGTATTACTAAAGGAAAAAAAGCAAATATTATTATTACAAAACCGCTTACATCCTATTATCAAATTCCGTATGAATTCGGAAATAATTTAATTGAAAAAGTAATGATCGATGGCGAGTTTATTTAAGTTTGCTCTTTAAAAACAGTCCTCTATAAAGCAAAGAAGTATATTGACTTGTAATTCAATATACTTCTTTTCATAAAACAACTACCATAGAAACTAAAAAAATAATCTATAGTTATTAACCAATTTTATAAAACTAAAAAATAAATACTTTCTAGTACAATTAGTTGTTTCATGCTGATTTAGTAGGTATTATAATAATGGTTGAAATATTTTTTAAATAGGATAAGATTTTTCAATATTTTTTAATAAATGTTCTGCATGATAAAGTTCAAGCGTAAAAATTAAATAATATACTCTATTCAATATTACTTGTAATCTTCCTTCGTTTTTATATTTTTTTCTTAATTGATACAATTTCAATGGTAATTCTAGATCAGTCGCTGTATAGGAAACTCCTGTATAGGCTTGAATACTTTCTAGAAATGAAAAACCAAATTCTAATGTCGGTTCAATCATCGTTCCTTCTCCAAAATCATTCCAAGTTATTAGCTGTATAAAATCTGTAGGAGAACTATCTGCTAATGCCAATGTTTCATTGAAAGCTGTTAACCCATCATGAGGAATTTCCCAATCTAAACTCGGGTCGTCTCTCCAACCGCCTTCTAAATAGTAATCATTAAACCCAGGATAAACTCCACCCACAGTTTGAATATTGTTTTGAGCAGTATATTGATAATATCCATTAAGCGTCATTAAATGATTTCGGTCAACCCAACTAAACTCCCCACCAGCATTATTTCCCAATCTATAACTCGCTTTCCAAAGGCTCATTAACCTTGGAGTCGAATTCATTTGCGACATAATTGTAGCCCAATCTGATGGTTCTGTAATGTAATTTGGTCCAAAAAGAAATAAAAGTTCATTATTATTACTCTTTAAATAATTAGGGCTTGTAAAATAGGTATTCTCAATATACTGCAAATCGGTAACAGCAGCTGCAAGATTCGCACTTCCTACATTTTGTTTAGATAGATACTGTGCTGTTTTGTCTTCATACATTATTGCAAATTTTAACCCAACTTGTTCAATTTCATTAATAAAAGAGTTCGTGTTTGTTTTTAACATATCGAAATCATTCACATTTCTAGCACCATACCAATCAAAAATAACTCCATCAATACCCGATAATTTCATCAATAATAAATGATATTCCTGTAAATCATTATCCTTAGACGAATAAGGTCCAATTAGTGGATAATAATGCGACGCAATTTCTCTTTTTCCTAAAGCATCCACATTATTAGGATTTCTATTCGTCATTGTCCAATGTTGTCCCCAAAAACCATCTGTTTCTAAGCTTGCAAACCAAGGCATATAGTGTACATAAACTTTTTTAGGATTATTCTTCGAAACCACAACTGGAGATGGATAATTTTTCCTAAAAAGTTCTTCTTGATAAATGCTTTCAAGGTCTTCATTTGTTAATTCATCTTTTACATCAATAATTGAATCTTCAGAACAACTTCCAATGATAAAAAGTAAAAAAAACAGGCTAGCAATTTTAATAAATTTTCCCATAATTTCTAAGCTTTTTAGTTATACTTAAATTTACGTCATTAATTTTAACATTTGTTTAAGTTTAGACGAAATACAAACTGCTGAAGACCAATAACTTAAAAACATCGACGAAGTGTATTATTCATAAAAAAAAACAACACATATTGTTTACTATTTTCACTTATTCAAAGAACAAAATAATCAAAATGAGTACTTTATGTATTACAATTCAGTAAGAACAATTCACAGTTCAGTGAATTTCAATTTTAAAACAATCCTTACTCAAATACTTTTGTTTCATCATTTAAGACATAAACAATGGAACAAGTAGTTAAAATCTTTATTTATATTCATGCTTTTTTTGGAGGAATTAGTCTCATTACTGGCATTGCGAGTATTCTTTTAAAAAAAGGAAATAGTCAACATAAAAAAACAGGAAAGCTTTTCACATTTGCAATGCTTGTCAGCACCTTAATTTCTATACCAATCTCTTGCCTACCCAATCATGAAAACCCATTTCTTTTCTTAATTGGACTTTTTACTATCTATTTGGTTTTAACTGGAAACAGAGCACTAACTTTTAAAACAAAAGAAAAAGCAGAAAGAAAAGACATCATCATTTCAGGAATAATGCTTGTTTTTTCTATTATTGCACTTTTTATAGGTATTTATGGTTATACTCAAAGCATTGAAAATAGTATTCTCTATTTGTTTTTTGGTAGCTTTAGTTTATATATGACCATTAAAGATTTTATTTTTTACAAGAAAAGAACCCCGAACGATTGGTTGAAAAATCATATTGGAAAAATGATAGGAGCAACTATTGCTTCAATAACTGCTTTTATTGTAGCTGGTTTAGAAATAGGAAGCTTAATTAGTTGGATATTGCCTTCAATAATAGGTACAATTTATATTTATTATTGGAAAATGAGATTGAAAAAAAAGTAGTACGTTTGTTATAGAGTACAAAAACTATAGGAATGCAACATCGTTCAAAAATTCTAACAATTATAATTTCCGCTTCTATATTTCTGTCTTTCATTATTTTGATATCTTTTTTAGCCTATCAAAAAAACAAAGACTCCCACAAAACTTACGAAACAAAGGAGTTTGTTTTATTTTGCGGAACAACAAATTTAACTAATAATGCGGCTGAAGGTAAAGATCTTTTTAATACAAATTGTGCAGCTTGTCATCATTTAGACAAAAATAGAACAGGACCAGCATTAAGAGGTGTGAAATATAAATTTAATGATGCTAATTTCTTACTACATTTTGTAACAAAGGAAGATTCATTACTTCTAATAAAAGATACATTAACAATACGATTAAATAAAAATTCTTCATATCAATTCGATCATACTTTTAAATTAACAGAAAATGAAGTTCACTTTTTATTAGATTATATGGAATAGAAAATGAAAATATATACAGCATTACAAAGAGGTGAATATCACGAAAATTATTGTGAAGATAGTTTGTATTATGGAAAATATGGTAAAGATAAAATGCTTTTCGCAGTTATGGACGGATGTACAACTGCTATGGAAAGCCATTTTTCCTCTACATTAATTTCTAAAATAATAAAGAAAATTTGCTTAGAAAAAGGATACAAAGATTTTGTTGCATATTCTCATAAAAAATCATCCCTTGAAACTGAATTAAAAAGCATTATGTCTGATTTAATGCAAGAACTAAAAACCATTAAGAATCAATTATTATTAGACACAAAAGAGCTCTTAACAACATTATTACTCCTTTTAGTAGACCAAACAACGAATGAAGGAATTCTTCTTGCTATTGGTGATGGATTTGTTAACATTAATGGCACAATTACTGATTTGGAACAAGACAACAAACCCGACTATCTAGGATTTCATTGTAATGATGATTTCGAAACTTTTTATACTTCTCAAAAACAAATTACTCCGATTAACACCATTTCTGATATAACAATTGCAACCGATGGCATATTTACTTTTGAATCATTTTCGAAAAATAAAACAGATGAAGATTTAAATTGTATTGACTACTTAACAAAAAATAAAGCACAAGAAGAAAGTAATGAAATGCTAACATTAAAACTAAAATTCATTGAAAATCAACTAGGTAAAAAACCTACTGATGATTTTACGATGATACGAATAATAAAATAAATACGATGGGTGGTTATTATTTTCCAAAAATTCAAGGAGAAATATTCGGATTAAAAACAGGGTTACTTACTGATTTAATAGTATGTGAACACACATGTAGTATTAATTACCCTAAAAAGAAAGAACAATGGCTTTTGGGTTATGATATTGGTTTTAACAAAGGTCAAAACATCAGAAACTATATAAAAGAAAAATCTAAAGAAGAAAACTTCGAGATGAATATCAAAGCCGTTTTATTTTTACAGAAACAAATGCCTAATTATGGGAATTTTAAAAATGAATTAGACGAATATCTAAAAAATATAGATAAATGGGATAAATCAAAAATTGAATTAACAACTATCCTTCATGCAAACCAATTATTGTTGGAAGAAAAACTACAAAGAAGTTTGAATTTAATCTCATGTTATTATAAAAACAATTACAGATTAGCAACACAAATGAAGTTTCATCTTTTAGAAAATCAACTTTCTAAAATTAGAGTTGCAAAACAAAAACAAGAAATTGATAGTAGAAATTATTTAATTCAAAAAACCGAAATTCAATCTAAATTTAAAAATTGGTTGAATGAAGTTCATAAATAATTATCATCTCAATATAACTTTAACTCAAAACGAAAAGCCTCTACTTATAATAAAGTAAAGGCTTTCTATTTTTATTCTTCTGTAAATGTTTGTGCTTTAGAATAAACTCTCCATTTTTCTATACAATCTTGTATATCGGTTGGAATTTCTGTACTAAAACGCATGAATTCTTTAGTTATAGGATGTTCAAAACCTAATGTTCTAGCATGCAAAGCTTGTCTTGGCAATACTTTGAAACAATTATCTACAAACTGTTTGTATTTTGTAAAAGTTGTTCCTTTTAAAATTAGATTACCACCATAACGCTCATCATTAAAAAGCGTATGTCCAATATATTTTAAGTGCACACGTATTTGATGTGTTCTTCCCGTTTCTAATCGACAAGAAATAACAGTAACATAACCCAAACGTTCAATCACTTTAAAGTGTGTTACAGCATGTTTTCCTTGATCTCCTTCTGGATAAACCGACATTTGCATACGATTTACAGGATGACGGTCAATATTTCCTTCAATTGTACCTTCATCTTCTTTAATATCGCCCCAAACAATAGCAATATATTCTCTTTCAGAAGTTTTTGCTGCAAATTGCTTCGTTAAATAATCCATAGCTAATTCCGTTTTAGCTACTACCAAAAGTCCTGTCGTATCTTTATCAATACGATGTACTAAACCTGGTCTTTCAGAGCTATTCATTGGCAAATTCTCAAAATGAAAAGCTAATGCATTCACTAAAGTACCCGAATAATTCCCATGTCCAGGATGTACAACCATTCCTGCTGGTTTGTTAACAACAATCACCTGATCATCTTCATATACAATATCCAAAGGAATATCTTCTCCTTTAAGCAAATGTTCATACGGTGGATGTTCAAGCATTACTCTAACAACATCTAAAGGTTTCACTTTATGGTTAGATTTTACTGCAATATCATTCACAAATATATTTCCAGAATCGGCAGCTTTTTGTATTTTACTACGTGTTGCATTTTCAATTAAATTCATTAAAAATTTATCTACACGTAGCGCTTGTTGTCCTTTTGAAGCTTCAAAACGATGATGTTCATACAAATCATCATCCACACCTTCAACTTGGTTATCTTTTATCATTACTATAAATTTGGGTCTTCTTCTAATTCGCTAGGCATTTCACCTAAATTTGTTCCGTCAAAAATATCTTCACCATCTCCTAACACAAAATCGATGGTTGAATTCTTTTTTATTTTATCTCCTGCATTAAGACTTTTCCCATTAATAGAAATGCCTAAAACAACATCTTTTGCAATATAATTTCTATATGTTTTTCTACCTTCTTTTAATCCTAAAGATTTAAAATTAGCACTCATTTGTCGATACGTTTTATCTTTAAAAGGCGGAATTAGTACATCTGTAAATCCTCCAGAATTAACCTTAACGTAAATTTTTCTTCCATCCTTAACTGTCGTCTTTGCTTTAGGATCTTGTTCCACAATTGAAAAAGGAGGCATATCTTTTCTAAAATCTACTGTATCTAAAAGTAAAAGTTCTAACCCTAATTCTTTCAATTTTTCATCGGCAATTACAATTTGCATCTTCGATAAATCGGGCACAGTAATTTCTTCACCATGACGTGTTTTAACATCTAAAAATTTAACCAATACAAATCCTAAAACAATTACAATAACAAAAGCGATGGCTAATTGTATTAAAAAAGTTTTACTTTTTAAAAAATTCAGAACATTCATAATTAACAATATTTCAGCAAATATAAGAAATCGAAAAGATTTTTAGTTTGAATAAATAATGTAATTTTGTGCTTGTTCAATTTAAAAATAATAAAATGAAAAATGTGGCTATTATAATGGGAGGATATTCAAGCGAATACAAAATCTCATTAACCAGTGGTAGTGTCGTATATGAAAATCTAAACAAAGAAAAATACAATGTCTATCCTGTTCATATTTTTAAAGAAAAATGGGTTTGTGTAAAAAACAATATAGAGTTTCCAATAGATAAAAATGATTTTAGTACTTCTATTAATGACAAAAAAATAGCTTTCGATGTTGTTTTTAATGCTATTCATGGAACACCAGGAGAAGATGGATTAATGCAAGCCTATTTAGAGTTGTTAAACATTCCTCAAACTTCTTGCGATTATTATCAAGCTGCATTAACATTTAACAAAAGAGATTTATTATCGGTTTTAAAACCATATGGCATAAAAACTGCCACTTCACATTATCTTAATTTAGGAGATGAAATTAATGTAGATGAGATTTTAAAAACTGTAGGATTACCTTGTTTTGTTAAACCAAACAAATCGGGTTCTAGTTTCGGAATTTCTAAAGTAAAAACCAGAGAAGAATTTATGCCTGCTATAGAAGTTGCCTATAAAGAAGATAATGAAATTATTATTGAAAGCTTTCTAGATGGTACAGAAGTTTCTGTTGGTGTAATAAACTTTAATGGTGAAACAAGAGTATTACCTATAACTGAGATTGTTTCAGAAAACGACTTCTTCGATTATGAAGCTAAATATCTAGGCAAATCACAAGAGATTACACCTGCTAGAATCTCAGAAGAACTAAAACTGAAAATTGAACAAGTTGCTAAAAAAGCCTATGAAGTTTTAAAAATGAAAGGCTTCTCTAGAAGTGAGTTTATCATCGTAAATGATGAACCTCACATGTTAGAAATGAATACTGTTCCTGGTTTAACCAACGGAAGCATACTACCGCAACAAGCAATTGAAGCAGGAATTCCATTGCCTATTTTATTCGAAAACGCAATAGAACAAGCATTACAACGTTAATATTATAAAAAAACTAGTAACCTGAAAAGCATACTTATGAAAAAATATCTGATCCTTTTATTATTAATAGTACAAAGCGGATTTGCTCAAGAAAAAACAATTCCTAAAAAAGATTTAGAAACTATTAAGTACGAATACAACTGGAAAAATGAAAGCTATCTAATTGTAAATTACAGGTTTCCAAAAGATTATTGTCCTTATGAGAATTATGGTGAATTAGATAAAAGTTATGCTTATCTAAATAGTAAAGTATATAGCAAATTAGACCTAAAAAACCATCGCAACGTTTTTGTTTATGCAGATAAATTGGCTGCAAAAAGTATTTTAGACAAAAAAAATCATTATGATGATGTTGGTTTGTATTTTTTAAAGAAACTTTTAGTCATTAAAGGAAGTTGCTATGGTGTATTAATCATCAATAAAAACGGGCAATACAATTATATTTTAGGAGAATATTCTAGTAAGGATATTCAAAACCTAACCGATTCTTTAAAATAAGACAAAATGAAAAAAGCTATTTTCCCAGGTTCATTTGACCCTATAACTAACGGTCACTATGATATTATAAAAAGAGGAGCTTCTCTTTTCGATGAAATTATAGTAGCTATTGGTGTAAATGCAGAAAAAAAATACATGTATACTCTTGAGGAACGCAAACGCTTTATTGAAGAAGCTTTTAAAGACGAACCAAAAGTAAAAGTGATAACCTATAAAGGACTTACTATTGATTTGTGTCAAAAAGAAAAGGCCGATTTCATTCTGAGAGGACTAAGAAACCCAGCCGATTTTGAATTTGAAAAAGCGATTGCACACACTAATAGAAGCTTGTCTAAAATTGAAACTGTTTTTCTTTTAACTTCTGCACGAACTTCATATATTTCTTCGAGTATTGTTAGAGATGTTTTAAGAAATGGTGGAGACATTACAAAATTGGTTCCTCCATCGGTAATGAATAAAAAATAACAGATGACTTTAAAAACTATTTTTTCTGTTACACTGCTATCAAGTTTAATTGCTTGTAATGATTCTAATAAAGTTAAAAAATCAGATTACTTAACTCTAGAAGAACAAGAGGTTATAGAAAATAACGATACTATAAATACAATTATTACAAGTACAAATCTAACCACTACTTCAAACAAAGTAATTCTTACTGGTCTAGATAGTATTCGTTTAGTTTCTATGTATAAAATTAAGCCCGAATCAGACAAAAACATTAATTACTATGAAGATAGCAGTTATTATGGCTACCATGATAAAAGTGAAGACAGCTATAATTATTTTATGCCCGGATTAGATATTATTAATGGATACAACTTAATAAACATTGCGCATTATAACTTAGGCAACGAGAAAACAAGTTTTCTTTTCAAAAAGCCAGTTTTAATAAAAACGGTCTATTATCCTGGTGTCAAAAAAGATTCATTACTAAAGAAACCAATTCAAAGAGACTACTTCATGGTTTCTGTCTATGATGAAGACACTAATAATGATACATTAATTAATAAAAAAGATTTACGCAAGTTGTATCATTTTGATAAATTCAATACTAAGAAAACGCAATTACTTCCTTCAGATTATGGAGTTATTAAATCTACTTATGATTATAAAAATGATATCATGTATATTTATGCAAAACACGACAGTAATAAAAACGGAACTGGAGATAAAAATGAAGCAATGCACATCTTTTGGATAGACTTAAACGATCCTAAAGAAGCTAAAAAAATGTTATAGAAACTTAGTGGTTAAATTTTACATTTTTATATCAGAATAGCTTTGTCAAAAATTAAATTTTCAACAAAGCTATTCATTTTATTATAATTCAATTAAGTATTCGATATATTACTAATTAGATTTTACATAATTAAAAACAACTATTCTTAAAAAGAGCAACTTGTCTGTCTATATCTGTAATTAGCTAAAGTACTATATGTATCTGAATAATTATTATCATATTGCGTATAATTCGAAGCATAATCATAATAATACACGCTAGAATTTTGGTAACTTGTTGTTGAAACAGTGCCTCCATTATATTTCATTTTATTCAACCAAGTTGTGATGGTTACAGGTTGATTAAATAAAGAAGGGTCAACTACATTCCAAACACCATTAACAGAAATTAGAGGAGCTACGTGATATCTCCATGCAATACCACATACTCCAGTAGACGAGATATTCACTTTTAAATTTCCATAAGCAAAAATCTTATAACAATCTTTACTCGTACTATTCATGTGTTTTCTCATCATGTGGGCTCTTGCATAACAACCATCATTTGCATATTGAAAAGGAATACATAAATTTTGATTATTTATAGCGCAACTTTTATTTTTCATAGCGTTAAAAAAGTTGACAGCCTCAGTTGTTGTAAAATCAAAACTAGAAGCTTTTTGAGTTGAAACTTTTTTATTTAAATCCTCAATGGTTTTAAATGGTGTTTCTTCATATTTCACATTTGAATTCCAATTCTTTTCTTCACTATTTGAAATCTTAACTACAGAAATTATTCTTTCTGGATCATTTTCATCAAAATAAATTTTAATTGGAGTTCCGCTTGAAATACTTTCTTTAATATCATTAAGATATGGACTATCATTTTCTACATAAGAAGCACCTGCTTTTATTCCACAATAAAAAAAGGTTTTGGAAAATGAAGCTTCACAATCGTCACATTTTTTAATTAGACCTATTGTATAATCTTCAGAAGTTTGTGGATTTACTTCTTGAGGGTTCCCTTCTTGTTCACCGTTACAAGATCCTAGTACAATTGCCAAACCTAATAGTAAGGTTAGCTTTAAAAGATTTTTTTTCATGTTATTTGTTTATTTGTTTCTTTATTGTAATGCAATTTAGCAAACAAAACCAATACTTAAGTGGCAGATTTTCTGTAGTTTATTCAAAAATTAAAGTTTTATAACAATCCCGTCTTATTTTGTTTAATTTATTTAAATTTTAGAAAAAAAATTATCTTTGATATGGTCTATAAAAAATTAAACTATGAAACCAATAAAGAGAATTGCTTTTTATATCCTTTTAGGCATTATTTATTATTATTATTCTTTCTTGTTCCTCACTTTCCAAGCTATTTTTATTGATTTTCATCTAACACTAATTATTAGTTTTGGAACACTCAATCTATTATTTGCTTTCCTATTTTTAAAATGGAATATACTTATCAACTGTATTACAGCATATCTAATTGCAGCTATTAGTTCACTTCTAGTTGAATTTGTGGGTCCTATATTAATTACCAAACTAAACCTATTTCCTAGTTCTGATCCTTATGGAATGTTTACAGCAATTCTAACCAATGCAATAAGTTTACTATTTTTATGGGAAATTGCTTATCAACTAAAAATTAAATTCAAAAAACAAAGAGCAAGTCCAAAAATGAATTAGAAACACATTACAGCACTATGCCTTTTCTTAAAATTGAAATGCTTACTTTTGCACTTTTATAATAAAAGTCAAAAAAAATAATGCAAAAAGTACTCAATCTTTTCGATTTCAAACAAAAAGTAGATTACAAAACCGAAATATTAGCAGGTTTAACCGTGGCAATGACCATGATTCCTGAATCTTTATCTTTTGCCATTTTAGCTGGCTTTCCTCCTCTTGTTGGTTTATACGGAGCTTTCATTATGGGAATAATAACGGCTATTTTTGGAGGAAGACCTGGTTTAGTGTCTGGTGGTGCTGGAGCAACTGTAATTGTTTTAATTGCACTAATGAACTCTCACGGATTAGAATATGTATTTGGAGCTGTAGCCTTGGCTGGAGTCATTCAAATAGTGGTTGGATTACTTAAATTGGGGAAATTTATTCGCCTAGTTCCACAACCTGTAATGTTTGGATTTGTAAATGGTTTAGCTGTCATTATCTTCATGTCGCAATTGGAACAATTCAAAACAATCGTTAATGGAAAAACCGAATGGTTAACTGGAGCTCCGTTTCTAATTATGGCTGGCTTAGTAGCATTAACAATTGCTATCATTTTAATTTTACCAAAAATAACAAAAGCAATTCCAGCTTCTTTAGTCTCGATAATAGTAGTATTTGCTATTGTATTAATTTTTAATATCGATACCAAACAAGTAGTTGATATCGCTAAAGTTAGTGGCGATTTGCCTCCTTTTCATATTCCACAAATTCCTTTCACATTAGAAACCTTGAAAGTTATTTTACCGTATGGTCTAATAATGGCTGCTGTAGGTTTAACAGAAGGATTATTAACTTTAAACTTAGTAGACGAAATTACAGGAACAAAAGGAAATAGTAATAGAGAATGTCTAGCACAAGGAACAGCAAACATTGCAAACGGATTTTTCTCCGGAATGGGTGGTTGTCCAATGATTGCACAAACTTTAGTCAACCTATCATCTGGTTCTAGAGCTCGATTATCAGGTATTGTAGCGGCTTTAACTATTTTAGTCATTATCTTAGTTGGAGCACCAGTTATTGAATTATTACCAATGGCTGCTTTAACAGGAGTTATGATTATGGTTGCAATAGGAACATTTGAATGGGCGAGTTTTAAAGCGTTTACTAAAATGCCGAAACATGATATTTTTGTAATGTTGGTTGTAACGTTGATTACGATATTCCTTCATAACTTAGCTTTAGCCGTTTTAATTGGTGTTATTATTTCTGCCTTAGTATTTGCATGGGAAAGTGCAAAACGCATTCGTGCTAGAAAATATGTAGATGAAAATGGTGTGAAACATTATGAATTATTTGGACCTTTATTCTTTGGTTCTACCACCGCTTTTGGAGAAAAATTCGATGTACAAAATGATCCTAATGAAGTTATTATTGATTTTGCAGAAAGTAAAATTACCGATATGAGTGCCATAGACGCTGTAAACAAAATTACAGAACGTTATGCTGCCATTGGTAAAAAAGTCCATTTAAAACACCTAAGCCATGATTGTATTGACTTGCTTAAAAATGCAGAAGCAATAATCGATGTGAATATTATGGAAGATCCAACTTATAAAGTACTTCCTGGTAAGGCATAAGCTTTTTTTTAACTATATAGAGTTAAAAATTTTAATCAATATATTTTTTTGTGAAAGTTTTTTGTACTTTTAAACTATGTAATATTTTTATGCAATGGAACTAAGTCTTTTAAATAAAAAAATGGAATTAATACAATGGCTTTCAACTATTGAAGATTCATCTCTTATTGAAAAAATAATGGAATTGAAAAAAAAAGAAAGTAAAGATTGGTGGAATTCAATTTCAGATAATGAAAAAAAATCTATTGAAAAAGGAATACAAGATGCTGATTCTGGCAAATTAAAACCTCACTCTGAAGCTAGAAAACTTTATGAAAAATGGATATAAAATTCATTGGACAAATCATGCTTTAGAGGAGTTAAATGATACATTTTTCTATCTAGAAAAAAATTGAACAGCAAAAGAATTGCACTCCCTAGTTACACATCTTGAAGAAAAATTGATTTTAATTTCACAAAACCCATATTTATTTCAGCTATCTGAATTAAAAATAACAATATCGAAATAATTTCATTTTTCTCTAATAGGCAAAATCCGAAAAGAAGTAAATTGAAGTAAATCAATTAGGTATAAAAAAATTAAAAAAGGCTAAAAATAAGTATCTGATTTTTAGTTTTTTTTATACAAAAAAAACAGAAAACGAATCGGTTTACTTTTTTATCTTTACGAAACAGTTTATACAATTCATCAACCTTAAATGTAACATTTTGTACCAACGAAAGACTGCTATAAAAAATGATTGTTCCATAGAAAAAGCACTGAATGTAGTTTCTGGAAAATGGAAACCCGCAATTTTAAGTGAACTACTTAAAACAAATTTAAGATTAAAAGACATTCAAATAGGTTTACCCGAAGCTTCGAAAAGAGCATTAACCCAACAGTTAAAAGAAATGATTAAAGATGGACTTATTGAAAAAGAAGACTTCAATCAATTTCCAAAAAAAACGGAATACTCAATCACATCTTTAGGAGCACAATTATCTACTGTCTTTGCTGCGCTTTCAAAATTTGGCGATAATTTATAGGGCAAAAATTACCCCTTATTTGATAAGCAAATTAAACACTATAGATTTGTTTTTTTAAACTAAATACATAAAAAAATGAATACCAAAGGTGTTATACTACAAGGCAGTTCTAGAAGTGATGGAAATACAAACAAAGTTGTTACTTTTATAAAAGACAAAACAGGATTTGATACTATCGATTTAAAATCAAAGCATATTAGCTATTTTGACTATGACTTTAAAAATCAAGAGGATGATTTCATACCGTTAATGAATGAAATTGTAAATAACTATGATATTATCATTTTTGCAACGCCTGTTTATTGGTATGCAATGAGTGGAATTATGAAAATCTTTTTTGATAGAATAACAGACTGTTTAAAGGTTGAAAAGGAAATTGGCAGAAAACTAAGAGGAAAAACAATGGGAATGATTAGTTGTGGTTCCGATTCTGAACTGAAAGAGGGATTCGAAATGCCTTTTATAGAAAGTGCAAACTATTTAGGAATGCATTATTTAGGAAGTATTCACACTTGGATAGAAAACGAAATGATTTCTGAATTGGTTCAAAAAAAACTAAACTCTTTTATTGAAGAAAACATAAAAAACTAAGTGCTATTTTATAATCTAAACATTACTTATCGCGTATCTAATTCATTTTAAAAACTTCAAAATATTGGCGATTCTAATAAGCTTAATACAATTCCAATATTGTTGAAGAATGTAACAAAACCGTTATTTTTCACACCAATAGATAAAACAACAAACATATGAATTGGATTCTTTCTATTTTTATCCTAATCGTCTTACTGTACATCATTAATCGAAGAAGGATTATTAAAAATAATCGCTTACAATTTAAACATCTAAAAGACAATTGGGGCAAACAAAAAGAAATAGAAAGCTTTAGTTTTTCTTTAATTAGTCGATATTTCAAAAACAATAAACACAAAGAAAAAGCATTTCATCTCATTAGCGATAAAATTGAGAATGATTTAGATTTAAATACTGTTTTTACATTTATAGACCGAACCACGTCCAAAGTTGGACAACAATATCTGTATTATAAACTAAGAACAATTCAAAGCTTACAAAAGTTGAAGGACTTTGATGGTTTGGTTAATTTATTCACCAATAACACAAACTTCAGAATACAGTGTCAGTTTCATCTACTAAAATTGAACAACTACAATGCCTACGATTTGGAATGTTTAATTAATGATGAGAAAATAGAGAAACCATCCTATTTAAAATACGTTTATCTCTTTGCTATATTAAATATTTCTTTAATTTTATTAGGTTTAATTTTTCCTCTATTATATCTTTTTATTATTCCCGTTTTTTGTATTAACCTTTTTTTTCATTATCAAAACAAAAACAATATAAATTATCATTTAAACGGTATCGATCAACTTTCTATTGCTTTAAAAGTGAGTAAAGAATTATTCAAAAACGAATTAATTACAACTTATTTTAAAGACACATTTACAGCAAAAATTGAAGCTATAAAATTGAAAACTGAATTTATACGTTTTGAAAAAAACGTAGATAACGAGTTTGTTTTTATCGTCTGGTTTCCTCTAGAACTCATAAAAATACTTTTCAATATAGAAACCATTATTTTTTATAAGTTTATTGATGCCATTCAACACGAAAAAGACAGTATTGATAAAATGTATCAATTCATTGGGGAAGTCGATTGTGCTATTTCTACAGTCGCGCTAAAAACAGAAAATCAAACATTTTGCACACCCGAATTTACTACAGAAAAAACAATTATAGTAGAAGCAATACGTCACCCATTAATTAAAAATTGCATAACAAACGATTTATCTTTAGTTGATAATAGTTTACTTATTTCGGGTTCAAACATGTCTGGAAAAACTACTTTTATTAGAACAATTGCAATAAATAGTATTCTAGCGCAAACCTTAAACATTTGTTTTGCACAACGTTTTAGTGCACCCTTTTTAAAACTTTTCTCCTCTTTAAGAGTATCCGATGATTTATCTGAAAATACTAGCTATTACTTACAAGAAGTGCTAAATATAAAGGAATTTATAGACTTATCGAAAGAAGGCACTACTTCTCTATTCTTATTAGATGAAATCTTTAAAGGAACTAACACCACTGAAAGAATTGCAGGCGCAAAAGCGATATTAAAATACCTTAACAAAGAAAATAATATTGTAATCGCAGCAACACACGATTTAGAACTTAATGACTTATTAGCAAACCAAAATTTTAGCATTCATCACTTTAGTGAAACTATTGAACACAATGCCTTATTTTTTGATCATAAACTTAAAAAAGGAAAACCGACTACAAGAAATGCAATTAAAATATTAGAGCTATATAATTATCCGAAAGAAATAATCGAAGAAGCCAATAAGACAGTTACTAATATGGAGAAATTGAATTAATCCAATGGTTGTAATTAGTCTTTATAAACCTTTTCATCAGTAACTTAAGATTAACAAACGGTTATAAACTGCAACGCTAGAGCAAAAAGAATTAACCTCAAAGAAAGACGATAATAATACAATCTAAAGACGTTGAACCTTGAGTTAAAAGAGCTATTTTTTTCAATTATAATAAGCGTACTTACAAGCTACTTTTATATTTTACGAATTTATTCATTGAAAAGTAATAGCAATTTAGCCTAAGAATTAGCCATATTTTTAGTAATATTGCGCAACAAATAAACAAACATCAAATAAATGAAAAGAAATCAATTAACTATCACGTTGGTTTTAATTCTCTTTTTACTCATTCAAAGTTTTAAAAACTCTGATAGTATAACAGATTATTACAAACCAGACCAACATCATTCAAAAATTATTTTAAGATCAACAGGAGTGGCAGCCAATGGTTTAGGAGACCGAACAGGTAGTCCAATAAGTAGTGGAAGCACTTGCGCTCAATGCCATAGTGGAGCAGCATTTTCTCCAACTATTGCATTAACCATTACAGATAATGGTGGTGCTACAGTAACCAATTATACTCCTGGAGAAGAATACAATTTATCGTTTACAATTACTAATACTAATGGAACACCTGTAGGATATGGAATGCAAGCTACTGCTTTACAAAGTGGAAACACTGCAGCTGGAACATTTTCTACTCCTTCTGCGAATGCACAAATAAGTAGTTTTAGTAGTAGAAGCTATTTTGAACATATCTCAACGAGTACAAATCCAACTTTTACTTCTAAATGGACTGCACCTGCAACAAATTCTGGAGCAGTTACTTTTTATTTTACAGGAAATGCAGTAAACGGTAACGGAAGTACAAGTGGAGATGCACCGAGTCCAGCAGCATCATTAGTTTTAAATGAAACTTTATCTACTACCGATTTCGACTTTCAAAATAATATTAAGTTAGTACAGAACCCTATGAAAGAGGCTTTGAAAATTAATTTCACAGAAAGTCAACTAAATATAGATTTACAAATTTTTGATGTTTTTGGAAAATTAGTTTTTACAAAGAAATATGAGAACACAAACGCAATTAATGATGATATTCCTTTAAAAACAGGAATTTATTTCGTTAAACTAAAAAATGAAGACAATCTTAAAGCGACTTTTAAACTTATAAAAGAATAAAACTATTGCAATAGAATTACTTAAGCTAAAAAAGCTAAAAATCATGAAAATGGTTTTTAGCTTTTTTGTTTTAATAGTTTAAGAAACAAAGTCATTAGTCAATTTGAAATAACTCCTATTACTAGAAAATCAGGAATAAAATTAGATACTAAGCAACCTTTTTTTTATTAAATGTTGTAAATATTCTATAGGGAATTTCGAAAAAAGTAACCATTAGAAATAAAACAAAAGGAATAATCATTACCGTTTTCAATACAAACTCATTACAATTCATTAAATTTAGTATTCTACTCAAATTATGATTAAAATACAATACTGAATTACTAGGATAAGCTATATAACTTATTTCTTGAAAAAACTGAGACCAAAAAAAAATACTTAAAAGAATCAATAATCCTAATGTGAATCTATTTCGAACTATAAAACAGTATAACAATAGATACAGGAAGACATTTCTTAAAGCAATTAAACACAGAAAGTTTCCTTCATTATAACATAATCCAAAATTCACTAACAAGCTACAAACTATCGAAGTGATAACTATGAATTTTATAAATATTGAAAAATAGTTCATTTAAACATAAGTGCATTCCTGTTTTTTTTAAAACATTAAGAGATTAAGAAACTTAATCCCTTAATGTTAAAAAACAACATCGAATAGATGAAAATGTATTAACTTCTATTGTTTTCTTTTCTAGAAGTAAATTTCGGATGTGTTTCTGCCTCTTCTTCTTCTTTTTTCACAACTTGTCTTGCTACTTCAATCTTATACTTCTTTCCTTTCATTTTTTGGTCTTTAATCTTACCCAAAACATCTTTCACTTTTGTATAACGAACAGCAACAAATGAAATAAAATCTTTCACTTCTATCAATCCAATATCTTCTTTTTCTAATTCTCCCTTTTGAGAAAGGAAACCAACAATATCAAATTTATTCAATTTGTTCTTTTTCCCACCACTAATATAAAGCGTTTGAAAAACAGGTGCTTTTGGTAATGATTTAGCATCAGAAACATCTAGCCTACGTTTACCATAATCAAAATAGTCCGATTTCTTTTCGGTCTCATGAATAATCACATAAGCCGTACCTGTAGCCAACATACGAGCTGTACGACCATTACGGTGCGTAAATTCATCTTCTTTAGCTGGTAAATGGTAATGAATAACGTGATTCATTTCTGGAATATCCAAACCACGCGCTCCTAAATCGGTTGTAATTAAGTAGGAAACACTTCCGTTTCTAAACTGAATTAAAGCACGCTCTCTTTCGTCTTGATCTAAACCACCATGATAAAAAGTAGAAAGTATTCCTTTGGCTAATAACATATCATAGATGCGCTCTACTGCTTCTCTATGATTACAAAAAACAATAGCCGATTCTGAATTTATTGAACAAATCAACTGAAAAAGCGATTCCAATTTATCTTTCGACTTTGAAAACACAATACGAGTGTCTAAATTTTGATTCGGTTTTACATCATCAATAAAATCTACAATTGTTGGATTAATTACTTTCGTATATTTTGGTATTTCAACACCAGAAGTAGCCGAAACCAATACTCTTTTATTTAATTTAGATAGTTTACCAATAATATAAGACATCTCTTCATGATAACCCAATTGCAACGATTTGTCAAACTCGTCTAAAACTAATGTTTTTGCATTCTCTGTTTTAAAACTTCCTCTATCTAAATGATCTGCAATTCTTCCAGGTGTTCCAATTAATAAGGCTGGTGGATTGCTTAAGTTATTAATTTCTGTATCTATAGAATGTCCTCCATAGCACATATTAACTTTATAATGGGTACCCATTTTTTTCCAAACTTGTTCAATTTGTAATCCTAATTCACGAGAAGGAACTAAAATTACAGCTTGTACGCCTTTTACATCTTCATCTAACATTTGAAAAATAGGTAGCAAAAAAGCTAATGTTTTCCCTGAACCTGTTGGAGAAAGTAATAAAACGTTGTTATCATTCAAAATAGCATTTTGCGCTACTTCTTGCATTTTGTTTAGCCTTTGAATGTCAAGATTCAAAAGCACATTATTGGAAAGTGGATTTCTATTCATTTGGCAAAGATAGGTTTTGATTTAGGAAATCCGAATTTTGACCTTCAATTAATTATATAAATTCATTTTTTAGTACATTTGAGAAAACTACTGTATCATGAAACTCTTCCTGTATTGCTTGTTATTTGCATCTTTTCTCTTTTCGCAAAATAAAGAGTTAAAACTAATAGAATCTAAAGAAGAATGCCAAGAACCAATTGGATACACTGATGGAATTAACCAAAGAATTATTTCTTCAAAAACAGTAAATGACACATTATCTATGGAGATTCAATATATAGAAAATTGTGGCAATGGAGCTATTATAAATTATGCAATAAAAAAAGATACTATCTTATTCAACTTTAATCATGATTTCTCTAAAAATGAGTTTGCTAGTTGCGACTGTGTTTTTATTAATAAATTAAAAATTTTAGACCCTAAAATCACAAAACCAGTTGTCAAAATCAATCCTTGGTTAGGCAAACGCGAGCTGAAACTCTCCAACAACTATTACTTACCTGTAAAATATATGATAAAAGAAAAAGACTCTTTAGTTATTCATGATGGGCAAGGTTACAATTATTCAAGAACTTATTATGATTCTGGAAGTATTAAGATATTATGGATACAAAAAAATGCATACTCAGAAAGAATTCTATACTATGAAAACGGAATGATAAAATCTATCCGTCAAAATTTATCCGATTATGACCATTATATTCTTCAAGAATTTGATACTACTGGTAAGCTAATTAAGTTCGAAAATACTATTGATGTAAGTTCTATAAATCCAACACAAGAACAACAAGAAAAAGGAGCTGTCTCAATTATTTCTAAGGATAAAAATCTAAAAGTAAAGTAAAACAGCCTTTAAAAAGTACCCTTAAATTATTTCTTTAATAAATTGTAGAAAAAAGGTAACTATACTAACATAAAAAGCTAAAAAACAGTTCAAATTTTCAGGAATTCATCAATTTCCTTTTACTGTTTTCTATACGCTATCAAATTAATTAATTTCTTTTTTTAGTACATTTGAGAAAACTATAGTATCATGAACCTAACTATAATCGTTCGATTAATCCGTTTATCATTTCCAATTATAATAATTAGTATCCTTTTTAAAATCATGCATTGGCCATATACTCAATTATTAATGACAATTGGATTAGGAATTATTGTACTTCTCTACCCTGTTCGATTCTATCTAAAAAAAGAAAAAAGAATTATTGATTATGTAAAACTACTTGTCGCTATATTTCTTCCTTTAAACATCTACCTCAATTTATTTCATCTACCATCGCACTATATCCTACCAATTATTAGTAGCACAAGTTTTTTGTTATACCTACTTCTTGAATTATATAATAACTATATAAATAAAGAATCTTCAAAAGAATTAACTGTTTTTCCTTTTGGGGTTTTAAGTGTAATTATCGCTATCCTATTACTAGGTGTTTTTTATAGAATATCGCACTTTGAAAACGCAACACCAATTTTAATTACTGGGTTTGTTTTATTGTTTTTATATTTCATTGTAGATACTTTTAAGCTAAATAAATGAGGGTTTATCTATAGCTTTTAAAGATCTGAAACGAAGTAATTGTATTCAATAATAAATCAAATATACAATCGTAATTATTTGAATCAGAGAACGCTCTTTTTTACATGAATTATTAAAATCAAACTTAATTAACAAAAATAATTAAATGTAAAAACCAAAATATCGTTTTTTAGTGTAACTTTAATAAAACTTTAACTTTTTACCGAGCAGCTAAAAAATATTTTAACCTTAACCAATTAAATAGTATGCGTTTATTAACTACACTAACTCTATTATTTTCCGTTTTTAGTTTTTCCCAAAATTTAAAAACACCTTTCGAAAATGGTAATGGAAATCAATCTACAACCTATGAAGATTGTATTGCTTATTATGAAACTTTGGCTCAAAAATTCAACACTATCCAAGTGGATGAAATGGGTTTAACCGATAGTGGTGAACCTTTACGTATGGTTACTTTTTCTCAAAACACAAATTTCGATTATTATCAAAACAAAGCGGTTATTTTAATTAACAACGGTATTCACCCAGGAGAACCAGATGGTATCGATGCTACAATGATGCTTTTTCGCGATTTAGCTACTGCAAAAATAAAAGTACCAAAAAATACAATGATTGTTACCATTCCAATTTATAATATTGGTGGAAGTCTGAACAGGAACTCTAACTCAAGAGCCAATCAGAATGGACCTGAAGCCTACGGTTTTAGAGGAAATGCTCGTAATTATGATTTAAATCGTGATTTCATAAAATCGGATTCTAAAAATTCGAGAAGTTTTCAGGAAATATTTCATCTCATAAATCCAGATATGTTTATTGACAATCATGTTTCTAATGGAGCCGATTATCAATATACTTTCACTTGCATTGCTACACAACACCAACGTTTGGGTGGAAAATTAGGTGAGTTCTACAAAAATGAAATGCATCCTACCATTATGAAAGACCTAAAAACTAAGAAAATTGAAAGCATTCCCTATGTAAATATTCATGGAGATAAACCAGATAATGGTTTTGCACAGTTTATGGATTCTCCAAGATATGCAACAGGTTACACTACCCTATTTAATACGCTCGGTTCCGTTCCAGAAACACACATGCTAAAACCCTACAAAGATAGAGTTGCTGTAACTTATGAATACATGGTGAGTACAATTAATTATGTAGAGGCAAACGTTCAGAAAATAAAAAAAATGAAAGCAGACAATCTAAATAGCTATAAAATAGGCATGAAATATCCTTTGCAATGGGAAATAGATTCGTCTAAAGTTTCTAAAATAGAATTCAAAGGCTATAAAGGTGCATATAAACCAAGTGATGTATCGGGAAAAGATCGTTTGTATTATGACAAGAAACAACCATTCACTAAAAACATCCCTTACTATAATGATTACAAAGCCACAAAAGAAGTAATTATTCCTAGCTATTATGTTGTTCCAAAATCGCAATGGGAAATTTTAGATTTATTAAAATTAAACGCAATCCAATTGAGACTGATAAATAGCGATACAATTATAAATGTTGAAAGTTATAAAATTGATTCTTATGAAACTTCAAAATATCCTTATGAAGGTCATTACGGACATTACAACACAAAAGTTTCAAAATTGACAGAACAAGTTGCGTTCAAAAAAGGAGACTATATTATTAAAACACAGCAAAAAGGAGTAAAATACCTTCTTGAAACTTTAGAACCCGAAGCGGTTGACAGTTATTTTAATTGGAATTTTTTCGATGCCATTCTTCAACAAAAAGAGTACTTTTCTGCCTATGTTTTTGAAGATTTAGCAAAAGAAGTTTTAGACAAAAACCCGAAATTAAAATCGGAATTAGAAGCTAAAAAACAAGCAGACAAAGCCTTTGCAGAAAATGGTGCTGCACAATTAGATTGGGTTTATAAAAATTCTGTCTATTATGAAAAAGCACATTTACAATATCCTGTTTATAGAATAAAATAATACTCGTAGCAGTTATTAGTTGAATTTAAACTGATAATGTATTGATATAAAAAAGCGTTTGGAATTGCAATTCCAAACGCTTTTTCATTGTATCGTAGCCAGTAATTACATTTATAATTTTAACTTCTCCTTTAACTCTTTTATCTCTTCTTCTAATTTAGCAATATATTTTCTTTGGCTTTCAAGTAAATGATCTGGTATTGAGTATATGTGATTCGTTCCTAGGTAAGTTCCCTTAGAATTATCTCTAAAAACAAAAAAATTAGCATCTTCATTCTCATAAATTTCTTCAACAGCCACTTCCAATAAAGAAGCTATTTTCTCCCATTCATTAGTATGTATCTTTATTTGTCCTTTCTCTCTACGATTGTAGTTAGACACATCCATGCATAAATGTTCTGCCATTTGTTGTTGAGATAAACCTTTTCTTTTTCTCGATTCTATTAATTTCGTTTTTTCCATGATCTAAAATCTAATATTGCGAAAATACGCAAAATAATCGCAATATGAATTGTCACTTTTTTAAAAAATATTGAAGAAATTCGCTATGTAAATAATGGAAGACATAAAAGCAATAAACAATATTAAATTTTAACAATTTTTACATATTTTATGTATTTAGCAAAGAGAGGGTTTTACTTACATTTACGAATGCATTATTCTGATAATAAAAAAATTAAAAAAATTGTTGCAACGATAGTCAAAAACTACAATTGACTTTAAATGCTTGTGGTGTTATAAACATAAATTTATTAAAGATGAAACTAGAAAGTTTAAAAACTGAAAAATTCAGAAAATTAGAAAGTAATGAGTTAGGTAATATTAATGGTGGAAATAATATTAATTTAGCTCAAGACACAGGCACTGGTGTTACAGTTACTTGGACAAAAGCAGAAAAAAAGACTGATGACGTTTGTAGTGATTGTTAATTAAGAATGTTTTAATCTAAAGAGGTTGTGAATTACAACCTCTTTTATTTACACATCATTACTATGAAAAAACACATATCATTACTATTACTATTACTTAATAGTTACTCTATTGCCCAAAACGCTGAAAAAATAAATTTTAGATATAGTTATGATGGCAAATTAATAACGGCTGTAGCCACTATTCCCTATGATTTTTTATTTAAAGGTGTCGAAAAATCGAGTTTTACAAATAAAAAACCATATTTAAAAACTCAGAATAAAGCAAAAGACAAGTATCTGTTTAGCCAGGTAAATAGTGAAAAAAAAGAGTATATCGATTTTTTTATTACTACTGCTAATTTTAAGGAAAATAGTTTTTATAAAAAAAATAATTTACAATTATTCTATCAGCATCAAACCAAAGAAGATTCTGTAAAAGGGTACAGTGTTTCATATTCCCACAAAAAAAATAAAATAAACGAGTTATTTTTTGAAATAAACAATAACGAATATTTACGAATAGTAACTAATGATACTTCTTTATTTAAAAATATAAAAGACAGATTATTTGTAGGGTTTGAAAAATTTTTATTAACAAATAAAACACAGCCCTATCTGTTTTTAAAAGTTCTCGATAAGTTTTTATACAAAGACTATTATGCACAAGTAGATTTAATAAAAACCTTTGATAAAAATGTATATTCTAATGAATCTCTTTATGGTACCATTTTGGTAAGTTTACATACAAATAACGGGGCTTTCGATGATATTAAACATTTTGTAAAACCTTATAAGAGAAGAGAGATTGATACTACACTCTTAAAAGAATTGTATGCTTATTTAGATGCATTGCCTAAAGATTTAGATGCAGTAATGTTTAACGAGTTTCATGTATTTCCGCATACCAGATACAATTTCATGTATGTTTTAAAAGATTTAAAAGAAAAAGGCTATAATTACTTAGCACTTGAAACATTACCAGCACCTACAGAAAAAGATAGTTTAATTACCAAGCCAGAAAGTATATCGGGTTATTATGTAGAAGAGCCTACTTGTTCTTTAATGACTAATTACGCCATTAGTCTAGGATTTAAAATTGTGGCTTATGAAGAAGCAGAACAATGTGATAATGCAAAAAGTGAAGGAATGATAGGAGTAGGTAATTGTCGCGATAGCATACAGGCTTTAAATATTGCTAAAATTTATCAACAAGATAAAAAGGCAAAAATAGTTGTTTTTGGAGGTCACGCACATATAGAAAAAAAAGAGCGATTCGACTGGAAATTTATGCGTATAAGGCTTCAAGAACTATATCCTGAAAAGAAATTCTTTTCAGTAGATCAAACAAAAATCATAAATATTAATTTATATGAAAATGAAATTGACATTAACCAACCCTTAATTTATGATGAAGATGACGGACAATTTGATGCTAGAATAGTAAGTCCCTATTATAAAAAATATTATGAATGGTATTATAAGCCTAATGCTTTTATGAATCATAAAATTACCTTACCGAAAGAGAAAGAATTTTACAGTGTAGAAGTTATTCCTATCTATACTAATAAAGAAATATATTTTCCCATATTCAAATGTAAGAAAGAAGATTTACAAGGCTATGAAATTTACATACCAGAAAATATTCCGTATAAAATAATTTATAAAGATAAAAACAATAAACGAGTATGATTATTTTACTAACAATAGGTTATGAAAGAACTTCAGACGAAATTGTAGATTATTTTTTATTTCATAAAAAGGATTTTATACGTATTAATTGTGATAATTTAAAGGATAGTGATTTTTTTTCATTTAATTATAAATTAAATGAAAATGCTACTACAATGAAGATTGATAATGTTGAAATTAATTTAGATGCAAAGAAAGTGATTTGGAATAGGAGAATATCAAAAAGAACAAATATTGATCGATTTATAGATAAAAAATTTGATTTTGATAATCTAAGGCTCTTTTCACATTTTGTTTTTAAAGAATGGGAAGCCTTTCTTAAAATTTTTGTAAATAGTTTGTCAAAAAATACATTTTGGTTTGACTATCCTTTTGTAAAAGAAGATAAAATAGACGTTTTATTACTCGCCAAAAATAATGGATTAACAATTCCAGAAACTATTATCTCAAATTCCCATGCTGAAATAAATAGCAATTATATCACTAAACCGTTATCTCAAACTGTAGGCTTTAAACATGGAAATATGTTTTACTCTACCTACACAACAATCGTAAAGAAAGTAAAACATAAATTTTTACCTTCTTTGTTTCAAAAAAAAATTGACAAAAGGTATGAAGTAAGAACATTTTATTTAGATGGTGAATGTTATAGTATGGCTATTTTTTCTCAAAGTGATAAACAAACGGCTGTAGATTTTAGACAATATAATTATAAAAAACCTAATAGAACTGTTCCTTATAAATTACCAAATGATGTTGAAGATAGTTTAAGGGGATTAATGAAAGACATGAATTTAAAAACGGGTTCTATTGATATTATTAAAGGAAAAGATGATAAATACTATTTTTTAGAAGTTAATCCTGTTGGACAATTTGGTATGACATCTAAACCTTGTAATTATAATTTAGAAAAAAAAGTTTTTGAAAAATTAATTGAATATGAACAAAATTTTTAAAAATATCATTTCTCCATTAACATTACTTTTAACTAAAGGAGAAAGTTTTGAAGAGAAAAAATTGAGTGCTGAGATTTATATTGCAAAAGGATAAAAAAAACAGGCAGCACAGAAATGGTTGTTATACCTCACTATAAACCAATTGTAAAATTTGAATTATGACCTATAAACTTTTCGCAAATTGTATTCCTGTAAAAGGATCTAGTAAAAGTATCATAATGGATATTCAAAGGAATAACTATAAAAACATTCCAAATTCTTTATTTGAAATCTTATCTCAAAATGAAATTTTAGATTTTGAAAAGTTGAAAATTGAATTTAATAATACCAATATTATAAATGAATATAAAAATTTTCTAATCAAAAATGAATTTTTATTTGAATGTTCAATTAATGAAGTCCAAAAATTTCCTAGAATAGCTACTACATTTGAAAAACCATATCATATTTCAAACGCTGTTATAGAATTTTCTGAGGAGAGTTTTTTAAATTTAAGTGCTATAAAAGAGAGTTTTGATAATTTAGGAATTCAAGATTGCTTCTTAATCTTTTATGAAGAAAATAATCAAAAACTATTAAATTTTTTAGAGTTATTTAATGATAGTAGATTACTATCTATACAAATAATTACAAAATACAGCCCAAATATAAATTACCAGAAAATCAGCACTAAATACCCTAGATTAACAAATGTCATTTTACATTCTTCATTAAAAAACAAAAAGAAAGAATTTATTACTTACACGACAAAAAAAATGTCCAATTTTAATTTTTGTGGTGCAATCAATGGTTATTTCACTATAAATATTGACACTTTTACAGAATCTCTAAACCACAACTCTTGCCTAAACCGTAAAATAACCATCGACAAAGACGGAAACATTAAAAACTGTCCTTCTATGGTGCAAAGTTTTGGCAACATTAAAGACACCACATTAGAAGAAGCGTTGCAGCACAAGGATTTTAAAAAATATTGGAACATTACCAAAGACCAAATAGAGGTTTGCAAAGATTGTGAATTCCGTCATATGTGCACCGATTGCCGTGCCTACGTTGAAGACCCAGAAAACCAATATTCCAAACCTTTAAAATGTGGCTACAGTCCCTACACCAACGAATGGGAAGAATGGAGCACTAACCCACTGAAACAAAAAGCAATTGAATACTACGGTATGCAGGAATTGGTGAAGGGATAAGTGTTTTTTTTTTTTATGAAATTTCTAATAAAATGCTTTACAACAGGACAAGATTGGGGGCTTTTTAGGTTCGAGACCTAAACTTTTAGGTAGGTAGACGTAAAATTTTAGGTAGGATAGCGTAAACTTTTAGGTTCGAGACCTAAACTTTTAGGTGGGTAGACGTAAAATTTTAGGTTGGTTGACGTAAAATTTTAGGTCCTAGACCTAAACTTTTACCCTCATTGACCTAAAAATTTGACTAAACGACCTAAAAACCTGATTATGGAGAGTTGATTGTTAATAATACGATGCTTCCAGCATGACAAGATTGGATGTTTTAATGCTTAATGATTGATTGTTGAGGGTAAATTATTGCTTTGTGGGTAAATAGGCACGCAGATTTTGCAGATTCACCTAGATTAAAGTACTTTTTTTATAGAAAATGAATCAAAAATAAAAAAGCGATCCAAAAAGCACAAATGGTATTACTTTTAGAATCGCTTTTTTTTAATTTTATACTTTAATTACTCCGTCACGCAACGTGTTACTAAAGGTTATGCTTTACAGCAACCGTCTAAATTTTCATAGGCTTCAGAATCGGCTTTAACATCATCTGCATCATAACCCATTTTACTAATGGCTTCTCTAATTGATTGCAAATCTGTTTTTTTGCTGTTGTAATAAACAGTAAAAGTCATTGCTTTATCGTCTAGCTCATACATTTTAACACCTTTAATGTTCAGCATTTCAACTTTAAATTTCTCACCGCAAGTCTCACATTTTTTACAATGATCGCAATGCAAAAACGTTTTAATGACCGCTTTTTGAGTTCCCTTTTGAGCAAAAGCCGCAGTTGAAAAACTAAACAGTACGACTAGAACAAAAAATATTTTTACTATTGATTGTTTCATAAATCTTGATTTTTTTAATGATTGTGACCTTCATGATCTGCTTCTGAATGATCATGTCCTTCATTTGCTGCTTTTGCTTCAACTAAATCCATTTCACAAACACCGCATTTTCCTTTTGCTTCATATTCTTTCCCTTTTTCACAATCCATTGGGCAAACATAATGTGCATGCGCATGATGCATGTCTTCTCCAGCTGCATGGTCATGACCTGCATGTTCTTCTGTAGTTTCAGTATTTTCTACTTTTTTTTCTTCATTTTTACAAGACATTACCGATAAAGTTGCTAATGCAAACATCATCATTACAATTGTTTTTTTCATTTTTAAACTTGTTTTTATTATTAATATAGTGTTTTCTTTTTAGTATAAAACCTAGCTTTAATTTAAGTACTCAAGTATGATTCCTTTGAGTAAAAATAGTTTTTTTTACATCTCCACGAAAGCTAAACGGAAGAAAAAGCTTTTTTTCACTTCTATTTTGTATTCTAATATAAAAAATTGATTTAAAATTTCATTTTTTGAATCCTAACAGCATTCAGGATTGCTAATAAAGCTACACCCACATCTGCAAAAACAGCTTCCCACATGGTTGCTAAACCTCCTGCTCCTAAAACCAAAACAATAGCTTTAACACTAAACGCTAAAATAATATTTTGCCATACAATTTTCTTGGTTTGTTTGCCAATAGCTATTGCCATTGGAATTTTGCTTGGCCTATCGTCTTGAATTACTATATCTGCAGTTTCAATGGTAGCATCACTTCCTAATCCTCCCATAGCTATTCCTGCGCTACTTAGTGCAACAACAGGAGCATCATTCACTCCATCACCAACAAAAGCAACAGTTTGCTTTGTCGCTAATATTTCTTTAACCTTGTTTACTTTGTCTTCTGGTAATAGGTTTCCAAAGGCATTCTTTATGTTTAGCTTTTGTGCTACAAATTGCACAACAGTATTTTTATCGCCACTTAACATGGTTGTTTGTATTCCTAAGTCTTTGAGTTTTTTTATGGCATCGAAAGCGTCTTCTTTAATACTATCGGCAATGGTTATATATCCAACAAATAGACCATCATAAGCAACTGCAATAGTGGTATATACAATGCTTTCCGGATCAATAGTATAAGAAATTGAGAATTTGTCTAATAATTTAAAATTGCCTACTAAAATTTCTTTGTTATTCGTCCTAGCTCTTAATCCATGCCCTGCAATCTCTTCAACTTCCTCGAAGATTATTGTTCTATCTACTTCTCCAACAAATTCACGAATAGCGGTTGCTACAGGGTGCGTGCTTTGGCTTTCTAATGCATTAACTATTTTTAAAATTTCATTTTTATTAAGTTCTGACTTAAAAACCACATCTTGAACCTTAAAAACACCTTCCGTTAATGTTCCTGTCTTATCCATAACTACATTTTGAATGATAGCCAAAATATCTAAGAAGTTGCTTCCTTTCACTAGAATACCGTTTTTACTTGCTGCTCCAATGCCACCAAAATATCCTAACGGAATGCTAATAACCAAAGCACATGGACAGGAAATAACTAAAAAAATTAAGGCCCTATATAGCCATTGACTAAAAGAATATTCTGGAACAAACAAGACGGGTAAAAAACAAATTAAAACGGCTAAAAGAACCACAATAGGAGTATAAACTTTAGCAAATTTTCTTATAAATAATTCTGTTGGAGCTTTTCTTGAAGTAGCCTCTTCCACCATTTCTAATATTTTAGACAACTTACTATCTGAATAAACTGTTGTAACCTTTATTAGAGAAACTGTAGTGAGATTGATCATTCCTGCCAACACAACATCTTCTTTCTTTTTAGTGTCGGGCTTGCTCTCTCCTGTTAAAGCCGCTGTATTAAAGGAACCAAAATCTGATAATAAAATTCCATCTAGTCCAACTTTTTCCCCAGGTTTTAGTTGAATTATTTGTCCAACTTGTACTGTTTCTGATTTTACTTTTGAAACCTTATTGTTTTCATCGAGAAGAGTTACCTCATCTGGTCGTTGATCTAATAAACTTTTTATGTTTTTTTTAGCTCTAGTAACGGCTAAAGTTTGGAATATTTCTCCAACCGAATAAAAAAGCATTACAGCCACTCCTTCAGGATATTCGCCTATTGCAAAAGCTCCAATTGTTGCTATTGACATTAAAAAAAATTCTGAAAATATAGTCCCTTTTTTAATGCTTAATAAGGCTTCTTTTAATACAGGAAATCCAACAGGTAAATAAGCAATACTATACCATAGTATTCTTGCCCAACCTGAAAACCAGGATTGAGAAAGATATATATCGAAATATATTCCTAATACCAATAATAGAAATGAAATTATTGCTGGCAAAAACATTTTTAAAATACTCTCATTTTGAGCTTCATGATCATGACCATTTTGGTCACTATGGCTATGAGTTTCTTTGGCCTCATGTGAGCAGCAATTCATGGAATCTAATTTTTTTGACATGATACTATTTTTATTTTAAAATAGCACTCGAAATAATTATAAATTCAAGTGCTTATAAAGTTAAACATTATTTTGTTCATGGGCTAAGCATTACACTGTTGAATCAAACATCATAACTAAATTAAAAACGAACAACAGAAAATATAAAATGCTTATATTGTTTGTTTCTTTGTAAAATTGTTAATCCTGAGTTAAACCAATTCAGTATTGCAAAAGACAACAATTTAACAAATAGTCTCTTCAAAATAATTAATGCGAATGACCTCCTCCGCCTTCATTTTTTATCAAATGACTTTGTATATAATAGGCTCCTTTTAGGGCTATTTTTGCTTCTTTTTCTATTTTTTGTAATAGATTAATTTGAACATAACCCAATTGGCTCGCTCCTGTTTTTACTTCAATTCGTTGAAAGTGAAATTCTTTTTCTTTTTCTCCTGTTTCGAGTTCAATGGTTTCCAATACAAATATAAATTCTCTTCCATCTGCTTTTACAACAGCATCAACAGGTAATGCATACACACTTTGCGCTCCAATATCGATTAGTGCGTTGACATACATTCCAGAGATTAATTTTTGATCTTTGTTGTGTATATCGGCATGAACTGCTACTGCTTTTGTGTCGTTTTCAAATGCTTTTCCAACACTAAAAACTGTGCCTGTAACTTCTGTATTATCTTGATTGGTGAGTATAAAACGTACTTTTTGCCCTTTTTCAACTTTATACAAGTCTTTTTCGTAGACTAATAAATCAACATGCAATTTAGAATTATCTACAATAGTTAGCAATGGTTTTCCAACTTCAACATTACTTCCAATCTTTATATTAATTTCTGTAACATAGCCCGAAATTGGAGCTACTACACCAACTATTGTGGTTGCAATTCCATTTGGGTTAATATTGAACACGTTTAACTGTTTTTGCAATGAACTAAAACGTGCTTTTTCTATCTCATAATCGGATTTCGTCTTTTGAAATGTTTTTTTGGAATTTACTTCTTCTTCATTTAATCTTTTCTGTCTTTCGAATTCTAATTTTAGAAATTCTAAATTACTTTTAGAGGTGAGGTAGCTTTCCTGAAGTTTCGCAAATTCTGGACTTTCAATTGTTACAATAGTTTGTCCTTTTTTTACAAATTGCCCTTCTTCTATTAAAATTCTTTTAATAATTCCAGTTGTATGCACAGAAACATCTGCTTGATTTTGAGGTGGCAATTTTGTATAACCATTTGCACTAATTACCTCATTCAAGTTCTTTTTACTAAATGTACCTAATTCAATTTCTGCCGATTTAAATTGAGCTTCATTTAAGGCCACTTCTTTTATATTTGAAGTTGTACTTTCTCCAGTAGCTACTTCGGTTTCACCATGATCGTGTCCTTCATGACTATCGTGATTATGACTCTCATTTTCTGTATGTCTAAAAGAAAAATAAAGTAGTATTGCTACAACTACAACAGCAATAATTGCAACTATTTTATAGGTGTTTTTCATTTATATTATTTTTTTACCTAAGATATCGCCTGTATTTATCCTATATTGAAATAGTGAAACAAGACAATTACAAAGCTTATTTTTATTGATTTGTTAAATATTGAAGATTAATTATCGTTTGATTGTAATTTAGAATTGCTTCTCCATAATTCATTTGAATTTTAAGTGCTGTTTCTAAACTATTCACATATTCATAATATGAAATTGCTCCATTTAAATAGCCTTTAGATGCATTTTTAATGATTTCATTTGCATTTGGAACTGCAATTTCTGTATAATAATCTACTAATGATTTGTATGTTTTTAATTGTTCCTTTTGTTGTAGAAACTGACTTTGAACTTGTTCTTCCAAATAGCTTAAATGCTGTTTTTCTGCTTCTATTCTTGTTTGTGCTGCTTTAGATTTAGCAATTGTACTTCCCATAAAAATAGGCAATGAAACACCAACTGAAAATCCAGTAAAACGTAACGATGAATCATAAGTTACCATTTGTCCGTTAACTTCATGATTACCTTGCATGGATTGCATAAAATAGCCCGCAGAAAACTCTGGATAGAAAGATGATTTTTCTAATTTATGATTGGCTTCTGCTATTTTAATTTGATTATTTGCCAATTGAACCGAAGTATTCTGCTTTATTTGAGTACTATCTACTGTTGTAATTATAGGACTGAAAGTTGTCTCTGAAACTTCAAAGTCGGATTCTAAGTTCAATAAAGTCTTTAATTTCGCCTTTTCAATGAGAATTCTGGTATCGTTTTGTTTAATCTCTTGTTCTAGCTCTTGTTGTTTTGCAATAGCAACATTCTTTTCTAGCGCATTTGTTTCACCTGTTGTATATCTTAAATTGGCAGCTTTAACAAATTTTTGCATCACACTGTTTTGCTCTGTCAATAATCTATTTTGGTTGCTATAGAACAACATTGCATTCCATGACTGACGAATGGCATAGGTTGTTTCTTGTTTAGAAATTCCAACCTTAGTTTCACTTTCATTATTGGTTTCATTTAGCAGTTTTTTCTTTGCACTAATTTGAAACGGATTAAAGCTTTGGTTTATACTGAAATTCTTATCGTTCGAATAGGTATTAATTTGTCCAAACGTTCCAACAAACTCTGTTTTTGGCAATTCAAAAGCAGATTTTGTGAGTTGCTTATTCATTTTAGCTTCTAAAACTGAAGCCTGAATTCCTTTATTATTTTTTACCCCTAATGCAATTGCTTGATTAAGATCTAATTTTTGAACTTCTTGTCCGTTAGTCGTTAAAGTGAATAATGAAACAGTAATTAAAGCAATTGTTTTAGGAATACTATTTTTCGGTTTGTGAATTCCTTTTTCTAAATAGAAATACAAAATTGGTAAAACAATTAATGTTAACAAAGTAGCCGATAAAAGTCCGCCAATTACAACCGTAGCTAAAGGTTTTTGAACCTCTGCTCCTGCACTACTACTTATTGCCATTGGTAAGAATCCTAATGATGCTACTGCAGCTGTCATTATAACAGGACGTAAACGTACTTTTGTGCCCTCTTTAATTCGATCATAGACATTATCCATTCCTTCTTCTTTTAATTGGTTAAAATAACCTATTAATACAATTCCATTTAATACGGCTACTCCGAAAAGTGCAATAAAACCAACGCCCGCAGAAATACTAAAAGGCATGTCACGCAACCAAAGTGCGAAAACACCACCAATAGCAGAAAAAGGAATTGCCGTAAATATTAATAAGGATTGTTTTGTAGATTTAAAGGTGAAAAACAACAAAATAAATATTAATCCTAAAGCAACAGGAACTGCAATCATTAATCTATTACTTGCTTCAATTAAATTTTGAAATTGACCACCATAGGTTGTATAATATCCATCGGGTAATTTTAGATTCGCATCTAATTTAGTTTGAATTTTTTCAACTACCGATTTAACATCTGTACCACGAACATTAAACCCAACAACAATTCTTCTTTTTCCTTCTTCTCGCGAAATTTGCATTGGTCCATCTTCATAATTAACATCTGCAACTTGCTCTAAAGGAATTTGACTTCCAGAAGCTAAGGTTACAAATAGTGATTTTAAATTTGAAATATCGTTTCTACTATTACTCTCTAAGCGAACAACCATATCAAATCGTTTTTCACCTTCGTAAACCGTACCCGCTGTTTCTCCAGCAAAACCCATTCTTATAACTCTATTCAAATCACTTACTTTTAATCCGTAAGCAGCCATTTTATCTTTATTATAACGAATTGTAATTTGAGGTAAACCTGCCACACGTTCTGCTTTTGCATCGGTAACTCCTTCAATATTATTAATCATTTGAACTACTTCTTCTCCTTTACTGACTAACATATTGATGTCTTCTCCAAATATTTTAATAGCCACATCACTTCGCACACCTGTCATTAATTCATTAAAACGCATTTGAATGGGTTGGGAAAACTCCGTAAAAACACCAGGAATATCTTCTAATGCTTCTTCCATTTTTTCCATTAACTCTTCTTTTGAATCGGCTGAAGTCCATTCGCTTTTATCTTTCAAAATAATCATTACATCTGCGGCTTCCATTGGCATTGGATCGGTTGGAATATCTGCCGAACCAATTTTAGAAACAATCATTTTAATTTCAGGAAACTTCGCCTTTAAAATTTGTTCTGCTTTTGTAGTGGCTTCTACTTCTTGAGATAGTGAACTTCCCGATGCTATAATTACATGGGTTGCAATATCACCTTCATCTAAAGTGGGAATAAACTCGCCTCCTAAACTATTAAAAACAAATAATGAAACAGCAAATAATGCAACAGCGATTATAAGAATAGCTTCTTTAACCCGTAATGCTTTCTCTAAAATAGGTTCGTAAATAGCATGCAACTTTTCAATAATTCGATCACTAATATTTCGTTTATGTCCTGTTTGTTTTTTCAATACTAAAGCAGACATCATAGGAACATAGGTTAATGATAATAAAAACGCTCCTAAAATTGCAAAAGAAACCGTTTGCGCCATAGGACCAAACATTTTTCCTTCAATACCTACTAAGGCTAAAATAGGCAAGTAAACAATTAAAATAATAATTTCTCCAAAAGCAGCACTACTTCTAATTTTTGAAGAAGCAGTATATACTTCCTCATTCATTTCTGCTGTAGTTAACTTTCTTTTTTTACTAACTTGTAATCGATGTACGATTGCCTCCACAATAATAACAGCACCATCCACGATAAGTCCGAAATCGATTGCTCCTAAACTCATTAAATTCCCGCTAATTCCGAATAGTTTCATCATGGAAATTGCAAACAATAAAGCCAATGGAATTACCGAAGCTACCACTAAACCTGCTCGCCAATTTCCTAATAAAAGAACAAGTATAAAAACAACAATTAAAGCACCTTCAATAAGGTTTTTTTCAACAGTACCAATTGCGTTATTAACCAAAACAGAACGATCTAGAAAAGGGGCTACCATTACACCTTCTGGTAATGATTTTTTTATTTGTTCCATTTTTTCTTTTACAAGGTTTACCACTTCACCACTATTCTCTCCTTTTAACATCATTACCATTCCAGAAACATCTTCCCCTTTTCCGTCTTTAGTGACTGCTCCATAACGTATAGCGCTTCCTATTTGAACTTTTGCAACATCGCGAATTAAAACTGGAACACCGTTTTGATTTTTGACTACAATTTTTTCAATATCTTCAATAGAAGTAACCATACCAATACCTCGAATAAAATAAGCATACGGTTTTTTGTCAATATATGCTCCACCTGTATTTTCATTATTCTGTTCTAAAGCATCGAATATTTCTGTAATTGTAGTATTCATATTCTTCAACTTATTCGGTTGAACAGCAATTTCATATTGTTTTAAAAAACCACCAAGCGTATTTACTTCTGCTACACCTTTTGTACCAGTAAGTTGTGGTTTTATAATCCAATCTTGAATTGTACGAAGTTCTGTGGCATCGTATTTTTCTTCATAGCCTTTTTTAGCATAAACAACATATTGATAAATTTCCCCTAAACCTGTTGAAACGGGAGCCATTTCTGGTGTTCCCAATGTTGTAGGAATTATTTTTTCTGCTTCTTTTAATCGTTCAGAAATTTGAGCTCTTGCCCAATAAATATCTACACTTTCTTCAAAAACTACAGTAATTACACTCAATCCAAATCGACTAATTGATCGTAGCTCAATAACGTTTGGAATTGGTTTTACCGCTTGTTCTATAGGATAGGTAATAAATTGTTCGACTTCTTGTGTTGCTAAAGTTGGTGAAGTAGTTATAATTTGAACCTGATTATTTGTAATATCGGGTAATGCATCAATTGGCAAATTATAGGCAGAATACATTCCTACAATTGCTAAAATGAAAGTGAATAGACCAACAATAAATTTATTATTGATACTAAAATGAATGATTTTATCTAACATTTTTATTATATAAATGAATTAAAATTAAGCACAGTTGTACTTTTTAATTAGTATGGATAATTAGTATCCATAAATAATCATCCGAAATTATTCGGGAAATTCATTATACTAATTGGGGAGGTTGCCAAATACTACCAAAAAAACTTGGCTGAAGGTTTGACTTATAAAAAGTGTTTTTCGATTGAATTATTACGAAACGAAATGGGAATTCATAAACTAGATAAGGAGAATAGGTTAAAACTTGTGCTCCACAACAATTACAGTCGCAAAATGGAGGACAATTGTCTTCTCCATCTTCATGTGAATGTCCTGCATGAGAATCAATAGCTACAGAAATAGCTTGAGTATAGTTCTCATTTTCATCAATAACTTCATATACTCTCCCGTCTGTACAAGGTAGACAAGAAAGTATAACTATATATATTGATAATATGCTATTCATCCATTTCATTAAAACAAATGTACATTTTTTAATTTATTCTCTTAATTATTTTTTAATATGTTGTTATTTAATCAGCTCTTAAGAGTCTAAAATTATTATTGTTTGTTGTCTTCTTCAAATAATAATTTTATGTTCTCATAAGAATTTTGCAAAAGTTCCGGCACTCTTTCTGGATTTACCCACTCTACTTTTTCTATACCTTCATCTTCTTGTCCAATTGGAATTCCTTCAAAGGTAGATTCCATCTCATACCAGTAAGTCTGCTTCAACTTATAACGTCCGTTTCTTTTAAATACATGATATGTTTTTTGCAATTTTTTAGTTATAGATAATCCCGAAACACCCGTTTCTTCTTCTACTTCTCTCATAGCTGTTTCCTCCATGCTTTCGTGCTTCTCGGTTCCTCCTTTTGGCAAATCCCATTTTCCATTTCTAAATATAAATAGAATTTCACCTTTTTTATTGTAAACCAAACCTCCACCTGCTTTTACAACTGGAATTTTAGCTTTTAGCGTTTTCATAATTAATTTCTCATCTGGATGATACAAGAAAGTATTTTGAATTTCATTTTTAAACATTTTAACAATTAGCTTCTTGATATCTATACTCTCCAAAAGAAAAATTTGGAAATTAGTCTCCTTTTGAACTTCATTTGTCAAAAAAAGTGGTTTATCGTTCACAAAAACTTTATACATTTGCAATATGATTTTTAATAACAACACAGCCGAAAAAACAGCCGAATTGCTTTTACAAATAAACGCAATTAAATTAAATTCTAAAAATCCTTTTACATGGGCTTCTGGCTGGAAGTCTCCAATATATTGTGATAATAGAATAATCCTTTCATTTCCAGCAGTTAGGAATTATATTCGAGAAGAATTTGCTAAAAATATTGAGAAAAAATTTGGAAAACCTGACGTAATTGCTGGCGTTGCAACTGGTGCAATTGGCATTGGCATACTTGTTGCGGAGTATTTAGGGCTTCCTTTTGTCTATGTTCGACCAGAAGCAAAGAAGCATGGTCGTCAGAATAAAATTGAAGGTTTTCTACAAAAAGGACAAAGTGTTGTCGTTGTAGAAGATTTAATTAGCACTGGTGGAAGTAGCCTTTTAGCTGTTGAAGCATTACGTAGTGAAGGAGCAATTATTAAAGGTATGGCTGCAATATTTACTTATGGTTTTGATGTATCTGTTAATCGTTTTAAAGAAGAAAATATAGAATTATTTACTTTAAGTGATTATGAAAACCTTCTAAAATGTGCTGTAGAAAAAAAATATATAAACCAAAACGAAATGAGTACATTACAAGAATGGAGAAAAGATCCTTCCACTTGGAATGTTGAAGTTTAATACAAGAAAAATATATAAAATGAATTTAGAAAGCCCAAAAGTTAGCCTAGATAAATCATCTGAATATCTATTTAACGCATTAACAGACGTTAAGAATTTTGAAAAATTAATGCCTGATAATATTGCAAAGTTTGAAGTAATTGATGAAAATTGCTTTGAATTTGGATTAAAAGGTATGCCAGAAATTAAATTAGTAAAGAAGGAAGCTATTCCTAATTCTAAAATTGTATTGGGTGCTGCTTCCAGTAAATTACCTTTTACATTAATTGCAAACATTACAGAAATTGAAGCTAACAAAACTGATGTGCAATTATCATTTGACGGAGAATTTAACCCAATGATGGCAATGATGATCAAAGGTCCAATTGGAAAATTTATTGAAACTTTAGCAAGCAATATGCACAAATTATAAATCAAATATTTTGATTCTAACTAAACTCCTATTCTGTAGGAGTTTTTTTTATGTTTATATTTGAAAAAATAAATGGAATGTTTCAAAAAATAAGTATCTTCTTTTTAATCTTATCACTGTTTGCCGAAATTATTGGCACAATTGGTGGCTTTGGCTCTTCTGTCTTTTTCGTTCCAATTGCGAGTTTCTTTTTTGATTTCCAATCTGTATTAGGACTAACAGCAATTTTTCACCTATCTAGTAACATTAGTAAAATAGCACTTTTCAGAAAAGGTTTGAATAAAAAACTACTTATAAACATTGGAATCCCTTCAGTTGTTTTTGTTATTATTGGCGGTTTTTTATCCAATTATATTAAAACTAATTTATTCCAAGTTATTCTAGGTGTATTTCTAATTCTTTTCAGCTTATTATTTCTAATTAAAAAGAAATTAATAATTAAGCCAAATCTAAAAGAATCATTAATTGGAGGTTCATTATCTGGATTTACTGCTGGGTTACTTGGAACAGGTGGAGCAATTAGAGGTGTTACTATGGCTGCTTTTAATCTGGAGAAAAGTGTATTTATTGCTACTTCTGCTGCAATAGATTTCGCAATAGATTTTACACGAACAATTGTTTATTTTAAAAACGGTTACATTCATCAACACGACTTAATTTATATTCCGTTTCTGATCCTTATTGGATTAATTGGCACATACATTGGTAAATATATTCTTCAATTTATACCACAAGATAAATTCAAACAAACATCCTTACTTCTTATTTTATTGATTGGAATTACGACTCTTATTCAATTTTTATTTAAATAAAATGGTCGCAATTTATACCCTAAAAATGACTAAATTTATATAATCTCTTATTATTTACATAAAAATGACTAATTTATATTTTGTTTAACATATTCAACACATAAGTTAAACAATAATTTCGTAATTTTGAAATAAACATAAAATAATGGCAAAGAAAGTAACAATAACAAAAGAGTTTTTAATGAATGAATATTCGAAATTCATTTTAGAAAACGCTAAGAAACCTCATACTATTTTTCACTTTTGTCAACATCTAAAAATAGAAGAAAAGGATTTTTATCAATTCTTTCCAAGTTTTGAAAAAATTGAAGAACAAGTTTTTGATAATTTTTTCGAAAACACCATCGAATTACTCCATAAAAGTGATGAATACTCTAATTATGATGCAAAAACTAAACTATTAAGCTTCTACTTTACCTATTTTGAATTAATGACAGCTAATAGAAGTTTAGTTTTATATTTATTAGAAACGGATAAAATGAAGCTTCAAAACTTAAAGAAATTAGCCTCTTTCCGAATTCATTTTAAACAATTTATTGATAGTTTAAATATTAAAACATTCGAAATTCCACAAGAAACGATTCAGAAAATTCAAGAGAAAAGTGTATCAGAAGCTTCATGGATTCAGTTTTTAATGACATTAAAATTTTGGATAGACGATACATCACCTTCTTTTGAAAAAACAGATGTCTTTATAGAAAAATCAATCCATGCTAGTTTCGATTTATTAGATTTATCACCCATTAAAAACATAATTGATTTTGGAAAATTCCTTTGGAATGAAAAAGTAAAAATGTAATATGAAAAGATTAGATAGTATTCCGACATCAAAAATCCAACGCGCTTCTAAATTATTACAAACTGGAGCAAAAGTTGGCGTAAATTATTTGAAATATTATGGTGACAAAATCACAAAAAGCGAAGAGGAAGCCAAAGAAAACCTAAATCTTTCGAATGCTGAAGATATTTACGATGGTCTAAAACAAATGAAAGGAAGTGCCTTAAAAGTAGCACAAATGCTAAGTATGGAAAAAAGTATACTTCCAAGAGCTTATGTAGAAAAGTTCTCACTATCTCAATTCTCTGTACCACCACTATCGGCACCTTTAGTTCAAAAAACCTTTAAAAATTATTTTGGAAAAACTCCGAATGAAATTTTTGATACTTTTAATCTGGAATCTATAAATGCAGCAAGTATTGGACAAGTACATCAAGCAGAAGTAGATGGAAAAAAGTTAGCAGTAAAAATTCAATATCCTGGAATTGCAGAAAGTATTTCTTCCGATTTAGCTTTGGTAAAACCTATAGCCATAAAAATGTTTAACATTAAAGGTAAGGATTCTGATAAATATTTCAAAGAAGTAGAAAATAAATTAATTGAAGAAACTGATTATTTGAATGAGCTAAAGCAAAGTAAAGCGATCGCTGAAGCATGTAAGCATTTACCCAATATACAATTTCCAAAGTATTATGAAGAATACTCTTCTAATAGGATTATTACTATGGATTGGATGACAGGTAAACATTTATCTGAGTTTACAGAAGCAAATACTGATGTAGAAAAATCTAATAAAATTGGACAAGCACTTTGGGATTTCTATATGTATCAGATTCATGTTATTAAAAAAGTGCATGCAGATCCTCATCCTGGGAATTTCTTAGTTGACAATGAATACCAGTTAATTGCACTCGATTTTGGTTGCATGAAAGAAGTTCCAAATGATTTCTATATTCCGTATTTTGAATTAGCAAAAAAAGAAAATATAAATGATGAAGCTTTTTTTAAAACAAAATTATATGAGTTAGAAATTATAAAAGAAAGTGATACTCCAGAAGAAAAGAAATTTTTCACTGCTTTATTTCATGAAATGTTAAGCCTATTTACACAACCTTTTCATTCTGATGTTTTTGATTTTTCTGATGCTGATTTTTTTGGAAAGATTGCAGAACTAGGCGAACGTTATTCTAAAAGTTCAGAATTAAGAAACATGAATGGAAACCGAGGTTCTAAACATTTCATCTATATCAATAGAACTTTCTTTGGCTTATATAATTTAATGCACGATATAAAAGCAACAAACATTAAGATAAATAACTACACTAATTTATAAATGTTATTCAACACAACATATATAGACAATGAAATTACTAGAAAAATAGATTCTATTTTAGGCAAGCCTTATTCTTTCTTGAAATCGATACAATTAAATGGAACTGGTTCGCATAGAATGATGATTACAGAAGTTTGTGAGCCTTTTAAAAACCTACTTAACACAATTGACATTAATTATTGTTCTGTAGAACTTAGACCGAAAGGGATTTTGTTTCACATTAATAAAGGTTTGCAAAATTTTTCATGGGCTATTCCTTATTATCAATTGGCAATATTCAAATCTGACACTTTAAGTTTTCATTCTAATGGTAATTTTATTAAAGTGAACAATAAACATTTAGCAAAAAAGAATATAAAGTTTATTACAAAAATAATAGAGCATAAAAATAAGTTTTTAACACACTATGACGAAACCTGAATTAACTGCACTAGAGATAGACAGAGTTATCGAAATGGCATGGGAAGACCGAACACCTTTCGAAGCTATAAAATTTCAATTTGGCTTAACCGAAATGGAGACAAAATCTTTAATGCGCACAGAATTAAAGCGTTCAAGCTATGAATTATGGCGAAAAAGAGTCACCAACAGAAAAACAAAGCATGAAAAACTACGTGTTTTTTCCGAAGGAAGATTCAAATGTAAACTTCAAAGACAAATTACTAATAATAAAATTTCAAAAAGATAACACATAAAAAAAGCCTTGCAAATGCAAGGCTTTTTAGTATATCTATTCTCTATTTCTTCATTATTTAGATAATGCAGCTTTTACTTGATCTGCAGCTTCTTGAAACTGAACAGCAGATAAAATTGGCATACCAGAATTATCAATTAATTCTTTAGCAATTTCTGCGTTTGTTCCTTGTAATCTAACGATAATTGGCACTTTAATTGCATCACCCATATTTTTATAAGCATCAACAACTCCTTGAGCAACTCTATCACAACGAACAATTCCTCCGAAAATGTTAATTAAAATAGCTTTTACGTTTGGATCTTTTAAGATAATACGGAAAGCTGTTTCAACACGTTTAGCATCAGCAGTTCCACCTACATCTAGGAAGTTAGCTGGTTCAAAACCTGCATATTTAATTAAATCCATAGTTGCCATTGCAAGACCTGCTCCGTTAACCATACATCCAACTGTACCATCTAAATCTACGTAGTTTAATCCTACTTCTTTAGCTTCAACTTCGATTGGATTTTCTTCACGAACATCACGTAATTCAGCTAAGTCTTTATGACGGAATAATGCGTTTTCATCTAAATCAACTTTAGCATCAACAGCAATAATTTTATCATCAGACGTTTTTAATACTGGATTGATTTCAAACATTGAAGCATCAGAACCAATATATGCTTTGTATAATGCATCAACAAATTTTACCATTTCTTTGAAAGCATTTCCAGAAAGACCTAAGTTAAAAGCAATTCTTCTTGCTTGAAAACCTTGAAGTCCAACAGCTGGATCAATTTCTTCAGTAAAAATTAAATGAGGTGTGTTTTCTGCAACTTCTTCAATATCCATTCCACCTTCTGTAGAATACATAATCATATTTCTTGCTTTACCTCTGTTTAATAATACAGACATGTAAAATTCTGAAGTTTCACTTTCACCTGGATAATAAACATCTTCAGCAACTAATACTTTATGCACTCTTTTTCCTGTTGGAGGAGTTTGAGGCGTAATTAAATCCATACCAATAATTTGACCTGCAATTTCTGCAACTTGATCTAAATTTTTAGCTAATTTAACACCACCACCTTTTCCACGACCACCAGCGTGAATTTGTGCTTTAATTACATGCCATCCTGTTCCAGTCTCAGCAGTTAATTGTTTTGCAGCAGCTACAGCTTCTTCAGCATTATTAGCAACGTGACCACGTTGAATTCTAACTCCGTAACTTGCTAATATTTCTTTACCTTGATATTCGTGTATATTCATAATATAATAGGTTTTTTTCTTTTTAAAAAGTGCCACAAAAATAAGAAACTAATTTCTAATTGGCTAACAATTTTTATTATTATTTAACTTTTTAAGTAATCTAATTCATGAGCTATAAAAAAACAGAAACACAAGATTGTTACAATTATAACATAATGTTATTTTTTGTTTTATTCCGTTATATATTTGATTTCATAACTTAAAATAATTGTAATTTGCAATAAAATTAATAACAATGAAAAATCAGGATTTATTACAATTAGTAGAAGAATATGGTTCTCCATTATATGTTTATAATGCAGAGAAAATTGAATCGCAATACAAAAGATTAACAAATGCGTTTTCTAAAGTAGAACAATTTAAGATTCATTATGCTGTTAAAGCACTTTCTAACCTTTCTATATTAAAAGTAATAAAACAATTAGGTTCTGGTTTAGACACGGTTTCTATAGAAGAGGTACAACTTGGCTTACATGCTGGTTTTGAACCTAGTGAAATTATGTATACTCCTAATGGTGTTTCGCTTGAAGAAATTGAGACTGTAGCTCAAATGGGTGTACAAATTAACATTGATAACCTTTCCGTTTTGGAACAATTCGGAACGAAACATCCAAAAGTACCTGTTTGCGTTAGAATTAACCCTCATGTTATGGCAGGAGGAAATGCAAATATATCTGTTGGTCATATTGACAGTAAATTTGGTGTTTCTATTCATCAATTACCTCATTTATTGAGAATTATTGAAAATACGAAAATGAACATTAACGGAATTCACATGCATACTGGTTCTGACATTCTTGATGTGGATGTGTTTTTATATGCTGCTGAAATTTTATTTGAAACGGCTAAAAATTTCAAAGATTTAGAATTTATCGATTTTGGTAGTGGTTTTAAAGTACCTTACAAAAAAGGAGATATTGAAACTAATGTTGAAGAATTTGGTAAGAAGTTAACAAAACGATTTTTAGCTTTCGAAAAAGAATATGGTAGACCTTTAACCTTATGTTTCGAACCTGGAAAGTTTCTTGTTAGTGAAGCAGGTTTCTTCTTAGCAAAAGTGAATGTTGTGAAACAAACTACTTCTACTGTTTTTGCAGGTATAGATAGTGGTTTTAACCATTTAATTAGACCAATGCTTTATGGATCTCAACACCATATTGAAAACATTTCAAATCCAAAAGGAAAAGAACGTTATTATTCGGTAGTTGGATACATTTGTGAAACAGATACTTTTGCTAATAATAGAAGAATTTCTGAAATTCATGAAGGAGACATTTTAAGCTTTCATAATGCTGGAGCATACTGTTTTTCAATGGCATCAAATTACAATTCGAGAGTGAAGCCAGCAGAAGTATTATGGCTAAATGGAAAAGGGCACTTAATTAGAGAACGAGAAACATTTGTAGATATTTTGAGAAATCAGGTGGAGATTGAAGCTTTAAAAGAAAAAGCAACAGTATAAGCACATAAAAAAAGCTTCTCTAACGAGAAGCTTTTTTTAAAGAATCTATTTTATATCTTAAAAAATCCATTTCTTTAATTTGATAGATTTTATTATTGCTTTTTTTAATTCCTTCAAGTTTCTTTCTAAAATAGAACAAAGCACTATCTTTTTGCTTCATTAAGATAAAACAATCTGCTAAATTATATAGATTATCATCAATAGAAGAAATTTTAAAATAATGTACCGCAGAATCATATTGTTTCAAGTTTTTAAAACATAATGCTATATTACGATTATCATTCCTTTTTGTTCCAACAAATTCTGAATAAGGGTTTTCTATTTCCTTATAAAGTTGCAGTGCTTCTTCAAACTTAGCCTGTTTGAATACTGCTAAAGCTTTATATTCTATAAAAAAAGTTTCTTTTTTATATTTTTTGCTTAGTTTATCTGAAAATAATTCAGCTTGTAGAGGATTTACTTCTATTAAACTGTCTAATTGCCAAGAATATTTATCCATTCTTTGCTCGTGCAAATACATTGTATCATTTTCAACTGGTTCTCTAGAAAAATTATAACTACTTCTTTTAAAAGTATCTGAAAAAGCTCCAAGACCTAAAAAAAACATGATTGCAATATGTCCCGTCCTGAAATAAGTTGACATAAAATCGACTTATTATGAATAAATCAGAAAACAGGCCAGCAAAGCGTAGTCAACGCGATTATAATCTGGGCTTTAAATTAGCTGTTATTTCTCAAGTAGAAAAAGGCGAACTTACCTATAAGCAAGCTCAAAAGAAGTATGGAATTCAAGGTAGAAGTACAGTTTTGGTTTGGTTAAGAAAATTTGGTAATTTAGATTGGAGTAACCCCAAGCTTTTGTTTATGGTCAAATCTAAAGAAACTCCAGCCCAAAGCATTAAAAGATTAGAGAAAGAATTAGCTGATGAGAAGCTTAAAAACACAGTGCTAAACACCATGATTGATATCTCAGATAGTCAATACGGTACTCAAATTAGAAAAAAGTTTTCACCCAAACCATCCGACGCATCCAACAAGAAGAAGGCATAAGTATGTCCAGAACTTGTAGATTGTTTGGGGTAAGCCGACAAGCTATTTATCAGCAGGAAGCACGTTGTTTAGAACGAGAGAAAGAATTATTAATAGTAAAGCAACTCGTTGAAAAACAAAGAAGAATTATGCCTCGATTAGGCACAAGAAAACTTTATTTTTTACTAGAACAATCTTTTGTTGAAAATAGAATTAAAATCGGGAGAGATGCATTTTTTGCTTATTTGAAAAGAGAAAAAATGCTAGTTAAACCAATGAAAAATTACACAAAAACCACCTTTTCTAAACACTGGTTACGTAAGTACCCCAATTTATTTAAAGATATCGATATCAACAGAATAGAACAGGTTTTTGTTAGTGACATAACTTATATAAAATCTAATAAAAGAACTCATTATCTATCATTAGTTACAGATGTTTTTAGCAGAAAAATAGTTGGTTATCATTTGAGTGATGACATGAGTGCAGAAAGTGTGGTTAAGGCCTTAAGAATGGCAGTAAAAAACAGAAAAACAAACCTTCAATTAATACATCACTCAGACAGAGGTTTACAATATTGTTCTAAAATTTATCAAAATGAATTAACCAAAAATAATATTATTGCTTCTATGACCGATGGCTATGATTGTTATCAAAATGCTCTAGCGGAAAGAATAAATGGTATTCTAAAACAAGAATTCCTCATATACAAATGTAAATCAGGTGATGAACTTAACCTTTTAGTTAGAGAGTCTGTGGAATGCTATAATAGTAAAAGACCTCATTTGAGTTTAAATATGAAAACACCTAACTTTGTATATGAAAAAACCAGTGAAGTTAACTTCACTGGTTTTAATTAATTTATTGTAAAACTCGTCAACTTATTTTAGGACGACTCAATATTTACACTTGCAAAAATCAAGAAAACTAGTGCGAAAATTCTAATTACTTTTAGTTTCATCTATACCACGAAATAATAAAAAACATAAAACATAAAAAAAAATGTTCCTACATAGAGTATTCTCTTCCCATGCTTCCTGTCTTCTAAACTATATGCAAAAATACGTTCACCGTTCGGAAGTGTTTTTTTTCTGAGTCAATAATAAATAACCTATTACAAAACCAAAAAAACCACCAAAAATAGCAAAAACATAGCCCATATCAATCCATTTAGACGAACTTCTATCAGGTTTTCGTAACTCTTCTACCCTTTTGTTTTTTGCTTCTAGTATTTCTTCTTTTGTTATTTCAATACCTCTGTTTTTCAGAAGATTGATAGCTAATGCATAATCTAAATCATTCCATTCATCTTTCTTTTCAATTATTTCTTTTAATTCCTCATTTGAAAACGAAAATAAATAATAATCTTGTGGCAATTTTTTCAGATATTCTTCAGTATCTAATAAAATAATTTCATCTGCTTTAATGAAATCTTCTTGTGCAATTTTTACTTCAAATTCATTCAACAAAACACTACTAAAACTAGAATCTAATGTCGATTTATTTTCAATAAACTCGTTAGCAATATCATTCTTCTTCAAAAGATTTGCTACATAAGCTGCTGATTGCTGATTTGGATATTTTCTATAGGTTACAAATTCCATTTTAGTCTAAAATTTCTTCTAAAACTTCTGCTTCTGTTCCGTTTGGAAGTGTAATTTTAAGTTTTAAAGCTAAAGTTGGTGCAATTTGTGTAATTGCTTTTTTATTATACGATTTTCCTGGAGTAATTTTCCATCCATAAAAAATCAAAGGCACATGCGTATCATAAGTATATGGAGAACCGTGGGTAGTTCCAGTACTTCCGTATTCTAAATATCCTGGTTTTTCTAAAACCACTAATTCACCATTCTGAATAGGATCATAACCATTAGCAATAAATTTCAAATACATATCACTTCCAGAAGCTGCAAGGATTTCATTATCTGTATATACCCTTCTTACAAATTTTTGCTTGTAGAAGAATTCTTTAAATGATTGCTTTACTTCTTCGATATCTAAATTACTCGCTGAAATAATTTCCTTATTAAAAAACACATTAGAATTTGAATATTCTAACACTACATTTTCACCGTATTTCTCTTTTGAAAATGTTTCTAAATCGTTTATTACTTTTTTTGAGTTAATATTATCAACATCATATTTATTATCTTTTAAATAAGTAACATTCTCTGCGCCTGCATGATCTGCTGTTAAGAAAATTAAATAATTATCCTTTCCTACAGTTTTATCTAAGTACGTTAAAAACTCAGCAATAGTTTGATCTAAACGCAAATAAGCATCCTGTAATTCAATTGATCTAGGTCCTAATAAATGTCCGATATAATCCGTAGAAGAAAAACTAACCGTTAAAAAATCTGTAACTTCATCTTTACCTAAAGCTTCTTTTTCAATTGTTCTCTTTGCAAAATCGACAATTAAATTATTCCCAAATGGAGTTGAACGCAAAACACCTGCATCGTTGTTTTCATACATCTCTTTCATGTTATAAGGAAAGAAAGGTGTCTTTTTAAACATTTTACCTTCATAAGGATTGTTATCATTCAAGCTTTCGTTATATACTTCTTTTGGCTTTAATAGATCCCATTGTGTGTTTAGGTATTTTTCATAATGCTTTTCATTATTAAAAGTAGTTACCCAATCTGGCAATGCATCTCCGTAGTAATTACTAGAAATAAACGAACCTGTTTTACTATACCAAAAAGCCCAATCTGCAAAATGTCCTGCTGGAAGTATTGCTCCTCTATCTTTCAAACTAATTCCTATAACTTTACCTTTAAAGTTAGTTGCTAGCTTCAATTCATCAGTAATTGTAGTACTTAATAGATTTTTAGGCGACATTTTACCTTCATAATCCGTTCCGTTTCCTAAAGTTCCAACAGTAGCATCATCGGTACAGTACATGTCTTTTCCTGTTGCTTTATTGAACCAATTATTCCCAACAATTCCGTTTACACTTGGTGTTGTTCCTGTGTAAATAGCTGCATGACCTGGTCCTGTATATGTTGGCATATAATTGTAATGCGTATTATGAAACGTATATCCTTTATTCATTAAACGCTTGAATCCATTATCTGAATAATCATCTGAAAAACGGTATAAATATTCCATTTTCATTTGATCTACAACTATTCCTACAACCAACTTTGGTTTGTCTTGTGCTTGTGTTTGTGTTTCTATTAGGCTAATTAATGCTAGAAATACTAAAAATTTTCTCATGGGGTAAAGAGGTAAAATATTATAAGGTTTTACATGAAAAATTCATGTTTAAAAAAAAATTATTTTGTTACTTCAACAATGTCATAACAAAAAACAAAATCTTCATTATAAACGTACAATTGCGTTTTATATCCAGAATCGGTTCGAACAATGAATGATATCTTCACTGCAATTCCATCAATGTTTTTACATAAGTAGGAATTAATCTCATCTACATTTGAAACTTCTTTTGGAAGGTATTCAATTATTTTATAGTGTTGAATTTCTGTTGAATAAATTATAATTTTATCATTATCATAATCTAATTTTGCAAAGACAGTAGTTGGTTTTGGATTTGACCATTTTCCCCACTCACCATTTCTGTTTTTTTGTAAAATTGATAATGCTGTCGATTTGAAATTAAATTGTTGAGCACTAACAAAACTTGCTGTCAACAAAAACACAATAACTAAGTATTTTAAAATTTTCATTACTTTAATTTAAAAGTCAAATTTATTTATTTCTTCTTTGGCAACTTGGAATTCACTCATAACATTATGAACAATAGTTTCAACAGGCAAAACATCATGAATTAAACCTGCAATTTGACCAATTTCCAACTCTCCATCTTCTAGATCTCCTTCAAACATTCCTCGTTTTGCCCTTGCCCTTCCTAATAATGTTTTCAGTTCTTCTGGAGTTGGACAAGTAGCATATAATTCCTTAACTTCATTAAAAAATTTGTTTTTAATTAATCGAACAGGTGCTAGTTCTTTCAAGGTTAGAACAGTATCTCCTTCTCTGGTTTCTACAATTGTTTTCTTAAAATCATCATGAGAACTTGATTCTGTCGATGCTGCAAACCTACTTCCCATTTGTACACCATCTGCACCAAGCGTCATTGCAGCTAACATTCCTCTTCCTGTTGCAATTCCTCCAGCTGCAATTAATGGAATGGTTATATTCTCTCTAACCATTGGTATTAAGGTTAAAGTTGTTGTTTCTTCTCTTCCGTTGTGTCCTCCTGCTTCAAAACCTTCTGCTACAACAGCATCTACACCCGCTTCTTGTGCTTTTAATGCGAATTTAGAACTACTAACAACATGCACAACCGTTATTCCATTTTCCTTCAAAAAAGAAGTCCATGTTTTCGGATTTCCAGCAGAAGTGAATACTATTTTAACTCCTTCATCAACAATGATCTTCATGATTTCCTCAATGTTTGGATATAACATTGGCACATTGATTCCGAAAGGTTTGTCTGTTGCTTTTTTACATTTTTGTATATGTTCTCTAAGCACTTCAGGATACATTGATCCTGCTCCAATTAATCCAAGTCCTCCAGCATTACTAACAGCGCTTGCTAATTTATAGCCACTGTTCCAAATCATACCACCCTGAATTATAGGATATTTTATATTAAAAAGTTGGGTTATTTTATTCATTTATTGTTTGATTAATTTCCCTTGCAAGGTACTATTATTCGAAGAAAAATCATAAAGATAGATACCCGAAGATAGATTATCTAGTTGTACACTTTGAGATATCGATGTAATATTTATTTCTAAAACTTTCATTCCCAAATTATTATACAATGTAAATTTTCCCTCAGCGTTATTAGAACTTTCTATAGTAAGCTTTTTATTAACTGGATTTGGATAAATTTTAACTATTTCTAACTCAAAACTAGTAGTTGAAAGCGCGTTGTTTAGTGCCAATTGAAAATCGGGAACGCCATAGCCTTTAAAGTTATCTGGAGTCGCAAATTGATCTGCAGATTCCCTAACAAACTGAATCACTTCTGCCGCTGTTAAATTTGGTACAGCCGACCAAAAAGTAGCCACCATTCCTGCCAAAATTGGACTAGAAAACGAAGTTCCATTAGAAGTAGTTATATTTCCAGTTGTACTACTCACCGTGGCAGCTTGTCCTCTTGCACAGACATCGGGTTTTACTCTACCATCAAAAGATGGCCCTATGGAACTAAAAGAAGCATAAGCTTCTGTACTTGTCACTGCACCAATTGTCAATATATTATCCGCGTCTGCAGGAATACTTATATGTTTCTCTGTTTTATTACCATCATTACCAGCGCTAATTACACAAACAATTCCCTTAGAAACTGCCAAAGAAGCTCCTCTTGAGGCAAAACCTACTTGACCATTACGTTGTGAATAGGCATAACTATAACTCGTATTGTCATAATCCGCATAGCCTAAAGAAGAATTTACTACATCAACCCCTAAACTATCTGCCATTTCTAAAGCTTCTACCCAATACGATTCTTCAACTGGATTTTCTCCTGCGACATCTTCTGTAATAAACAAATAATATTCAGCATCTGGAGCCGTTCCAACTAACTGACCATCAACATAACCTCCCATTGTAGAAAGTACATTCGTTCCATGGGAATTTCGAGTATAAATATCTGTATTTCTATCTGGAAAATTATATCCTCCTAAAATTAAATCATTATCAAATAATCGCTGAAAAGGAGCAGCAGTATTTACACCTGGAAAACCAGCATCAAAAACAGCTATAACTTTTCCTTGTCCTGTGAAATCTTGTTGATGCAATAAATGCCCGTTTAACATTTGGATTTGATTGCTCGAATTTCCATAATTATAATTTGCTAATGTTTCATTCTCTCCTTCATCTTTATTAGTATAATTCCTGTTGAAAAATTTTGATATTGGATTAAGTGAATGATTAGCAAACAAAACACGATCTACAAAACCTAATGAAGTTAGTGCTTGAATATTGGCTTGCGAACCTCTAATATGCAATGCATTTAACCATTTTGACTTTGCCATTACTGTTATTCCTGTTGCATTCTTAATTTGATTCATATAAGAACTTGCAATTGGAATATCTAGGTTATCTAAATTTATATTCTGTGTTGTTCTTCTATCTAATGCTCTTTGCGTTAACATTTCTAGAGGATTATTCATATAATAAGTAGCATCAGGTTTATCAGTAAAATAAACCCAAGCATCTTCTTGTGCATTAGTTATAAATGAAAATAATAGACAAAGAAAAGTTAGTTGTGTTTTCATATTCTTTATTTGATGTTTTATATCCAAATATATGAAAATCTGTCCATTATAAAACTATATAACAGTAAAATACAGAAACACTCCATATGCGACAAGCAACAATATTCCCGATTTAAAATTAAGACTTCCACGCTTTGGAAGAAGTACTAAGGGTAATAATATGAAAGCAAAAGCAAGCATCCAATATATATCTTGACTAATTATCCTAACATCTACCTTTTCAATTGGTTTAATAATTGCTGTTACTCCTAGAACACTAAGAATATTGAAAATATTAGATCCAATTATATTTCCAATTGATATATCATTTTCTTTTTTAATTGCTGCAATAATTGATGAAGCTAACTCTGGAATACTAGTTCCAATAGAGACAACAGTAACTGCAATTACACGTTTACTTACGCCCATCTTTTCAGCTAAATTTACTGCACCTTCAACCAAAAGTTCAGAACCTCCCCATAAGGACAAACCACCAATTAATAAAAACAATCCAATTTTCAAATAGGACATATTTTCCTCAACAGGTATATCTAAATCTACTTGTACTTTCTTATTATTTCGTATTAGAATAATTAAAAACACAATTAAAACCGCAATAAAGATAACACCGTCAATTCGTGTTAATCCACCATCTATAATTAGAAAAACGAATAATAAAGTTGAAGCAATCATTTTTGTAGGCCAATCGGTAACATAAAAACTATTATCTATCTTAATACTGTTTATTAAAAGGATAACTCCTAATACTAAACCGACATTTCCAACATTTGAACCAATAACATTTCCTAAAGCAATATCAGGAAATCCGTCTAAAGCTGCTTTAATACTTACAATCATTTCTGGTGCAGAAGTTGCAAAAGAAACCACAGTTAAACCAACAATAATTTTAGAAATATTTAGACGAAGTGAAAGCCCTACAGAAGATTTCAACAACCAATTTCCACCTACAACTAAAAGAATTAGTCCACTAATAATAAATACTATATTCATATAAAAATTTAAGAAATTACACCACTACCCAATACTTCGTCTTCTTTGTGCCAAGCAACAAATTGGCCTTCTGTAATTGCTGATTGTGGTTCTTTAAAAACTACATACATTCCATCTTCAAATTGATGCAACGTTGCTTCTTGAAGTTCTTGACGATAACGAATTCTTGCCATTACATCCATTGTTTGTTTTGCCTGTAATGCTAAATCTTCACGAACCCAATGCACTTCATCATTTTTAATATATAATGCTTTTTTTAATAATCCAGGGTGATTACTTCCTTGCCCCGTATAAATTATATTCTTCTCAACATCTGTTTCAATAACAAATAGAGCTTCTTTTGTTCCGCCAACATTTAGTCCTTTTCTTTGTCCTTTAGTGAAGTAATGTGCACCTTGATGCTTTCCTACTACTTTACTTAGTTGACCTGAGTAATCTCTTTTTCTAGATTGATAAGCAAATGCAGCTTCTTGACTTGGGAATTCTGTTTCTATAGTATTAAAAACATCTGCTTCAGATGCAACTTCTATAATTATCCCTTCTTTTGGTTGTAATTTTTGTTGTAAGAAATCTGGTAAACGTACTTTACCAATAAAACACAGTCCTTGAGAATCTTTTTTATCCGCAGTAATTAAATCTAACTTAGCTGCAATTTCTCTTACTTCTGGTTTTGTTAATTCTCCAATAGGAAACAATGCTTTTGATAATTGCTCTTGTGATAGTTGACACAAAAAGTAAGATTGATCTTTATTCCCGTCTTTTCCAGCAAGTAATTGATATGTTTCTCCTTTTTCATTTTCAATTGTCCCTTTTCTGCAATAATGACCTGTAGCAACATAATCTGCACCAAGTGACAATGCAATCTTCATAAAGACATCGAATTTAATTTCTCGGTTACACAAAACATCTGGATTTGGCGTTCTTCCTTGTTCATATTCATTGAACATATAATCCACAATTTTTTCTTTATATTCTTCTGAAAGATCGACTGTTTGAAATGGAATTCCTAGTTTTTCAGCAACTAAAAGCGCATCATTACTATCTTCTAGCCAAGGACATTCATTTGATATTGTAACAGAGTCATCATGCCAATTTTTCATAAAAAGACCGATAACTTCATAACCTTGCTCTTGTAATAAATAGGCCGCAACACTAGAGTCTACTCCTCCAGAAAGCCCTACAACTACTCTTTTCATTTTATAAAATATTATTTTTTGTCACTTGTGTTTTTTTCTTTCAAATCGGTTGGTTTTAATTTACCATCACTCGTTTTTTCAACCTTAAAAGTCTTACGAGTTTCTTTAGATATTTTCTCAGTCTTAACTACTTTACCGTTTTCGTAGGTATCCCAATATCCCCATTTTCTATTGTTCTTATATTGGCCTTTTAAACTAACTATTCCTTTTCCATTATAATAAATAGCATCACCATGCAACTGCCCTTTTTTATAATTCAATTCTTCTAAAACAGTTTCATTTTCAGCAATTTTCTTATAAACACCATCTAACTCTCCATTCACATAATTAGATTCTTCTGCAAGTGATCCGCTTTTATAATATACCTTTTTCACACCATTAAGCTTACCTGCTTTATAGTTTTCCAATGTCATTACTTGATTACTTTCAAAATGATAGTATTTCCATTCCCCTTCAGAAAGTTTATTTACAAGTCTTCCTTCACTTACTTTATTTTTTTTCTGATCATAAAAAACAACATAACAAGAACCATCGCCTTTAGTAAAATCTCTTGTTGCTATAATTGTACCTGCTTTTGTATCATCAAAATAGTTAAAAACACCTGTTTCCTTACCATGATTAAAAGTTCCTTCATACCTTGGTCGTTTCGACTTTTCATGATTACCCTTCCAAACTCCATGACGTTTTCCTTTATCGTCAAACTTATTACTATCACTTTGCGAATATGCTAGACAACATATTAAAAGTAAAAAACTAGAAAATATTTTTTTTATTAACATTTGTATATGCTTTTTTAGTTATTTTAACCCTCAAATAAACAATATATTAAACAGAATCTAACACAACGTTAAACTTTACACTTTAAAATTATTTTTTCGAAAATAAACTTTTGTTTTGTTTAGTGTTTTTATAGATTTGCTTAAACAATAAAATAAAATTGCTATGAAAAACTTTGCAAAATTAATCAAATTAACTTTAATCGCTACTACATTTGTAACGATGTTTTCATGTTCTGATGATGATAACGTTGAACCTGTCAATAATAGTATTGCTGGAGTCGCATCGAGAGCACCTCAATTTACTACATTAGTAGCTGCACTAGACAAAGCTGGTTTAGTACAAACATTAGACCAAAATGGTCCTTTTACTGTTTTTGCACCAACAAACGATGCTTTTGATACCTTTTTAACTGATAATGGATTTGCATCATTAGACGATGTACCTGTTCCTACCTTAGAAAAAATATTACTTAATCACGTTGTGAATGGCAAATTTGCTTCTACTGATTTAGCAACTGGATACGTAAGCTCTTTAGCTAAAGGATCTGCTTCATCTACTAATAATTTAAGTCTATTTATAGATTTAGATTTAACAACTGGTGTAAAAATTAATGGTATTGCTACCGTTACAGCTGCAAATATCGCAGCAACAAACGGAATTATTCACCAAGTTGATAAGGTAATAGGTCTTGCTACCATAATTGATCATGCAAAAGCTAACCCAAACTTTTCTACTTTAGTAACTGTTGTTACAAGTACTGATAGCAATGGAAATGGTTTTGGAGATCAAAGTGCAGTCGCGACAGCGTTAACAACCAATACAGCACCATTGACTGTCTTTGCACCAACAAACGATGCTTTTACCGCAGCTACAACAGGAAGTGGTTTTGCTGTTGGAGCAACACCAGCACAAGTGTCTAAAGTATTACAATATCATGTTACAGCTGCTGGAAATGTATTATCCACAACTTTAACAAATGGACAAGTTGTATCAATGATTACAGATCCTGCTCAAGATATTACTATTGATTTGAGCGCGCCAAGTTCTCCAAAAATCACTGACACATCGTCTTCACAAGCAGGAATAATTACTGTTGATGTTCAATGCGAGAATGGTGTTATCCATGCCGTTGACAAAGTATTACAACCAGTACTATAATACTATTATTTAAAGAAAAAAGAGCTCAATTATCAAATTGAGCTCTTTTTTTTTATTTCTTATTTCCTAATTCAATTGCCCTATTATTGGCGGCTTCTACTCCTTTTTTAATATCATCATTAACATGATTCGCATTAAAAACTTGTAAAGCAGATTCTGTTGTTCCTCCTTTAGAAGCTACCTTATTTATCCACTCTTGATGACTAAGAGTACTACGATTTTGTAATTGGACAGCTCCTATAAAAGTTTGACTAACGAGAAACTCTGCTTCTGACTTTGAAAAACCTAATTGAATTGCAGATTCTATCATTGCATTCATAAAATAGAACACATAAGCTGGTCCGCTACCAGAAACAGCCGTTGCAGCATTCAACATTTCTTCTTTATCTATGTAAATTGATTTACCTGTTGTATTTATTAGATTCTGAACAATGAATAGTTCTTTTCTATCAATATCGGAAGAAGCACAAAAAACTGTCATTCCTAAACCGATTTGAGTAGGAATATTTGGCATTGATCGAACAACTTTTGTACAGTTTAAATTCTTTATCAATGAAGTAATAGTAACACCTGCCATCACAGATAAAACAATATGCTCTTTTCTAATGAACGCTTTAATATTATTTGATAGTGTTTCAAAATCTTGAGGCTTTACTGCCAATATTATGATATCTACATCAAAAATTTCAATAGAAGGCTTTGTATTAAAGTTTGACTTTTGTATAGAATATCTATTCTTTTTATCTACTTCACTTCTATTTAAAATTAATATATCCGAAGAAGACACAAAACCAGAACTCACGAAACTATTCGCATAAGTTTGCCCCATATTCCCGTAACCAATAATAAGTATTCTCATATAATAATCTATTAAACAAAAAACCCTGCAAATTGCAGGGTTTTTAAAAATTATTTTTTATTCGCTTTTTTTTGCGCTTCAGCTTGCTCCATCATTTCCCTCATTTTTCTTTGGAACTTACTTTCCGTTTTGGGTTTAGATTTATTTTCTTGAATTTTAGCAAGAATTTTATCCTCTTTCACGATATAGTTTTTAATTACTAACATAATTCCGATTGTAATTAAATTAGAAACAAAATAATATAACGATAAACCAGAAGCATAGTTATTAAAGAAAAACAACATCATTAAAGGAGAGATATAAATCATGATTTTCATGATTTTCCCCATATCTGGCATACCTTCTTGTGTTGGTGCACTCATTTGTTGATCACCCGTTGTCATTTTCATATAGAAAAATATAGCAATCGCAGCTAACAAGGCAAACAAACTAATATGATTTCCTGTAATGAATGAAATTACTGGAATATTTTGTTCCCACGTTAATAATGCATCGTAAGAAGATAAGTCATCTGCCCAAAGGAAGTTTTGTTGTCTTAAATCGAACATCGATGGGAAAAACTGAAATAAAGCATAGAATACAGGCATTTGCATTAAAGCTGGCAAACATCCTGCCATAGGATTTACACCTGCTTTAGAATACAACTTCATTGTTTCTTGTTGCTTTTTCATTGCGTTATCTTTGAATTTTTCATTCAATTCTGCAATTTCCGGACGTAATACTTTCATTTTTGCCTGAGAAACATATGATTTATATGTTACAGGAGACATTGCAATACGCACTAAAATAGTAAAAATAATAATTGAAATCCCGTAACCTATTCCAATTCCAGAAATGAATCCGAAAACAGGAATAAACACATAACGGTTAATCCAACCAAAAATTCCCCAACCTAATGGCATTATCTCATCTAAATTTTTATCATAATTATTTAAAATATCATATTTAGAAGGTCCATAATACCAATTCATATTATAATTTACAACACCACCTTTAACTTCTAAAGGTAATTTTGCAACAAAATTCTTTGTAAATACAGAATCATTTGCTTCGTCATCTACTAAATTATCTGATTTGAATTTAGCCGTTTTGAAGGGTGTATCTGTTAAAAGTATCGATGTAAATAAATGTTGTTTGAAAGCAACATAAGAAACATCTTTTGCTTCATCTTCTGAATCTTTAGCAGCATTTAGATAGTCATCTTTTCCTCCTTCATATTCAAAAACCAATTCAGTATATCTGTTTTCATAAGAAATACTTTTCTCATTACGAAATGTTTTTAATTGCCATTCTAAATCAATAGGTTTAGATGTATTAATAACATTTTCAAGACCTTGTGAACGAATTCCAAAATCTAACATATACTCTTTACCAGGTTTCAAAACATAGCGATATTCTAAAAACTGATTTGGACCTGCTTTCAGACGCATCGTAAGAACTTCGTTTTCACCTTCTTTTGAATATTTAGGTTCAAAAAACATGTCTTTAGTATGAAGAACACGATTGTCTGCTGTATTAATAACTAAATCTAAGTTTGCGTTATTGTCTTTAATAAGTTTAACTGTTTTTTTTGAACCTTTTTCAAACTGATCAAATCCTAAAATACTTGCATCAACAATATAACCACCTTTATTTGCTATTTTTAATGAAAGACCTTCATTTTTAATTTCTGTATACTCTTCTTTAGCAGAAGGTAATGTTGCAGAATAGGCAAAAGAACCTAATGCTTCTTTGGCTTTTACTTGAGATAATGAATCGTTTGCTGGAACAGTTTCTACCAATTTATCTGTAGTAGTGGTAACTGTTTCCTTCTTTTCTTTTTGAACTTGTTCTAATTTTTCTTTTTCCTTTATTTCCTCAGGTGTTGGTGCATTAGAATACATCATCCACATTAGAACTCCAGAAATTAATACAAATCCAATAATTGATTTAAAATCAAACTTTTTTTCTTCCATTTAAAATAGTATTCAGTTTACTTAGTATTGTAAACCCGTTATTTTTTGTTTTTATGCTTTACAGCTGCTGCAACCAAACTCACAAAAAGTGGATGTGGATTTGCTACTGTACTTTTGTATTCCGGATGGTATTGTACTCCTATAAAAAATGGGTGGTTTTCAATTTCAATCACTTCAACTAAACCAGTGTCTGGATTAATTCCTGAAGCTTTTAAACCCGCTTTTTCTAATTCGTTCAAATACTTTCCGTTATATTCGTAACGGTGACGATGACGTTCCATTATTTCTGTTTTACCATAAATAGTCTGTGCTAATGTATTTTCTTTCAAATTACATTTCCAAGCACCTAAACGCATTGTTCCACCTTTATTAATAATATTCTTTTGCTCTTCCATTAAATTAATAACTGGATGAGTCGTATTTTCATTCATTTCTATAGAGTTTGCATCAGCATAACCCAATACATTTCTTGAAAACTCTATAACCGCCATTTGCATTCCTAAACAAATTCCTAAAAACGGAACATTATTTTCTCTTGCATATTTAACAGTATCAATTTTACCTTCTATTCCACGATTACCGAATCCAGGAGCAACTAATATGCCATCTAATCCTTTTAGTTGTTCTTCTGCCGTTTTGACATCTAAATATTCTGAGTGTATAGAAATTACGTTTACTTTTGTCTCGTTGGCAGCACCAGCATGAATAAATGCTTCTAAAATTGATTTATATGAATCTTGTAACTCTACATATTTACCTACTAAACCAATACTTACTTCGTGTTTAGGATTTTTATGTTTTTGTAGAAATTCATTCCAATTTTTAAGATCTGGGCTATTTCTTTCCTCTAAACCTAATTTTTTCAATGTAACTATATCTAATCCCTCTTCCAGCATTAAATTTGGAACATCATAAATAGTTGACGCATCAATAGATTGAATTACTGCTTCTTTCTTAACATTACAAAAGATTGCTAACTTTTGACGTAAATCGTCTGAAAGTTCGTGTTCTGTTCTACAAACTAAAATATCTGCTTTAATTCCACTTTCCATTAAGGTTTTAACAGAATGCTGTGTTGGTTTTGTTTTCAATTCACCAGCTGCTGCTAGAAATGGTACTAATGTTAAATGAATTACAATTCCATTTTCATCTCCTAATTCCCATAATAATTGACGAACAGATTCGATATATGGTAAAGATTCAATATCTCCAACCGTTCCTCCAATTTCTGTAATTACAATATCAAATTGTCCGCTTTGCCCTAATAATTGCATGCGTTCTTTGATTTCATTTGTAATATGAGGTACAACTTGAACCGTTTTTCCTAGAAATTCACCTCTACGTTCTTTTTCAATGACAGATAAATATACTCTTCCTGTAGTTACATTGTTTGCTTGTGAAGTTGGAACATTTAAAAATCTTTCATAATGCCCCAAATCTAAATCAGTTTCTGCTCCATCATCTGTAACATAGCACTCTCCATGTTCGTAAGGATTTAGTGTTCCAGGATCTACATTAATATAAGGATCAAATTTTTGAATAGTTGTCCTATACCCGCGTGCCTGTAACAATTTAGCTAAAGAAGCTGCGATAATTCCTTTCCCTAGAGAAGAAGTTACACCTCCTGTAACAAAAATATACTTTGTCTGATTCATTATGTAATTTATTTTGTAGTTGTGTTTATCTAAATATATAGATACTAGTTGTTATGCCTTGCTTATTAAAAAACGTGGCAAAAGTACAACTAAATTTATGAATTTGACAATTTAGAATTACGAAAATTGGTAATTATTGTTAAAATAAAATTGTTAAAATTTAACTTTTTTTTATATATTTATAAACTAACCAATTAAATTAATTAAAATGGAAGTATCAAAATTAAACAGATTTTTAGCATTATTTATTGATGGTCTAATTTTTTCTATACCCGCTTATATTGTCGGTGCTTTAGGTTTAGGCATGGTAGACACAATTATTTCTCTATTGAGTCTCGTTTACTTATTAATTAAAGATGCCTTATTTGAAGGACAAAGTATTGGCAAAAAAATAATGAAGTACAAAGCTGTAAGAGAAGATGGTTCTTCTTTAAAAGGTGATTTTGTTACTAGCTTGAAAAGAAATATAACACTATTATTAATCATTGTTGATCCGATTTTAGTTTTACTAGATAAGCCAAGACTTGGTGATGGAATTGCTCAAACTAAAGTAGTAAATGTTTAATTTTATACTAGAATCTTTAAAATGTATTCAAAACAAAAGAGTCCTGAAAATCAGGACTCTTTCTCGTTAATAATGTAAAATTATATTTTATTTTAATGCAATCTTTATTATTTTAGAAGTACTTATATTGTAATGTTTAACAACCTCATCATAGTTATTGATATCTAAAGTTTCTGCCGTTTTATTTCCAAAGTTTGCAGGAATAACAACGACTCTAAATACTTGATTTTGTGACCAACTTGAACTTAAAGTATTTAAATTGAAATTAGCTGCTAAAAACACATTCGCATCATAACGAGTAAAATCAAAGTTGTAATCTAATTCATCTCCTCCTCCTAAATAATATGTATGGGGCATTAATCTCCAAACATCGTTTCCGTTATTCACTTCATATAGATGATAAATTAGAACCATATCTGAAGCATAAATTGTATGTGGATAATCTAAGAAAACATTGAAGTTATTTCCTGAATGAAAATCTACATTAGAATATTCAAATACTTCACCAATGGTATCATTATCTATTGAGTCTGCAACCATTACTTCTTCTGTAACACAACTTTGTAACGTAATCATTCCGATTAAAGCTAAAATTAAAGTAAATTTTTTCATAACTATTTCGTTTAATATTTTTGATATTAGTTATTATTCAATAGTCATGCCAAAAAATATTTATGTATTTATTCCTTCTCAAATAATCTTCCTATTATATGGTTAGTCTTCTTATATATAAGAAGAGTTGGTTAATTACATAAGAAAGCAATTAATAGTAAATCATTTTTCATCAAAAAAGTCCAATAACAAAAATGAATTTTGTTATTGGACTTAACTATTAATTGTTAAAAAAGGTAATTATTCTATTATTAACTTTTTCGTTGTGAAACTGCTCACTGTATTAATGTTTACAAAATATAATCCCGACGCAAAATCTGAGGTATTAATTTTTAATGTATTCATTAAGCTTTTATCTTTAGCATAATATACAAGTTTACCTAAGGTATTGTATATTTTTATAGATACATTTTCGTCTTTATTCCATACTAAGCTAACATTATTTGTTGCAGGATTAGGAAATAATGATATTGTATTTAATGCTTCAAATTCACTTATGTTTAATGCTCCAGGTTCAAATAGATCAGATTTCCATAACCCTCTTCCATATGTTCCTGCAAATAGTTTATTACTTGCTGTATTAATTTCTAATTCGCTAATTTGAACATTTGGTAAATTATTGCTAAATGGCAACCATTCTGCTGCTGGATCTGTTGTTCCAATATAATATACTCCATAATTCATCCCTACATAAAGTCCATCTTGTTCGTGGTCTGTCCATACTAATGCTAATGCACTAAAACCAGGTAAATTCTTTAAATAACTTGTCCAATTTACTCCTCCGTCTGTACTAACATATACTTTTTGAGCTCCAGTTGTTGCAATCGCTATTTTATTAGCATCTGTAGGGTGAATTGCAATAGAATTTATACTTCCAGAAAAGCCACTCAGTGTTGTCCAGTTTGTTATTCCTCCATTTGCTGTTTTATATAGTGTACTACCTATTGCAGCAAACATAATAGTATTGTTTGATGGTGCAATTTTTAAATGATTTAAGTTACCACCGAACGTTTGAGAAATAGCTGTCCAAGTTGATCCTCCATCATTAGATCTATATACCTGATCGTATCCTGAATATATTCTATTCGCTATTAATGGATCTTGTTCAAATGGTGTTACCCAGTTTCCATCTTTATTATCTGGTGAGTTTAATCCAAAATAAGTTGTACCTTGATTATTCGACTTATATAGCGAACCGTTTTGGGTTGTTCCGTATAGCGTATTATTGTTTGTTTTATCTACAAATGTTTCCATTCCATCTGCTCCTAACCAATCTTTCCATACGCCCGTACTTGTAAATACTGATGCTCCATTATCTTGAGCTCCGCCCGTAATTACTTCTGGTACATTTTGATTAACACCTATTTTATAGAATTGTCTGATTCCTAATCCTGTACTTAAATCGGTATAATAATTACTATTTACAACCAAAGGATTTTCTGCTACAAAAATTCCACCATCGCTACCAACATACAATTTATCGCCAACATATTCCATAATATCAATATCAGCATGACAATAGCCTATATTTTGATTTGCAGCACTTCCTGGTACCCATTGTGAAGTAATGCTAAAAGTATCTCCTGCGTTTGTTGATCTCCAAGATAAAATACCTGCAATATGCACATCGTTAGCATCATTAGGGTTTACTGCTATGTCCATATCTCTAGGTGCTTGTCCTCTATCATCGTCTGCATTAGATTCATACCCGAAATAGTTATTTGTACCATGATTTAGCTTTGTAAATGAATTACCACTGTCTGTAGATCTATAAAATGCTCCAAATTTTCCATTTTCAGCTTCTAGAATATATACTACATTTGGGTTATTTGCCGAAACACCCATCATTTTTGGTCCTGTTGAAAGTGGTGAATTTGATTCAAAACCATTTTCAAAAAGCACTCCTAAAGTTACATCTTCTATGCTTACATCATCCAAAGTTAATCCTCTTCCATAATTTGATTTCCCTTCAAAAGCAACATAATATTCTGAAGACTGGTTTGGTAAATCTAGCGTTATATCTTGCCAAGCAGTTGTTTCTGCTGTATAAGTTGCTAATACTGTCCAAGTTCCTCCTAATGATGTTTTATATAGTACTTTTAATTCATCAATATCCGAATCCCAACTCACGTTTGTATAAGAAAAATTAAGTTTTGGAGCTGTTGCTCCAGTTAGATTTACTACTGGTGGTATTAAACGCGTTACTGGGTGACTATAATTATTTATATAAAACAATCCTAAACCGTTTCCAGTTCTTGGGTCTACAGTATTATTTAAATTAGAAGATGCAGAAATCCAGTTTGTTGTTCCAGAAGCATATTCTTGTTGGTAGATGCTTAATGCATTTTCGGTGGTAAATGTTACTCCTCCGTCTATAGATTTAAAGTACTTATTTCCCGTTGCATAAATAGTACTTGTTACACCTGGTTTAAATTCTACATCATAGCCCGTTGTTGCTAAAGCATGAATTATTGTCCATGTAGCTCCTGAATCTGTTGATTTATAAATTCCTCCTCCTTGCACACTACAATACATTTTAGTATCGTCTGTAGGGTCTATTAATATTTTATTTACAGTTCCTGCTCCTGTATCTGACAACAATGACCAAGTGCTTCCTGAATCTGTAGAGCTAAAAATTGCTCCGTTTGAAGATCCCCAAAAATAGTTTGTATTGTCTAATGGGTTTATTGTTAGTGCAGAAACAGTAAGATTTGACATATTATCTGTTAAAACCGTCCAAGTTGTTCCTCCGTCTACAGTTCTCCATACTCCTCCTGATGCTCCTCCTACAATAATATGGTTTCTGTTTGCGCTTTCTACACTTACTGAAGTTATTCTCCCCACTCCTGGATTCCATCCGTTTGAGTTGTCATCGCTCCAATAGGTTGGTCCAACTTCTTCCCAAGTTCCTTGTGCTGTTTTAGCAAAAGTAGTACTGCTATTGTTTCTATATTGATTGTATCTTTCTAATTCATTATAATAAAATTCTGGTGTTTTAAGTATCCCATTTTCATCCATATTTCTTAAGGCATCGTATTCCCATCTTTTATAAGGTTTATATCCTTTTCCTCTTTCTTTTCCTACGATTGCAAAATGTGCTTCTGCTTTGGCTTGAATTTCTTGAACAGTGTAGGTTCCTTTTATTATCATCTCTTTGTATTCTTGCGACCAGGAATTACTGGCAAAGCAGACGACTAATAATAAACTAATGTAATTTTTCATTTTAAATATTTAATTTGGTTATGGTTGAATTTTAGTTTTTTCTTTACTTTTTAGATCACATTAAAAACAACACAATCTAAAAAACACCTAATCAGTTAATTATTAGAGTATTATTTTTTATATCTTTTTAAAATCTGATTGTAAATTTAGATATTTTTAAACAAGAAAACAAGACTCCTTACTTTAACAACTATATTTTACTTTATCAAAAAATCATTCTATATTGAATTTTCAAAAATGAATAGCACAAATTCATTAGCATTTTTCAAATAAATAAAATTATAAACTACTAATTTAAAAAAGTTATAAATAAAATAGAGAGGCATTTTTACCTCTCTATTTTTAAATTATTTTTTTATCATAGTACTTTTTCTATGAACAAAAAGCTGTTTACTGATTCATTTACTTGTGTTAACTAAAAAAAATCCATTTTTTACCAAAGTGATGAGCAATTGCGTGTTGATAGACCTTAACAGGTTCTACTTTAGACCATGCTTCAACTGGACTAACGCCTTTTGCTAGCATTGCATAATAAAACATATCATGCACGTCATCAAACGTATTATTTCTTGTATCGCACTCCACATCGTGAAACACAGATGCAAATCGGTATTTCCCTGCAAAGGGTGGTCCTGCAACACTCCAAAGTGAAGCTGGTATTGAAGCTCCGTCTACAACATGTCCTGTAGGAGCTGTCCATCTTTTTCCATACGGATCTATATAAGTCACATTGCTTGTTAACCTCATTTTACGTCCATCATCTAACCATTCTGGATTAAAAACTCCTTCAAAATATCCGTAACTTGGTGTTGGGTTACATGTTGTATCTGGTACATCAAACTCACCCCATAAATTCACACCATTACTTTTATAACGAGTTGGTTTTGGAAAGTAATGTCCTCTTACTCTTGCTGGTGTTTTTTCCGCCCACTCTTCCCATGATTGTCCAAAAGGTATATTCCAGAGTATTGCTGAGAATTGTCTAACTCCGTTTCTTACTTTATGATCTGCTTTATATCTTCCCCAATAAGGTTGACCTCCCATGGCTTTAAAATCATTTTCCTCTGGGTTTGTAAATACTGAAATGTCTTTATCAAACATTGGTTTTTGCCATTGATTTGATACCTCATCATACACTTCTGTTATTTCATCTACATTCATTTTCTCAATTTCTAAAAGAGACATTTCTTTGATTTTTCCGTCTAAAAATTTTATTTTTTTCATATTTTTTATAGATATTTCATCCCTAAAGGAATTTTTAATTAATTGAATTTGTAAGTTAATTACCAATAGGTCAGTCTTAGACTTTAACTAATTGAATGACTGTATGGTTTAATTATTAAATTCTTCTACTACTACTTTTGTTTCTGTTATTGTTAATTTTCTGTTTCCATCTGTTTTTTGCATTGGTGCAACTGCAAAACCTCCATCTGAAAAATTACCTTTAGAATACCTAACTGTATTCCCGCTTTGCCAAATGCATATTTTATTATTACTTTCTTCGAAGGTTATTTCTAATACTTTTTTATCGAATTCATTTTGATTGCCAACCCATGGAATCCATATTTCATGTACTGAAGTGTGACCTGAATGGATTGTGAGTCGATCATTATCTGGATTCTCTTTTTTAACAATATGCAACGTTTCTTTGCTATTATTAATTATTTCCTTTATAGCTGTTATTCCAAATGCCATTTTTCTTTTTTTTAATTCCTACTCATTTGGCTTTTCGGTTTCGCCCTGTTTGATATGGTTTCTAGTCTCCATTTTGTTTGTTAGCTAACTACTTTGTAAAATTCCTCATTTGTAAGCACAAAAAAATCCCTAACGATGGGGATTTTTTATGATTTACATACTGATTATTTTTAAAAAAAATTGTATCTAAGGCTTGTTCTGTTCTGACAATGTCTTGTTTTCTTTTTAGAAGTCGTATTTTCTTTCGATAGCAAATCGGATAAGATCGGTTTTGCCGTAAATATTCATTTTTTTAAGTATGTTTTTTCTATGGGTATCTACAGTACTTTTTGCAACAAATAATAGGTCTGCAATTTCTTGCGATGTTTTCCCTTCTCCAACAAATCTTAAAATTTCTTTTTCTCTTTTGCTTAAAATGATTTCTTCTTTGGTTAGATTGTCTTTCGTAATTATTGCATCATCATAATAGGGTATGTTTTTTGAGACACTTTTTATTGCTTCTATTAATTTTTTCAAAGATGAACTCTTCATTATATATCCAATTGCTCCAGCTTTTTTCATTTGATCAATGGCTTCGTCTTGATCGAACATACTAAAGGCTATTAGATTAATATTCGGAAATTCTTTTTTTATTATTCGCGTTGCTGTAATTCCGTCGCATTTTGGCATTCTTATATCGGTTACTACAATATCTGGTTCTTTGTTTCTTACTAATTCTACCAACATTTCTCCGTCTAAAGCTTCACCAACTACCGTTATTTCTTCTTCATATTCTAACGCTAATTTTATTCCATCTATTAATGCTTGATGGTCTTCTGCTATAACAATTCGTATCATAATGGTAAATCTATTATTATGGTTGTTCCTCTTCCTTTTTTACTATCTATGGTAAAAGTTCCGTTTAGTTGTTCTATTTTTCTTTCTATATTTTTTAGTCCAATACCTTTTGTTTCATTTATTTCTAGTAAATCAAATCCTATTCCATCATCTTCAATCATTAGATTCATTTCATCGTCATATTGATTTATATAAATATTTACTTCTTTTGCTGCTGCGTGTTTTAAAATATTGGCAGCTAATTCTTGGATAATTCTCAATAACAATATTTCTAATGTATTGTCTATTCTTTCATTTAAACCCGATGGAATAACATTGAATAAAATTTTGTTTGGCACAGTCATTTTATCTGCCATTTTTTTTACTGCTGTTAAGAGTCCTTGTTTCCCAATTACTCCGCTATTTTTTAAGTGTGCAATTGTTCGTACTTCATTATAAGCTTCATCCAGTAGTGCATTTGTTTTATCGAACAGTTCAAAATTATTATTTTGGTTTCTTATGGTTTCAAAGTTTATTTTTAAAGTGGTTAACAAACTACCTAAATTATCATGTAGTTCGTCTGCGATTTTTTGTCGCTCTTTTTCCTGAACTTCTAACATTTTATCAATCTCGGTTAATTGATTCTGCTTTAGTTTATTTTCTAATTGATTGACTTCAATTGTTTTTTGTTGCTCTACAATTTTCTTCTTGTTTGCTATATTTTTAAATGATAAAACACCTATTAGAATAGATAATAACAACAGAACCAAACTGACTACAATGGTTATTTTGTTTTTAAAATTAATTTGTTTTAGTGCTTTGTTTTCTTTTTCTTTTTCTACGGTTTTGTATTTTGTATCTATTTCTATAATGGCTTTGTTTTGCTCTTTTTCATCTAGAATATCTTGATACACTTTTTGTTTTTCTATAAAAGCAATGGCTTCTTTAAAATTTCCATTTTCTTTATAGGCATTCGCTAAAAAACCATAAATAATTGCTTTGTTTTTATTTTTAAATTCTTTTACGGGTATAGAATCTGCTTTATAAAAATATGTTATTGCCTCATCATAGCGTTTCATTTTTGTAAACACTACACCTTTATTAATATAGATATAGGAAATGTATTCGTCTAGTTTATTTTTTTGATAAATAGGCATGGCTTTGTTGTAGAAATAAAGTGCTGAATCTAATTTTAAAATTCCGTCTGAAGCATAGGTCGCTCCTATATTTTGCATAATTCGCGCTTTAAACACCTCTTCTTTTGGACTTGTATTTTCTTTTAATGCTTTAAAAAAATAATCTATTGCTAGTTTTGGATTGGTGTTATAGAATGATTTTCCTAATTGCATATAGGCTTCACTAAGCCCTTTGGAATCGTTTGATTTTTCTGCATATTCAATAAACTCTTTGATATAGAGATTGTAATCAATTTTATTTTTTTCGATAGCTAACAACAGTGAAACTATTTCTATATTTATAGTGGCTACTTTTGATAGGCTATCTTGTTGCACATAGGCTTTCTTTGATTTTAAATAATATTCGTATGCCTTATTGTCTTCGTTTACTAACTTATAAAAATTGGCTTTTAAATAATTAAAATTGGCTTTCTGATTTAAATTTAAAGGCAATTTTTCAATATCTTCAATTAATCTTTTAGACGCTTCAACATCTACCGTATTAAGTGTTTCTTTTAGTCTTTTTAATTGCGTAGTTTGTGAAAATGAAAAAGCAACAATAAAAATTGCTGCTATATTCATTATTATCTTTATCCTTTTCATCATTACATGCAACCTTCAAAAGTGAGTACTCCTCCATTGCCTACTTTTGGTTCTTCTATTAAATCAAAGTCTGGAAATTTCGGCAAATTCTCTTGAAAGATTTTCAATTCTTTATCGGAACCATTAAATCGTTCATCGTGGAAACACATGAAATGAATTGCATCACCTTGTTTTAAACTAGAAAAATCTTTACCTCCGTTTATTGGTAATAAATCATTCAATTTTAAAGGCTGTTCATCTACTTTTATTTTATTCAATGGAGCATCAAAATCATTCAAATCTTTATTTACTCCGTTTTCAATAAGTAAAACACCTAAAAGTCCGAAATAATCTTTACTAGAAATGTTGTAATACTTTACATATCTGTATTTCCCTTCTGGTAATTCGGGTAACACTGTTTTTATTTCAACAGTTTTCATTTCTCCAATGCTTACTATTTTTCCACACGATTGATATACTTTCATGGTTATTGTTTTTAAATTTATTTTGCTAAAATAACAATCCAAAATACTAAAAAAATCCCTAACAATGGGTATTTATCTTTTTAGCACTCGTTGGTTGAAACTCGTTTTTGATATGATTTTTCGCCAATTCATGTATTCCTGAATAGAAAATTGCATTACTTATAAGATGAATTACATTGAAAGCGGTTCTCACTACATAAAAAAACAATCAAATTGACAGCTATTTATAATTACAAAAAAACGATCATTTAACAATAAGTTTACTTTTTAATATTTAAACAACTTTATAGTAACGATTTCTATATGAAATGTTTACTTTATAATAACGAAGTCCTCGTTACCTACTTGTATGTTTGTGAGATAAACAATTAAACTAACTCATGAGAACAAAAATTACTTTACTATTATTCCTTATTTCACTCCAAAGTATTAAAGCTAAAACCTTTACTTGTAATCATTCTGCAACAGAACGACTTTCTAAAAATATAATTGCATCAACATTTCTTACTACAGATATATCTTTTTCTACTGAATTTTCTATTGTAAATGAAAATGATAATAGTGTAAATGTTATTATTTCTTTAACGAATCCTTCTACAGGGACAACTTCTGTTGATTTAATAGCATCTTCTAATAGTACAGCTACCAATGGTACTCAATATACTTTTTCAAATCAAACGGTTACTTTTGCTGCCAATGAAACTTCTGTAACCGTAACTATACCTATTATTAATAACACTTCATTTTATGGAGATACGTATTTTATTTTAGAACTATCAAATCCTGTAGACGGAACAATTGTTGGTACTACTAAAAAAACTGTTTACATCTTAGAAGATGAAGAAAATACGCCTTCTACTTCTAGTGCTTTAGACATTAATTTTCTAGCAAGCTATCTTGTTGACGCAACTGGTTCTGCCGAAATTGTAGCTCATGATCCTGTTTCGCAACGATTATTTGTAATGAACTCTACAGTTTCAAAAATTGAAATTTTAGATTTTTCAAATCCGTCTGCAATAACTCCAATTCAATCTGTTGATCTTTCAACTTATGGAATTGGCGGAACAAGTATAGCGGTTAAAAATGGTATGATTGCTGCCACTGTTGAAACGGCTAATTTTGCGAATGGAAAAGTAATTTTTATGGATACAAATGGAAACATTGGTGCTGTTGTGGAAGTAGGTGTGCTACCTGATATGGTTACTTTTACGCCAGATGGAACAAAAGTAATTACTGCGAATGAAGGACAACCTAATGATGATTACACAATTGATCCAGAAGGAAGTATTTCTATTATTGATGTAACTGCTGGTTATAATGCCATTCAACAAAGTGATGTTACATTGTTAGATTTTAATGCCTTTGATAGTCAATTAGCTACTTTAAAAGCCAATAATGTTCGAATTTATGGTGTGAATGCAAGCGTTTCTAAAGATCTAGAACCAGAATATATTACTGTTGCTGCCGATGGATTGACGGCTTGGGTAACTTTACAAGAAAACAATGCTTTAGCAACTATAGATTTAGTAACAAATCAAATTACAACAATTACTCCTTTAGGTTTTAAAGATCATATGTTAGCAGGGAACGAGTTCGATACTTCCGATCAATTTGGAGAAATATTTATGGGAAACTGGCCTGTTAAAGGAATGTATATGCCTGATGCTATTGCTAACTATACTGTTGGTGGAACTACCTATTTGGTTACTGCTAATGAAGGAGATTCTAGAGATTATAATGGTCTTTCTGAAGAAAAAAGAGTGGGAAGCGGTAGTTTTGTTTTAGACCCAACTGTATTTCCTAATGCCGATTTTTTAAAAGACAATAAAAACTTAGGTCGATTAACGGTTTCTAATGTTACTGGTGATATTGACAACGATGGTGATTTTGATGAAATTCATGTATTTGGAACACGTTCATTTAGTATTTGGAATGCTACAACAGGAGCATTAGTCTATGATAGTGGTTCCGACTTTGAAAGAATTACAGCTGCCGACCCTGTTTATGGTGCTTTATTTAACGCAAGTAATAGTAGTACTTCTTTAAAAAATAGAAGTGACAACAAAGGTCCAGAACCTGAAGGTATTACTATTGCTGAAATAGATGGTGCTACTTATGCCTTTATTACTTTAGAAAGAATTGGTGGTTTAATGACCTATGATATTACGAATCCAATGGCTCCAACGTTTATTTCATACAAGAATAGTAGAAACACATCTAGCCTTGGAGGAGATTTAGGTCCAGAAGGAATTATTTATATTGCTCCACAAGATAGTCCTGTAAACAAAGGATTAGTTATTATGGCTAATGAAGTGAGTGCTACTTTAAGTTTATATGAGATATCGAATGATCTTTTATCGAATGAATCGTTTACTCAAAAAAATAATTTTGTAATTTATCCGAACCCTACAAAAAACGGTAAGGTGTATTTTAATGAACCAGTTAGTATTAGTTTGTATGATATGGTTGGTAAGAAACTGATTGAAAAAGAAAACACACTAAGTCTAGAAATGAATTACCCAAAAGGGATTTATTTTATAAAAACAAAAGATGGAATCACACAAAAAGTAGTTGTTGAATAATTAAAAATTGTGTTGTTATTGATTCCATAAAGACCTTCCAAATGGAAGGTCTTTTCTTTTTAATACCATCGCTTTCAAATAATTTTGGCTTTATTTGGAGTTCATTATCTAGTTGTTAAGGCATTTTACTTTAAAGTACTAACTTTTAGTATGAAAATTGATATTTATATATTCACAATATTTACCTTTAGTAAAGATTAATTTACTTTTAGTAAGTCAAAACATACTTTAAGTATATACTTTTATACTTAAAGTATCTATTTTTACAGCTTTAGTATTATTAATACTACTTTAAGTATCAAAATTGACCATAAAATGGTATAGTTACCCTTTTTGGGCTTGTATTTTATATCTTTAAGGTTGTAATTGAAGTGTTTTAGCTATTCTATTTAGTTAAACACTTTTATGAATTTCTAAAGAACTAAATTCTTTTGATTATATATTCTATTAAAAATCGAAATTATAGGCTACTAAAAATTCGAACCTAAAGTAATTTGTGGAATATGTTTCCTTCAAAGTGTATTCATTAAGTCCTTCAAAGTTTGTTGATTTATTCTTTTTCCCAGTTAAATAACTAATTTGAGTATCAATTGACCAACCTGGAGAATTTCCGAAAACAAAACCTATTGCTGTTCCTATATAATTATAATCTATTTTCTGAAAATAAAAATCATTCTCATAGTTACGGTCTTTATTTATTGTCTTTTTTCCTATTTTATAATTTAATGAAGTATAAAAAGAAACTCCTGTCCTATTTCTAAAATCATTGAAATCAAAATAATACTTATATTCGAAAATAAATGACTGATCGTTATGCTTTTGATAATTCCCTAAATCATGTACTTCTCCATATTTATCTTCTACCTTCTCTTCCCGCGGTGAAAAATAATTATTTATAAATTTCACTCCTAAAGAATGATTTTTAAAAAACCCTTTCTCTAGTCCTACTATTGAACCAAAACCACCATCCAAAAGATTTATATAACCAATACCTTTTATACTTAAAGTATTTTTTAGATTATCCTTACTATATGGAACTTGTCCAAAAGAAAAAGATACGATGAAAAGTAAAAAATATTTATACATGATTTATTTTAAAGTAAACAAATCTAAATATTATAAACAAAAAAACCTTCCATTTCTGAAAGGTTTTTTGTCTTTATTCTGTTTATATACAAGATACCTTGACAAGCTCGGCATAAGCGATTCACACAAAATCTTTTTCAAATATTTTGGTTCTCTGCTTACATATTCCTTCTATACTGACCACCTACTTCAAATAATCCTGAAGTAATTTGACCTAGCGTACAGTATTTAGTAGCATCCATTAATAATTCGAATAAGTTTTCATTATTAATTGCAGCTTCTTGTAGTAAATTAATTTGCTCTTTTACTTTTTCTGCATTGCCTTTATGAAGGTTCTCTAATGTTTTAATTTGTAACATTTTTTCTTCTTCTGTTGCACGAATTACTTCTGAAGGAACAATTGTTGGTGAACCTTTAGAACTTAAGAATGTATTTACTCCAATAATTGGAAATTCTCCCGTATGTTTCAACATTTCGTAGTACATTGATTCTTCTTGAATTTTACTTCTTTGGTACATTGTTTCCATTGCTCCAAGAACACCACCTCTTTCGGTAATTCTATCAAATTCTAAAAGAACAGCTTCTTCAACTAAATCGGTTAATTCTTCTATAATGAAAGAACCTTGAATTGGGTTTTCGTTTTTCGCTAAACCTAATTCTTTATTAATAATTAACTGAATTGCCATTGCTCTACGCACAGATTCTTCTGTTGGCGTTGTAATTGCTTCATCGTATGCATTGGTATGCAACGAATTACAGTTATCGTTAATAGCATATAAAGCTTGAAGTGTTGTACGAATATCATTAAAATCAATCTCTTGAGCGTGTAATGAACGACCCGAAGTTTGAATATGGTATTTCAACATTTGTGCTCTTTCGTTTGCTCCGTATTTTAATTTTAAGGCTTTTGCCCAAATTTTACGAGCCACACGACCAATTACTGCATATTCAGGATCAATTCCGTTAGAGAAGAAGAACGATAAGTTAGGTCCGAAATCGTTAATATTCATTCCTCTACTTAAGTAATATTCCACATAAGTGAAACCATTTGCTAAAGTAAAAGCTAATTGTGTAATAGGATTTGCACCCGCTTCTGCAATATGATACCCAGAAATAGAAACTGAGTAGAAATTACGAACATTTTCTTTAATGAAATATTCTTGAACATCTCCCATTAAACGTAAGGCAAATTCGGTAGAGAAAATACAAGTATTTTGTGCTTGATCTTCTTTTAGAATATCGGCTTGCACTGTTCCACGCACTTGTGCTAACGTTTTTACTTTTATATCATTATATACATCTGCAGGTAATACTTGGTCACCTGTAACACCTAACAACATTAAACCTAAACCGTCATTACCTTCTGGCAAAGCTCCATTATAGGTTGGTCTTTCTGTTCCTTTGGCTTTATAAATTGCTTTTATTTTTGCTTCCACCTCAGCAACTAAATCATTTTCTTTAATATACTTCTCACAATTTTGATCGATAGCCGCATTCATAAAGAAACCTAACAACATAGGTGCTGGTCCATTAATTGTCATCGAAACTGAAGTAGCAGGATGGCTTAAATCGAAACCAGAATATAATTTCTTAGCATCATCTAAACAACAAATAGAAACACCTGCGTTTCCAATTTTACCATAAATATCGGGTCTAAGGTCTGGATCATTACCATAAAGCGTAACACTATCAAAAGCGGTTGACAAACGTTTTGCTGGTAAACCTGCACTCACATAATGGAAACGTTTATTTGTTCTTTCTGGTCCACCTTCACCAGCAAACATACGTGATGGATCTTCTCCTTCACGTTTGAAAGGATATAATCCTGATGTAAATGGAAATTCTCCTGGTACATTTTCTTGTAAATTCCATCTTAAAATATCGCCCCAAGCTTGGTACTTTGGTAAAGCAATTTTTGGAATTTGAGAATGTGAAAGCGATTCACTATGTGTTTTAATCTCAATTACTTTATCTCTTACTTTAAAGGAATAAATTGGATTTTTATATTTATTTACTTTTTCATCCCAAGTAAGAATAACTTCCCAATTGTATGGGTCTAAGTTCATTTTTACGCGATCGAATTCTTTTATTAATAAAGAAACAAAGTCTTTATTTGAATCTTCAATTTGCAAAGAATCTTCAACTACACCTGCTTTATCAATTTGAACTGTACTACCTGTAACCGATTCTATAGTTTTGAAAATTCCATATAATTTTTGAACAACTTCCACTTGTGTTAAAGCTGTTTCATCATATTTACGATTGTTTTCTGCAATTTCAGATAAATAACGGGTTCTGTGTGGTGGAATTACGAAAATCTTCTCACTCATTTCACGCGATATCTCAAATGTCGATTTTAAATCTGATTCCGTTTTCTCTACAATTTTATCCATTATAGATTTGTACAACGTGTTCATTCCTGGATCATTAAACTGAGAAGCAATGGTTCCAAAAACAGGCATTTCGTCTGGGTTTACATCCCAAAGATTATGATTACGTTGGTATTGTTTCTTAACATCGCGTATTGCATCTAGAGCACCACGTTTGTCAAATTTATTTAAAGCTACTAAATCTGCAAAATCAAGCATATCGATTTTCTCTAATTGTGTAGCTGCTCCAAATTCTGGCGTCATTACATATAAAGAAACATCAGAATGATCCATAATTTCTGTATCTGACTGACCAATTCCAGAAGTTTCTAAAACAATTAAATCATATTTAGCTGCTTTCAATACTTGAATCGCTTCTGCAACATATTTAGACAATGCTAAATTAGATTGACGTGTTGCTAACGAACGCATGTATACTCTAGAATTATTAATAGCATTCATACGAATTCTATCTCCTAGAAGTGCTCCTCCTGTTTTACGCTTTGATGGGTCTACTGAAATTAATCCGATTGTTTTATTTGGAAAATCGATTAAAAAACGACGAACTACCTCATCTACCAATGACGATTTTCCAGAACCACCTGTTCCTGTAATACCAAGAACTGGAATTTTAGAAGATTCATTTGCTTTGTGAATTTTATCTAAAGTTTTCTTTGCAATCTCCGGAAAATTTTCTGCTGCAGAAATTACACGAGCAATTTCTCTTGGGTTTTTATTTTCTAAATGATCTGCTTCATTTGTTAATTTATCTCCAATTGGATAATCGGAACGTTGCACCAAATCATTAATCATTCCTTGAAGACCTAATTCTCTTCCATCATCTGGAGAATATATTTTTTCAATACCATATGCATGAAGTTCTTCAATCTCTACTGGAAGGATTACTCCACCACCTCCAGCAAATATTTTAATATGACCCGCTCCTTTTTCATTAAGCAAATCAAACATATATTTTAAGTATTCTGTATGTCCACCTTGGTAAGAAGTCATTGCAATAGCATTAGCATCTTCCTGAATAGCTGTATTCACAACCTCTTCCACACTTCTATCATGCCCTAAATGAATTACTTCACATCCGGTTGATTGAATGATTCTTCTCATTATGTTAATAGCTGCATCATGTCCATCAAACAGCGAAGCCGCAGTAACTATTCTTACTTTATTCTCAGGAATATAAGGTTGTTGTTGTTCCATGTGTAATTTTATCTAAAATTTTGTAGCGCAATTTACGAATTTATCATTTTATAAATAACAATGATGATTATAAAAATCAACAATTTCTTGTAAAAATAGTAACAATAGTTTTACTTAAGATTGTAAACATTAAAAATCATCCGTTTTTTGTCTCATTTTTTTTAATTTCCTTTTCAAGTAAAATGCTGTTTTTCATTTATAAGCTATTTTTATCTTAAAAATAAGCTTTTAATCGATAAAAAAACACCTTATATCGATTTTATCTAATTAGATTTTACTAATTTTTAGAATAAAAAACGAGTCAACATACCTTTACAAAAGAAATAAAGAAGATGTTTACTTTTTATGATATAGAGTAAGAGAAAATATTGATATTCTTAATTTCATGTACTATTTGTTTTTGTTAGTTTTTGTAATGTATTAAATACACTACAGGTGATCAATTAAAAAAATACTGAAACAGTAATTATTAATTCTGTGTATAAAGAATACTTTTAATGAAGTTCAAGAGGTCGACTTGACTCCATTGTTAATAAAAGTAAATACATTATAAGCAGAATCGTTGCATTTTATATGCAACAAAAGATATTTTTTTATAGTCAAACCAATTTTTAATGTTTTAGTTTATTATTTTTGAGAAAAGGAGCGGTTGTAATGCACTGCTCCTTTTTATTCATCATAAAACTATTACTTGAATTCGCTTTATTTAAATTATAATTATAAAAAAAACATGTACAAAGGGAATAACATAAAATAGTTTTTGGTACAAAAATTGTTAACTTTGATTTAAAATTTTATTACAATGAAAAAAATAGCACTTACACTTTTAACTTTTACATTATTTAGTTGCGCAGAATTACAACAAGTTGTTGATCAATTACCACAAGGAACAGTTCCTGGTCTTAGTCAAACAGATATAGCTAGTGGTTTAAAAGAAGCTTTGGATAAAGGAATTGAGAAACAAGTATCTAAATTAACAGCTACTGATGGTTTTTTTAAAAATGAAGCGGTTAAAATATTACTTCCAGATGAATTACAAACTGTTGATAAAAAATTGAGACAAGTTGGATTATCTAAATTAGCTGATGAAGGTTTGAAAGTTTTAAACAGAGCTGCTGAAGATGCTGTAAAAGAAGCTACACCAATATTTGTTGATGCCGTTAAACAAATGTCTTTTAATGATGCTAAAAACATTTTAATGGGAGACAATTCTGCTGCTACTACCTATTTACAAAACTCTACTTCTACTGCTTTATATGGTAAATTTAATCCTGTTATTAAAAACTCATTTGCAAAAGTTGGTGCCGATAAAGTATGGAGTAATATTATATCTAAATATAACAACATTCCTTTTGTAGAAAAAGTGAATCCAGATTTAACAGATTATACTACTAACAAGGCTATGGACGGTGTTTTTAAAATGATAGCTGTTGAAGAACAAAGCATTAGAACCGATTTTAGCTCTAGAACTTCTGACTTATTGAAAAAAGTATTTGCTATGCAAGACAAAAAGTAAAAACTAAAATTTTAATATTCAATAACATATATATAACAAATCATTAACATACTCATAGCAAAAATAGTTAGATATTTGCAATATAAATAAACGAATTAGTATTTCATATTTATATTTGGTTGGTTAAGGTTAGTTAAAAAAAATACCACATCTTTTTGGATGTGGTTTTTTTTGTTTTAGGGAACAACTAGGTTCTTTTATTTAATTTCTTTGTAGATATGAAATTACTGTTGTATTAAATATCTTTGGTTGTTCTACATTAACAACGTGTCCACAGTTTTCAATTATAAAAAGTTCAGCTGTTTTAACATGTTTTCCAACAACTTGTCGAACTGCTGGAAGAAACATATAGTCTTCTTCTCCCATTACATATAAGGTTGGTATATCTAATTCTACTTGTCGAAACCATTTTAATACTGGATTAATTTCTGCCGTTAGCTTAAACCATTTTATAAATTCTTTTTGATAGAGTTTTTTAGCTTCATTTATGAAAAGTAATCTTGACTTTTTATGATTTTTTTTAGGCATAATTACAAATGCGAAAAACTTATAGAGTACTAAATAAGGTAAAACGTATTTAAATGTGTTTCCTAATTTCATTAGAATTTGAGATCGGAAATTCATTTTTAAAATAGCTCCTCCTAAAATCATACTTTTTACTTTCTCAGGATTCATTTCTGCTAACTGACGAATAACAATTGAACCTAGAGAAATGCCTACAAAATGTGAAGTTTCAATTTTTAGATGATTGATAACCTCAACGATATCATTAGCAATTGCTTTAAAGGTGTATTTTTGTTTAAAAGTATTTTTAATTTTCTTTGCAGAATCGCCATGTCCTCTTAAATCTAGTAGTAAAACATTAAAATGCTTCTGAAAGTCTCGAATTTGTTTGAACCATATAGAGGAACTTCCTCCTGCTCCATGAACAAAAGTCACCCATTCTTTTTTCTGATGATTAAGTGAATCAATATCTTCTGATGAACACTTATAAATTGTATAGTTAATCAATTACTTTATTTTAAGGAATACAAATGTAGTTGTTTGCAACCAAAACAATTGATAAACAATTCCTAATTATATTGCATCATGCACTTTTTTGAAATATTCAAATGCTTTAACTAATCTACTTCCATACCAAGAGAACATTTCTCCATCTACAAAAACAGTTTTAGCATGATGTGTGGATCGCCCTACTTCAAAAGCGTGTTCGTCTTTAAAAGGGAAAGGCTCAGAAGAAAGTAACACATAATCTGGATCACCTTCTAATCGAATTTTCTTTAATTCTACTTCTGGGTATCGACTTTCTTTATCTTCATAGATATTTACAAAATGATTTAATTTTAACAATTCATTTATAAAAGTTGATTTGCCAGCAGCCATATAAGGATTCGCCCAAATAAAATAAGCTACTTTCTTTTCTGGTTTGTCTTTTATGAACTTCTTAAAATCTTGAAGGGCAAAATTTGTTTTATCTATCCACTTTTGAGCATTCGTTCTTTTGTCAAAAAGTTCCCCAAAATCAAGAATCATTTTTAAATTATCTTCTATAGTAAAGATATCTGTAACCCAAACAGGACAAATTGCACTCAATTCTTCTACAATTTCTTTTGTATTCTCTTCCTTATTGCAAATTATAATATCGGGTTGAAGTGCAACAATTTTATCAAACTTTATCTTTTTAGTTCCACCAACTCTTGTCTTTGTTGATTTTAAATGAAATGGATGAATACAAAACTTCGTAATTCCTACTATTTCATCTTCTAATCCTAAATCGCATAATAGTTCTGTTTGAGAAGGCACAAGAGAGATAATTCTCTTTGGTGTTTTTTCAAAAGTATGTGTGGTTCCAAGTTGGTCAATTAATTCTTTCATTAGTTAGTTTTTGTCTAATGATTTAGCTATTTTTTTATTGTTTACCAGCAATAAATAACCAACTACAATACTTAATACTTGAGTAATAATTAAATAATAATCGATTGGTGTATTTCCTAAGGTTCGATGACTAATCTCATTTTTAAATAAGTTGACAATTTGGAATATTAATTCTGGAATAGGATTTACAATCAACATTAAAGAAATAATCGAAATTGACAATAAAATAATTGAATAAGAACTTAAGTTCCCTATAATGATTTCATCATCGTCAAAGTTTTTATCTAGTTTTAATATCGCTATAATAAAATCTGCATTGAATAATAAAACAAAAAGAGAAGCTATCATCAACAAAACACTACCAAGTAGGACAAGAAAGGTTGAGAGACTATAGCCCTCAATATAATATGTAGAAAATTGAGGTATAAAATAAAACAAAATGGCAATTAAGTTGTACAACCCAAAAACCTTAATTACTAATCTAAAAAAATCTCTTTTCGTCATTATCTTATTTATTCAAAATTAATTCCATTTCTTTTTGCAGTTTCAAGGCTTCTTCTCTTGCTTTTTCCGCAAAATCTGTTCCATTTGAAGAATAAATAATTCCTCTTGAAGAATTAATTAGCAAACCTACATTTTTATTCATTCCGTATTTACAAACTTCAGACAAACTTCCTCCTTGTGCACCAACTCCCGGAACTAATAAGAAACTATCTGGTACAATTTTTCTAATATCGGTAAAAAATTCAGCTTTAGTAGCGCCCACAACGTACATTAAATTTTCTGAATTTTTCCAAGTTTTTGAAGTCGTTAATACTGTTTTATACAATTCTATTCCATCTACAAATTGAGTTTGAAAATCAAATGCTCCTTCATTAGACGTTAGAGCCAACATAATAGTATGTTTGTTTTCGAAGGCTAAAAAAGGTTCTACTGAGTCTTTTCCCATATAGGGTGCTACAGTTACACTATCAAAATTTAAATCTTCAAAAAAGGCTTTTGCATACATAGAAGAAGTATTCCCTATATCGCCTCTTTTTGCATCTGCAATGGTAAAAATATCAGGATGTTTCTCATTAATATAATTAATTGTCTTTTCAAGAGATTGCCAACCTTTAATTCCATAAGCTTCATAGAAAGCAGTATTCGGTTTGTAGGAAACACACAAATCGTGCGTTGCATCTATTATAGCCTTATTAAATTCGAAAATTGGATCTTCTGTTTCCAATAAGTAGTTTGGAATCTTATTCAAATCGACATCTAGTCCAATGCATAGAAATGATTTTTTAATTTGAATTTGTTGCGCTAGTTGTTGTGTTGTCATGAAAAATTATTGTTGTTGCTGCAAATCTACAAAGTTTAAGCTTGAAAAATAAATATTGTGTAAATATCTAACGAAATCCTGTAAATAGTTTGATCTGCTTCTGGTATAAATTTGTTTTAAACAAATCAAGTTATGAAAACAATAATGATACTTCAAAAAATGACAGCTGATTGTATGTTTATATTAATTTCTACTTGTACTAATGATTTAGTTGTTAATGCAAAACAAGTCAATTATTTTGAAATGTTTATGCTATCCTTCGCTATTGAATGTAAAAATACAGTTATGAAGGAAAAACCTATTCTTAAAGACACTGTCTTAAAATTATATAAAGATTGTCAAAAATCCTGTAAGACGTTCTTTACCATCGCAACTTAACTTTGTATCAAACAAAAAACAAAAAATAATATGGAACCAAAAATTGGACTAACAAAAGAAGAATTATCAAAAAGCATTAAAGATTTAACCGTTGTATTATCTAATGAAATGATACTATATGTTAAGACTAGGAAATTTCATTGGAATGTAACTGGAAATAGTTTTATGGAATTACACAAGCTTTTTGAAAACCAATATAGCACATTAGAAGAAACGATTGATGATGTAGCAGAAAGAATTAGTGAGCTTGGAGGAAAGGCTATTGGAACTATGAAGGAATTCATAAAACATTCTATCCTTGAAGAAGATTCTAACTTTATTAATCAAAATGAAATGTTAGAAGAATTGCTAAATGATCACGAAAAAATCATTATTCAACTTAGAAAATTCATAAAAAATGCGGAAGAAATTGAAGATGTAGGAACAGCCGATTTCCTTACTAGTATTTTAATGGATCATGAATCTAAATCATGGATTCTAAGAAAGTATTTAAGCTAAAAGATGCTATTAACAGAAAAATAAATATTAATTTTAAAACAAATATTATGAACACAACAGATTTAAAAGGAAAATGGAACCAAGTAAAAGGAAAACTAAAACAAGAATATGCTGATTTGACAGAAAATGATTTACTGTATGAAGAAGGAAAAGAAGAAGAACTTTATGGTCGAATTCAAGAGCGAATTGGTAAATCGAAAGATGAAATTAAAAAATGGATTGCTGATTTATAAGAATCAAAAAAATACAAGCTATTAAAAAAGAGGCGAAAGCCTCTTTTTAACTATATAATAAAGGATAAAACAAATGAATTCAAATAAAACATATCATCCAGTACTAGATATTATTACTTTTATAGCAATAATCTTTATCGCCTATACATTACAAGAAGTAATTGTACCTTTATTATTTGCAATCATTTTAAGTGTTTTAGTATTTCCAATTGTACATTTTTTAGAAAAGAAACTTCGCATAAACAGAATTTTCTCTGCATTAATTTCAATCATAACATTAAGTCTAATTATAATGATAATTGCCACTTTTGTTGGAGTACAAATGAATGAAATCGCATCAAAAAGTGATCAATATTATACTAGTGCGAAAGAAAAAATAATTCCTTTAATTAATAAAGCCGAACAATCGACAGGAATTCAAACGGAAGAGATTATTCAATCCGAGAATATGAAAATGGGGGAAATGGTGAAAGATAACTTTTCAAACATAACCGATTTCTTATTAGCTTCTGGAAGTCTTTTGAGTAACTTAGTAATTGTTCCACTATACATGTTTTTTTTCTTATTATATCGTAAATTTTTCATCCGATTTATCTACTTAATCTGCACAAAAAAAGGAAATAAAAAAGAAACCAAAACAATTCTAGAAAAACTATATGGTGTGCAACAAAATTATTTAATTGGTTTATTAACCGTTATGCTAATTGTTGGTTGTTTAAATTCAATTGGCCTACTTCTTTTAGGTATTGACTATCCTTTTTTCTTTGGTTTTTTATGTGCACTACTATTATTAATTCCTTACATAGGTATTATAATTGGTTCGCTTCTACCTGCCTTGGTTGCTTTAGCTACAAAAGATTCAATTTGGTATTCTCTAGGAGTTATTTCTATTTTTGGTTTTATACAATTCTTAGAAGGTAATTTTATTACTCCAAAAATAACAGGTTCTAAAGTGAGTATTAATGCTTTCGTTTCTATTCTATCAATAATTGTTTTCTCAATGCTCTGGGGAACCTCTGGAATGATATTAGCATTACCTGTTACCGCAAGTTTAAAAGTCCTTTTTGATCATTCTTCAAAATTTGAACCTATCGGTTTTTTATTAGGGCAGCCAACCGATGAGTTTTTAAAGAGTAAAGCACGGAGACGATTAAAAATTTGGAAAGAAATTAGAAAAAATAAATAATATGAAAACAACACTATATATACTATCATTCCTTTTTTTATTTGGATGTAAAAAAATAACTAATGAACTTAATATTGATGAAAACAAATTAGATGAAATTAGTGAAGCAATAATGGAAGACAACACGGTAGACTTGTTTATTAGAAAAGATTCTTTTCTAGGTATTTCAATATATGATTCTATAAATGAACACAAATTTATATTAACAAAACAAGTTGACACTATCTATAATCCAGAACAAGATTGCTACGTTTTATCTACAATTCAGTATGAAAATTTAGCTAAAGTTATTACAAAAGGAAAAAACAAAAACAGCATAGACCGCATCATAATAACCTCTCCAGAAGCAAAAACCGAATTAGGTATTAGTGTGGGGACTAGTTTTAAATATATAAAAGAAAAAATTTCAGCTTTTGAAATTAAGAATTCAGAAAGTGGAAGACGCTATATACAGGATTCTAATTTTAAATATTTTTTAAATGATAATACATCAAACACTATTTCAGATAGTTTAAAAGTAACACAAATTATAATCGAATAAATATGAGTGAACAAATTGAACTTTTTAAAGCATCTATAAATAAAAGCTGGCAAAATTTTTATGAAGCAATGCCAACATTACTTTTTGCAATGCTTGTCTTTGGCTTAGGTTTATTGCTAATTAAAAAATTTAAATCATTTGCCTATATCATTATTGATAAAAAATCCAAAGACCCTTTAGTTAGCGATTTCTTAGTTAATGTAATCTCTTTAGTGCTAACTATTTTTCTATTAGTAATTTCTTTAAGTATTTTAGGTTTTGGAGAAATTACAGATAAAATTTTAGCTGGAGCAGGAATTACCACTTTCATTATTGGTTTTGCGCTAAAAGACATTGGAGAAAACTTTCTTTCTGGAATTATAATGGCTTTCAAAAGACCTTTCAGAATTGGTGATTTAATCGAAATTAATAATTTTAAAGGAAAAGTAACCAATATGTCTTTACGAGAAACGTTAATTAAGACATTAGACGGAAAAGAAGTTTTTATTCCTAACGGTATGGTGACAAAAAACGGATTAATAAATTATACTTTAGATGATCTACTACGTACCGATTTTAGCATTGGTTTAGACTATAATGATGACACAGCAAAAGCGATTGATATTATTGAAGATATTCTAAAAAACAAAGAAGGTGTTTTACAAAACCCTGAACCCTATGCCGTAATTGATGAATTAGCTACAAGTACAGTAAATGTAAAAGTATCCTATTGGTACATGACAAACAATATTAAAGTACCTGGAACAAAACTTAGAAGTCAAATTATGTATAGTGTTTTTAAAACGTTAATGGAAAAAGGCTTTGGATTACCATCAGATATTGTTGAAGTAAAAATGTTAGAAAAATAGTAATTTTATAGCAATGTTAAATAAAAGAAAAGTGATTTTTTATCGCTATAAACGTTATCAATGTCATTATAATGTCGCAAATTATATAGTCAAACTTTGAAAAAGAAATTTAAAAAATATTTAAGAATAACACTCTGGATAATAAGTTCAATTCTTGGACTTTTTTTTCTTTTAATTATTGCTTTACAAATTCCTTCTGTACAGAATTTTGTTAAAGATAAGGCTGTTAGCTATTTATCGAATAAAATACAAACAAATGTAGCTATAGGTTCTATTGAAATTGGATTACCCAAAAAAATAATCATTAACGATTTCTATTTTGAAGATCAAACTGGTGATACTTTATTAGCTGGAAAAAAACTAGATGTTGATATTAGTCTTTTTAAATTAGTATCTAATTCCGTTGAAATTAATCATGTTTATTTAGAAGGAATAACAGCTAAAATCAACAAAAACAAAGATTCTCTTTTCAATTTTGATTATATTATTGAAGCTTTTGCTAATAAAAATGAGACTTCTACTTCTGAACCAATGGTTATCGATATTAACCAAATTAAAATTAAGAAAAGTAAATTCTATTACAAAGATGTTGTTAGTAAAAATGATTTAGATGTTACTATTAATTATTTTGAAACAGAATTTAATACTTTTGACCTCAACAATTTAGCTTTTGATATTCCTAAAATTCAGCTAGACGGTTTGCAACTAAATTTGAATCAAGGTTTAGTTGAAACAACTACAAAAGTCAAAGAAAATATTAAAAATCAGACTAAAGCTAAAATTCTAGATCTAAAACTCAATGAAATAAACCTAACTAAAATAGCTGTTTCTTACAAAAATGAGACTGCAAAATTAAACACAAATATTGCATTTGAAAAACTAAAAACTACAGTTAAAAACATAGATCTGGAAAATCAAAAAATTGAAATAAACGATTTAATTCTTGATGATACTTATGGAAAATTAGCTTTAGGAAAACTTGATCAAAAAATAGTTGAAACGAAAAATGAAACAACTAACTCAAATTGGAATCTAAGTGTAAATACAATTAGTTTTTCAAACATTAATTTAGATTACGATAACAATACCATTAAAGAAAACAAAAAGGGTTTAGATCCAAATCACTTATCTTTTACCCAATTAAATTTTAAAGCGAAAGATTTAACTTATGCTGCGACAAAGTCATCTGGTATTATAACTAGTTTCAACTTTTTAGAAAAAAATGGTTTTATTCTAAATAATTTAAGTACACAATTTGAATATGCAGAACAAAATGCTTTTCTTAAAAACTTAAACATTATTACTCCACAAACTCATTTAAAAAATGAAAATATAGCCTTAAAATACACTTCTATAGCTTCATTAACAAAAAATCCAGAAAATATTCAGTTGCAAGCTAACTTTAGTAATAGTAGCATAGGTTTTAAAGACATTCTTTTATTAGTTCCAGATTTAGCAACTACTTCTCCATTTGATCAATATAAAAACAGTATTGTAAATTTTACAGCTAATGTAAATGGAAAATTGAGTAACCTTCAAATAAAAACGTTTAAAATATCAGGAATTGGTGCAACAAAAATAGATTTAAAAGGTTCCATTTTAGGTTTACCAAATGTAGACCAAACTTACATCGATTTAATAATTTCAACTATAGAAAGTACTTCAAAAGACATAGCTAATTTAATTCCCAAAGGATCAATACCAAATACAATAACATTACCAGAACATTTCATCGCTAATGGAAATTTTAAAGGCTATATCACTAATTTTGAGACGAAATTAAATTTAAAGAGTTCCTACGGAAATGCAATTGTTGACGCTTCATTAAATTTATCTAAACCTAATCATGAGGCATATAATATAATAACTTCTTTAGACCAATTTAATATTGGTAAATTAATTCAAAATAAAGATTTAGGAACGGTTTCTTTAAATACAACTATAAAAGGAAATTCCTTTGATCCTAAAAAAGCCGATGCGAAAATAGAAATGAAAATTCTTTCCGCAAATTACAATCAGTATAATTACAATTCTATCATTTTGAATGGAACGATAAAAGAAGGTAATTTTAATGTATTTTCAAAAGCTACTGATCCTAATTTAACTTTCAATTTAAATACTTCTGGAGATTTTGGTAAAGAAACTCCAAAAGCCAAACTAAATTTAAAAATAGATTTAATAGATTTAAATAAACTCAACTTATATGCTAATGTCTTAAAATTAAAAGGAGATATTAATGCTGATTTTGAAACTCTTGATTTAGAAAACCTCAACGGAAATTTAAGTGCCACCAATTTCTTAGTCGCTCTAGAGCAGGAACAATTCCCAATTGACACCCTAACTTTAAGAGCTGTTTCTTCTGCTGAAAAAGATTCTATTATTTTAAAATCTCAGTTTGCAAATGCAACTATTAATGGAAACTATAATTTAGCTACAATTAGTAATGCTCTCACAAATAGTCTTTCTAAATATTTAAATTCCAATTCCAATTCAGGTAATAAAATACCTTCCGAACCACAACACTTAACTTTTGAAATCAATATAAAAGAAGAAGAAATTGTAAAGAAAATTGTTCCCAATTTAAAAGAGATGTCAGCCATTTCAATCAGTGGAAATTATAATTCTGCTAACGATTCAATAGTAGTTAATGCTTCTGTACCAAATTTAAACTATGCTGGAAACCAAATTACAGCAGGAAATTTTTCAATTGCTACCAAAAATGAAGCTTTAATATATAATTTAAATGTTGCCAAGATTCAAAACAATGATTTTATAGTTCCAAAGACAAAAATTTCTGGTAAAATTGAAAATAATCAAATCGATTATCAAGTAAGTGTTATTGATTTAAAAGAAGTCGAAAAATATGCTGTTACTGGAAATTATTTGGTAAAAAACGAACTATCAGAGATTAATTTAAATCCAGAAAAATTAGTTCTAAACTACGAAAACTGGACTATTGCTCCAGACAATAGTATTTTAATGTCGCAAAATGGAATTAATATTAAAAATTTCAATCTTTCTAAAAATCAAAATTCGATAATTATTCAATCTAAAAGTGACACTTTTTCAGCTCCAATAGAAGTCAATTTAAAAGATTTTAAATTACAATCCATTACAAATATTGTTAGTTCCAATTATGAATTTGGTGGAACAGTTACAGGAAATACTACAATTGAAAATTTAAATAAATCACCTCTTTTTATTGCTGATTTGGCTATTGAAAATTTTACTATAAAAAAGGATACTGTTGGTAACATTGCTTTAAAAATTGATAATAAAATAGCCAACACTTATACTGTTGATTTAGGATTAACAGGTAATGATAATAAAGTAGAAGTTATTGGTGATTATAAAACTGGTTCAGAAATTTTGAATTTCAATATTAATTTACAAAAATTAAAAATGAGTTCGCTTCAAGCTTTCACTTTAGGCAATTTAAAAGATAGTGAAGGTTACTTAAATGGTAAGCTACAAGTTGCTGGAAAAGCTTCTAATCCTAATATTGATGGTAATATACAATTCAATCAAGTTGGTTTTAATTTAATTCCTTTAAATGCAAAATTTAAATTAATCAATGATAAAATTATATTTAATCACAATGAAATTGTATTCAATGATTTTAAATTAAAAGATGAAAACGATAATAATTTAAAAATTAATGGTACAATTAATAGCTCTGATTATTCCAATTTAGGATTTAACTTAAATATAGTAGCAGAAAACTTTAAAGCAGTTAATTCAGAAGCAAAAAACAATGACTTATTTTACGGACAATTGTACTTAGACAATTCAATTAATATAAAGGGAGATCTAAACAATCCTGTTGTTAATGGGAATATTAAAATTAATAAAGACACTAAGTTTACAATTGTTTTACCACAAGAAGATCCGTCAATAGCAGATAGAAAAGGGATTGTAGAATTTATTGATCAAGACCAACCTGTTTTAATTACTGTTGAAGATCCAATGAAAAAAATTACAGAGACAAGCATAAAAGGAATTAATGCTTCTGTAAATATTGAAATTGATAAAGAAGCTGAAATTTCTATCATTATTGACAAAACTAATGGAGACTTTTTAAAACTAAAAGGAGAAGCTAAATTAAATGGAGGAATTGATGCTTCTGGGAAAACAACGTTAACAGGTAAATATGAATTTACAGACGGTTCTTATGAAATGAGCTTTAATCTAATTAAAAGGAAATTTGATATAAAACCAGGAAGTTATATTTTATGGACAGGAGAACCAACTACAGCTAATGTTGAAATAACTGCCATTTACAAATCTGAAATTGCTCCTATTGATCTAGTAAATGATCAATTAGGAAACGTTTCGACAGAAACTAGAAACACTTACAAGCAAAAAATTCCATTTGAGACGCAATTAAAAATGACAGGTGAACTAATGACTCCAGAGATTAATTTTGATATCGTATTACCAGATGGAAATAATGATGTTTCTACAGAAGTTATTAATACAACTAAAGCCAAATTAGAACAAATTAGACAACAAGATGATGTTTTAAACAAACAAGTTTTTGCTGTTTTATTATTAAATAGATTTATAGGTGAAAATCCTTTTCAAAGTGAAAGCGGTGGTTTAAGTGCTACTAATTTAGCAAAACAAAGCGCTAGTCGAATTCTATCTGAACAATTAAATCAATTAGCAGGTGATTTAGTTAAAGGTTTTGAAATTGACTTTGATTTAGAAGCTTCTGAAGATTATTCTTCAGGTCAAAAACAAGATAGAACCGACTTAAATGTAGGCATTTCAAAAGAATTATTAGATGATCGTTTAAAAGTAACTGTTGGAAGTAGTTTTGGAATTGAAGGTTCTCAAAATGAAAATGAACAAGCAAATAATATTGCTGGTGATGTTACTGCCGAATATTTGATAACTAAAGATGGTAGATATAAGTTAAAAGCGTATAGAAAGAATAATTATCAAGTAGCTTTACAAGGACAAGTAATTGAAACTGGAGTTGCTTTCATAATTACCATGAACTATGATAAATTTAAAGAACTATTTCAGAAAAAAGCAACAAAAAAACAATAAAATTCTCTATGAAAAAGCATTTGCTCCTTTATTTAGTTACAATTACTCTACTACTATTTTCTTGTAGTGGTACTAAAAATATTCCTGAAGGTGATTTATTATATATTGGACATCAATTAGAGGTTAATGGAGAAAAAGTAACCAAATCGGAAAGAAAAAATATCGAAAACAACTTAGATGGTTTAATTAGACCAAAACCAAATCGTTCAATTTTAGGTATGAGACCAGACATTTTCTTTTATAACCTTGCAGGAGATGTAAAAAAAGAAAAAGGTTTTAGACATTGGATCAAATATAAATTAGGAAGAAAACCCATTTTGTTTAGTGAAGTAGATTTATCATATAATAATAAAATTATTCAAAATTATACTGAAAACAAAGGCTTCTTCAATGTACAAACTATTTCAGACTCTACTAAAAGAGGTAAAAAAGGAATTGCAAAATATAAGGTAACATTAAATCATCAATACAAAATAAAACAAATTGTATATCCAGAAGATTCAACGACAATAGCCAAACAAATTACCAATTTAAAAAAAGATAGTTTTTTAAAAGTTGGTGAAGCTTATGATTTAGATAAAATTAAAAATGAAAGAAATAGAATTGACACTAAACTAAAAGAGTTAGGATACTACTATTTCAATGAGAATTTTTTAATTACTAAAGTAGACAGTACAGTAGGAAACCATGAAGTTGATGTTATTTTAGCTATAAAAAAAGACACTCCAGAAAAAGCCAAACAAGCTTTCAACATCAATTCAGTTTATGTTTATTCTAATTTTAAAATTGATAATGACACTTTGAATATAAATCCTAATGCAACAACAAAATATGAAAATTTCACTATCATTGGTGATGAAAAACTTTTTAAGCCTGTTGTTTTTGAAAACACTTTATACTTTAAAAAAGGTGATTTATACAACAGAACAAATCATAACTTATCATTAAACAGAATTATTACTTTAGGTACATTTAAGTTTGTAAAAAATCAATTTAAAGAAAGTGATACTATTGGTAATTATCTAGATGCTTATTATTATTTAACTCCATTACCTAAGAAATCCATTCGATTAGAGGCTTTGGCCAAAAGTAATTCTGCAAATTATTCAGGAACAGAGCTAAATATTAACTGGAGTAATAGAAATACCTTTAAAGGAGCAGAATTATTGGCTTTATCTGTTTTTGGAGGGTTAGAAGTACAAGTTTCAGGTCAAAATAACGGTTTTAATGTATATCGATTTGGTGGAGAATCTAGCTTAACATGGCCAAGATTTATTCTTCCTTTTAAAACACATACAGCTAGTGGTTATGTCCCTCGAACAAAAGCGATATTAAGTTACGAATATCAATTAAGATCAAAACTGTATTCTTTACAAACTTTTAAAAGTTCTTTTGGATATTTATGGAAAGAAAATGAAAGAAAAGAACACAATTTGAATGTTTTTGATATTACTTATACTACATCAAATGGAATTACTGATTTATATAAAGAACAAATAGCAGCAAATACTTCATTGGAAAAAGTGATTCAGAAACAGCTTATTTTTGGTCCAACCTATTCTTATACCTATACGAACTCAATGTTGACAAATAAAAAAAATACTTTTTATTTCAAAGGTGCTTTAGATTTATCAGCAAATGCAACCGGACTTTTATTAGGAGCCGATGATGTTACTAATCCTAAAACTATTTTAGGAGTTCCTTTTAGTCAGTTTTCAAAATTTGAAATCGACTTTAGACATTATTTGAATTTTAGTAAGGATACCAAATTAGCTAGTAGAATAATCATGGGAGTTGGCATTCCTTATGGCAATTCTAGTGAACTTCCTTTCATTAAACAATTCTTCATAGGAGGAACAAGTAGCATTAGGGCTTTTAGAGCACGATCTATTGGTCCTGGAACTTTCATTGATACAACAAATAATACTTTTTTACCAGATCAATCAGGAGATATAAAATTTGAATTTAATACTGAATTAAGAACTAAAATTTATGATTTAGTAAAAGGAGCAGTCTTTGTTGATGGTGGAAATATATGGCTATTAAATGAAGACACTAATAAACCTGGAGCTACTTTTTCAAAGAACTTTATGAATCAACTAGCCATTGGAGCTGGTGTTGGACTACGTTTTGACTTCTCTTTTTTAGTTTTAAGAACTGATTTTGCTTTTCCTTTGAGAAAACCTTATTTACCTAAAGGAGAAGAATGGGTTATTGATGAGATTAATTTTGGAAATGGGAACTGGAGAAAAGAAAATTTAATATTCAATTTAGCAATTGGCTATCCTTTTTAATAGTAATATTATAAGGAAATCTAAAAATTATATAAACATAAAAACCTCATTTATCGTTAAGTTTGAAAACTATAATCAATTAATAAACGTGACTTATTTTTTAATCACTTATTAGTAAATACTAAGCTAAATTTTAAAAACATCAAAGTATTTTATTGAACCTATTATTATTACTTTTACTAAAATTCTAAAACAAAAACCGTGAAACTATTTTTAAAGCTTGATTCGAATATTCTAGCAAAAAAATTCTTAGAAGAAAAACTTAGTAGCTTCAATCTTAAGTTTGAAATTATTAATGCTTCAGAAATTTTATTTTTAGAAAATATACCAACAGAAACCTACGAACAGATTACGAACCTATTGGAAGAGTATGGTTTTGATATTATTGAAAATCAAAAAAACATATTGGTTCAAAAAATTAAAGATGCCATTATTGAAATGGTTTTTAGTGAAGATGCTCCAAATGTTAAAAGTTCTGTATATTTAGCAGAGAAATTAGATCACAGTTATGGTTATTTGTCTAACTTGTTTTCTGACGTTACATATACTTCTATAGAGAATTTTATTATTATTCAAAAAATAGAACGAACTAAGCATCTTATTATTAATGAAAATTTAAGCCTTACTGAGATTGCTTTTAAATTGAATTATTCTAGTGTAGCCCATTTAAGTACACAATTTAAAAACACAACTGGAATTACTCCTTCCGCATTTCAAAGAATTATAAAAAAACGAAGAGAAATAGCAACAAAAGAACTTAATTAAAAAATTATGCAACAAGATTATATATTAATTACTTTGGCAGATGATGATGAAGATGACCGTTTGTTTTTTACAGATGCTTTCGACGAACTAAAAATTAATACAGTTGTTAACACCTTCAAAAACGGAAAAGAATTACTCGATTTTTTAAATCATCCAGAGTCTGTTTTACCAAATATTATCTTCTTAGATTTAAATATGCCAATCTTAAACGGAATTGATTGCCTAAAAGAAATTAAGAAAAATGATAAATTCAATAATATTGCTATTGCTATCTATTCTACCTCTTCTTCGGAACAAGATGTAGAAAATACATTTGTATTAGGTGCTAATATTTATATAAAAAAACCAAGCGATTTTAATACTTTAAAAAAGGTACTTTCAGATGTTGTTACAATCAATTGGCAATATCATACTAGTGGACTAAATAAAGACAATTTTTTATTACGACTATAATCTATCTTCATGAAAGAAAATAAGTTCAAAACATCCAAACTTCATAAAATAATTTTCACTATCAGTTTATTTGTAGTACTCTTCATTGGGGCTATTACCTACAAACATATTGAAAATGTTTCCGCTTCTTCTAAACTTCTAATGCATACTTATGAAGTAAATTTAGAGCTTGAACAATTATTTTCATACATTAAAGATTCAGAAAATAGTATGAGAGGCTATTTAATAACAGATGAAAATATTCATTTAAATGCCTATTTTACTGCAAATAGTAATATTAATCAATCCTTTGGAAAATTAAAAGAGTTAACAAGCGACAACAAACAACAGCAACAAAATCTAACAGATTTATATGAAATTATAAAAATGCGATTAGATTATAATGGAGAATACTCTGATCCTACCATTAATATAAATATTGAAAAAAACAAAAAGTTTAAACGAAACTTCAACGAAAGCACTAAGTTATTAATTGAAATTAGAGAGAAAATTAACAAAATGGTTGAATTAGAAGATTCTTATCTAAAAAAAAGAAACTCTAATTACAATGAACAAATAAGCCTAACACCACTTTTCACTGTAGGCATATTATTCATCACACTACTTTTAATTGTATATTCTTATTATAAAACCAATAGGGATTTAGAAAAGCTAAAAGACATTAATCATAGTTTAAGTAAATCTTTTTTTCTAAACTCACAAGCTGAAATACTTTCTAAATTTGGTACTTGGGAATGGAATTTAATGAATCATATTACCACTTATTCAGATAATTTTTACAGAATATTAGGCTGTGAACCAAATGCTTTTTCATCTACAAATGATAATTTCCTATCTTATGTTCATCCAGAAGATAAAAACATTGTTTTAGAAATTATGGATCGTATTGTGAAAGAAGAAAATTTGCCTCCTTCTACTTTTAGAATAATTCGTACCGATGGAGAAATACGCTTTTTTAGAGCAACAGGTAAGCTATTTGGTGAAGAAACTGACCAAAAAGTAGTTTTAGGTGTTACGCATGATATTACAGATGAGATTAACAAAAACATACTTTTAAAAAATAATATTTCAGATTTAAAAACTGTAAATAACGAGCTTAAGATTTTTGATGAGTCGAGCAGACAAGCTGAAATCCTAGGTAATTATGGTAGTTGGGTTTTAAATTTTGAAAGTAACACGTTTATTTATTCTGATAATAAATTCAGATTAATGGGTTATGAACCAAAAGCTTTTGAGCCTTCAATAGAAAACCTATTGCTTCATGTTCATGAAGAGGATAAGCAAATTGTAATAGATGCCAATGAAAAGGCATTGCAAACTGGAGAAATTCCTACAATGAATTATAGAGTTATTAAAAAAGATGGAGAAATTAGACGTTTTAGAACCATTGCTAAATCATTCACAGACCTAAGTGGTGTAGAAAGTATGATTGGAACGACTCAAGATGTAACTGACGATTATAATACAGGAAAACTACTTCAAGAGAGAAATTTAGAATTAGAACAAAATATTAATGAATTAAATGAATTTAATCATGTTGCGAGTCATGATTTACAAGAACCACTTCGTAAAATTCAGACTTTCATTTCTAGATTGAAAGATAAAGAAAAAGAGAATTTATCCGATTTTGGAAAAGATTACTTATTAAGAATTGAAAAAGCTTCAGATAGAATGCGAATTTTAATTAATGATCTACTACAATATTCTAGAACGAATAGAAGTGATAAAAATTTTACTGATGTTGATCTAAACCAAGTATTAGTTAATACTCTTATAGAGTTATCGCAAAACATAGAAGAAAAAAAAGCAATCATTAAAAATGAAACATTAGAAACGATACAAGGAGTCGATTTTCAAATGCAACAACTTTTCACCAATCTTATTAGCAATTCTTTAAAATATTCGAAAGATTCTGAAGTACCACAAATAGAAATTAAATATACAAAAACCATTGCAAAAGACGAAGCCATCTTAAATGATTATTCGAATAGAATGTTTCATAAAATTAGTTTTACAGACAATGGAATTGGTTTTGAACAAGAAAATGCAGAAAAGATATTCCTATTGTTCAATAGACTTCATGGAAAAACAGAATATCAAGGAACAGGAGTTGGTTTAGCCATTTGTAAAAAAATAATTGATAATCATAATGGTTATATCTTCGCTACAAGTGAACCAAACATAGGAACTACTTTTACAATTTATATACCTCTAAGCTAAAAACCGATTATGGACTTTAAAAGATTTTTGAATGTTTTAAAAAAAACTTTTACAGGTTTTTTCGATAAAAAAATCTTAAAAATGAGTGCGTCTTTAGCTTATACTACAGTTTTTTCAATTGGACCACTTCTACTTGTTATTCTTTATTTGTGTGATATATTCTGGGGAAGAGAAGCTGTTGAAGGTTCCATTTACAATCAATTAAAAAATTTAGTTGGTCAGGAAAGTGCACTACAGATTCAAGAAATCATTAAAAACCTAACCATATCAAATAGTACTAGTCTAGCAGGAATTGTTGGAATTATAATGTTGATTATTGGTGCAACTTCCGTTTTTGCAGAAATTCAAGATTCAATCAATACCATTTGGGATATAAAACCTAAGAAGAAATCTGGTTTTTGGTTGTTCATTAAATCTCGTTTACTCTCTTTTGGAGTTATTGGAAGTATTGGTTTCATTCTATTAGTTTCATTAGGTATTTCTGCGCTTATGGACGGTATCAATCAACAATTAATGTCCTATTTCCCAGATATACTTTACTATGTAATATATTTTGCTAATTCAGTACTAACATTCATTGTTATCTCTTTTCTCTTTGGTACAATTTTCACAATACTTCCTGATGCCAAAATTAAATGGAGACAAGTGCGATTTGCTTCGTTTACTACTGCCCTGCTTTTCATTTTTGGGAAATTTTTAATTTCCTTTTATATTTCAAATTCAAACATAAGTTCTGTTTATGGTTCTGCTGGTTCATTTGTAATTGTAATGGTTTGGGTATATTATTCTTCTGTAATATTATATTTTGGAGCGCAATTAGCCAAATCCTATGCAATAGAATATGCTTCTCCAATACAACCATCGGAATTTGCAGAGTTTATAACTATAGTAGAGAAACAATCGGACAATCAAATTCTTCAAGAAAAAGACTCATAAGTACAAAATACACATAATCAAAACAAAACGCTATTACAAGCGTTTTTTTTATGCCGTAATATTCTCTAAATATTAAAATTGTATAACAATCCATTAAAAAGCTATAACACCCAAGGCCAAGTGTCGCCTTAAATTTGTCTTATAAGTTCTTTAAAACACCTAATACAATTTTAACAAGGTTAAAATGGAAATAATATAAACATTACAAAAAATGATGTAAGACGTTTTTTTAGAATATAAGCCAACTTTGTAATGTATTTAAAAATGAACAAAATGAGAAATATAAACCATAAAAGCACATTGAATTTTTATTTGATACTATGCGGAATGACACTATTAACTGTTACGTCTTGTGTGTTCACAAACAATAAAAAAGAAGAAAGTATCTTTTCAAATATTGCTAAAAACAAAAAAGAATATAAAAATACAGAAGCCGAATTGTTATCTAAATTCAATAAACAAAATATCGAACTAATTTCTATTAGTCATAAAGCAAGAGAAAAAGAAGTTCCTTTTAGAATAAAATGTTTGGCAACAGATTTAATTCATGAACAAAAAGACATCAACATTTCAATTAATAAAATTGCATCAAAAAAGCTCATAATAATACCTAATGTTAGCAATGAAAAAAGACTAAAAGAAATTGAAAAAGCATCGGGAAATAGTTTCAATCGAAAATATTTAGAAAACGTATCAAAGATATTGACTAGTCAAATAGACAATTTGAGATTACTTACTGACACAACAAAAGATGTAGATTTTAAAATTTTAGCCTTGCAAACGATTGTAAAATTAAATTCCTCCTTACAAAAGGTAAAACGAATTAAGTCAATACAAACATGAAGGAACGAAGTGTTGCACTCTTAATAGTAACGTTTATCACTTTACAAACCAATATAGGCTTACAGATTGTATAACATTAAATAACAAACACTAAAAATAATCAATATGAAAAAAAGAAAAAGAATTCTAGCAACACTTGTCGTACTATTTGCAACATCAATTGCTGTAAATGCACAATCTAAAGATTCAAATGCAGAGTTTGGTGTTAAAGGTGGCTTAAACTTCTCAAATATGTATACGGAAGATGTAGACGACAACAATGTGTTAACAAGTTTCAATGCAGGTATATATGCAAAATTACCTATAACAAATGCTATTGCTATTCAACCCGAGCTACTCTATAGTAGAAAAGGTGCAGAACTTGTTTATGACAATCTATTTGCAGAAGGAACTGCCAAATTTAAACTGAATTATATTGAAATGCCTGTATTGTTAAAATTGAATTTAACCAATAACATAAACATACATGCTGGACCTTATTTTGCATATCTAGTAGACGCGCAAGTAACAAATGAAACAAAGAATGGCACTTTCGATTTTGAAGATAATTATGACAATGATGATTTCAATAAATTCGATTATGGACTTTCCGCTGGTGTAGGACTAGATTTTCAATCGTTAGGAGTTGGTGTTCGATACAATTATGGTCTGCAAACCGTAGGTAAAGAAAGACAATTTGGTGGAACAACCTATACTCTTCCAGATGGAAAAAATAGTAGTCTAAATATATATTTAGCCTTAAAACTAAATTAATAACTTAAAAAAAACATCATGCAAAACTTATTATATATCATCGCAGTTGTATTAATAATACTGTGGGCACTAGGATACTTTGTATTCAGTGTAGGATCATTAATTCATTTCTTACTTGTAATTGCTGCCATTGCAGTCTTATTACGAATTATTCAAGGAAAGAAAATTTAAAAACAAAACAGCATCAAATCACTTTAAAAAAGTGATAATTATAAACGTAAACAATTAAAATTAAATATATATGAAATCAAATAAAGCATTATTAGGAGTAGTTGCAGGTTTAGCAGCAGGAGCGGTTATCGGAATTTTACTAGCACCAGATAAAGGAGAAAACACAAGAAAAAAAATAGCTAAAAAAGCAGAAGATTTAAAAGACAATATAAAAGAAGGATATGATGATACCATCAGTTCATTAGAGCAGAAATATAAAGAGCTACAAGAAAAATATGGTTCTTTATCTGAAGATATTGATGAAAAGATTAAAGAAGGAAAATCTAAAATTAAAGAAGAATTAACAAAAGTTCAATAAAAATGGAAAAACTAGCTACAAATATCGAAATGCTCTTTGAAAGAACACAAGATTATACCAATTCTAGCATTGAATTATTCAAACTAAATGCAATTGATAAAATAGCAGACATTACTGCCTCTATTACTTTTAGATTAGTATTTGGGTTAATTGTAGCTATGTTTTCATTATTTATAAATATCGGAATAAGCTTATACATAGGAAAATTAATAGGTGAAAACTATTTAGGATTTCTAATTGTTTCAGGGTTCTATTTGGTAATAGCAATTCTACTCTTCATTTTTAGGGATCGATTCATAAAAATTCCAATAATGAATTTAGTGATCAAAAAACTTTTAGAATCAAAAAATTAGAAAAAATGAAAACAGTAAATCAAAATCAAGTTTTAAATGAAAAGATTGAGGTTTTAAGAATGAAACAATCTAAAGATTTTGAAGTTTTAAAATCACAATTTCATATAACGCTTGAAAGTATGAAACCGATTAATCTCGTTAAAGAAACAATTGACGATTTTAAAAACTCTAAAGAAATTAAGAGCTCGCTTTTAGAATCTACATTAGGAATTGCTGCTGGCTATGTGACTCGGAAAATGATTGTTGGAAAATCTTCCAGTATGATTAAGAAAACGGCAGCAACAATAATTCAATATTTAGTTTCAAATTTTATTACTAAAAAAGCTGGAAAAATAAATCCCGAAGAAAAAGAGGAATAAAAAATACCTAAGGGGTTTCAATATGAAAGTAGAAATTATATAATTCAATCATAAAATTGTATAAGACACAAAGACGATAACCTTACTAATTTTACAAAACAATAAAAACAAAACTTAAAAATAAAAAAGATGAAAAACTTAAAAAGAACATTAGGAGTATTAGCCATTGCTGTTTCATTAACAGCTTGTACAGATGGGAAAAACAAACAAGCAGAGAAAGATGTAACAATGTATGTTAACTATGTAGACTCTGTTAGCAACATTCAAATGGACAAAGCTGCTGCAGAATGGGATAAAATTCAATCTGATTATGACCGATTAAAAATGAATGCAGAAAATGCATTAACTGGTGAAGCAGAAAATAAAGATTTAAGAGAATCTATAGACAACACTACAGTTATATATGAAGAGTACAAAATAAAGGTTGTTACCGAAAAAGAAAAGATAGACAAAGAAAATGCAAAAGAAATCATGCGTAAAACTTTACTAGGTGATGAGTATGATGGAACCGATATCACATTCAATTGGGTAAACAAAGACAATATTTTAAACGTATATAATAACTTTGTTACTACTGTTGAAACAAATAAAGATGCTTATTCAAGAGAAGATTGGGATGAAATTAAACTCATCTATGAAGCACTAGACACAAGAAAAAACACAGTTGAAAAAGAAGGTTTATCAACAGCTGATAACTTAAAAATTGCAGTATTAAAAACCAAATTTGCACCAATGTATACTTTAAATAGAATAGGTACAAAATCTGAAGAAAACGAAGAAGCTAAAAAATAATAGTCATAGAATTTTATAGTAAACGAAAAACAGCAAGAAAATCCTTGCTGTTTTTTTGTTGTATATATAATAGTAAACTATTTATTTCATCTGTATATTGGAATTTTAAGTCCAACATGAACATCAATTGCATCAACTTCTCCAAACATAGCAGAAACAATAGAACCAGAACCAACGAATAATGGACCAGCTCTAAAACCAAAACCAGCTTGAAAACCAGAATTTTGAACCATACTTAATGGAGTATATAAACTCAACCATTTCGTTTCATATCTTGGTGTTAAAGAAACTGTATTATTTACATAATTTGAATTTTCTTTTTTAGTATCAACTAAGTTCAAATCCGTATTAAAATTTAGAAATAGTTTTTTACTAAAATTCCAATCTGCATTTAAATGCAAAGCTGTTGGCAAAGAAACTTTGAAAGACTTGTTTTCACTAATTCTAGTATAATAAGAATCAAAATCATCATTAATTGCATATTCTGCATCTGTGTAGGAAGCATTAGCATCATAAAGTACTTTCTCACCATTTTTAAATTTCATAGAACCAAAATCAGTAATAGAGAATCCTACTTTTAATAAATAATCATCAGTAGCAGAAACTTTTGATTTTAATTCATACGTAAAACCTAAATCCATTCCAAAACCTACTCCAGAATTGTCTAATGGATCATCGAAACTCTCTAAACTACGAATATTTCCTGTTTCAATATTTCCTGTTGTTGTTGTTCTATTTGTTACTTCTAAACCGGTATAATCATAACTAACAGATAGGTTTCTTGCCTTAACATAGCCAGAATGAATACCTCCTAAATATTTTAATGAAATACCTCCTTTTAGTGAATAAACCTCGTTATCTTTTAAAATTCGTGCAAAAGAAGCTCCATACTCAATCCAAGCATTAGAAGCCATACTAAAATTTTGTCCTTCAAAACTAAAATCTTGGTTCACTTCATCTTGAATTTGATTTAAAAACAAACCGCTAATTTCACTAACATGCGTAATTACTCTTAATCTTGTGAAAACAGCAATAGCGTTTTTATTACCAATATTCATCATAAAAGAAGGACCTAAAGCATCAATATTTGAATACAAATTATTATTTGATTTCGGATTTGTTGTAGCACTTTTTTCAAACTCATAATCACTCTTAAATAGATCACCTAATTTAACAGAATAATAATCGTTCCCTACAAAAGCACTTGCTGATGCAATATTTATATCTGTCCGAAAACGAGAACCTACAATATTTGCTGGATTAGAAATTACTGCATTAACACCAGAATAGTTATCATATTGACTTCCAAAAAACGATTGCGAATACATTTCAAAACTTACAAAAAGGACTATTAAAACAATTAAACTCTTTCTCATATTAAGGCTGTTTTTAAATTAAAAAAAGGCTATAGAAATATTCCATAGCCTTTCAAAGTTACTTTATTTTTTATTAAAACACTTCAGATTCTTTTAATTTCTCTGTGTTAGAGACCAATTGTAATTCTTCTACAATCTTCTGAATATCACCATTCATAATGTTCCCCAAATCATATAATGTTAAACCAATTCTATGATCTGTAACACGGCCTTGAGCATAATTATAGGTTCTAATTTTCGCAGAACGGTCTCCAGAACTTACTTGAGAAGTACGTTTTGTAGCATCTTCTGCTTCTTTTTTAGCTAATTCTTGTTCGTATAAACGAGAACGTAAAACAGTAAAAGCTTTGTCTTTGTTTTTATGTTGCGATTTTTGATCTTGACATTGCGCTACTAAACCTGTAGGAATGTGAGTTAAACGCACAGCCGATTTTGTAGTATTTACAGACTGACCTCCAGGACCAGACGAACAGAAAAAATCTACACGAACATCGTTCATATCAATTTGTACATCAAATTCCTCAGCTTCTGGTAAAACCATAACCGTTGCCGCAGAAGTGTGAACACGTCCTTGCGTTTCTGTTTGAGGAACACGTTGTACACGGTGAACACCTGCTTCAAACTTTAAAGTACCATAAACATCTTCTCCAGTTACTTCAAAAATAACCTCTTTAAATCCTCCAGAAGTACCTTCATTCATATCTACAACTGAAGTTCTCCAATTTCTAGATTCACAGTATTTAGTATACATTCTGTATAAGTCTCCTGCAAAGATTGAAGCTTCATCTCCTCCAGTTCCAGCACGAATCTCTACCATTACATTTTTAGCATCTTCAGGATCTTTTGGAATCAACATGAATTTAATTTCATCTTCTAATTCTGGTAAACGTTCTTTAGCTTCATCCAATTGCATTTTAGCCATTTCAACCATTTCCGAATCGGAACCGTCTGCTATAATTTCATTTGCTTCTTTGATGTTGGCATCAATAGAAATATATTCATCACGCTTTTCTACTAAACCTTTAAGGTCTTTATATTCTTTATTTAATTGCACATAACGTTTCTGATCTGCAATAACATCAGGTTGTATAATTAAATCCGATATCTCATCGAAACGTTGTTTTACATATTGTAATCTATCTAACATAGCTACTATTTATTTTGAAGTGCAAAGTTAAGAAAAAAAACAATCAATTTTGAAGCATAATTTTGGACTTTTTTTTAATTGAAAATCAATCTATTAAAATTTATTATTTAAAATAAGTCTAAATAAATTTTGCAGATTCATTTAACAATAATATTTTTGCGTCGTTATTTTAATTAAATCTAAATAAAATGAATAAAATACTATTAACCGTGTCCACTCTTTTAGCTTTAGGTACAGTAAACGCCCAAGAAAAAAAGAAAAATGAGACAGATAGCATTAAACAATTAAAAGAAATTATAGTTGAAGGTAAGAAAGAAGTAAAATACAAAAAAGAAGCAAGTACAACAGTTTCAAAGATGGATTTAAAAGAATTAGAGAATCCTCAAGTGTATAATTCTATTTCAGCAGCACTTTTAAAAGACCAGGTAGTTACAAACTTTAATGATGCAATTAAAAACGCTACAGGTATAACCCGTGTTTGGGAATCTACTGGTCGTGGTGGAGACGGCGGTGAATTTTATACCATGCGAGGTTTTAGCGTTCAACCAACAATGGTTAATGGTTTTCCTGCTCTAAACAATGGAACAATAGATCCTGCTAATATTGAAAGTATTGAAGCAATTAAAGGTCCATCTGGTACATTATATGGTGGTAGTTTAATATCTTATGGTGGTTTAATTAATATTGTAACAAAAAAACCGCAACACTTTTTTGGAGGTGAAATAGGTTATAATTCGGGCACTTATGGTTCAGAAAGAGTTACAGCCGACATCAACACTCCACTTAACAAGGAAAAGAATGTGTTATTAAGAATTAATGCAGCTTATCAAAAAAGTAATTCTTTTCAAGATGCTGGTTTTAATAAATCTTTTTTTGTTGCACCTTCATTAAACTACATTGTCAATGATGAATTATCGTTTTTAATCAATACAGAATTCACACAAAGAGAATCTGCAAATGCACCAATGCTTTTCTTAAGTCGATATGCTCCTCTTTCTTTCAGTGATATTTCTTTATTTGAGAAAAATTATAAAAAATCGTTTACTTCAAATGAGTTAACAATTAGTAATCCGACTTTCAGTATTCAAGCACAAATGTTATATAAGCTTTCTGAAAATTGGACGTCTCAAACGGTTCTTTCAAGAGGAAATACTAAAACCGATGGTTATTATTCTTATTTATTTGATGCTTCAAACGGGACTGCTTTCGGTAGATCGGTATCAAAAAGAAATGGAGAAACTTACACTACAGATATTCAACAAAATTTTATTGGGGATTTTAAAATTGGAAACTTTAGAAATAGACTAGTTGCAGGTTTAGATTATTACAAATCAAACATTAGAAACGGAAGCACTGGTTGGGTTGCAAATGGTGTTGTTACATTACATGATGGGAATGATACTGGAGATTTGACAAGAGCTGGTGTTGATAATCTATTAGTTGGCTCTTTTGATGGAAATTCTAATGCAGAAAATGAAATATACAGCGTTTACGTTTCAGATTTAATAAATATTACTCAAAAATTAGCTGTAATGGCTAGTGTTAGAGTAGATCATTTTAAAGGAAAAACAGATTATTTCATTACCGAAGAAGTAAATGGACAAACTGCTGTGTCTCCAAAATTTGGTTTAGTTTATCAGCCAATAGTAAACAAAGTATCTCTTTTTGCAAATTACATGAACGGCTTCAGAAATGTTGCTCCAAAAGAAGTATCAGAAATTGATGGTTCAAATACACGATTAAAAGCTTTTGATCCAGAACATGCAAATCAGATTGAAGTTGGTGTTAAAACAAGTTTATTTAAAGATAAATTATCAGCAACTGTAAGTTATTACACAATTAATGTTAAAGACAGAGTAATGACAGATCCTAACAATATTAATAATACTATTCAAGGAGAAGAAATTGAAAGTAAAGGTATAGAAGTAAGTATAATTGCTAACCCAATTGAAGGTTTAAACATTATATTAGGAATTAGTAATAACAAAGCTGAATTTACAAAAGGTAATCTTGCAGATGGTTATATTGGACTTAGACCTGAAGAATCTGGACCAGAAACACTAATAAATTTCTGGGCAAACTATACACTTACCAAAGGGAAATTAAAAGGATTTGGATTCGGTATAGGACAAAATCACGCAAGTGAAAACAAAACATTAAATAGAGCTTCTATTGGAACTTTTGAATTGCCAAGTTATACAATTTTGAATTCCGCACTATCCTATGATTCAAATCAATTTAATATTACTCTAAAATTAAACAATATACTGAATGAAAAATACTATTCAGGTTGGTCAACTGTTTCTCCACAACAATTAAGAACATTAACTGCTGGATTAACCTATAAGTTTTAATTAATAATTTAATTTTTATAAAAACTCCTCAATATATTGAGGGGTTTTTACTGTGTATAAGATGAAAAAAAATAATTTAAAAAAAACAATTCGACAAATACACCTCTGGCTAGGGTTAAGTACTGGTTTAGTAGTCTTTATTGTAGCCATTACAGGCTGTTTATGGGTTTTTAAAACTGAAATAGAAAGTTTTTATTCCGACTTTAAAACAGTAAATCCAATTAATAAAGAATATATTACTGCTTCTAAAGTAAAAGAAATTGCTAGCAAAGAAAACCCAAATCGGACAGTTCATGGTGTCGTATTTGGACAACCAGATGAAGCTATTGAAATAATTTATTATGAGGCTGAACCAGAATTATTTTATCAAAGTCTCTTTTTAAATCCATACTCTGGAGAAGTAATTCAACAAATAGATAATATGGGTGGTTTTTTTGGATTCATACTAAAAGGACATGTACGGTTATGGTTACCAGAAGCAGTTGGATCTATAATAGTCACTTATTCTGTGTTATTATTTTTCGTTTTAATAATTACCGGACTAATATTGTGGTGGCCAAAGAAAAGTAAAAATTTGCGACAACGAATAAAATTTGATTGGAATAACAAAACACGCTGGAAACGTAAAAATTTTGATTTACATACTGTTGTTGGTTTTTATACTTCAGCATTAGCCATCATATTAACTTTTACCGGCTGTGTAATGGCTTTTGGATGGTTTTATTACATAACTTATAAAGCCCTTGGAGGTGATAAAAATCCCCGTTTTTTGATGCCCAATAATGAACAAATCATATCAAATGTTGATACCGATGAACTACGTGACATTTTAATACCTACATTAAAAAAAGAATATAAAAACGCAAGAAATTTTGAGCTACACTTTCCTGAAAATGACTCAACTTCTATTTTGGTTGAAGTCTGTAATTCTGATGGATTACATTATGATATGGATTATCTTTACTTTGATCAACATACTTTAAAAGAACTTAAGCCAAATAGTATCTATAGTAAATACAAAAATGCTAATTTTGCAGACAAAGTTGTTCGTATGAATTATGATATTCATATTGGAGCAATTGGAGGAATAGTAGGTAAAATTATTGCTTTCATAGCAAGTTTACTTTGTGCTTCTTTACCTATAACAGGTTTCTTATTATGGTGGGGAAGAAAATATAAATAGTTTAAATAGAAAATGAAAAAATTAAAATTAAGAAATTTACATCGTGACTTTGGTTACTTTTATTTAGGATTAATAATCTCTTTTGCCTTTTCAGGTATATTAATGAATCATAGAGAAAATTGGCATCCAGAGGAATATGATGTACAAACAAAAGAGATTAAAGTTCAACTACCTGAAAAAGAAAAGATAACTGAAGAGTATGCGAAAAACTTTCTGAATTCCTATGCTATTAAAGATACTTTCAAAAGGTTTAGATTAAAAAATGGTTCATTTAGAATCACTTTTAAAAACACAGATGTAGATATTGAATTAGAAACAGGTAAAGGAGAAATAGTTACTTACAAGCGAACTCCCATTATTAGTCAGATGATGAAACTACACAAAACAACATCTAATTGGTGGATCTATTTTTCGGATATTTTCGGGATTTCATTAATTTTTATTGCTATTTCTGGTGCAATGATAACAAAACATGGTAAACATACTTTTAAAAGACGTGGTTGGAAGTTGTCATTAATAGGAATTATTTTTCCGATTTTGTTCTTATTATTTGCCTAATCTTAAATCATTAAACTATAATTCGATCCTCTTTTGCTAAACACAATAGAGGATTTTTTTACATTTGACAAATAATCAGAACAAAGAAACACATAAAAGCAAAACTAATGATATAAATCAATCAAAGGTGGCACAAATAATAATCTTAGTTTGCATCCCTTGTCAACCATTAAGTAATTGAAAATTAAAAAACTCAATAGATTATTCTAAATTTCATTCATTATCGTTACACTTAATCCAAATGCTAAACAAAATTCATCATACTGCAATCATTTGTTCTAACTATGAGAAATCAAAAGCGTTTTATGTAAATATATTAGGCTTAGAAATCATTCAAGAAATATATAGAACAGAAAGAGAATCCTATAAACTTGATTTAGCATTAAACAATCAATATTGTATTGAATTATTTTCGTTTCCAAATCCACCAAAAAGAACTTCTAGACCAGAAGCAACTGGATTACGGCATTTAGCTTTTGAAGTAGACAATATAGATTCAGTTATTGAACATTTAACAAAACACAATATTGAAATAGAGTCAATTCGTATAGATGAATTCACAAATAAGCGTTTTACTTTTATTGCAGATCCAGATGATTTACCAATAGAGTTTTATGAAAAATGAATCAATTTCTTAACTGATAATATTCACTATAAATTTCACAATTTGAAACAAGATCTAAATATTCATTTGGGTATTTAATCCTTAATTCTTGAAATGAAAGGTCAATTATACTATCGTATTCTCTATTATTATAAAAACTATATCGATTTTCACTTAAAAGTTTAAAATAGTTATGTGAATTTTTCCTTGCATCACATTTATTTTTCATATAAATACATAAAGCCTTAAATTCTTCTGTTTTAGCTAATTCATATGCTTTTAAATAATAAACTTTTGCCAAATTACATTCTTTATATTCATCTTCATCAATTAAGTTAGAATTCACTTTATTTGTAGACCAATAAATACGTCTTAACATCCAAGAATTACCATGATAAGACATATTATAGTAACAATTTGCTGCTAAAAAATAATGTTTTTCTCTTTCTTTTTCATCAACAGTATTACCTCTTTTAATATGATATAGTAACTCTTTAACAACAGTTGCTTTTGATAGGCTAATCGCATTTTTTTTATTGTCAAAATTCATATACCCTTTAATTTTATAAAATGGATTTTCATTAAATAAATGATTAGTATAATGATCTTTAGACATTTTTGAAAAAGCAATATAAGCGTTTTCTAGCTGATTTTCTCTAATATATTTAATACCTAATAAATCATAGATTTTACTCTTTTCTTTTCGTAAAGAATATAATTTCCATGAATCAAAATCAGAATTATTATCATTTAATTCTAATTCACTTACTAAATCTTTCATCTGTTCTAATGAAAATTCAGAATCAATATAGCCATACCAATCATAAAAATAATCATCACTTAATGTAACTCTATTATTTCTAGATTTCCAAAAAGTAGAATTTTCTCCATATTTGTCATTATTCAAATGAGAAATTATAAATCCAGCATCAATATTATTTCCCAAGAATTCCAATTCTTTCGCAATAGCAAAAAGAAACCGATAATCATTATTTTTTGATGCTTTAAGTAAAATTGGTTTCACTTCATCTAAAACAATTGCTTTGCCAAGTTCTTGATTTGCAGTTAAACAAAGTGCTTTTATAATATTCACTTGTCGTTTTGATTTTTCTAAAACTAAATTATTTTCACAACTAGAAATTACTTCTAATCCTTTTTTATATTCTTTATTTAGAAAAAATAAATATGCTTTACTTATATTCCAAAAATCAGAATCAACAACTGCTTTTTTATCAATTATTTCCACAAAATCAAGCACTTCCTTTGCATAAGACCTATCTTCTTCTACTCTATTCAAAATTCTTGACGTAGTGTTGTTTTCCCAATAATCTTCTCTTAATACAGGAAGATACATCGTGTAACTTGGGGTTAATATCCAATCTTCTAACTTATTAATTTCCCTAAGTAATAAGAAATTCAAACCCTTGTTGCTTTTATCTAAACTATATATTTTCTTAATATAATTTAAATTTCTATCCGTTTTCTTAAAAGAATATAAAATGTACACATTAGCCCTTTCTTCATCCGTTTCAGCCAATTCTAAAACACGATCTATTGGAATATCTTTATTAAAACTCCATCTAATATCAAACTTATTATCTGTTCCCCTTGAAAATACTTGAGCAGCCAATAAATTCATTTTAATATCATCTTTCTCAGCATTCATTCTATAATAAAGTGCCCAATCATCAATAAAATCATCTGAAACATTCTTATCAAAGTATTTAGAATAGAGACTTATAATTTCTTTGGAATCACCATTATATTGTAATAATCTAAAAATTTGATATAGATAACGCTTTTGTATAATTTTTTCTTTACATGCATCTATCCTTTTAAATGCTTCATCAATTTTAGTTTTTCTAATTTTTGAAAAAACATCTTGATTATTTTCCCATAAATCATCTCCTTTCGATAACTTTTCAAGAGATTTTGCAAAAATTAAATAATCAATTGCTTCCTTCTTATCATTCGTAAATAAATATTGAATGAATGGATTTTTATTTTTATTATTAAATTTATCAATTGAAACTTGAAAAACAGCTTTTTTAATTTCTGGAATTTCAATTTTTATATCACAATACTTTTGCCACATTAGATCATTCTCTGTAACACTATTTAGATTATACAAATAATCATCTTCATAATAATAAGAATAGCTATAGTTATACATTCTAAAACCATCATAATTAAAGTTATTCGGATTAAAAATGCTAAAACGAATATCTTCACCAAATGGATAAAAATAACAAGCAAAAATCGTTGTAAAACTATTTAGAAAAAGAAGTATAATAAGATGTAATCGTTTCATAATTGAATTTTTCTAGTTGTTTATCGTCTAAATGAAAAAAAGTTACAGTAATTTCTTTGTCAAAAGAAACTTCTTTCTTTAAAAGTGAAATAGTTTCGTGAATTAAATTTGAATCAATATTTTCAAATTTAATTTTATCACCTTTTCTATAAAAAAAATCCTTAATTACGGTATCTTTAACTACATCATACCATAATTTACTTTTCTTAATAGACATCGATTCTAGTTCTTGTTTATTCAAATTAATAAACTTTTTAAATGTATCATATCGATATAAATGCCCCCAAGAAAACAACGGTAATGCAACATCTAAATGAACTGGATACTTATCAACTACACTTAAATAGGACTTTAATTCATTCGTATCTAAAATTGAATTCTTATTCTTATCATCAAAAGGTTGAATTAGATTATAACACATCAAGGTAACTTTTTTAACTGGAGGAATCCCCATTTTAGTTCTATATTTATAAGGGTATAAGCGCAAAGTGCAACTTATTGGCAACTTAGATTTGTTACCAAAAGATTCTAAAAAATAAAAATAGTTTTCTTTCGATTTTAAAGTCCAATCACAATCAATTTGAATTTCAGTCAAATTTGGGTAACCTTCAAAACGTTCCTCAAAATATTTTTTCACTAAATGGTTAACATTGTTTACTAATGTATCAATTTGCACTTTTGAACCATTAATAAAAACTTCATTCTTAATGAAAACTGTAGGAATGACAATTAATTCTTGCTTATTTGAATCATCATACCAAGAATATTTATTAAATTTTGTCTTTGAGAATGGGATTATCCCAAGTGTTTCATCATATTTTACTTCAAAAAATTTTAAATAAACTTTTTTTACCTTTAATGTATCCAAGACTTGTTTCTCATTTTCATTGAATGCACTATTCTCACTCTTCCAATAATAGAATGCCTTTTCAACTTTCTCAATATTAGAAGTACATGATAAAAAAACCAACAAAATAAAACTTATATAAAATATTTTCTTCATTTATAAATTATAATATATATTGTAACCTAAATTCACACTAAAATTACATTTAATATCACTATTTGTAACAACAAAATTTACTTTTTACTAAAAAAACATAAAAATTTATAAAAGTGCTTAGATCTTTAAATAGTAAACATAAAATGCATAAAACATAAATGAATATAATTCAAGAAAAAATAAACTTAGCAAAGAAAAATAAAGTACAACTTTTAAATTTATCCAACTTGGGTTTAGAAAAAATTCCTGAGGAAATATTTGAACTCGATTTTATTACAAATCTCAATCTAAGAGATAATATAATTGAAGAGATTCCTTATAAAATTGAAAAATTAAAACATTTAAAAGTACTTTATCTTGATAATAACCAAATAAAAACTATTTCTTCAAATATTTGTAATTTAAAAGAGTTAATTATTCTCAATCTATCAAATAATAAATTAAAAACATTACCAGATGAAATTTATAAGTTAGAAAAACTAACAAGATTATTCGTTTCAAAAAATGTATTAGAAAAAATACCTAATTCCCTTTCTAAGTTAAATAACTTAGAAGTATTAGACTTGAAAAAAAATGCTCTTAAAGAAATTCCTATTGAATTAGGTAGTTTAAAAAAACTCACTCATCTGGATTTATCTTATAATTCATTAAATAATTTTATAATTAATTGTAATACAAAAAACAACTTGAAGAAGCTATATTTACAATCTAATCATGTAAATGATATTACAGAAAGAATAGGTCAATTAAAGAAATTAAAACTACTACATTTAGGTAATAATGAATTAATAAAAGTTCCAAATAGTTTTAATAAACTGAGCCAATTAAAATTTTTAAATTTATCCGAAAATAAAATTACCATTTTGAATCTTGATATAAATAAAATGGAAAAGCTTAATGAATTTAAAATTTACCTAAACGATAATATTGAAATTAAAGATCATTTTATTGTACAACTTATACAACGTGAAACCAAATTCAATTCACATTTTAAACTTATAATAGATAAAAAACAGTCTATAAGATTAAAACACTTTGAAAAACATTTCACTTCTGGACAAATTGGAGTAATTGACTTTGATAATAAAATAATCCCGGAGGGACATTATAAGCAAATTGACAATGATGTAATCAATAAGTATCAGTTGGTAGATCCATTTAGAGAAAAATTAAGGCAAAAAATGATAAATAATTCAGAGAAGGCTGAATTAAAAATAAGTCTCTATACAAAAATCAAAAAATCTATTCAAAAACTGTTTTAATTCTAAAAAAAAGATACAATAAAAAACCCTAATCAGTATGATTAGGGTTTTTAAAAGAAAGGCGGCGACATACTCTCCCACAGGATTGCAGTACCATCTGCGCAGGTGGGCTTAACTTCTCTGTTCGGAATGGGAAGAGGTGAGCCCCACCGCAATAACCACCTTAAATGATCTAATTGCTTTGGGCAATTAATTGCAATAAACATTTGTTTTTCAAAATGAATATGTGCAATAATATCTTAACATATTGAGACAAGAAAATATATTTATTATTCTATAGAAAGTGCATCCCTGCTCCTTGCGGAGCAGGAAATTCGTACATAAGCTTACGGGTTATTAGTACTACTTGACTATGACATTACTGCCTTTACATCTATAGCCTATCAACGTGGTCATCTTCCACGACCCTTAAAAGAAATCTCATCTTATGGTGGGTTTCGCGCTTATATGCTTTCAGCGCTTATCCCTTCCAAACGTAGCTACTCTGCAGTGCTCCTGGCGGAACAACAGATACACCAGAGGTTTGTCCAATTCGGTCCTCTCGTACTAGAATCAGATCCATTCAAATTTCTAACGCCCACAGTAGATAGAGACCGAACTGTCTCACGACGTTCTGAACCCAGCTCGCGTGCCACTTTAATGGGCGAACAGCCCAACCCTTGGGACCTTCTCCAGCCCCAGGATGTGACGAGCCGACATCGAGGTGCCAAACCCCCCCGTCGATATGAGCTCTTGGGGGAGATCAGCCTGTTATCCCCGGCGTACCTTTTATCCTTTGAGCGATGGCCCTTCCATGCGGAACCACCGGATCACTATGCTCTACTTTCGTACCTGATCGACCTGTATGTCTCTCAGTCAAGCTCCCTTATACCATTGCACTCTACGCACGGTTACCAAGCGTGCTGAGGGAACCTTTAGAAGCCTCCGTTACTCTTTTGGAGGCGACCACCCCAGTCAAACTACCCACCAAACAATGTCCCCCACTTAAGCGGGGTTAGGCCTCAGACAAGCAAAGGGTGGTATTTCAACAATGACTCCACAACGCCTAGCGACGCCACTTCAAAGTCTCCCACCTATCCTACACATCACGTGTCCAAGGTCAATATTAAGCTATAGTAAAGGTGCACAGGGTCTTTTCGTCCCACTGCGGGTAAGCGGCATCTTCACCGCTACTACAATTTCACCGAGCTCATGGCTGAGACAGTGTCCAGATCGTTACACCATTCGTGCAGGTCGGAACTTACCCGACAAGGAATTTCGCTACCTTAGGACCGTTATAGTTACGGCCGCCGTTTACTGGGGCTTCAATTCAATGCTTCTCCGAAGATAACATCTCCTCTTAACCTTCCAGCACCGGGCAGGTGTCAGGCCCTATACTTCATCTTACGATTTTGCAGAGCCCTGTGTTTTTGATAAACAGTCGCCTGGACCTTTTCACTGCGGCCAGCATTGCTGCTGGCGACCTTTCTCCCGAAGTTACAGGTCTATTTTGCCTAATTCCTTAGCCATGAATCTCTCGAGCACCTTAGGATTCTCTCCTCAACTACCTGTGTCGGTTTACGGTACGGGTACTTATAATCTAAGTTTAGAAACTTTTCTTGGAAGCCCTTAGGCACACTATCCCTTTGTCCGAAGACTCCGAGTACTATCGTATTTCGCCATTCTCTACGGATTTGCCTATAGAGAATATAGCTAGGTACTTCAACGAACTATTCCGTCAGTTCGTGGTGCTTTCATCACTCCGTCATTCCATCACAATTATAAGTAGTACGGGAATATTAACCCGTTATCCATCGACTGTTCCTTTCGGATTCGCCTTAGGACCCGACTAACCCACAGCTGATTAGCATAGCTGTGGAAACCTTAGTTTTTCGGTGTGCGGGTTTCTCGCCCGCATTATCGTTACTTATGCCTACATTTTCTTTTCTAAACAGTCCAGCAATACTCACATATCACCTTCGACCCAGTTTAGAATGCTCCCCTACCACTTGTAATATTTTACAAATCCATAGCTTCGGTAGTATACTTATGCCCGATTATTATCCATGCTCGTCCGCTCGACTAGTGAGCTGTTACGCACTCTTTAAATGAATGGCTGCTTCCAAGCCAACATCCTAGCTGTCTATGCAGACAAACCGCGTTATTTCAACTTAGCATACATTTGGGGACCTTAGCTGATGGTCTGGGTTCTTTCCCTCTCGGACATGGACCTTAGCACCCATGCCCTCACTGATGAAAATCATTATATAGCATTCGGAGTTTGTCAGGAATTGGTAGGTGGTGAAACCCCCGCATCCAATCAGTAGCTCTACCTCTATATAACTATTTCAGCGCTGCACCTAAATGCATTTCGGGGAGTACGAGCTATTTCCGAGTTTGATTGGCCTTTCACCCCTACCCACAGGTCATCCCAAGACTTTTCAACGTCAACGGGTTCGGACCTCCACTTTGGGTTAACAAAGCTTCATCCTGCCCATGGGTAGATCACACGGTTTCGCGTCTACCATTACTGACTAAAGCGCCCTATTCAGACTCGCTTTCGCTACGGATCCGTGGCTTAACCACTTATCCTTGCCAGCAACGGTAACTCGTAGGCTCATTATGCAAAAGGCACGCCGTCACCCCACGAAAGGGCTCCGACCGCTTGTAAGCGTATGGTTTCAGGATCTATTTCACTCCGTTATTCACGGTTCTTTTCACCTTTCCCTCACGGTACTGGTTCACTATCGGTCTCTCAGGAGTATTTAGCCTTACCGGATGGTCCCGGCAGATTCACACAGGGTTTCACGTGCCCCGCGCTACTCAGGATACTGCTATCTATATCTTCTCTTACCTATACAGGACTATCACCTTCTTTGGTTAACCTTTCCAGGTTATTCTAATTCAATCCGCATAGAATATCGCAGTCCTACAACCCCAGTATTGCCGTAACAACACTGGTTTGGGCTAATCCGCGTTCGCTCGCCACTACTTACGGAATCACTTTTGTTTTCTTCTCCTCCGCCTACTTAGATGTTTCAGTTCAGCGGGTTTACTCTCCCGTAGGAGTACTATGTCTTCAACATAGTGGGTTGCCCCATTCGGATATCTACGGATCAATTCGTGTGTGCCAATCCCCGTAGCTTTTCGCAGCTTATCACGTCCTTCATCGCCTCTGAGAGCCTAGGCATTCCCCATACGCCCTTATTTTGCTTATTGTACTTTTATTTAAATGTTATACGAATATAACACCCAAAATTTGTGCTTTCTATTATATTTTTATATTTTTCTTTTCTCAATATGTCAATGAACTTGTGGCTTTTTAAGCCGTGGTGGAGAATATCGGAGTCGAACCGATGACCTCCTGCGTGCAAGGCAGGCGCTCTAGCCAGCTGAGCTAATCCCCCATTTTTAGCGCTAAGTTAACAGTTCTTCAGTTAACAGTACTTAAAACGGCTTCACTCAACCTCTAAAATTTCCTTTTAATAAAACTTTCCCAAAATAGTAGTCCCGGGCAGACTCGAACTGCCGACCCCTACATTATCAGTGTAGTACTCTAACCAGCTGAGCTACGAGACTCTGTTTCTTTAAGTTTTATTATATTATTTGAACTAACAGCGAGAATAAAAACAAATCTACAAATTCTAAAATCTTTCTCTAGAAAGGAGGTGTTCCAGCCGCACCTTCCGGTACGGCTACCTTGTTACGACTTAGCCCTAGTTACCAGTTTTACCCTAGGCAGCTCCTTGCGGTCACCGACTTCAGGTACCCCCAGCTTCCATGGCTTGACGGGCGGTGTGTACAAGGCCCGGGAACGTATTCACCGGATCATGGCTGATATCCGATTACTAGCGATTCCAGCTTCACGGAGTCGAGTTGCAGACTCCGATCCGAACTGAGACCGGTTTTGAAGATTCGCATCTAGTCGCCTAGTAGCTGCTCTCTGTACCGGCCATTGTAGCACGTGTGTGGCCCAGGACGTAAGGGCCGTGATGATTTGACGTCATCCCCACCTTCCTCGCGGTTTGCACCGGCAGTCTCGTTAGAGTTCCCGACATCACTCGCTGGCAACTAACGACAGGGGTTGCGCTCGTTATAGGACTTAACCTGACACCTCACGGCACGAGCTGACGACAACCATGCAGCACCTTGAAAGACGTCCGAAGAAAAAACTGTTTCCAGTCCTGTCGTCTCCCATTTAAGCCCTGGTAAGGTTCCTCGCGTATCATCGAATTAAACCACATGCTCCACCGCTTGTGCGGGCCCCCGTCAATTCCTTTGAGTTTCACACTTGCGTGCGTACTCCCCAGGTGGGATACTTATCACTTTCGCTTAGCCACTCAGTCCGAAAACCGAACAGCTAGTATCCATCGTTTACGGCGTGGACTACCAGGGTATCTAATCCTGTTCGCTACCCACGCTTTCGTCCATCAGCGTCAATCCATTAGTAGTAACCTGCCTTCGCAATTGGTATTCCATGTAATATCTAAGCATTTCACCGCTACACTACATATTCTAGTTACTTCCTAAAAATTCAAGCCCTACAGTATCAATGGCAGTTTCCTAGTTGAGCTAGGAGATTTCACCACTGACTTATAAGGCCGCCTACGGACCCTTTAAACCCAATGATTCCGGATAACGCTTGGATCCTCCGTATTACCGCGGCTGCTGGCACGGAGTTAGCCGATCCTTATTCCTACAGTACCGTCAAGCTGCTACACGTAGCAGTGTTTCTTCCTGTATAAAAGCAGTTTACAACCCATAGGGCAGTCATCCTGCACGCGGCATGGCTGGATCAGGCTTGCGCCCATTGTCCAATATTCCTCACTGCTGCCTCCCGTAGGAGTCTGGTCCGTGTCTCAGTACCAGTGTGGGGGATCTCCCTCTCAGGACCCCTACCCATCATTGTCTTGGTAAGCCGTTACCTTACCAACTAACTAATGGGACGCATGCTCATCTTGTACCGTTGGAACTTTAGTTATCAAATGATGCCATTCAATAACACTATGAGGTATTAATCCAAATTTCTCTGGGCTATCCCTCTGTACAAGGCAGATTGCATACGCGTTACGCACCCGTGCGCCGGTCTCTAGTTCCGAAGAACTATACCCCTCGACTTGCATGTGTTAGGCCTGCCGCTAGCGTTCATCCTGAGCCAGGATCAAACTCTTCATCGTATATTTTTTATATTGTACGATTCTAGCTTTTGTATTTAATTCGCCTTTACTCTCTTATTTTATAATTTAAATCACTTTAAATTATGCTGTCAATTCAATATGTCTATGAACGTGTCATTCTTGTTTTATAACCTTCACTTTCTTTAACCCCCTAAAACTCTATATCTCAAAAGCTTTTCAGTATCTCAGTTAGCGAGTGCAAAACTACAACCTTCTTTTTAATCTCGCAAGCTTTATTTGATAAAAAAAATTATTTTTTTTTTCTTAATAAATCTTACTCAATATATAAATGAACTTCGCTTGTTTCGCGGGGTGCAAAGATAATTAGTTTTTTATTTCTGACAAGCTTTTTTGAAAAAAAATCACTCTTTTTTTAAGCCTCAACTTTACGTTGTAATCATCAATATATATCTAAGAACTTCTGCGGTTATGCGGGTGCAAAAGTAGCCACTTTTTGCGAGTTTCCTAATCTTTTCTTAACTATTTTTTAATATATTTTTAGATATTCTGAAAATCAATTACTTACACGTATTTTTTTTTCTTCTTATCAAATACTAAACTTCTTTTATAGCAACGATAGAAGCTAACTACCACGTAGCGCGAATAGCGGGACGAAAAGTGTTTCTAATCTTTTACTTCTGCTACTTATATATATACTATATATTTTTTACTCCTTTATATATTACTTTTTTGTAGAATCTTGGAGTTCGCGCATTTTTGCCGCTTTTTCTCTCCAAATATTCGCCAAGCTTATTATATCTATTGGTTTCGCTGCAGGCTGTCTTTCTAGGCTACCATCATTAAATGCTTTAGCTAATATAGTTTCAATATAAAAATCTTCAAGTTCATTGAACGGTTGATAATCTTCCTTAATATTAATATCGAAAAGTTTTGCTGTATTATTTGACCAAAAAGCCTTCCATCCACTTTTATATTCTTTTATCAGGTCGAACGTAGTTTCTCCTGTTTGCCTGTATATTAGTTTTACTAAAATTTGACCATCTTTTCGAGATAGTTTTTTTAATCTTGGCTCAAATTCTTCTTCTAGGTATTTTTCAACTATTTTAAAATACTTTTTCTTTTCTTTTTTTGTCTTCAACTTATCCATTGTTTCATTGATTAGTTTCAACTTCTGCGAAGTTAATACAGCATAAGGATAGGTCTTATAAACTCTTCTCTTTAATATTAATAATTTTTTCCTTTCTAGGTCTGCTGCAGAAATACCTTCTTTAGAAACTACAATCTCTTTTAGCTCTATTGAATACAATAGTGAAGAATCTTGAGCTGTTATACTCAAAGTATCTTGCACTTGGCAATTTGCAAGAAAAGTATATAGTAGAAATATAATGATTGTATATTTTTTCATCTATTTAGGTGTGTTTTTAAAGATCAACAAATTAATATAAATTTACGTTAGATTTCTAATCAAAAGAAAAAAATGAGTAATTTACTAAAAAACCTACTCAAAAATAACTAAATTTTTAGATAACTCTTAAAGCAATTTTATAATTTAGCAAAAAATATACAATATAATGAGTACAAAATCTATCTTAAAAGAAAGTTCTTTAACTTTTTTAGAAAACTATTTAAATAATTCTTCTCCTACTGGGTATGAAGCTGAAGGGCAAAAATTGTGGATGAACTATTTAAAGCCTTATGTAGATACTTTTATTACTGACACTTATGGTACAGCTGTTGGTGTAATTAACCCAGACGCTCCTTTTAAGGTTGTAATTGAAGGTCACTCTGACGAAATTGCTTGGTATGTTAACTACATCTCTGACGATGGTTTTATTTATGTGATTAGAAATGGTGGTAGTGATCATATGATCGCTCCATCTAAGAGAGTACACATTCATACTAAAAAAGGAATAGTTAGAGGTGTTTTTGGATGGCCAGCGATTCACACAAGAAACAAAGACAAAGAGATAACAACTAGAATAGATAATATTTTTATTGATTGTGGATGTGAAACAAAAGAAGAAGTTGAGAAACTAGGAATTCATGTAGGTTGTGTTGTTACTTATCCTGATGGTTTTGAAGTTTTAAATGAAAACAAATTTATTTGTCGTGCAATTGACAATAGAATGGGTGGCTTCATGATTGCTGAAGTTGCTCGTTTATTAAAAGAAAACAAGAAAGATCTTCCGTTTGGTTTATATGTAGTAAACTCTGTTCAAGAAGAAGTTGGTTTACGAGGTGCGGAAATGATTACTCAAACTATTAAACCAAATGTTGCAATAGTTACTGATGTTTGTCATGATACAAACACTCCAATGATTGACAAAAAAATTGAGGGTGATTTAAAAATGGGGAAAGGTCCTGTTATTGCTTATGCTCCTGCAACCCAAAATAATCTTCGTGAATTAATTGTTGATACAGCTGAAACAAACAAAATTCCATTTCAAAGACATGCTTCATCACGCGTGACTGGTACAGATACGGATGCATTTGCATATAGTAATGGTGGTGTTGCTTCCGCCTTGATTTCATTACCACTTCGTTATATGCATACTACCGTGGAAATGGTTCATAGAGATGATGTTGAAAATGTTATTAAATTGATTTATGAAACTTTATTAAAAATTGAAAATAACGAAACTTTTTCTTATTTTAAATAAACCAATGAATATTAAAACTTTTTCTATATTTTTTTTACTTTTTTCTCAATTTGTATTACCAAACGATACAATTGTAAAAACATTTAAGATTAAGAAAGAAATAGAAAAAGTTTTTTATTTTAGAAGTTTACATCAAGAAGATAAACTAAAATACATTTTATTATTTAAAGAAGAATTCTTTTTACTAAAAAATAAAAATTCCACAAACAAAACTCAAGAAAAACCTTATACTTTTTGTTTAGGACTTATTGATCAGTTGGATCAAAATCATATTAAAGCAATTTCGAAATTCAATAAATTATTAGAGAATAAGGATTATAAATTGTGCGACAAAGAACGCATGGATATTTATGTTGCCATGCAAGAATCTTATTTAAAACTGAATTTATATTCAAAAGTTTTTGATAGCAACAGACAAATCAATACTTTAATAGAAAAAGGTGTTGATTATCCACTTTGGAGTTATAATATACAAAGTCGTCTTTATCTACAACTTGAAAAAGTAGACAAAGCTATAATTCAATTAAAAAAGGAAATCAACTTATTGCAGCAAAACACAAAACGTGATTCTCTAATTATCCCGTCCGCATATAATGATTTAGGTTTTTTTTATTCGTTAATCAACAAAAATGACTCTGCATTAATTTATTACAACAAAGGACTTTATAAAGCTGAAAAAGGAAAAAAAAAAATTGATTCTATTAGTTATAGAAATTTTTTTTTAAATGTTAACGAAAATATTGCAAACATTTATTTAACTCAGAAAAAATACGATAAAGCAATAACCACACTAACTGCTTTAGATTCAAATTACTTTAACACGGTTAAAAAAAACAACACCTACATAGATTACAAAGTTATTTTAGCGAAAGCTTATCTTGGTAAAAAAGATTTTTCAAAGTCTAAATCTATAATTATGCATTTAGACTCTTTAAATAAAAACTCAAAAATACAAACTTTACAGTTACTTAATCTAAAACATCAATTCGCTCAAGAAACAAATAATTACAAAGAAGCCTACAAATTACTACTCATTATAAAAAAAAATAATGATTCAATTTCCAACATACAAAAAAAAAAATTACTCCAAAGTTCCGAATTAAACTTTTCTATAGAAGAAAATGAACGATCAATTATTAAAAAAAACAAAGCAATTAAAGAAAAAGAGGACATCATATTTACCATTATTATTACAGGTCTTTTACTATTACTAATTATAAGCTTTATTTTCATCTCAAACAACCAAAGAAAACGAGTTGAGATTGAAAGAATGAGCAATTCCATTTTAAAAAAAAATAAAGAAATTGAAGAATCACTTATAGAAAAAGAATTACTTTTAAAAGAAATTCATCATCGTGTAAAGAATAATTTGCAAATAATTTCAGGAATATTAGAGCTTCAAAATTACACAATAAAAGATCCTAAAATTAAAACCATTTTAAGTGAAGGACAAAATAGGATTCAATCTATTGCATTACTTCATAAAACAATCTATCAAAACAAAAATTTTAAAGCTGTTAATTTTTCACACTATATATCTGAATTTATTACCTACAGCAAACAAGTGAACTCATCTGAAAAAAAGATTGATATAACAGTAAATATAACAAATTTTCAACTTGAGATTGATACCGCTATTCCACTAAGTCTAATTTTAAACGAAATTATTAACAACGCATACAAACATGCATTCACAAATACTAAAGCTGGAAAAATTGATATTAGTTTAGAAAAAAAACAAACGGAGTACAAAGTAACAGTTCAAGACAATGGAATTGGATTTCCTGATAATTTTGATACAAAAAATGTAAAATCATTTGGTTTTGAATTAATTAATGGACTTATTAAACAAATAAATGGTAATCTATATACCTCTAATAGAAATGGTGCTTTACTAACTATTATTTTTAAAACGAATTAAAATGGAAAAATCTCTACAAATTTTAGTTATAGAAGACGAATTTATTACACAAAAGACAATAATTAATCAGTTAACTGAAATTGGCTACAGAATTTCTGGCACTGCAATGAGTTCTGATGAAGCTATTGAAATATTAGAAAATGAAATTGTGAATTTTGCTATTTTAGATATCAATATAAAAGGAAAAAAAAATGGAATTTGGCTTGCTAATTACATTAAAGAAAATTATTCTATTCCATATATATATCTAACTGCTTATTCTGATGATGATACTATTACTAAAGCGTTAAAAACTGACCCATACGCTTATTTGGTTAAACCTTTTCAAAAAACAGACTTGTTAACTTCAATTGAAATTAGTGTTCAAATTTTTAATAAGATCAATCAACAAATTAAAGAAAATTTTTTAATTATTAAGCATTTAGAAGTATATAAAAAAATTAATTTAAATAGCATTCGATTTATTGAAAGTGATAAAAACTATTTAATTCTAAACTCAAGTGATACCAACTATCGATATAGAGCAACAATAACCGAATTCACAAAACAACTACCTCATTGTTTTATTCAAACACATAAAGGTTTTATTGTAAACATTAATTTTATAACAGCATTTTCAAATACATTAATTGAAATTGAAAACAACAAAATACCAATTTCTAAAACTCACAAAGACAATGTTTTAAGGATTTTAACACAATAAACATATTCTTCCCAAAAAAACATATTTTATCCCAATAATTTTTATTTTTTAAATTATAAATCAATTTTTGTTAAATAATTTAATAAAAAAATAAAAATGAAATTATTTTTACTACTATTCGTTTTTCCCTTATTCTTAAATGCTCAAGTAGGAATAAACACAACAAATCCAGACAATAGTTCAATGCTTGATATTACTGCAACTGATAAAGGTTTATTAATTCCAAGAGTATCGATTCCGAATCTGAATGTTGCGGCACCAATTACAAATCCAGCCACAAGTTTATTAATTTTCAACACTAATACAATAACTGGAGTCGGTTTTTATTATTGGGACGGATCAAAATGGACGCAATTAATTGACGGAACAAATCATTGGTCTAAAATTGGAAATGATATTTACAATAATAATACTGCAAATGTTGGCATAGGAACAACTACCCCAACCACGAAATTTCATATCGAAAAAATCGGTACTCCTTCATCATTACTTAATCAAAACTTTGAGACCAATACAATTTCACCACTAACAACAAGTGGGAGTACTAACTGGATAACGCAAACATCTGTAAAACATACAGGAACTTATGCAGCAAAATCAGGAGCAATTGGTGATAGCCAAAGTACAGCGATTTCATATACAGTTGTAGCTCCTTCAGAAGGAGCTACTCTAAATTTTTTTTACAATGTAAGTAGTGAAAGTGGTTTTGATTATTTACGTTTCTACATTGATGGTGTACAACAAAATCAGTGGTCTGGCGAGATTGGATGGACACAACAAACTTATTTTTTAGCTGGAGGCTCGAGAACATTACGTTGGGAATACAGTAAAGATTCTTCATCAAGTGCAGGTAGTGATGCTGCATATATTGATAATTTAACAATAACAACTATTGCACCAGCCGCTATGCGTATTGTTGATGGGAATCAATCTTTAGGCAAAGTATTAACTTCTGATGCAAATGGAAATGCTTCATGGCAATCTATAACAAATAGCAGTATTTCTGATATTCCACTTATAGCGTCAGTAAATGGATTAAGTATTCCTATATGCAATAATGTAAGTGTTGGAACAACGGGTAGTTTTCCAGTTACTATTAAAGGCGTACCAACAACGGTAAATTGGGAAATTTTGGCAAAGCAACAAAAAAGTGGATCACAATTAGTGAGTGGAAATCAACTTGCTAAAGCAGAAGTTCTAGCAGAAAGACTTCAAGTACGTTATGATTTTAGTCCGCAACTCCCATTTAGTCCAAATGGATTTATTTTTAGTGCGAATAATAATACTGGAGTTTCAGATGTATTTGCTTTAAATTATGCTAACAAATCCCAATCTTCTGTAACAATAAATATTGCAAGAGTAGAGAAATTTGCTGAACAATCAGGAGCCAATTGTTGGCAAGGCCAATTCTATTTTGATGTTTTCATAACAAATTAACATTTCTATTTCACATACAACACTTAAAAACAGTTATGACTAAAATCTGAAATAAATACAAGATTATCTTATTTTAAATAATAAATAAAATAAAAATGAAGCTTTTATGCTTCATTTTTTTGTTTTACAACACTTTAACTATTCTTAATTGATGTATTAAAAAATAAAATATTGCTTTATTTTTTATTTTTTTTTAGTTAAAAAAAATGGAATTATAGAAATTTTCATCATAAAAAAACACGATTTAATGAACCTAAACGATTTTATACGCACTTTAATCGATTTCTTTATGAATTCTAATTTTTTAAGTCAAATTTTGTACTGCAAATCTCAATAAACTGTTTTTTTTAACCTAAAATTCTGGAATTAAAAATAATTAATTTATTAAATTTCTAGACATGAATTCAAAAAGAATACTATTAATCTTAGTATTATTTCCATTTTTAATGAATGGACAAGTTGGTATTAATACCACATCTCCTACAAAAGAGTTAGACGTAAATGGAGACGTTAGAATACGAGGACTTTCTAACACAACTGGAAGAACAACACCTGTTTCTGTTTTGCCTGACGGAACTTTGGTTACTGCTCTTACTGATAATACCGCGCCTGGAACAAAATTTGTTGGTTTTTTATCGTCTGATATTCCACTTAACACTGATTTTAACTTTAAAGAAATTATATTAGCTGTTGAACTTGTTGATGTTTCAAACGAATACAATACTTCTACTGGTAGATATTCGCCAATAATTGATGGCTATTATAAAATATCTATGGATTTTGATATTGGTGACTATACAAATTCTTCAAACGATTTAGATATTTTGATTGGTCTTTGGGATTTTACAACAAATAATTGGGTTTTGAGAAGAACTTTTAAACACAGAGACAACAATAATCCTACTCTTGGTTCGGGAAGAAATGAAAGTTATGGAATTACAAATTACTTACAATTGATTCATGGACATTCTTATGGTTTTAGGATCTTTACAGACTATGAGGACAGCACAACAAGAAACGCGAAATTAAAATCGCAAAATAGTGGTTCAACTGGTACTTCTGTTTCTACAAGTTTTTCAATTGAAAAAATACTTTAATACAATAGTTTTGAGTTTTTAACAAAACATCAACTCAATTCATACTTTTTATTTTCAAATTCTAGAGTAAAAGCTCCATATTTCAATATTTGATATGGAGCTTTTATAATTTAATGCAAAAGGTTATGCGACAAGCACACAACCTTTTAATCAATAATCTAACTATAAAACAAAAACTATCTTTTTAATGCTTCTATAATTAAGTCTTTAGACTCTTCCGAACCACTACTTTTTGCATGATCTAAGGCGTTAAAACCATTACTATCTGTAATTGTTAAATTTGCTCCTTTTTCGATTAACATTTTTACAATTTCAACTTTATTATATCTTGCCGCATACATTAAAGGTGTCATTCCTCTATACGTTACTCCGTTCAAATCTACTCCATACTCTAAAATTCTTTCTACTAAATCAATATCTCCATTACTTATTGCTTTACACAGTGGCGTAACGTCATCTTCAAAAAACACAATACTATTTTCATTCGCAAATTCATCTTGAACCGAAGCTGCATTTGTACTATTTGCTGATAAAATAAATGATAAACCTAAAAAAACGATTGATTTTTTCATAATGAATAATTTGTTTGTAATTATCTTTTTTATTCACTACAAAGAACAAAAAAACCACGCAGAGCGTGGTTATGGTAGCATTAAACTAATGTTATGTTACTTCTTACTTAAAAAACTTAAAACATTATCTTCAATTCTTTTATTTATATTAGAGATATCTGCCTTAACAAATTCTTCTCCTAATATGTTCTCAAACAATTCAATATATCTTTCTGATACTGAATTGATATATTCTTCTGTCATTTCCGGAATCTGTTGACCTTCTTTTCCTTGAAATCCATTTTTAATTAACCATTGTCTAACAAATTCTTTAGAAAGTTGTTTTTGACCTTCACCTTTATCTTGACGCTCTTGATATCCATCAGCATAAAAATAACGTGAAGAATCTGGCGTATGAATTTCATCGATTAAAACAATCTTACCTTCTTTTGTTTTTCCGAATTCATATTTAGTATCTACTAATATTAATCCTCTTTCTGCTGCAATTTCAGAACCTCTTTGATATAAAGCTCTTGTATATTTTTCTAAAACTAAATAATCTTCTTCTGAAACAATTCCTTTTGACAATATATCTTCACGGGAAATATCTTCATCATGTTCACCATTATCTGCTTTCGTAGAAGGTGTTATTATTGGTGTTGGAAATTTATCATTTTCTTTTAAGCCATCTGGAAGTGCAACTCCACATAATATTCTTTTACCTAAAGCATATTCTCTTGCTGCATGTCCTGCTAAATAACCTCTTATAACCATCTCTACTTTGAATGGTTCACACAAATGTCCGACAGCTACATTAGGGTCTGGTGTAGCTAACAACCAATTTGGCACAATATCTTGCGTTAGCTCCATAAACTTGGTTGCTATTTGATTTAGAATTTGTCCTTTATATGGAATTCCCTTTGGCATTACTACATCAAAAGCTGAAAGTCTATCGGTAGCAATCATAACAAGAAGTTCATCGTTTATGTTATAAACTTCTCTTACTTTACCGTTATAAACTGATTTTTGACCAGGAAAGTTAAACTTGGTCGATGTTATTGTACTCATTAATTGTTGTGTTGTTGTTTTTGCAAAAATAAGTCGTTTATTAGACATAAACAATGGAAAAAATCAAGTTTTAAATTTTTAGATATAACCTAACTTTTTCAGTATCGTAATTCCTTTTTCTTCTATATTTTCTAGACGTTCGAAATCTTCTTTCCCTTCTTTATTTTTAAAATAAATTTTCAAACTTTTAAACGAGTAATCCATTTTATCAATTTTTGAAAGTGGAATTTTATACTGTGAACCTGATCCTACTTTTATATAATTAAAAGAAGATACAATTAACAGAATTATAGCTGTTGTTAATAGGATTTTATTATCTGCTCTATAAATATTAATAAACAATAGCAATGAAAACGAAACTAACATGGCGTAAAAACTATATGTCTTTACTTTTTTTATAGTATTTTGACTCTTTGATTTAAATGACTTCTCTTCTATTAAGTCGATTTCAGACCAATTTCCTGTTTTTGTTAGGAATAAATCGGTTTCATTTATATTTATGAATCCTTTTTCATATTTAAAAAACTGTTTCATGCCTCTTTATAATTAAAATCTATTTTTTAAGAACCATTTTCTTAATTACACTATTAAATAATCTATAACCTAAAATTCGTCTTAGGTATTTCATGAAATTAGCATCAAAGCCAATCGTATATTTTCTATATCGTTTTGATGGGTTTTCTGCAATATCAAATAATTTATTAATAATTGTACTCGTTAAGTTTTTGTTCTTATCTGTTTTTTTATTTAATATCTCATTTATTGCATCCATCATTGCATTATAGGATGGAATATTACAATCTCCGCACTTAGCTACATTTTTCTGAAAATCGGTTGGTGCATTTCCGAATTGAACCGTACAAACACTCACATTAAATTCTAATAATTCATAGGACATACATTCTGAAAAGCTTTCTACTGCTTGTTTTGTAGAGTGATAAAAATTTCCCAAAGGCAAGTTTACTAAGCCCGCAATAGACGTGATATTTATAAATTGTCCGAAATTTTGTTCTCTAAACACAGGAATAAATGCTCTACAAATTTTCACAACACCGAGCCAGTTCACATTAACAATGGTGTCTATTTTAGAATCTTCTGAAAGTTCAACAAAGCTTCTATAGCCTAAACCTGCATTATTTATAACAACATCGATTGTTTTAAAATCTTTTAAAATCTCATTTTTTGCTTTTTCTATATTTTCTGATGAAGTTACGTCTAACAAGTAACATTTCACGTTAGGATATCCTTTTAATTCTTCCGCTAAATCTAAATCGATCATTGTGGCAATTACATTCCAACCGTTATCTGCAAAATGTTTCGTTGTTAATTTTCCTAATCCTCCGGATGCTCCAGTTATTAATACAGTTTTCAATGTTATTATAGCTTTTAATTTCTACAAATAAAGCTTTTTTAGTCGTAACTAGCAAAGCTAACTTAAAAAAACAAAAAAAGGATACTGAGAAAAACACAATATCCTTTAATAAAAACTAATTCACTCAACTATAATGTTGACCACACTGAGTAACTATTTGGTGGACATTGTATTTTTACCCATTTTCCACCTTGTGTTGTTGGTTGCCAAGATGAATTTCCTGTATAATCTTTTATCTCTGTACTCGACCAATTAGTTTCTACCCATCTTTCTTGCCAAGAGCTTGAATTATTCAAATAGACCACTAAACCAGGGTTTCCATTATAACCATTTCTTCTTGCAATATATTCGTCATTATCTGCATATAAAATTGAAGTGTTTCCTGTTGCTTTATTATTATGTATCCAGATTAAATTATTAAGCTTACTTTTATCTAACCAATCTTCATAATCTTTATAAAAAATTGTTGGATATCCTTCATGGGTTAAAATGTATGCATAAGCAAGGTTTTTTTTCCAAATTTGATCCGTATCATGATTAGAAACAAATGTTACTGCTCTATAAGGTCTTCTTTTCCAAAGCATATCTCCAGAACTTAACTTCGATAAATCATCACCATCAAAAGCTTCATCCATTTTATAATAACATGCAAAGTCAAAAGCAGAACTATTTGCATTATCACACCACCATTCTAAAGTAGCTGCATTACCATCCCAATATTCTCCTACTGAAAAACCACCAACATTAGCATTCCATTGGTTCACAACCCATGGCCCAAAGCCTTTAACATAATCAAATCTCCATCCATCAAACTTCATTGTATTTTTATAATACTTCCCTACTCCATCTGATCGTTTCCACAACCAATCTTGTACATAAGGATTAGCATGACATAAGTCTGGAAAACCGCCAAAACTTCCTTCATCATTATTCCCAAATGAATTTTTATAGAAATCGTTATATGTTCTATTAAACTTACCTGAAGCTACATTAAATTTAGTGTAGGTATTTGAATTAGTAAATGGATTTAATTCGGACTGCCCACCACTGTTGTGATTAATAACAATGTCTGCATATACTTTCATGTTTTCATTATGAACCGTTGTGATTAAACTTGTAAGTTCGGTTTTAGAACCGAATCTTGTTTCAACTGTTCCGTTTTGATTATAATCTCCAAAATCAAAATAATCTGTAGGATCATATCCCATTGAAAATGGTCCGTTTTGTGCTTTTGAAACAGGAGGCAACCAAATAGATTCAATTCCTGCATTTCCCCAAGATGCAACTTTGCCTTTTACAACATTCCACCATGTACCTCCAGCTGGAACATCCCAATAAAAAGCTTGCATCATTACTCCACCTCCTGGACCAGAATTAAATTTATTCGTTTCACTACTATTTCCAGTACTGAAAGGTTTACCGTCATGATTTGTTACTTGAATTGTTTTAAATTCATTAGTATCAATTTTACTTTCATCTATTTCCTCATTGTTGCATGAAAAAAAAGTAGCTACAAAGCAAAATGAAAAAATCTTCAATGTTTTTATTTGTTTCATAATTTTTAATAATTAATAAATTTAAATCTAATTTAATAGATAATTAAACATAAATACGATTAAAAATTACGAATAACACAACGAAAACGTTTTCGTGTTGATAATTTTATTAAAAAAGTATATTTAATAAGCCAAAATAAATCATCCTACTCAATTTCAAATGTTTACATAAAAAAAACCAACTATTTTCATAATTGGTTTCTCTTTTTTCATTCAAAAAAATTAATCGTGATTTTCAATACTCTTATAAGCATCTATAATTTTCTTGACTAACTTATGTCTTACAATATCTTTATCATCTAAATAAGTTATCCCTACACCTTCTACATCTTTCAGTATTAATAATGCTTCTTTTAATCCAGAAATTGTTCTTCTTGGTAAATCTACCTGACCAGGATCTCCAGTAATCATAAATTTAGCATGTTTCCCCATTCTAGTTAAAAACATCTTCATTTGACTATGCGTCGTGTTTTGAGCTTCATCTAAAATTACAAACGCATTATCTAAAGTTCTACCTCTCATGAAAGCCAATGGAGCAATTTGAATAATTCCCTTCATGATATAATCTTCTAACTTCTCCGCTGGTATCATATCTCTTAAAGCATCATACAAAGGCTGCATATAAGGATCTAGCTTCTCTTTCATATCTCCAGGTAAAAAACCTAAATTTTCACCTGCTTCTACTGCTGGTCTAGTTAAAATAATTCTTTTAACCAGTTTCTCCTTTAAAGCTTTTACAGCCATTGCTACTCCTGTATAGGTTTTACCCGTTCCTGCGGGACCAATTGCAAAAACCATATCATTTCGCAATATTGTATCAACAAGTTTTTGTTGGTTTGGTGTCAATGCTTTAATAAGCTTCCCTCCAACACCATGAACAAGAATTTTATCTCTTCCATTTAACTGCTGTGTTTCTTGAGAATCATTTTCTAAAACCCTCAAAATCACATTCTCATCAATAGTATTATACCGTGTAAAATGAAGCATTAATCTTCTGAATTTTATTTCAAATTCATCTAATATCTCTTCTTCTCCATAAGCTTTTAATGTAGTTCCTCTTGCAACAATTTTCAGTTTTGGATAATACTTCTTAACAGCCTCTAAATTAACATCTTGAGTCCCCCAAAAATCCTTTGGAGTAATCTCTACTAATTCAATTATTCTTTCGTTCAAATGCTTTCTTTTTAAATTGTTTTTGTTGTACTAAAATTATAGTAGCTTTGTACTTATTTTAAGATACTATTTTTATCAAAAATTATACTTTTTCATGTACTATAATTATAGTTTTGAAAAGTGTTAAAATCAAATTTAAGAAAAACAAAACTTGTTTTTGTAATAAGTTATAAACAAATTTATGTCAATAATTACACTTACTACCGATTTTGGATTAAAGGATCACTTTGTTGGTGCTCTAAAGGGTAAGTTAATTTCTGGACTTGAAAACCCTATCATTGTAGATATATCTCATGATATAGATTTATTTAATACTTTAGAAGCAAGTTATTCCATTTCGGCTGCCTACAAAAGTTTCCCAAAAGGAACAATACATATTATAGGCGTTGATAGTGAACGAACTGCAACTACAGAACATATTGCAATGCAATGGGATGATCAATATTTTATATGTGCAGACAATGGAATATTAAGTTCATTAATACAAAAAAAAGTAGCTCAAAAAATAGTAGCAATCAATATTCATGATAGACTACAGGAAGAGAATACAGATATGAATGTATTTGTTGCTGTTGCATGTCATATTGCAAGAGGTGGCTTATTAAATGTTATTGGAAAAGAAATAAACGAACTTAGAATGGTTAATGAAATGACCGCTCAAGTTTCAAGTGATAATTCATTAATAAAAGGAACTATTATCCATATTGATCAGTTTGGAAACTGTGTTACTAATATTTCTAAGAAAATGTTTGATGATATTTCCATGAAAAGAAACTTTAAAATCAAATTTCATAATAAAAAACTAGACCGAATACATAATTTTTATTCAGATTTTAAAAACACAGATAAATATACTCTGAAAGCCTTTGAAGGTAATGCTTTGGCTTTATTTAATGAAAATGGATATTTAGAAATTGCCATTTATAAGAGTAATCCAAAAACTGTTGGCTCTGCTTCCACTTTATTAGGATTAAAGTTTAGAGATGTTGTTAGTATAACTTTTGAAGAATAAATTTAACTATATATAATGTTTGTACGAATTGTAAAAATGCGCTTTCAAGACGATAAAATTGCTGTTTTTCTTGAAAAATTTGATACTATTAAAGAAAAAATAAGAGCTTTTGAAGGAAATCAGTTTTTAGAACTATATCAAGACAAAAATGATCCTCGAATTTTTTTTACATATAGTTATTGGAATTCAGAAGAAGATCTAGAAAAATATAGACATTCTGAATTATTCAAGGAAGTTTGGGCGTTTACAAAAGCTTTTTTTAGTGATAAACCTGAAGCATGGAGTGTTGACAAGTTAGTTTCAATACACTAAAAAAAATATTTATTTAAAACAATAAAAAATATAAATTTGCATTACTAATTTCTAAACAAAAGTTTACCTATTTTCAGATATAAAATGAAATTCTAAGCTTTAAACAAAAAAATATGAAAGCATTATTGCTACGTGAAATAAAATCATTTTTCGGATCGCCAATTGGTTATCTAGTTATTGCCATTTTTCTATTACTCAATGGATTATTTCTTTGGGTATTTCAAGGTGATTTTAATATTTTAAATTCTGGATTTGCAGATTTAAGTCCGTTCTTTAAACTTTCTCCTTGGATTTTAATTTTTCTAATTCCTGCGGTAACTATGAGATGTTTCTCAGATGAAATAAAACAAGGGACAATCGAATTACTTTTCACAAAACCATTAACTATTTGGGAAATTGTAAATGGTAAATTTCTAGGTGCTTTTCTATTAATTGTTTTAGCTATTCTTCCTACTTATGTTTATGTTTGGGTTATTTCCTATTTTGGAAGTCCCGAAGGTAATATTGATATGGGAAGTACAATTGGTTCCTATTTTGGCCTATTATTCCTAATAGCAGCATATACTTCGATTGGTGTATTTACATCAACTCTATCAGAAAATCAAATTGTTGCATTCATTATTGCTATTTTTGTATGTTTTATCTTTTATTTTGGTTTCGAAGGTATTGCAAATCTTTTTAATGAATATAGCAAATCTATAGCTTCTTTAGGAATGGATTATCATTTTAAAAGTATGAGTCGTGGCGTTTTAGACACAAGAGATGTTACTTACTTTATGAGTATAACTTTTTTGTTTTTATCGATTACTGTTTATAAACTTAAAACATTGAAAGGATAATGAAAACTTCAAAAAAACAAAATTTAAAGTCACTTTTTATAGTTATCATAGTCCTTATTGCTATTAATGTTGTGAGTAATTTCTATTTTAAACGTTTCGATTTAACACATGACAAACGTTATACGCTTTCTGAAACATCATTAAATATTATAAAAAGTATTGATAGCCCTTTATATGTAGATGTTTTTTTAGAGGGAAATTTCCCTCCAGAATTCAAACGTTTACAGAATGAAACAAGACAACTATTAGAAGAGTTCACAGCATACAATCCTAATATTATTTTCCAATTTGTAAATCCGATTGAAAAAGAAGAAGAGCGCTTAGCTGTAATGAAAGAGTTTCACGCAAACGGACTACAAGCCTTAAATATTACTGTGGATGATAAAGGAAAACAAACACAGGAAGTAGTTTTTCCATGGGCAGTAGCTAATTATGGAAACAAGGGAACTAAAGTTTCATTACTAAAAAATTTAATGGGAGCAACAACAGAACAAAAAGTAATTAGTTCTGTACAACATCTAGAATTTGCTTTTGCGGAAGCTTTCAATAAAATAACTAAAGAGAAACAAAAAAAGATAGCAGTAATTAAAGGTAATGGTGAGTTAGAAGATATACAAATTGCTGACTTTATTAGATCGGTAAGAGAAAGCTATTATATTGGTACGTTTACTCTTGATTCAGTAGCAAAAGAACCTCAAAAATCTTTAGAAGCTTTAAAGAAATATGATTTAGCAATAATCGCTAAGCCTACTGAAAAATTTACAGAAGAAGAAAAAGAAGTATTAGATCAATTTATCATTAACGGAGGTAAATCATTATGGTTAATCGATAATATAACTGCTAATTACGAAGATTTATATAATGAAACAGGTAGTCTATTAGCACATCAAACTGATTTGAATCTAACCGATATGTTGTTTAAATATGGAATAAGAATAAATCCCTTATTAGTAAAAGATGAACAGGCTACTCCTATAAAATTAGCAACAGGAAAACAAGGTAGTGAAACACAATATGAACAATATTTTTGGAAATTTTCTCCATTTGTTTATCCATCAACTAATCATCCTTTAGTTAAAAATATGGAAGGAATTAAGTTTGAATTTCCTTCACCTATAGAATTACTTAAAAATGATATTAAAAAAACTGTTCTTTTAAGTAGTTCAGAATATTCAAGACCTATTGGTACACCTTCAGAAATATCATTAGATATGGTAACAGAAGAGACTAAACCCGAAGACTATTTAGGAAAGGGTCTGATGCCATTAGCCGTTTTGTTAGAAGGTTCATTTTCATCTATGTATAAAAATAGAGTACTTCCATTTAAAGATCCTACATTTAAAAATGATGGTTTAGCAAACAAAATGATCGTGATTTCTGATGGTGATATTATAAAAAATCAAATCGACAAAGGAATTCCTTTAGAATTAGGTTTTGATAAATGGACAAATAACCTTTATGGTAACAAAGAGTTTTTAATGAATTGTGTAAATTACCTTTTAGATGACACTGGACTTATCAACATTAGAAGTAAAGATGTAGATTTGCCATTATTAGACAAAGAAAAAGTGTATCAAAACTATACTTGGGCACAAATGATAACTGTCGGATTACCAATGATTTTATTAGCTATTTTTGGTATTTTGTTTACTTTTTTAAGAAAAAGAGCCTACAGCAAGTAGATGTTGATAAAATGTTTTTGTGTTTGCTAATAATTAGAATATATTTGTGAAACTAAAATCATAAGAGATTTTAAAATAAAAGAAAATGAAGTTTATAGTATCGAGTTCGTATTTATTAAAACAGCTACAAGTATTAGGAAGCGTTATTAATAGTAGTAATACGTTACCCATTTTAGATAACTTTTTATTTGAATTAAATAATAATCAACTGACTGTTTCTGCATCAGATTTGGAAACAACTATGTCAGCTACATTAGAGATTGATTCAACTAGTCAAGGAAGTATTGCAGTGCCTGCAAAATTATTATTAGATATACTTAAAACCTTTCCGGAACAACCTTTAACTTTTTCAGTTGAAGAGAATAGTACTGTGGAAATTAGTTCTAATTCTGGTAAATATGCTATTGCTTATGCTCCAGGAGAAGAATTTCCAAAAGCAGTAGCATTAGAAGATCCGTCTTCAACGTTAGTTCCTGCAGAAGTTTTAGCAACAGCTGTTAGTAAAACTATTTTTGCTGCTGGTAATGATGATTTAAGACCTGTAATGAGTGGTGTATTTTTTCAATTCTCACCAGAAGGCTTAATATTCGTAGCAACAGATGCTCACAAGTTAGTGAAATATGCGCGTGCAGATGTGAAAGCATCTCAAGTTGCAGATTTTATTATGCCTAAAAAGCCTTTAAATATTTTAAAAGGTATTTTAGGAGCTTCAGATGCAGAAGTTAAAATTGAATATAATGATGCTAATGCAACTTTTTCTTTTGAAAACTACGTATTAACATGCCGTTTAATTGATGGAAAATATCCTAATTATGAAGCTGTAATTCCAAAAGAAAATCCAAATAAATTACTTATCAATAGAGTTCAATTTTTAAGCTCTGTACGTCGTGTTGCAATTTTTGCAAACAAAACAACACATCAGATTCGTTTAAAAATTGCTGGAACAGAATTGAATATTTCTGCCGAGGATATTGATTATTCTAACAAAGCAGATGAGCGTTTAACATGTGATTATCAAGGAGACGATTTGCAAATCGGTTTTAATTCACGTTTCTTAACAGAAATGCTGAACAACCTTACTAGTGATGAAATCCAACTTGAAATGTCTATGCCAAACAGAGCTGGTATTCTTACTCCAGTTGATGGACTTGATGACGGAGAAACTGTTACGATGTTAGTAATGCCTGTAATGCTAAGCAATTAATTAAAACATACAAAAATATTTAAATATTAAAATCTAACTTTTAATTATTACTTAATATTTTCAAAATAACTATACCAACCTTAACCCAAAAAACCGCAAAAACCCTAAAAGTTGATGCGGTTTTTTATTTTATCTAATTATTAATTATTATTACGTCACAACAAAGATAGACACTCTAAATAAGGCTGTTTATATCGAACAAATTACAATAAAACACTATTTTTTTTGTTCTTTTATTTAAAATAGCTAATTATTTGGGTGCTTTTTCATATAATAAATGGTGTTCGATTTTACCAATCGAAGTCACAGTTTTTTTGAACCACTTAACAACAGTTAATCTATTTTGAATACCAAGTGTCTTTGTAAATTCTTTAACTGTAAGTTGACCTCATTCGATTTCTTAAACAATTTGTAATTTAAAGGACATTGAGTAGTCATTTTATATTCCTTTTCACATAACGTGTTTCTTTACGTTTTTCCATTGGAGCTACTTTTTTACGCATTCCTTTTAGGGACTGGACAAAAAAAAGCTTCACAAATAATGTGAAGCTTTTTTAAAATTATATTTTATCCATTATCGTTTTAATGAAAAATGTGCTTTAAATACTTTCTTTTGTTGGTTTTCTTCATACTCTACTGTGAACCAGTAATCTGCTGAAGGTAATTGTTTACCGTTAAAGGTACCATCCCAACCTTGGCTTTCCGGGCTGATTTGTTTGATCAATTTACCGTATCGGTCAAAGATATAAATTTTTGTGTTAGATTGACCTCTTAATGAAAAAATATTCCAAGTTTCATTATACCCATCTCCATTTGGTGTAAAGAACTTAGGATAATCAACTACTAAAATACTCTTTTCTAGATAAGTACAACCTTTTTCATCTACTACTGTAACAATATGTTCTCCTGCACTTACTCCTGTAAATACATTCGAATCTTGAAGATCTCGATCATCTAATTGATATAAAAGACTTCCATTTCCGTCTATTACTGTTATTGTTATTGTTGCATTATCTGTAAATGCATTTGTTACTGTATAGGTGAAATCTGTAGCGTTATTGATCTCGTTTACTGTTATTGTATTTGATGTATTCGAACACCCTGTAGTTATGTTTTGAACCTCTACATAATAAGATCCAGCTTCTGTAGCATCATAGGTACTTTGTGTTGCTGTTGGAATTGGTGCTCCATTGAAATACCAATTGAAATCATAATTTGCAGTATTTGGTATTCCTGAATCTAAATGATGACTTTGGAATACTAAACCTGTTGATAATTCAACACAAATTGAACCATCTAACAATACAGGTTGCGGTAATGGGTTTACAATTTGAGTATACTGTCTTGGCACTCCTAAACAATCTCCTAATCTTGGTGTAAAGGTATAAACTGCCGTTCCTGCTACCAATCCTGTAGTGGTTAAAACATGATCTATCAAGTGAATATTACTTGTAGAAACACCACTTGTAACTCCTCCTGTTACCGCTACTCCATTCAACTGAACACTCCACTCGTAAACTACATTGTTGTTTCCTGATGCTACCGTAACATTAGGCATCTCTCCACTACAAATTGCGTTTATAGAACCCGAGAATGTTAAATCATCAACCGGTACTGGATTTACTGTAATTGTAATATCAACAACCGTTCCTGCACAAATACCCATTGTTGGAGTTACATGATACACAACCGTTGAAGCCGTTAAATTTGCAGTCGTTAAAGTATCTGTAATCATTGATCCTGAACCATTACTCATTCCAGAAACTGTTCCTCCTGAAACAACTTCTGAAGTCCAACTAAAACTTGCTCCTGGATAATCATCTGAAAACAAACTAATTTGTGTCGTTTCTCCTGAACATATCGAATCATCAATAACAGTATAATCAACCGATGGAATTGGATTAATTCGAACCGTAAAAGTTTGAGTTTGTCCAATACAATCAGCAACACCATAAGTTGTAACTACTAAATCTACTGGTAAAAACTGCCCTGTTTGTAATGTAAGGTTTTGATTTAAGACAATTGGCCCTACTCCATTTCCTGAAATAATTTCATTTATTCCTTGTGCTGAAGCTGTCCAATAAATTGTTGCTCCTGGAACATCTGATGTTATTGTTACATCCATAGCCTCTCCATCGCAAATCGTTGGCGTGTTATTCACAATAGTAACTGTTGGGGCAATAGTAACTGTTATCACTCCATTATCTGTCGCTTGTGGTGCACAACCTCCTGTTGTTGTTATTGTATAAGGATAAACTCCTGGAGCACTTGGCGTTCCGCTTATGCTTGCAACTCCTGTTACTGCATTATAAGAACTTGTTACTCCTGTTGGTAAACCTGTAACAACTACATTCGTTGCTGTTCCTAAAACTTGATAGTTGATCGAACTTAATGAAAAGTTCTCACAAATTGTTTGGTTCTCTGTCGCTACATCAGAAATCAATGTTAATGTCGTTGCTGCTGAAATAACAACTGTTGATGTCATTGTTAATGCACTATTACAACTTGTCGTTGGATTAGTTACCAACGTTAAGTTTATTGTTTGGTTTGTAGTAGCATTAGCCACCATTACCGTTGCTGATCCTGAAGCACTCAACGTAACTGGACTAGCAGGTAAACCTGAAACTCCTGTATAACTAACTTGCGACCCTGGTGTTCCTGTAATAGTAAACACAGCATTTGTAGCAGAACAAATTGGACCATTGTTGGTTATACTTGTAACATTAGGTAATGGATTAACCACTACTGTTGCTGAATTACTTAAGTTTCTTAAACAGCTTCCTATAAAAATATCTATCAAATTAATCGTCTGCGTAGCCATTGCTCCTGCAACTGTTATTATGCCATTTCCAGAAGCATCTAAAACAATCGTCTGAGTTGTTGCAACTCCTGTTATTGCATAACTAACTGTAGCATTTGGCGTTCCAACTATCGTGAAAATAGCATCTTCATTCTCACAAATTGGTCCGTTTCCTATTACACTTGTAACATCTGGAATCGCATTAACTACAATCGTTGCTGTATTGGTTAATGGCGAAATACAATTTGTTGTTGTGTTTTCGATAAATGATAATGTAACAGTCTGATCTGTTGTTGCTGCTGTTACTGTTATTATTCCATTCCCAGAAGCATCTAGAAGAACTGTTTGTGTAGCTACAACTCCTGTAATGGTATAACTCACTGTAGCATCAGGCGTTCCAACTATCGTAAAAATAGCATCTTCGCCTTCGCAAATTGGACTGTTAGTCGTTAAACTTGTTACCGTTGGCAACGGATTTACAGTTATTGTTGCTGTATCTGTTACTACTAATGAACAAGTAGTTGTTGGATTTGTAATTAATGTTAATCCAATCGTCTGATCTACTGTAGCTGCTGTAACTGTTATTGTTCCATTTCCTAAAGCATCTAAAGTGATACTTTGAGCAACCGTATTTAAAGTATAATCTACAACTGCATCTGGCGTTCCAACTATAGTAAAAATAGCATCCGATCCTGCACAAATAGGTCCGTTTCCACTTAAACTTGTTAAAACAGGCAGTGGATTTACCGTAATTGTAGCCGTATTTGTTACTACTGATGAACAAGTAGTTGTTGGGTTTGTAATTAACGATAAAGTAATCGTTTGATCTACTAGCGCTCCAACTATAGTAACAACTCCGTTTCCAGAAGCATCTAAAGTAATACTTTGAGCACCTGTATTATCGGTATAATCAACAACTGCATCAGGTGTTCCAACTAGCGTGAAAATAGCATCTTCGCCTTCGCAAATTGGACTGTTTGTCGTTAAACTTGTTACTGTTGGTAATGGATTTACAGTTATTGTTGCTGTATCTGTTACTACTGAGGAACAAGTAGTTGTTGGATTTGTAATTAATGTTAACGCAACTGTTTGATCAACTGTAGCTACTGTAACTGTTATTGTTCCATTTCCTAAAGCATCTAAAGTGATACTTTGAGCAACCGTATTTAAAGTATAATCTACAACTGCATCGGGCGTTCCAACTATAGTAAAAATAGCATCTTCGCCTGCACAAATTGGACCATTAGTCGTTAAACTTGTTATTGTTGGTAATGGATTTACAATTATTGTTTCTGTATCTGTTAATGAACTAACACAACTTCCTACTGAAATAGATGATAATTCAATCATTTGATTAATCATTGCTCCTACTACTGTAACTGTTCCGTTTCCAGAAGCATCCAAAATAACAGTATCCGTTGTAGTTCCTCCATCTAAAGTATAAGTAACGGTAGCGTTAGCAGTACCATCTAGCGTAAAAATAGCATCTTCGCCCGCACAAATTGGTCCGTTCCCACTTAAACTCGTTAAAACTGGCAACAGAACTACTGTTATAGTTGTTGCATCAGTTACTACTGAAGAACATGTAGTCGTTGGGTTTGTAATTAATGATAAAGTAATTGTTTGGTCTACTAGCGCTCCAACTATAGTAACAACTCCGTTTCCAGAGCCATCTAAAGTAATACTTTTTGCACCAATATTATCAGTATAATCAACAACTGCATCGGGCGTTCCAACTATCGTGAAAACAGCATCTTCGCCTGCACAAATTGGACTATTTGTCGTTAAACTTGTTACTGTTGGCAACGGGTTAACAGTTATTGTTGCTGTATCTGTTACTACTAATGAACAAGTAGTTGTTGGATTGGTAATTAATGTTAACGCAACTGTTTGATCTACTGCAGCTGCTGTAACTATTATTGTTCCATTTCCTAAAGCATCTAAAGTAATACTTTGAGCAACTGTATTTAAAGTATAATCAACAACTGCATCAGGCGTTCCAACTACTGTAAAAATAGCATCTTCGCCTGCACAAATCGGTCCGTTTCCACTTAAACTTGTTAAAACAGGCAATGGATTTACCGTAATTATTGCTGTATTTGTTACTACTGATGAACAAGTAGTTGCTGGGTTTGTAATTAACGATAAAGTAATCGTTTGATCTACTAGCGCTCCAATTATAGTAACAACTCCGTTTCCAGAAGCATCTAAAGTAATACTTTGAGCACCTGTATTATCGGTATAATCAACAACTCCGTCAGGCGTTCCAACTATCGTAAAAATAGCATCTTCACCTGCACAAATTGGACTGTTTGTCGTTAAACTTGTTACTGTTGGCAACGGGTTAACAGTTATTGTTGCTGTATCTGTTACTACTAATGAACAAGTAGTTGTTGGATTGGTAATTAATGTTAACGCAACTGTTTGGTCAACTGTAGCTGCTGTAACTGTTATTGTTCCATTTCCTAAAGCGTCTAAATTGATACTTTGTGCAACCGTATTTAAAGTATAATCTACAACTGCATCGGGCGTTCCAACTATAGTAAAAATAGCATCTTCACCTGCACAAATCGGACTATTAGTCGTTAAACTCGTTATTGCTGGTAATGGATTAACTGTAATCGTTGCTGTATTTGTTAATGGAGTAACACAACTTCCTACGGAAATAGATGATAATTCAATCATTTGATTAATCATTGCACCTACTACTGTAACTGTTCCGTTTCCAGAAGCATCCAAAACAACAGTATCCGTTGTACTTCCACCATCTAAAGTATAAGTAACCGTAGCATTAGCAGTACCAACTAGCGTGAAAATAGCATCTTCGCCTGCACAAATTGGTCCAGTTCCACTTAAACTCGTTAAAACTGGTGTAGGCGTTACAACTAAATTAAAGGTCGTCGTATTATAAACTGTTGGATCAGCAATTTCTTGAATTCTAACATAAATCACTTGATTTGTACCATTAAAAGCTGCGTAAGGTGTAGCTGCATCTGTAGTAGTAACAGTATAATCATCTGCTCCTGCTTGTGAGGTATAATAAGTAATATCATAAAGAGCAGGATTATTACTTCCTATTACTGTAGCATCTTGAGAAGTTAAATCAAAAATTTCAAAATCATCATTACTAGGGTCATCACAAACAACCATATCGGATGGTTGGACAATAATCACACCACAATTTATAATAACCTGAAACTCTATAAACTCAGCACATGCACTGTTATTTACATCTTCCACACGTACATATATAGTAGTATCTGCAAGTGGATTTGGTGTATATGCTGTTGGATTAGCTATATATGTAGGAACCGTTGTTCCACCAGAAAAAGAATCAAAAAGATCCAAATAGAAACTAACATTAAAGTCTGCTGGATTCTCTGGAGCGACCATAGCTGGTATAACAGAAGTTAAATCATAAACAGGGGCACAATCGTTCATCGCTCCAATGAGGTCTGGAGGCGTATTAAGAACTGGGGGTGAAGAAAAATAAACATCTACTTGATCAGTTGCAACATCAGAACAACCAGGTCTAGTAACCCTTACTTCCCAAGTTCCAGATTGACTTACTGTTAAACTATTTGTTGTTGTTGTAGTTTGCAAAACAGCAGGTGTTCCAAGATACCACTCATAGGTTGGTGTACCTGGAGTTGTTGGCGCTTGATTGAATGTTGCTGTTAATGTTGTACTAGTAATAGTTGACGAACAAAATAATTGGTCAGGACCAAGGTCGACACCACAAACAATATCACAATCTGTTGTTGCAGTAGAACTATTTAATAAATCTAATTGGATAAAACCCGGGTTATTTGAAAAATTTGTTACCAATAACACATAAAACTCACCTGCATTCACGCCGTTTAATGAAAAATTTTCTACAGCCGAAACCGAATAACTACATGCTGCAATGTTATTTACAGTAGCGCCTGGACTATATTCAAACAAATCTGTACAGTTAGGTCCTGTAAAAGGTCCCCAAACAATAAAATCAACATCTTGATTATTATATGCTGGTGCATTATTTCCTTGATGCAAAGAAAAATTAAAATTTCCCGAGGTTCCTACTTGAAAGTAAAACCATGCAGGATTAGGAGTAGTATTTAAACATCCTATAGTTCCCAAACTTGCGACACCTGTTGAGTTTGGAAATGGCGCAACACTTCCCGAACAAATAGCCGAAGCCGTATCACATGTAGGGGATTGTGAATAAATATTATTAAAAGTGATAATTAATAAAAATAAGTATAATATTCTTTTCATTATTTATATTTATATTGTTAATTTATAATAGTAGCTAACAAATTTAACAAAATAATAGTTCTATACTAATATTTTCACCAATAATTAATGTTAATCCCATTTTTTTTAATTTAATTGATTTATCTTTGCCCCTATTAAAAAAATGCTATAACATAATAATTATAATGATTAATAAAGACGATTTTCAAGAAGAAATAGGTGATAATCATATTGCAACTAGTGCAGAAACTCCTTTAAGAAAAGATGCTTTTAATTTATCCGATGATGAAAAAATTGAAAGTATAAAAAAAGATGTTGAAAGTATTTTAACCACTCTTGGGATGGATCTTACTGATGATAGTTTGAAAGGAACCCCAAATAGAGTTGCTAAAATGTTTGTAAAAGAAATTTTTGGTGGTTTAAATCCTGATAAAAAACCAAGTTCTTCAACCTTTGACAATAAATATAAATATAATGAGATGCTTGTTGAAAAAAACATCGTTGTTTATTCAACTTGTGAGCACCATTTATTACCTATTGTAGGAAGAGCTCACGTTGCATATATATCTAACGGAACTGTTGTTGGACTTTCAAAAATGAACAGAATTGTTGATTATTTTGCAAAAAGACCACAAGTACAAGAACGTTTAAATATTCAAATTGTTCAAGAATTGCAACAAGTTCTTGGAACAGAAGATGTAGCTTGTGTTATTGACGCAAAACATTTATGTGTTAATTCAAGAGGAATTAAAGACATTGAAAGTAGTACTGTAACTGCTGAATTTGGTGGTAAATTTAAAGAGGATAAAACTAGGAGAGAGTTTTTAGATTATATCAAACTTGATACTAAATTTTAACAATTTATTTTCATAGCCCTGATAGTAGCGGCATCCTTTTATAGAGTACAAATGTAGCTTGCGAAATTTTACGCTATAAAAGATAAAGCGAATAGCAGGAAATAGCTTCAAAACAACAAAAACAACAACATGCAATTATACAAAAACCAAAGCCTCAAATTATACAACACCACTAGTGGTGAAAAAGAAACTTTCAAACCTATCCATGAAGGACATATAGGAATGTATGTTTGTGGACCAACGGTTTATAGTAATGTTCATCTTGGAAATGTGAGAACTTTTATGAGTTTTGATGTTATTTACAGATATCTAAAACATATTGGCTATCAAATTCGTTATGTTAGAAATATAACGGATGCTGGACATTTAACGGATGACGGTAATGTTGAAAATGACAGATTTGTTAAACAATCTCGATTAGAAAAATTAGAACCTATGGAAATTGTACAGAAATATACTGTAGATTTTCATAAGGTATTGGATACTTTTAATTTTCTACCTCCAACGATTGAACCTACAGCAACTGGACACATTATTGAACAGATTGAATTAATTGAAAAACTAGTTGCAACTGGTTTTGCATATGAAAGCAAAGGTTCTGTGTATTTTGATGTTTTAGAGTATAACAAAAGAGGTTTAAATTATGGAGAATTAAGTAATCGTAATATTGAAGAATTATTCACTAATACCCGAGATTTAGACGGTCAGAGTGAAAAGAAAAATCCTCAAGATTTCGCACTATGGAAAAATGCTTCTCCTGCACATATCATGAGATGGAACTCTCCTTGGGGTGAAGGTTTTCCTGGTTGGCATCTTGAATGTACTGCAATGAGTACAAAATACTTAGGTGAAAAATTTGATATTCATGGCGGAGGAATGGACTTAAAATTTCCTCATCATGAATGTGAAGTAGCACAAGGGAAAGCATGTAATGGTGAATCTCCTGTTAACTATTGGATGCACACCAACATGCTCACCATGAACGGATTGAGAATGAGTAAATCTACTGGTAACTATATTTTACCAATGGAATTAATTGAAGGTAAAAACGATTTCTTTGAAAAAGCTTTTAGTCCTAGTATTGTTCGTTTCTCTTTTCTCCAAGCACATTACAGAAGTGTCTTAGACATTTCTAATGAAGCAATGCTTGCCAGTGAAAAAGGTTTTAATCGTTTTGTTGAAGGACTTAAAATTGCTAAAAATTTACTACCGAGTAGTACTTCTACACTAGATATTACCAAATGGAGAGAAAGTTGCTACGATGCAATGAACGATGATTTTAATACTCCTATATTATTAGCTCAATTATTTGAAGGTATACGTTTTATAAACCTTGTTAATGACAAAAAAGAGTCACTCACAGAAATAGATATTACATTACTATCAGATACTATTCGTATATTCTTAACCGATGTTTTAGGTATTAAAATTGAAACTAATAATGAAAACAACAATAGCTCAAAACTAGAAGGTGTTGTTCATATGCTAATTGAAATGAGAGATGAAGCTAGAGCAAACAAAAACTGGGCTTTATCAGACGAAATTAGAGATCGTTTATTAGCATTAGGTATTCAGCTAAAAGACGGAAAAGAAGGAACTGGTTTTAGTGTTAATTAGTGATTAATAATATCTACAGATAGAACAAAGAAATGATAAAACAAATAGTCAAAATACTTGCTTTTCCTTTTATAATTTTAGTTCGTTTTTATCAAGTAGCCATTTCTCCATACACACCAGCAGCATGTAGGTTTGAACCAACATGTTCACATTATACCGTTGAAGCCCTAAAGAAACATGGCATTTTTAAAGGGGGTTGGTTAGCTATAAAACGAATACTAAGTTGTCATCCGTGGGGAAAAAGTGGCTATGACCCTGTCCCTTAAAACTTGACACTATATCTTAAATTAATTTTAACATCTATACCAATTATATTCTTTAATTTTAAGCCCAATAAACAAAATAGTAAATTATGCATTACACATTAAACATGGTTTGGAATCCTTCGGAAGGAATAGATTTAGGTTTTTTTATGATTCGTTATTATAGTTTAATGTTTGTGGTTGCTTTCGGTTTAGGATGGTATATAATGAAACCTATATTTAAGAGAGATAATTTACCAATTGAAAAACTTGATAATATTTTTGTTTACACCGTTATAGCAACTTTACTTGGTGCTAGATTGGGACATGTTTTTTTCTATGATTGGGATTATTTTAAAGATCATAAATTAGAAATTCTTCTTCCAATAAGAGAAAATGCACAATCAACACTATTTGGGTTTATTGAAGGTTGGGAATTTACTGGATTTGCAGGTTTAGCAAGTCACGGAGCTGCTATAGTAATAGTAATTGCAATGATAATTATTAAACGTAAAAAAATTATAGACAAACCGCTATTATGGATACTCGATAGAATAGTTATTCCCGTAGCAAGTGGTGCTATTTTTGTTCGTTTAGGTAACTTTTTTAACTCAGAAATTGTTGGAACAGAAACAAACTCTCCTTTTGGAATAAAATTCATTAGAGATTGGTATTCTCCAAGACAAGCTTTTGAAAAAACAGGAATTCAAAATTCTAATGATGCATACAAGGCTATTCAGAATAACTCAGAATTCTCAACAGTATTAGCTGATGTAGTTCCAAAACATCCTGCTCAGCTATATGAAGCATTTGGTTATGTTTTTGTTTTTGCAATACTACTATATATGTATTGGAAAACAGATGCTAGAAACAAACAAGGCTTATTATTTGGAACTTTCTTAGTGTCTCTTTGGACAGTTCGTTTCTTCGTTGAATATGTAAAAGAAAGTCAAGGTGGTTTTGAAAGCGCTTTAGGCCTATTTTCAACAGGACAATGGTTGAGTATTCCTTTCATAATTATCGGGCTATATTTTATCATCAAACCACAAATAGCAAAAAAATAAAAAATATTTTATAAAAAATCGAGCACTAAAATAATTATTTTAGTGCTCGATTTTTTTATATCTTACTTATACTATTAAGTATTTGCTAATTCTTGTTTCATTATATTTGTTACACAGGGTTTTAAAATTGGATTTTCATTAATAAAATAAACCAGCCACTTTTTTAAATGGTCTAACTCATATGGAAGTAATTTTTTTATTGCTTTTTTCAATTCTTTCATAAAAAGTTCAGGATCAAAACTTACTCTTTCAAGTACATCTTTTGTGTAATCGTAAATCATTCTAGACATAATTCAAATTATTATTAGTTAATAAGTAGATTTAAATTCATTATAAAGCTACAACTATCTATTTGAAAATCAAAGTAAAAACATTATTTATTATCGTTTAAAACCTTTTTTTATCGTTGAAATACACTTTTGTAGGTATATTCTTTTTGAATGATAAATTGAAAATAACTTTTGTAAATTGCATACCTATTAAAAATTAAATTCCACCATACTATAACCTTTACAACTCATTGATTTTAAATGAAAAAACATCAGGAAGAAATTAGAAATGAACTAATCAATTCAAAATTAATTACAAGAGAACAAGGCAATCAAATTGATGCATATAAAAAATTATCTATTTTTTCACTACATAATGAATTACGTACTTTATTATATCTTTCAGTTTCTCTCTTTACAGCAGGAATAGGAATAATAATATATCAAAACATAGATTCAATTGGGCATATTGCATTATTACTTGCATTATTTATAATAATCTGTTTTTGTTTTTTTATGAGTTTCCAAAAAGCACCTCGCTTTCAAAAAACAGAAACTTTTTTCAGCAACTCTTTATTCGATTATCTCATAGTATTAGCATACATTTTAACTTGCACTTTTATTGGTTATCTTCAATTTCAATATTCTATTTTCGGTAATCAATTTGGGTTAGCAACACTAATTCCAACCCTGATTGGTTTAGGTTGTGCTTATTATTTTGATAATAAAAGTATTTTAACAATTGCTATTACTGGTTTAGCTGCATTTATTGGCATTACTGTAAAGCCTCAAATGTTGTTACAATGGGACACATTTAACTTAAATACTTTAGGTTATCCATCAATACTATTAGGTGCTGTTTTAGTGCTTTGGTCTATCTATTGTGACACTATTGATTTGAAGAAGCATTTTAAATTAATTTTTACTACCTATGCTTTACATATTATTTCTTTAGCATGTATTTGCAATCTTTTAAGTTATACAAATAGAGTTCCTTTTGCTATTTTTCTACTACTTTCAACTTATTATTTTATCAAAACCAGTATAAAAATAAAAGCAATTTCTATCTATATTTTTACCATTTTATACGGTTATATTGGTTTAAATATCATTTTATTTATGCTCCTTGAAAGATTAGATTTTTCAAACTTATTTGAACTCTTTATTTTTTTACTACCAATATATTTCATCCTTTCAATAATAGGCTTCATTAAATCAATAAAAAAATTCAAACAATAAGTTATGATAAGTTACGACAAAAAGTTATTAGAAAATACTTATTTAGTTAATGAAGCAAAAAGTCTAGAAACTTCTGGATTTATCAGTCAAGAACAGGTTGCTGCTATAAAAAACAATTTTACAGCATTGAAAACTCAGGATAATCTATTTATTCGAATTTGTTTATTCCTTTTAGGAAGTATCCTGTATTTATCTATATGTGGAGCAATCGGTTTTTTAGGTTTAAACTCATTTAATTCAGATTCAGACACAAGTATGTCAATCTTAATTTTTATATTTGGTTTAACTGGTTTTCTAACTACAGAATTCATTTTAGTACGGACAAAGAATTATTTCGGAAATGGTTTAGACGATTCGTTTATTATTGGTATGCAAATAGCCTTTAACGGCCTTATCTTATTCTTCAATAATTCTGACATGGTATTCTGTTTTTCAATATTTTCAATAAGTACACTATGCTATTTTCGATACCTTCATTTAGTATCACTCTTAGCATCTTATATTTCAGTAATAGCACTATTGTTTTTTATTTTTATTGATTATATACATTACGGAGCGGAAATTTTACCTTTTATACTTTTTTTCTTTGGAATAGGTTCTTATCTCTTTTCAAAAAAAATAACATCAAAAATAAAGACTCCCTATTATAGTGCAGGTATTCTTTTAATTAGCAATCTTGGATTAATTTTAACCTATCTTTCAATGAATTATTTTATAGTTAGAGAGCTATCTAATGAAATAAATTCATCTAGAGGAGAAATACCAATGGCTTGGTTATTTTATAGCTTTACGATTCTAATACCATTGTTTTATTTGTTTTACAGTATAAAGACTAAAAACAAACCAATGTTATGGATTGGTGGTCTAACAATGGCATTTACAGTATTCACAATACGTTATTACCATCATATAATGCCTACAGAAATTAGTTTAACATTAGCAGGAATAATTCTTTTTAGTATTGCTTTTCTAGCCATTAGAAAATTAAAAATGAAGGAAAGTGGTATTACATTTTTGCCAGACAGATTTGAACCATCAAATTCATTATTAAATATTGAAACATTAGCAAGTGCTTCTCAGTTTGGAATACAAACAGAAGACCAAACTACAGATTCACCAATGGATTTTGGTGGTGGTGGCTTTAGTGGTGGTGGTGCAGGAGAAAGTTTTTAATGAGTCACAAAAACAAGATACAAGTCATTACAAAAAGATTAAAAAGAATGGTGTTTTAACAACTTTAAAACTCCATTCTTTTTAGTACGTCTATTACGAAATCATGCATTACTCCTCTATAATCCAAGTGCGTAACCATTCTTAATTTCCCTTGTCCCATTGAGGTAATAAGGATGCTTTTTTGCTTTAATTTTTCAACAAACATTTTCTCATCAATATTTTGTTGCAATGTAAAAATGACAATGTTTGTTTCAACTGGTGCTACAGAAGCAATCCATTTCTTTCCTACTAAAACTTCACCAAGCTCTTTTGCACGTTGATGATCTTGTGCTAGCCTTTCAACATTATTCTTTATTGCATATAAACCCGCTGCTGCTAAATATCCAGCTTGACGCATGTTCCCGCCAAATAATTTACGAATCCTAATTGCTTTCTTTATATCGGCAGCGCTTCCTACTAAAACAGAACCAACAGGCGCACCTAATCCTTTAGACAAACAAACAGAAATTGTATCGAAGAGATTACCAAAATCTCTTGGATGTTGATTTTTTGCTACCATTGCATTCCATAATCGAGCTCCATCTAAATGAAATTTCAAATTATGTTCCTGGCAAACTCTTTTAATTTTTTCTAATTCTTCCAATTCATAGCAAGCTCCACCTCCTTTATTTGTAGTATTCTCTATACTCACTAATCGAGTTGTTGGAGCATGATAAAATTCTGGATCATTTATAACATTTCGAACTTGTTGAGCCGTAATTTTCCCTCTATCTCCGTCTACTAAATGACAAGAAACACCACTATTTGCAGCTACTCCACCACCCTCATATAAAAAAATATGCGACCATTTATCGCAAATTACTTCGTCAGCTGGTTGTGTATGTAATTTTATTGCAGTTTGATTCGCCATTGTTCCACTTGGAAAAAACAAAGCCGCTTCTTTACCAAATAGTTTAGCAGTGTAACGTTCTAGTTCATTGACAGTTGGATCTTGCTTAAATACATCATCACCTACTTCTGCTTTAAACATTACGTCTAACATTGCAGGAGTTGGTTTCGTTACGGTGTCACTAATTAAATTTATTTCCATAAAATCAAAAGTAATGTTCTATTTTTGTGACGTAAAACTACAATATTTATGCTTAATATAGAACAAGTAAAAGATATTATTGATCGCCTTGGTGCGTTAAGGAGGTATCTTTGACATCGATAGAAAACAGATTGAAATAACAAACGAAGAAGAAAAAACGTTTGCTCCTAATTTTTGGGATAATGCCAGAGAAGCGCAAATTATTGTTCGAGAACTCCGTTCTAAAAAGAAATGGGTTGAAGATTACAATAAAGCGGTTGATATGACAGATGAACTTCAAATCATGTTAGATTTCCTGAAAGATGGCGATATATCTGAAGAAGAAGTAGAAGAATTGCATGCCAAAACTCTGACTCATATAGAGGATATTGAGTTTAGAAACATGCTTTCTGATGAAGGAGACAGCATGAGTGCTGTTTTACAAATAACTGCTGGTGCAGGGGGAACAGAAAGTTGTGACTGGGCTTCTATGTTAATGCGTATGTATTTAATGTGGGGCGAAAAACAAGGTTACAAAATTAAAGAGTTGAATTTTCAAGAAGGAGATGTTGCAGGTATTAAAACCGTTACACTCGAATTTGAAGGTGATTTTGCTTTTGGTTATTTAAAGGGTGAAAATGGTGTACACCGATTAGTGCGTATTTCTCCTTTCGATAGTAATGCAAAACGTCACACCTCTTTTGCTTCTGTATATGTATACCCATTGGTAGATGATACGATTGAAATTGAAATTAATCCTGCTGATATTGAGATTACAACTGCTCGTTCGAGTGGTGCTGGTGGTCAAAATGTAAACAAGGTGGAAACTAAAGTTCAATTAGTGCATAAACCAACAGGAATACAAATTCAATGTTCGGAAACACGTTCGCAACATGACAATAGAAATCGTGCGATGCAAATGCTGAAATCGCAATTGTATGAAATTGAATTGAAAAAACAATTAGCACAACGTGCCGATATTGAAGCTGGGAAAATGAAAATTGAATGGGGTTCGCAAATACGTAATTATGTAATGCAACCTTATAAATTAGTAAAAGATGTACGCACAGGTGCAGAAACTAGCGATGTTGATGCGGTTATGAATGGTGATATTGACAAATTCTTGAAAGCCTATTTAATGATGATGGGTCAAAAAGAGGAAGAATAAAATCATTGTTTTTATTAAATAAAGCACACTATAAAAGTCCAAATTCTATTAGTTTAGAGTTTGGACTTTTTTATGTTTACTATTAATTAACATCGGTTTCATTGATTTAAAACAAAATAATAGCTATTTTTAGGAAATAATACCTACTTACAACAAATACAAACAGACATAGAAAAGTGAATGTCTTAAAATGTTCACTGTAGCATTAATTTTTAATATTTTAAATCATGAAAAAACAAATTTTAAAATTTGGTAAAGTTTTAACAAAGGCAGAACAAAAAGGAATCATTGGAGCTAATTCTTTTGGAGATGAATATGGGGTTTGTAACTCTCGTTATTCTTTCTTTTGCGGAGTTCCAGATCATGTATGTTGCAATTATATGTGTGTTTTAGTAACACATCCTGCTTGTAATAGAAATTAAAAATAGGTTAGCAAATATAAAATAGTCTTTTGTTGACAAGAGTCAAAAGTGAATCCCAAAGTTTTTTTAAGCTTTGGGATTTTTACTTTCTATAAATCATATAACTAATTGATACTCTACTGACAGAATAATGTAGATTTAATTCTGATGTGTAAATTGACAAATTATTAAAAGTCTATTTCATAATAAGAGCGTAAAAAAAGAAAGAATAGCGAACACCCTTTTGAATATTTTTTTTCACATATCTCAATAATTATTGTAAAATATTACATATTTCAAAACAAAAACACGTTATTTGAAAAAAATACCTAAAATATACTCATGAAACCCTATACGCTACAAGAAATAAATGATGTCCTAAAAGGTACAATTTATGGAACTACAAATCAGAAAATTACTGCCCCTGAACAACTTGAAGTCGCTTCAAATACAGAAATATCTTTTATTGGAAATAAAAAATATGAAAAATTATGGGCTACTTCAAATGCTTGCGTTGCAGTAGTCAATGAAGATATTTCGATAGCACCTGGTGAGAATAGGGCTTTTATAAAAGTAAAAAATGCTGATTTGGCAATGTCGCAAGTACTTGAACTTTTTGCGCCTGCTCCTCCTCAATTTCTTGTAGACATTCACCCCACAGCAACTATAGACTTAACTGCTGTTATTAGTAATGGTGTTAAAATTGGTGCTGGTTGCTATATAGGTCCGAAAGTAGTTATACACGAAAACACAATACTCTATCCTAATGTGACTATTCTAGATGAATGTACTATTGGAAAAAACACAATAATTTGGTCTGGTGCAGTTGTTAGAGAACGTTGCCATATTGGTAATGATTGTATTATTCACCCGAATGCTACTATTGGTGCAGATGGTTTTGGATTTCGACCTTGCTCTGAAAGAGGACTCGTTAAAGTTCCTCAAATTGGAAATGTAATTATTGGAAACGGTGTAGAAATTGGTGCTAATTCTTGTGTTGATAGAGGTAAATTTAGTTCTACCGTAGTTGGGGACGGATGTAAAATTGACAACTTAGTTCAAATTGGACATAATAGTAAACTAGGTCGTTTTTGTATTATGGCTGGAAATAGTGGATTAGCTGGTTCTGTTACATTAGGAAATGGTGTAATAATTGGCGGAAGTGCATCGATAAAAGATCATATAAAGATTGGAGATGGTGTAATTGTTGGTGCTGGTTCTGGTGTTGCTGGAGATATTGAAGCGGGGAAAACAATGCTTGGTTATCCTGCAATTGAGGCTAGAGACGCATTAAAACAATGGGCTATTCTGAAAAGATTAGTCAATGATTCTAAAAAAAGTAAATAGTATTTATGATTTTCTTTTTCTATTATCCTATGTTATTCAAAGGATAATAGAAAAAGAAAATCGTTTTTATAAGTTGATAATTATACCATTTATGATTTGAATTTACTGTAAAATAAAATGATGATTTTTTTCTTGATATGTAATAGAAAATCAAAGCATAACATCGCTACGTTTTTATTTTATATTGAAATAGCGAGGAAAAAAGGGCGTTTTATTCCAGTAAATTCAAGTGATAAATGGTATTAATCACAACCATCAATTCCGCAACTGTCGCCTTCGGTACTATTTACAACTTTTACATTTGACATTGAAGATTTTTCTTCCCATACTTTTTCTAATGTTTCCATAAATACTTCTTCTGGTTGTGCTCCTGAAATAGCATATTTATTATCAAAAACAAAGAAAGGTACACCTTGAACTCCTATATTTTGCGCTGTAGCAATATCGTTATTAACCTCATCCGAATAAGCATCAGAATGTAAAACCTCTTCTACAATTGTTTTTTCTAAGCCAACTTCTTGTCCTAATGTACTTAATATTTCTAAATTATTTACATCTTTCCCTTCAGTTAAATAAGCTTTTAACAGCAATTCTTTTAGTTCGTTTCCTAAATTATATTTCTTTGCTAAATGCAATAAACGGTGTGCGTTATGAGAATTGGCTAAAATGGCTTTTTCAAAATGAAAATCTAAACCAGAATTTTTAGCATTTTGCGTCATATTATCGACCATTTCTTGTGCCCAAGCCTTGTCTTTACCATATTTTACTGCTAAATGATCTACAATATTGTCATCGGCTGATGCTTTAAAGCTTGCGTCTAACTGAAAACTTTTCCACTCAATTTCAACCTTATCCTTGTGTTCAAAATTAGCTAATGCTCCTTCTATTCTTCTTTTTCCTATATAACAAAACGGACACATGACATCGGACCAAATTTGTACTTTTAATGTATTTTCCATTACTTTTTTTATTTGTATATACAAACTTACTTCTATTTGAATGGTAATAAAAAGGATTTAAGAGTTTATTAACGTATCAACTGAGGTAGATTAAAAGGGATGCATGTAGTATAGAAAAGGATAAAAAAAGGTTACAAAACCATAGGCGGCTGTCCCAAAAATGATAAATAAATGCCTGTATTGAAAGAAATTAAACTTTGATTTTAAATAATATACGTTAATTATTTCAAGTAATATTCCTAGAGAATAAAGAACATTTGCCATGAAGCCCCAAAATAAAATTCCAATACAATCTAATAAACCAAAACAAGGTGAAAAAATAAGCAACAGAGAAAAAGTGCCTAAAGCTCCTAAAATCATATTAAAGCTAAGTCTATGCCTTTCCCACCAATTAATTGTTTGATTTATTGAACTAAAATCTATTTCTTTCATGTTTTTAAATTTATCTACTTGACTTAATCAAATACTACTTATTTTATACTTTTTTATTCTTCAACTATCTTGGTTGCGAGGTATTCTGGTAATTTATTTACTGCTGCTGTTAATTTCTCTTTATTGACTGTTTGTTTTTCTTCGTTTTCTAAATTGTGGTTATAGTTTAAAAACAAATAATACATTAAAATCCTATTGTAATCGTCAAGTTGATTATCAGCTATCATTTCTAGCATTTTTGCTTCTATTTCATTTGCTTTTTCAGTTTCAGATAAAGCTCTGCCTATCCTACCTATACTTCCATAATAATGATTTTCACTTGGGTTTTCAATTCGCAAACTTATTCCTAATAGCAAGTCTAAAACATTAATATCTAAGACTTCTAGCTCTTTTATATAGGTTTTCCTTTTTCCCCATGCATAACTTCCATCACTTACTCTGTCAAATCTATCGTTCATGATGTCTAAATGGGATCTAAGAAATATTTCCCAGTTTATGGTTTCAGCCGCTAATTTAGCAATATTTACAGCGTGTATTCTTGGACTATTATCTTGACTACAACCTCCTACTACAATTCGATTTCTTTTTAATTCGAGTGCTGTTTTTGGTGAATAATAAAGTGCTACATATTCTTCAAATTCATCATTTGAACCTCCTTTTTCTAGCACTTCTTTAACTGCTTCTTCCAGAAGTGTATCAATTTTTTTATCAATTGCTTTTAAACTATCTACTCTCTTAAGACGTAAAGAATCCCATAATTCACGCTTCTTCAAAAATTTTTCATACTTTTTTTCAGTATATTTTGATTTGAATTCGGGTTTCTTTGTTGCTTTATTAATGTAATCTATAAATTTTTTAGATTTCGCAGACTTTTTGTTTGAGAATCTAACACCTCCTTTTTTCGCTCTTTCATAAAAAATATGTGCAGTAGTATCGACCATACAATCTGAATATTGAATCATTCTCTCATAATGCTCTGGTATGGGTTGTTGTCTAAAATCTTCTGTAAAGTAAAAAGCATAGATAGACTCCTCTGAATATTCACTCTTTTCGTAATGATCAAAAACCCATTGTCCTTTTACTGATTGGTCATATTTTTCTAAATCTTCATAAAAATTAAATTCATGTCCATATTTATCATTGAACTCTAAACTACTTAGCTCTACAACATCTTCATCATTATAATTCTTATATTTAAACTTCACTACTACTAAGTCTTTTTCTAACTCGGTTTGGTTGTACTTTTTTATAAAATCATCAAATGCGATGTTTGCTTCTATATCGTTTTTAGCTTCATTTGCTAGTGAGCCTTTTAATGAGATATAATGAGCCTTTGCCTGTGGTTTTGACAAATAGGTTTTATTGAATTCGCAAACTTTAAATTTTAAGTTTAGCGAATCTACAATAAATTTTAATTGTTTTACAGTGGTGTCCGAATAGATTAATCCATTGTTCGATTTGCCAAATTCTGTGTTTTGGGAAAAAATGTTTGTCCCTAAAAATAAAACAAGTATTGTTGTAAGTAGCAATTTGAATTTCTTCATATTAAATATATTTTCCAATTATATCTTACCAAAGATAACTTTGGTTTTTATTTTTTAGTATCTTCAAGTATTATTTTTATTTCTGTTTCCTTTTTTACTTCTTCTATTAATCTTGCTCTTTTTAATCACCAATATTCTGTAATGGATTGTATTAAATCGGCTCCTCCTTTGTGCGGATGTGGCACGTAATTTTCTGGTGGTTTTGGCAGTTTTTGTTCGCAAGCTTTGGAACAAAGATTGGCAAGCATTGGAATAGCATCAGTACCTACGTATGCTGTTATCCACATTTGATTGGTGTTTTCATAACTCAGGTCTTTTTCACAAACGCTACATTTTAGTTGGTCTCCAAAATATCTAACGGGATTATGGTCTAGTTTGGGAAATTTCATTCTGTTCCTAAAATTACCATAAAGCGCTCTGACACTTATTCTACTGTCTTTTAGCTTTTTGCATTTCGTAATTTCATAGGGAAACCAATGCAAATTATAGGATGTATAAGGATCGAAATTTTCTAACGATTCCATTTGCCCGATCTCTGGTGGTATTCGTTTTAAATTACTACCATAAAGATCTAATTTCTTAACTTTTTTAAGTTTGGCAATAGATTCTGGCAGGGTATAGATTTGTGAATACAGTTCGTTTCCTAATGCTAATCTTGGCACAAATTCGTCTGCTCCATTCGCTGCAATTTCTTCAACATAATTGCATAGTTTTTGCCAAGCTTCAGTAGTTCTGTCTTGCACATCATTTGGTATTTTAGATATTCGATTGTTCATAGTGGCTTTTGCTTTGTGATGACTTGTTCGCTATTCAAAACCTCCTGACTTTTTGAAGTTGTAGATGTTAGGGAGTGATAGCTAATTATAAAAAAATTAATTATAAATAATGTGAAATAAAACCAAAATAGTTTTCTGTTTTTAATTGTTTTCTTCAATTGAATACTATGCTTTGGGTTGTCTGTTTTTTTTAACTGATTAATCATTTCATTTAATGAAATATAGGGCTTCTTTTTAACCTTAACTTTTAAAATATTTTCAAAAACATATGGTGAATCATCATTAAATAAATGATAAAGAATAAGTATAAAGAAAACAATAGCTAGAAAGTACATAATTTACTTATTTTTTTGATGACATATGCCTCAACGTTGGGAAACTTTACGGAGCTTTAGTACTTTAAATATATTCCTGAAAGGAGCATAAAAAACTGATACAAAGTAATTATTACCGTAAAATGAAAGGTGTAATCATTTCGTTCTAAATAATTTGTTATTTTCTGTTTTATCCTTTTATTTTTCTCGGTCATTTTTTCATTTGTACTTTTTTTATAATTTACAATGGTTTTAAAAAAAAGGCTAAAAATAGGTATTGCTATACTAAAACATAACAAATGTATTAATGCTTGTGTTATTCCATTCTCAACATTGCTTCTTAGTTTTGAAAGAAGTAGTAAAAAAAACAAGAAAATTATTTGTAATCTTATTGTTTTTAAACTCATTATTATTTTATAGAGAATGAGGTTTAGTAGTAAGAATGAAAAGATATAGATAATTACCATATAGTTATTTAAATTGTGTTCTAATCAAAGTTTTTTCTGTTTACTTTTTTTCTATTGTAGAAACCATTCCAGAAGTCTTTTTCGTTTTCAAAATTTATTTCTTCATTAATGGGTTGTAATTTAAGGTTTCTACTACTATCTAAAAAATACAATTCTATGGAATTATTTTCTTTTTGTTTTATTAAGGCTTTTGTAGAATGGCTCCATTCTCCAAATGTTTTAAAGTATAGGGTATCCTTTTTAATGGCTATTTTTCTCCATTCTGATAGTCCTACCCAATAATTATCGTATGCCATTCTCATTGAATCTTTTTTAAAATAAACTTCAAAATATCCTCCATTTTTAGAAACAAAGTAGTTTTTTTCAATAGTTGTATTATGACAACTGAATGCAAATAAAAGACAAAATATAAAGAGAAGGTATTTCATTGTTTCGTATTAATCTTATTTTGATTGCAATTGCTATGCCTACTAAGAAACGTAATTTATTTGTGCTCTTACCTAAAAGGTGGTCCAGAAACCCAACCCACAATAGATTGTCGTGTGCCTTTTGTAATGGGTGTAACGCGATGCATGATGAAGGAAGGAAAAATGACTATGGTTCCTTTTTTTCGGGGTGCATTTTCTATTTTATTGTTTATCATAAATTGTAAATCGCCTCCTTCATAACTATCTTCATCGGACAACTGAATGGTCATGCTTAATTTTCTAGCGGAAATTTCTCCTGCACCAAAATCTAAATGCCAATCAAAAAAATCGCCTTCTGAATATCTTGTTAGTTGTAGTTCTTGATGGAAGCCTAACAAATCAAACCAATATCTTTCGTTATTGCAGTTGATTGCTAAACCTGCTAATCGGTTATAAATCCAATCGTTTTCGGGTGTGTTGTCTATAAACATTACGGAACTCTTTCGTAATTCGTCATTATAGGTATCGTCTCCAGAGAGTGTTGCTTTTATGGTTTTGTCTTCTTCCCAAAAATGGAGTATTCTATCTATTTCATGTGGAAGAAATAGTCCTGTATAGTAGATGTATTCTGCAAAGTTATGCTTTAGTGGTAGACCAAATGAGTAATTTATTGCCATGCTATTTTGCTTTTTAGTACCGTTATATTCTTTGTGGCTGTTGGGTAAATTTAAAACAAAAGATTGCTAATTCAAAATAGTTTTTGGTTCTATTGCACGAAAAGACATACTGTTTTATGAATTGTTTTTGTTTGCTGGTGATGAAACTGTTTATAAGGTATAGGTTCTTGATACACTGTTTATAAAATTGCTATTCGCATTTTATAAACAACACTCGAACTGACGGTGTGCAAAACTAAGAGTTGATGGAGAGCATTTTAACCACCCCGTCCTTCGGACACCCCTCCAAAGGAGGGGAAATGAATACCATTCTGGGCTAACTGTTGTGTTGAAAATCAGTTTGTGTTATACTAGTGAGATCGGGTAACTCGAACTGACGGTGTGCAAAACTAAGAGCTGATGGAGAGCATTTTAACCACCCCCTTCGGACACCCCTCCAAAGGGGAAAATGAAAAAGTCCTATTATTAAAGTTAATAAATAGGACTGTTATTGAGTGGTAAATCGATATTAGAAAGAGGTTGTTTCCGCCTTCTTCTTTTTCTTCCGTGTATTGCTTTTTCTTCCGCGTATTGAAACAGAGTAACTCTCGGCTAAAAATGAGCTTCCGTGTGTTGCAATACAATTTCCCTGTGTTACAAATGAATTTCTCTGGGGTACAAATGAGTTTCCGCTGTTTACAATTGTTTTTCCGTGTTTTTCAAATGAATTACTCTGACTTACAAATGAGTTTCCGCTTTATTCAATTGTGTTTCCGTGTATTCTAAATGCCCTTCCGTAGTGCTTTAAGGTTTCTTTTTTGCTGTGGTAGTGCTTGCTGCTTTACTGTTTATTGTGGCTGCTACTTTGGCAAAGCTGAATAGTTCTTGTTTTGTTTTATCGGTTTTATAGAAGTTGTGTGCAATTTTCGCAATACTTATTACTTGTTCGTAGATTTCGTTGAAGGTTACTACTACTTCTTCTGTAATTACTTTGCGGCCTCCTTTTTTGCCTTCTTGGGTAATGTTGGCTTGTTTTAGGGTGTTTGCATAGCCTATAATTCGGTCTATTGTGGCTTGTGCTATTCCTTTTGCTACAATTTCGGTGTTTAGCGTTGGGGTTAGGTTGTTTTTGAATTGATATAACAATTGTATTAGTGCTTCTTGGTCGCTTTTTTGAACGTTTTTATGGAGTGCTACAAAGCCTAATGTGGTTAGGATTTCTTTTTTTTGAACGGGTTCTTTTTTGAAATCTTGTTCTATTTGAATTTTGAATTCGGCTAGGTCTATTTGTGCTTGTGCTTGAATGCTGAGTACTACTTGTGTGGCTTCGCGCATTTCTTTGGCAGCATCTTTTCCTAAATAGGTTTCGGTTATGTCTTCAATTTGTGTTTTTAGATCATTGAAGAACGGATCTGCCCAGGTGCTTCTTTTGGATAGTAATAGTGTTTTGTTTGCAATTGCGTTTTCTACAATTGTTGCTGCTGCTGTTAGCATTTCGACATCTTTTACTTTGTACTTTCTTGTGATTTCATTTTGCATATGTTTGTTATTTAATTGTTTGAAATCAAATGTAATACATTGGCAAATTATCAACAATAGGGTAAATGTTATTTTTTTTATAAAAAATAGGGGTGCATTTTTTTGGTGGTTTGAAGAATTACACGAAAGGATTCGTAAGGTAGCGTGGGGTTCTTTGTTATGTAAACAGACTTTTTATTTTATACCAAAACCCTGAATTAATTATAGTTTTTGTTTCCTGTACTTTTCCTTCATTTTCTGGTTCAGATTCCTGTTTTTCAATAATCCATTCAGCTCCAATTCTATCTCTATAAGCTTTTTGTCCGTAATTCAGATAATAAATATCATTAAGTGTTGCATCGAGTTTTATTATTTGTTCTAGACACACTAGCTTATAATTTTCTATTTTTGGTTCATACTCGGTATGGAATTGCCAGTCTCCATCTTCATTATGATAAACATACAAAATTGGTTTACCTTCTAAAGCATGATGAGTTGTATAAACTCCTAATTTCTTTTCTTCGTGATATTTGAAATCAATATTTCTATCAAGTAAAGGTTGCTCGAACTTCCAATTTTCATTGAACTCAGTTTCCCAAGGCCATTTATTTTCTTTATCTGGCCAAATCATTTGTAAAACTGGGAAATCAAAAGTTTTTTTATAATACCATCCAGCATAACCTAAATAGTCAGGATAATTTTCTCTTTTTACTTCTAAGAATTGAATTTCATAACCTTCTAGTAAACCTGAATATGTTTGATTAGGTTGATAGTTTTTTCCTTTTCTTATTTCGTCTCTTAACCCATTTAAAAGGTGCGCCATAACATCAGTTTTAAGTCCGAAAATTATAATTTCAGGATGTTGGAACTTTTCATAAAGTCCAATTGTATAAACAAATGCAGGCAGGTAACCATCACTTTCCAATAAAGCTAAATGACAATCATATTCTTTGATGTCATTTACTATTCTTTCTTTGGCTTCTTTATCGTGTACTTCGTGATTTTCCATATTACTAGTATCTTTTTATAGGTATACAAATATCCTTTTATTTTTTTATTCCTTCAAATCTAAACTATCCTTTTTAACTCTGCAATACGCAGTAAAGGGTGAATGATTTGTGGTGTGTTTTATTTTGTGCTTTACAAACACGTATAACATTTCTTTCTAACGATTTTGGATATTAGAGCGATCGGTTTTTTAGGAGGAAGTTTTACTTTTGTACCTCTAATTCGGGAGACTTTACGGAGCAGGGATTTAATTAGAACTCTTCAGAGAGCTGGTTTAGATTATCAGGTAATTCATTAGAATAAGTTAAATATATACATCTTTTCATTTTCTTTATAAATAGAAATCTATATCTCTGGTATTTATTAATTTCAATAGGAAAATATTTTTTATTTATTGTTATTAAAATATTTTCAGTGTTTTTTGCTTTAATCACTTTATAAAACTCATTTTTTCTTTTCAATTGAAATGTTTCATTATAAATTACATTTGTACCAGATAGACTACCTGTTTCTACACTAATGTTACTATTTATCAACGACTTATCTATAATAATAAATAAATTAAAAAAATTAGGTGTTCCTTCAATTTTCTTTTCAAAAGTCGAATTTACATCAGTCTCTATATATTCAACAATATAAGATGTCTTACATGATGTAATAAAAAACATAAATAAATAAATAAAATTTTTCATCATATTATAAAACAATTTAAATTCCTAATTAATTATTAACACCTCTACCGAGCGAATAAATGTGATTTTTTTATAAAAAATAAGGGTGATTTTTAGCAGAGCAAATCTTCTTTCTTACTCATTATTGAATAAATCTAATAGCGGGTCTGTATCGATATCATAGTCATTCCAAGTTGTTTTTTCTTTCAATAATTTATTAATCATATCTTCAAAATATCCTTTATAATTTACTTCAATTTCTTTACTTACTTTTTCACCGTTAAAATTTGAATTGATAACCATTTTATTTTCACCTAAGAAAGTAATTTGCAAATGTGGTTCTTTATCTAGTCCGTGATTTCTATTTCTAGACAATAATAAAAACCATAGTGATTGACCAGTTCTTAAGTCTTTATCAAGTCCTAAATTTCTCATTTCTTTAATCAATCTGAGCGCATCAAGGTTGAATGGACGTTTATCGTCATTATATCCTTGATAAAAGTTTTCAATTAAATTCCAACTCTCAATAAAATCCTTTTCAATTTGTTTCATCTATTTTAGGGTTATAAAGTTAGTATCATCATAGTCCACCATCTAACAAACAATGAAAGTATTCCAATAATACTCAAAATAATTGATAGTATTGAATACTGCCGATTTTCTGCTTTACGAATTGCTAAAATTCCAAATCCTAAAGCAATCGTTACAACTAAGCCGATATATAATTTTACATCTAAGTAAGCTAATTCTGTTAGTCCAAAAAGTGCTTTGTTTTTACCACTCGAATTGTTAAATAGGGTTGCTAATCTATAATTTAGAACTACTATTCCACAGATACTGACTACACTAATTAAAATAGAAATTTGATATTTTTTCATTATGAAATAGCTTTTTTGTTTGTAATGCTTTTGTTTGTGGTCACGGAAAACATTTCCGCACTAACGATTGGGTACATACTTGTTTTGTAAGTTGTTGTCTTTCAGAATTCCATTTCATCCCTTGTGCAAAACCAGTTTGGATGACAATCAGTAACTACACATCCTCCGTATTTCACTTTTCTTTCTTCTAAAATTGGCTTTCCATTTTTATCTGTTATTTCTCCGTCTTTATCACGAAACTTGACAGACGCTACAAATCCATAAGTAATAGAAATTACTTTATCGTCTTTTTTGCATATTGGACAAATTGTATTTTGAGTTTTTGAGTAAGGACAAACAGAAGAATATTTTAATTCTAATTTTTGGATTTCGCCTTCTTTCAAATTAACTCTATAATATGTGTTAGTTGGATAATTTCGAGGAAGAATAAAAACATTTAAAGTATCTGTTGACAAATTTTTAAATTTAAATTCCAAGTTTTTGTCAACTTTTATAGTATCATTTCTTGTTTTAGATTTTAATATTATCATTGTGTTTTTTAAAACTACTTGATAATTTTCTAAATCTTCAAGTATTAGTTTTCCGTGAATTTCTCCAGTTTGACAAAATCCAAAAAATGAATTTAAAATTGTAATAAGAAATAATATGATTATTTTTTTCATAACTTGATGTTAGCGTTCTGCGCCAAAATAGCTTGGATGGTTGGAAGCCTGTAACCGCTCAATTTTCGGCTTAACGAAAAAATGATGCGAAACGGTAACTAAAAAGAATCTTCACTCGTTTCAATCTTCTAATTTCTATTGGTTTTCTTTAGAAGAGTTCTGTTTTTTATAGTCTTTTCTCGAAATTAACGCCATGATTAAGCCGAAAAATGAAGCATTAAAAATAAATTTTCCTAATCTAAATTCATTTCCACTAAAGTAATCGTATCCAGCAATTGCTACAGCATATATTAACCCTGTTAATAAAAAAGTTTTTATCATTTTTTTTATTATTGGCTTCATGTTTTTTTATTTTTTTAATGTTTTCATTTTTTATGAGTAATTGTATGTAACGTCATATACTTAGTAAATAGTGTTTTTTAAGAAGCAATTTCAAAATGGATTTATTTTTCCAATTTCAATTCACTAAAAACCTCTTTAAACATTTCTCCTGGATCAATATCAATGGCTAGAGCAATTAGATACAATTCATCTGCTCTTAATTTTGTTGATTCATTTGAAGTTAATTGAGACAATCGCGCTTGACTGATTCCTGTTCTTCTAGAAACCATTGCTCTATTTACAGATTTCTTGGTAAGATATAGTCCTAAAGAAGTCATAATACTTTCGAATTTATACTCGTAAATATAGCTTAATTAAAGAAAAATATAGAATATCTAAAGTTTTGTTTTGGATTTAGATAGATTATCACTAGATTTGTTTAGAAAGTCTAAATAATTATTTATAAAATATAGTGATATGAGTAAAAGATATACGAAAGCAGATTTAGAGGAAATTATCTATAATCAATTAGAAAATCTAAACGCAATGCATGATTTATTGGGAATTATGAAACTTCAAAATGATTTAATACAAAATATTAATCAGAAACTTAGAGAGGAAATTGGTCAATTTAAAGGACAACAAGTAATGTATCCAACACGAAAAAAAACTAAATCGTAATTTCTATGTTGGATTTACTTTGTTTGTGGTTTAAAGGCGGGGATTTTGAGGAACAGATTATATTTTTCAAATTTAAATAAAATACAATTTGGTTTTTTTTGACGCTCTTTGTGGGTACAGAATGCCATTATGAGCTAACTGTTGCGTTGAGAATCCAGTTTGTGTTTTACCTGTGCGATCGGGAAATTTTTATAATCATTTCTAGTAGCTCGTCTAAATGACTCGTTCCGAAAAAGCCATCTGACTTCAAATAATATTATAAAAAATCATTGACTTAAAAATCTATAAATGATAATTCAACGCTTAGCAAAGTCTAAAATAGTTAGTCCTCAAAGCCAAGTGACTTTGAGGACTAACTATTTTAATCTTCGGTGTTCAAATGTTTCAAGTAAAAATGTAGCCAATGTTATACCTGCACCAACAGCTAATTTAGCATGCCTTTCATTTAATCCTTTTCTTGCATTTTCTTTACCGTGACCAGTCCCGTATAAATTTCTCAATTCTGTTAGTTTAATAACTACTTGACTTAAATTACTTAAAAGAATTTTTATTATGTCTGAACCTTTTTTTGCATCATCTACATCATCAGGAACGAGTTCTAAAGCTTTTTGCACACTTTTCAAAAGTTTTGGAATATCATCTTTCTTATCAAATGAGATTTTTGATTTATTTAAAATTGTTTTCAATGTAGATTCTACTAATTCTTTGGTTGAGCCAATTGCTAAACCAACATCTTCTGTAATAGATTTTTTTATTCTATCTATATGTTCTTGGAAATGCGATTTATCTAATAAATCAGTTGCATTTTGTAAATCTTCAAAATTGACTATTTGACCTACTGATGATAATTCTCCATTTGAAAATTCAAAACCATCACGAAGTAAAAATTTACTTAATTTATCAAACCAAATTTTATTTTGTTCAGTATTCCATGTGAATTTATTATCTTCCAAATCATTAAGTATATCTTGATAAACATTCAAAATTTTTCGACACATAATTGGATTTCTCCAGTCGATTCCTATATAATAATTTTCAACTAGTGTTCTACGTTGTCCCCCATAATTTGACTCATCAGAATGCTCTGTGAATTGTACATCATGATTGTCAAAGTAATTTTCAATTTCTCGTAAAGTTATTGTTACAAAATATTCTTTAAATTCAGAACGTGTTTTTTTACTTATAATTTCCATATTCATTGAGGTTTACCATGCTTATTGTTAGCTTTATATAAATGAAAGATTGCGTAGAATTATCCTTTGTAGCTTAATCTCGCTTTTTTAGCAATTCATAAATTTTATCTAATACAAACATATCGATAGATAAATTGGTTAACTCATTTGTATTTGAACGAATATCTTCTAATTTAGAAGACATATCTTCTAATAATTCAATCATTTTTTCGGCTTGTTCTTCTGTCATTTTTTTGTTTTTTAATAATTACACTAACTTATTTATACATGTTACAAAATCACACAAAGCCATCTGTTTTTAGGTAGATCGGCATGATAAATCCTGTTTGTTTTATTTATTCCTTACAAACCTAAACTTTTCTTTTTAGTCTTGCAATACGTATAAATACGTAGTCAAGGTAAAGTAGTTCGCCAAAACACTTTTTTATGGTGTATTGGGTTGGTTTTGTTTTGGTAAAAATAGGGTGCTTTTTTTAATCTATTTTACGGTTTTCCTTATTGTGGTGTTTTTTTTGGTTCTCGAGTTCTCGATACTTTTTAACTTCGTTGCTCTGCGTTAAAAAACTCGAACTGACGGTGTGCAAAACTAAGAATTAATGAAGCCGAATTTTAACCACCCTGTCCTGCGGACACCCCTCCAAAGGATGGGAATTGACGGAGTGCTAGGGTTCTCGATACGTTTTTTATGAAATTGCTGTTCTACAACACCTATTCTTTTATAAGTAAGCCACTAATGAGGTGCTTTCAGCAAGACAATTTTGAGGATAATCATTTTACGTTAACATCCTACACCTGTCAGGTTTTAGAAACCTGACAGGTGTAGGATGTTAGTATTAATACATGAATTTCTTTTTAACACAATCAATAAACACACAAAAAAATCCCAAGCATTACACTTGGGATTATTGCTGTTCTCCATAACTTAACAAATTCGGAAAACATCATAAAAATGTTTTATAATATAACTAACTCACAAAAACATTTTATTATTTCATATGCTATCTTTTTAAAGAAAAGTGTGCTTTAAACACCCTTCTACTTTCTCCAAATAAATAATCTACTGTGAACCAATAATCGGTAGAAGGCAATTGTTCGCCATTAAACGTTCCGTCCCAACCTGCTCCAACGGTAGATAGTTGTTTCAATAACTTTCCATACCTATCAAAAATAAAAATACGTGCATCTGGCTGATCGGATAACGCAACAATATTCCAATTATCATTAATTCCATCACCATTAGGGGTAAAAAACTTAGGATAATCTAAAACAATAACTTCAGTCGTAATTGATGCGGAACAACCATTCAAATCGGTAACCGTAATAGTATGTGTTCCAATAGCTACATTTTCAAAAACAGGACTCAATTGAGGAATATTGTCGTCTAACTGATATTCATAATTACCAGAAGAAGTAGCATAAACCGTTATTGTTCTTTCGCCCGAAAAAGGTTCCCCCACTACACAAGTAACATTCGTTAAAGTAGGCTGATTAATTGTCATTGCTAAAGTTGTTGCAACAGCACATTGTCCAGCATCGGGTGTAAAAGTATAGGTTGCCGATGTGGTATTGTTGACAACAGCAGGATTCCATGAACCAGTAATACCTTCTATCGAAGTAGCTACTAAAACAGGAGCCGTTTCTCCTGAACAGATGGGTTGCAGCCCTGTAAAACTAGGAACAATAGGCGTGTTTACCACAATCGTCATAACAACAACCTCAGCACATTGTCCGGCATCGGGTGTAAAAGTATAGGTCGTTGTTGTGGTATTATCCAAAGCAGGAGACCATGTTCCTGTGATGCTTTCTAACGATGTTGTTGGTAAAGGACTCAAGGTTTCCCCTGAACATATAGGTGCTACTTGTGTAAACGTTGGTGTTACTAAAGGGTTTACTGTTATTGTTACTGTTGTCAATGTTGATGAAGTACATTGTCCGGCATCGGGTGTAAAAGTATAAGTCGTTGTTGTAGTATTATCTAAAGCAGGAGACCATGTTCCTGTGATGCTTTCTAATGATGTGATTGGCAACGGAGCAAAAGCATCTCCCGAACAAATTGCAGCAACTGCTGAAAATGTCGGTGTTACTATTGGGTTTACAACAATCGTCATCATTACACTATCTGCACATTGTCCGGCATCGGGTGTAAAAGTATAAGTTGTAGTTGCTGTATTGTCTAATGCTGGTGACCATGTTCCTGTGATTCCTTCAATTGAAGTAGTCGATAAAGGAGCCAAAGCATCTCCCGAACAAATTGGTGCTACTTGCGTAAATGTTGGTGTTACGATTGGATTTACAACAATTGTCATCATTACACTATCTGCACATTGTCCGGCATCGGGTGTAAAAGTATAGGTTGTTGTTGTGGTATTATCCAAAGCAGGAGACCAACTTCCTGTGATGCTTTCTAACGATGTTGTTGGTAAAGAACTCAAGGTTTCCCCTGAACATATGGGTGCAACTTCTGTAAACGTTGGTGTTACTAAAGGGTTTACTGTTATTGTTACTGTTGCCAATGTTGATGAAGTACATTGTCCGGCATCGGGTGTAAAAGTATAAGTTGTTGTTGTAGTATTGTCTAATGCTGGTGACCATGTTCCTGTAATACTTTCTAATGATGTAATTGGCAATGGGCTCAAGGTTTCTCCTGTACATATTGGTGCTACAGGATCGAAAGTAGGCATTACACTTCCTGGATTTACAGTACTTGTTAAAGTTGTTATTGTAGCACATTGTCCCGCATCGGGTGTAAAGGTATAAATTGTTGTGGTGGTATTGTCCAAAGCTGGAGACCATGTTCCTGTGATGCTTTCCAATGACGTGGTTGGCAAAGGAGCCAAGGCATCTCCTGCACATATTGGCGCAACAGGATCAAAAGTAGGTGTTGTACTTGGGTTAACAACAATTGTCATATCAACCGGTTCTGCACATTGAATACCTGTGGGAACAAAACTAATATCATCAATCCCAAAATCATTTCCATAAGCAGCTGTATTCTTATCATAAATACAAATCTCAGCCGAAGTACTTGTTCCAGAATTCCAAGGAAAAGAGCTTCTTGTCCAATTACAGGTAGCATATCCTAAATTAGTGTTTCCTATGGCAACTCCATTAATGGTTACTTCTAAATTAGCAGGACTTCCCGAAGAAACAGATTGGGCAAAATAGCTGAAAATATAATTTTCTCCTGCTTGAATAGGAATTGTTTGACACCATACACTATCGTTTCCTCCATTGGAAACAGAAGCATCTGCTACTAAAAAATTACCACCACCCGTATTGTCATTACAAGACGAAAGTGAATTGAACCAAACACTAGAGTTGGTTGTTACTCCATAGACTCCCACAACAGTTCCATCTGAACTTAATGTATGAGTATAGCTACTTGAAAATCCAGAATTACCTTGCGAAAAATCTCCATTTAGAGCTAAATTCGGATTCGGATTCGGGTCGGGTGTAAAAGTATACGTCGTAGTTGTTGTGTTGTCTATAGCAGGAGACCAAGTTCCAACTACACCGTTATTTGAAATAGTAGGCAAAGGAGCAATTACTTCTCCTTCACAAATATCGGGTACAGGTGTAAAAATTGGAGTAGTTATTGGTTTTACAGTTACCAACACTGGTTGAATATCATTACAGTTTGGTGCTACACCAGAGGAACTTCTAATATAATAGGTGCCACTCACATCTATAGCAGACGGTGAAGGGGTAACTAAAGGAATTGTTCCCGCAGGATCGGTCCAATAGGTTAATGTACCACCACCTATACTTCCTACTGTTATAGCAGGATCGGTAATATCTACTGTATTCGGACTACAAACTGCATCTGGATTTGTGATTGATAAAACGGTTGGTGCACACAATTGTAAAACAACTTCTAAATCATCTAGCGCAAAATCATTTCCTCCAGGACTTGTATTAACGTCTACTAAATTAATTGTTACACAAGCAGCCGAAGGCACAAAAGTGTACATTACTTGTTGCCAACCAACAGTAGGCAAATCGGCAGTAGGATTACCATAGATAATTGTTCCTGTAGCGTTTCCAAAATTAACCACAATATTGGGTTGTGTAGTTGCATCTGTAGTTGTAGAAGAAATCGTTCTAATCCAATAACTAAAAGTATAAGAAGCTCCAATTGTTAAACCACAAAGTCCCGAGGCATTGTCTCCAGCACTCCAAAAAGAAGCATTCGAATTGGTATGACCATCAACAACCATCATGGTGTTTCCTGCACCAGCAGTATGGTCGTTTAGGGGTGAAATAAAATATTGATTTAAAGGAGATGGATTATTGCTTATCGCATAACTTCCTGGATAAGTATCTCCTGTAGTAGATGTGTATAGATTGTAATTTGGAACAGTAAAACCGCTACCGGCTCCTCCGCTTTCAAAATCTCCGTTAGTTAAAAGGTTTTGGGAAAATAAGTGCACAGAAAAGAGCACAAAGCATGTAAAGAATGCTTGATTCAATTTTTTCATGATCGTTTTGATAGTTTGTTTGTTTTTAATTCCTTCTAGTAATAACAATAGTAACCATCAAAATTCCCACATAATGATGTTTGTCTTTTCTATTTTAGAATAACACATAAAAGGTTACCAAAAAACAAAACTAGACTTGTATTTATTCTTTCCACTAAAAGTTGATAACGGCAAAAATAGAAAGATATTATGAAATAGCCTCCCTTTTTACTATTATGTTTCTGTAAAATAAAGTCCTAAAAAAAAATAGTTGCGAAAGAAAAATAAAACTGTAATTTTGTTTCCACAAATAGGAAATGGTGTGCTTCCTAAACCAACCGCCCTGAAAAAGCTGATGACACCTGATTAAATATTTATTTTTCACAATTTTAATCAGGAGAACTATGTCTCATAATAATGCACCAGAAACCGCTAGCCAAAAAGTACAAAAGCAGCTCCAATTATTTTTTAAACGATTTCCATCACTACCTTATATTGCAAAATGGTTGCTCATTAGTAGCATCATCAGTATTTGTATTGGTTCTGCATCTGCCGGATTTCTAATCTCCTTAAATTGGGTGACCAACTATAGAGAAAACCATCTTTGGATTATTGCACTACTTCCCATTTGTGGACTATTCATTGGTTATTTATACCATTATTTAGGAAAAGATGTTGAAGCAGGTAATAATTTACTTATTGACACGATTCATGATCCTAAAAAAATAAAAATCCCGTTCAAAATGGCTCCCTTAGTCTATATTGGAACCATTGCCACGCACTTATTTGGAGGATCCGCAGGTCGAGAAGGAACAGCATTACAAATGGCAAGTGCTATAGCCGATCAATTTACCAAACCCTTTAAACTAAATAGCGAAGAACGAAAAATAGTCCTCATTGCAGCTATTGCGGCTGGTTTTGGTTCTGTCTTTGGAACACCATTAGCGGGTGCTATTTTCGGATTGGAAGTATTCCTTATCGGAAAACTCCGTTACAATGCTATTTTTCCTGCTTTTACATCAGCCATCATAGCCGATTTAGTTACCGATTTTTGGCAAGCTGAACACACACTTTATCATATTGATAGTATTCCTACACTTTCTACCTCAACACTGCTATATAGTATTCTAGCTGGAATAGCCTTCGGACTTTGTGCGGCTTCTTTTAGCAAAATAATGCATGCCACCACTCGTTTTTTCAAAGCCAAAATTAGTTATGCTCCTTTGCGACCTTTCATAGGTGGTTGCATTGTTGCATTAGCAGTATTACTTATGGGAACATCAAGATATATTGGTTTGGGTGTACCCGTAATTGTAGAAGCCTTTGATCACACATTACCCGTGTATGATTTTGCCTTAAAAATGGCATTCACACTACTCACACTTTCCGCTGGTTTTAAAGGAGGCGAAGTGACTCCCTTATTCTTCATAGGAGCCACATTAGGTAGTGCGCTATCGTTATTTATACCGTTACCCACTGCCCTATTAGCAGGAATGGGATTTGTAGCCGTTTTTGCAGGGGCTACCAATACACCATTAGCTTGTATCTTCATGGCACTCGAACTTTTTGGTTCAGAATGTGGTATTTATGTCGCTATTGCTTGTGTTGTTGCCTATTTACTTTCGGGACACACTAGTATCTATACCGCACAAATTATTGGCAATGCCAAACATTCCGATTTTAATGAGGAAGAAGGTAAAACAATCAAAGAAGTGAAAAAGTAATACTGTGTTATAATGAAAAAGAACCTCTTTTTATTTGCTTTCGTAATCTTGCTATTTTCATGTAAAAAAACAGAAATAAGACCTATTGAAACAACAAAAAAACTAAAAGAAAAAGGTCTTCCAAAAAGAGAAAGTAGCCAATCGTTTGATTATTCAAAGTTTACTATTTCTAAAGGAAAAATGGGAACATTAAAAATTGGCATGACTTGCCATGAGGCTGACAAATTACTTTCAGATTTAACAAAAAAAGAAACAGATCCTTTCAATTTTGGGTTCGATGGCGGAGGAAAAGCATACATCTATTATTTTGAAGAAGAACCAATTCTATCATTAATCCCAGAATTTGAAACCGATACAATTATTGCAATAATAGCCCTTACAAAAGAAATAACAACAAAAAATGGCTTACACCCAAATGCCTCAGTTTCTGAAATACTTCAAAAAATTCCAAAACTAAAAGTCAACTATAATCCAATGATGGATTGGGAATATATGACCGATGAAAACAATAATTGGGATTTTATTTTTGCTACAGATCCAAACCACCAAATTGGAAATTATACTGCTATTGAAGAACCTACAAAACCGATTCGTTTAGAAATAAAATGCGATTGGATAACCATACATTAACCATCAAGGTACAAAACACAGCACCTCATAATTTAACCTAATAGCATTTCTTTTATTCGCTATTACAAGAAGTTAAACGCAAATTAATTCGTATTTTTAACCTAAAAAAAATGAAGGTTAAAACAGAAATTGCTCCAGAAACAGCTCTTATAAAAGAAGCACTTCCTAAAGTAGACTTTACGGATACCTTTTCAACAACCAATCATCAAGATACTTTAGAAAGTATAACAAACCTCATCTTTGGTAAAGAACCGAAATGGGTGACGCTACTTTTCAAAATTAGAAATTCCATTGTGAAACTGTTTGGTTTAAAAACTGAAATGCCCAAAAATGTAAACACCCACTTTAAAGTAGGTAGCTATATTGGTTTCTTTCAAATTTTCAACATCATAGAAAATGAAGTACTACTAGGAGCAGACGATAGCCATTTAAAATTTAGAGTCAGTATTTTCAATTCTCAAGAAAAAGACTTCAATATAAAAGTAACCACACTTGTGCAATACAACAATACGTTTGGCAAAATATACATGACTATTATAAAGCCCTTTCATGGTTTAGTAGTCAAATCGATGATTAAGAACGCGTATAAAAGTAATTGATTAGTAGTATGAAAGTAGAAAACATCCATCAACGAATCATTAATGCGCCCATCAATACCATTAGCGAATGCTTAAAAACATTAGCAACTGAAAATGATACAATTTGGCCGAAAGAAAAATGGCCTAGTATTCGATTTAAAGAAGGACTTAAAGTTGGTTCAAAAGGAGGACATGGACCTATTCGGTATACGATTGAAGTTTACGAACCGAATCAAATTATCCAATTTCGTTTTTCTAACCCTAAAGATTTCAAAGGCATTCATAAATTCGAAATTACTGCAACAAATACATCACAAACAATAATTAAACACACCATCAATATGAATGTAAAAGGTAAAGGAGTATTGCTTTGGTATTTTACAATTCTACACCTTCATAATGCACTCATAGAGGATGCTTTCGATAAAATAGAAAATCAATTCGATACTGTTAAACAGCCCGCTAGATGGAATATTTGGGTAAGAGTACTACGAAAATTACTTTCCTAGAAAAGTTTTCCCGATGTTCGTATTTTATTACAGTAAATTCAAATTACAACTGGTATTATTATAAATACTTTTCTAAATTGCAAAAGCTTTTCAATGAATACAAACAACTTTATATAATACAAACAAATAGCAAAACAATAAAATGAAAATAATCGACCTCTCAAAACCCATCCAATACAACAAGAACGATCCTTGGTTCATGAAAGTAAAAATAAAACACAAACCTCATCGAAAAGCAAAATGGCTCATTCGTGTTTTAGGACTTCCTTTCAAACTATTTCCTAAAGGGTTTGAAGGTTGGGCTGACGACACTATACAAAAAATGGGAGTACATTCCACCACACATATCGATGCACCTTGGCACTACTCACCTACTACCAACGGAGAAAAATCGAAAACTATAGATGAAATCCCACTCGATTGGTGCTATGGAGAAGGTATTGTAATCGATATGAAGCACAAAGCCGATTTCGACCCTATCACTATTGCCGATATAGAAGCATTCCTATCTGAAAACCAACTTACTATTACTCCAAACATGATTGTTCTTATCAAAACAGGAAGAGATCAGTTTAATGGTACTAAAAACTTTCATGAAATTGGTACCGGAATGAGTGCTACAGCTACCGAATGGCTCATTGATAAAGGCATAAAAGTAATGGGTATCGATTCTTGGGGTTGGGATTTACCACTTCAGCATCTGATGAAAAAAGCTAAAGAAACAAACAATAGTGAATTATTCTGGGAAGCACATCTTGTTGGAAGCAAAAAAGAATATTGCCACATGGAACAATTAGTAAACTTAGATGCGTTACCCTATACAGGGTTCAAAATCGCAGTTTTCCCATTAAAAATTGTAGGAGCATCTGCTGCACCAGCGCGAGTAGTAGCCATGATGGAATAAAAAAACACAAATCACGTTAAGTAGACAAATAGCTATAAATGATAAAGAAAATAATAAACCGACTATTCTTTCCAGAAAAAGAAAGAAATCCGAATTCTAGAACAGAAAGAGCGGTACAGAAAGAACCATCAAACTCAAATCAAACCAATACAGTTGCGTTTAAAAAAGGCGAAATTCATACCTTCACCATACCAAATCTAGGAAATCAAGAACCATTTATCGTAACACAATTTTATTACAAACCAGGTGACGTTGTTAAAGCTGGTGCTATTTTATGCGAAATTGAAAATGAAGAAATTACCATTGAAATGGAGAGTTATTTTTACGGTAAAATAATAGCTACTTGTGCATTAGAAGAAGAACTTACAACAGGAACAGAGATTTTAAAAATTGAAGTACTATAGAAGCACTTTAACAAAAGTGAAGAACATTGCGGTTATACCCAAATTACACATTAGAATCTATTATTTAACATAATGAAACTATAAATGAACAAAAATAACTTTCTATACATCATCTTCCTTTATTCAATAGTAACCTTCGGACAAACTGAAATACACAAAGAAAAGTTTCGCACATTAGAGCCCGATATTTGGTTAGGCATTTGGGATAAAGAAAACTCCAATCATTCCATAGTAGTTGACACATTAAGTTATGATGATATACCCAAAGTAATCGATTTTAGAGGAACAGTTGTAGAAGCCTTAAAATGGAAAGACAAACAAGGAGAAAACATACTTATTCAAACCGTAACAGGACATTTTAATTGGAAAGACTATGAAGAAAATTCAACCAATTATATGATTCAAGATAAGTCAGAATTGTATGCCTATCTATTTCAAAAAGGAGAGAATGAAAACGAATACCAAAGAAAATGGAAAATTTATGATTTCACCGAATGTTTTGGAGTCGATTGGTTTACTGGTTTCATACCCAAAGCAACCACAATAACCGATTTGAATAAAGATGGAATTGCTGAAATAACAATTCCCTATGTGTTAATTTGTAGAGGTGGAATGGATCCTGGTACAATGAAAATAATTATGTATGAGGCAAGCACAAAATATGCATTAAGAGGAGAAACCAAACTCATGTGTGATAGTAAAAATCCCTACGGAGGAGAATATACAGAAAGTGATAATTTAAAAGACAACACCATTTTTAAAAATTTCTTACTAAGACATTGGAATCGTAATACATGCGAAGCCGGGAAGTATTATTAAACCCTAATTAAGCATTTTTTTCAAAACAATATGACAGCAAAAATCCCTTTAGGGATGAAATAATAAATCAATTACTAAATATTGAACATAATTAAAAAACACAGCTACCTCTCACTTATCCTATTAGCGCTACTATGCGGAATAATTTGGCGAATAGAAATAGAGCATCATGGTTGGAAAGGCCTTATTTGGCTTAGCTATTTTCATATTGCAATACCAATTGGCTTCGGGTTATTTTTACTTTGGGCAAATTTATGCATTGAACTAAAAATGTATAAAAGAATACAACTCAATATAACAGCTATTCTATTTGGAATATTTATCTATTTCTGGCTTAAAATTTCACTATACTATCTTTTTAACTCAGGTTCTTCTGCACTTATATTGGAAATGCAAACACCAAGATGGATCTTTTTCGTTTTTAGATATTCTATTTTTATCTTAACTCCACTACTCCCCATAGGTACTTACACTATTTTAAACATTTTTAAAATAAAAAGACCTATTAAACAATTATTTTATGCCATTTTGAGCATCCTTATTGCTATACCAATCTCTGTCATACTATTAAAAATATCCAATCATAAAGGAGCACACAATTATATTCATTCTATTAAAAGCGGTTATATAATTCCATTAATAGTCATATCAATTGGGTTAATGCTAATAAAGAAGAAGAGCACTAAATCGATGAAGTCCTTATAGAATTAGCTTAACATTTTCACACACAACAAAAACCTCCTTAACCAATATAAAATATAGCATCCATAATCCCGTTAAGGATACAATATAGTCAACAAACAAAAACTACTACCCATTTAGTAACATTGGAAAAATCGAAAGGAAAGTTTAGATTTGTGAAACACAAGTGCTCTAAACATCCTCAATAAAAAGATAAGAAAGATGAAAGCAAAACTATTAATTGTATTAATTATAAATATTTTATTAATTCAATCTTGTAAACAAAACAGCAAGAATAAAACAACCAATCATCGCTATTTTGATAAATCATTATCAGATACAATAGCAACAGAAAAATTGACAGCCATTACAGACGAAGAATACCTTCAATATGGTGCTAGAGTAGCATTTATTAATGATAAAGCAGATACAATAATCCCTTTTGGAAAATATGCTTACTTTGGAACGGACACATTAGAATTCTATGCTAATGTTATTGAATATCCAAATGATAGTACCTATGGACGACTAATTGCTATTGATAAAAATCAGAACATTTTGTTTGATATAGTAATGTTTGACAATGGACCAGAGTATTTTAATGAAGAATTAACGAGGGTTCTTAGAAATGGTAAAATGGGATTTGCTAATAAATTTGGACAAGTAGTTATTCCTTGTAAATATAATTTTGCACAATGGTTCGAAAATGGCAAAGCAAAAGTAACCTATAATGCAACATTATCTTCAGATTCAGAAGACCATCAACATGTTGAAAGTAAAGAATGGTTTCTAATCGATAAAAAGGGAAATAAGGTAAAATAGCAATAAAAGTCACTTCGCTTTGGCTTTTATTATTTTATTATCTTGTTGAAAAATTAGTACCAATAGTATCAAACACTAACAAAAAAAAATGAGCCCGATATTATATCGAGCTCATTTATATAAAAATAGTCTTTACTATTCGTTTTCGAACATATCCATTACTGCCTGACTCACACCAATATTAGAGAAACCTCCATCATGGTACAAATTCTGCAACGTAACGCATCTTGTTAAATCAGAAAACATAGAAACTGTATAATTAGCACAATCTAATGCAGTAGCATTACCTAAAGGCGACATTTTATCTGCATAAGCAATAAAACTATCAAAACCTTTCACTCCTTGTCCTGCTGTTGTAGGCGTTGGAGATTGAGAAATCGTGTTCACACGCACTTTCTTATCCTTTCCAAAGAAATACCCAAAACTTCGAGCAATCGACTCTAAATACGCCTTATTATCGGCCATGTCATTATAATCTGGAAAAACACGTTGCGCAGCCATATAGGTTAACGCTACAATACTTCCCCACTCTGCCATAGCTTCTTTTTTATACAAAACTTGCATTACTTTATGGAATGAAACCGCAGAAACATCCCAACCTTTTTGCGTAAAATCATAATTTTGGTTAGTATAATGATTTCCTTTTCTCACATTCACAGACATTCCGATAGAATGCAATACAAAATCAATCTTACCACCTAAAATTTCAACTGCTTTCTCTACTAAATTCTCAAGATCTTCAACAGAAGTAGCATCTGCAGGTATAATTTGCGAACCTGTTTTTTCAGCCAAATCTTTTATCGTTCCCATACGCATCGCAATTGGTGCGTTAGTCAAAACAAAAGTCCCACCTTCTTCATGCACACGTTCTGCTGTTTTCCAAGCAATAGAGTTTTCATCTAATGCTCCAAAAATAATTCCTCTTTTACCTTTTAATAAATTATACATACAATTTATATTTCATCTATATTTTAAAAATTTACAAGCAACTAATAACTAGCTTTGAATACTAGGTACTTGTACCATCTCATTAGCATCAGCTAAATAATCTACACCTTCAAAGCCAAAGCCAAACAAATTCAAGAAATCTTGTTTGTATCCTGCTAAATCTCCCAAAGCAACCAACGTTTCCGTAGAAGCTTCTTCCCACAATGTAGCAATTTTAGCCTGAACATCTTCTCTCATTTCCCAATCATCAATACGAATCCTTCCTTTATCATCTAAAGGCAATGCTTCACCAGAAAACAATCGATCTGCATACAATCGTTGAATTTGCTCTATACAACCTTCGTGAATACCTTCTTCCTTCATAATTTTGTACAACAAAGAAATATACAACGGAATCACTGGAATAGCTGAACTTGCTTGTGTAACCAATGCTTTATTTACTGAAACATATGCTTTTCCATTTATCGATTTTAAAGCATCCGTAATTTCGAAAGCAGTTGCTTCTAAATGGTCTTTTGCACTACCAATTGTTCCTTTTCTATATACTGCCTCTGTTAAAGATGGTCCTATATAAGAATAAGCAACCGTTTGAGCTCCATCTGCTAACAATCCACCATCTTTCAAAGCCTTCATCCACATTGCCCAATCTTCACCTCCCATAACGGTAACGGTATTCGCAATATCTTCTTCATTAGCTGGTTCAATAGAAACATCAGAAACCTTACCTGTATGAAAGTCTACCGTTTTATTTGTAAATGTTCCACCAATAGGTTTTAACGTTGAACGATGTAAAACACCCGTTGTTGGATGCATACGCACAGGAGAAGCTAAGCTATAAATCACTAAATCAATCTGACCTAGATCTTCCTTTATCATTGCTAAAGTTTGTTCTTTAACTTCATTAGAAAAAGCATCACCATTGATACTTTTAGCATATAAACCAGCTTGCTTTGCTTCATTTTCAAAAGCAGCAGAATTATACCATCCTGGAGAAGCCGTTTTCCCTTCGCTTGGTGGTTTTTCAAAGAAAACTCCAATAGTTGAAGCGTTAGACCCGAAAGCACTTGTTATTCTTGAAGCTAAACCAAAACCCGTTGAAGCACCAATCACTAATACACGTTTTGGTCCGTTGATTGTTCCTTTTGATTTAATATATGCTATTTGATTTTTTACATTTTGTTCACATCCTTTTGGGTGAGATGTTAAACAAATGAAACCTCTCATTCTTGGTTCTATTATCATATTTGTAGTTATTTGTACCTACTAAAAGGTGAAATTGTGTTCTTTTATTTACGCTATAAATTGTGACACAAATATAAAGTTTATAAATTAATTCAATAGTTCTTTTGCATGGTTTATAGCCGAATCGGAAATATTTTTACCCGATAACATTTCTGCAATTTCAACAACTCGTTCATCGTGAGACAGTAACTTTAACTCAGAAAGCGTATCGTCTTTTACATTATATTTAAAAACTTTATAATGTTGATTCCCTTTTGCTGCAATTTGTGGTAAATGTGTAATGGCAAATACTTGCATGTTTTGACTCATTTCTTTCATTATTATTGCCATTTTATTCGCAATTTCTCCAGAAACTCCGGTATCAATCTCATCAAAAATGATAGATGGTAATTTAGAATATTTAGCTAAAACTGCTTTAACAGCAAGCATAATTCGTGACATTTCTCCTCCAGAAGCCATTTTTTTAATTGCTCCAACTTCCATTCCTTTATTACCCGTAAATAATAAATTAATAGCGTCTTTACCTAATTTAGTATAAGTATCGGTCTCTTTAATTTCAAAAAGCACTTTTGCATCTGCCATACCCAAGAGTGCGAGTATTTTTTCTATTTTTTGAGATAAAATAGGAGAAGCTTCAAGGCGTGCATTAGTAATTAACACAGCTACTTGATCTACTTTTTCAACAATATCTGCTTTTTCTTTTTCTTTCTTTGCAATTTCAGCATCTAAATCATCACTACGAAGCACTTTAGAATCCAAATCATTTTGAATTGCTAATAATTCTTCTACAGTTGTTACTTGATGTTTCTTTTGCAACATATAAATAGATTGCAGTTTTACATTTACAAAACCTAAACGCTCAGGATCGTTAATTATTTTTTCAGAATTTGAAAAACAAGCATCCATGATATCTTGCAATTCAATCGAAACACTTGCAATACGTTCGTGGAAATCATTATATTCTTTAGAAAATCCGGCAATTTTTTGAAAAGATTGTTTAATCTCATTTAGAGTTATAATAGTCCCTAATTGCTCTTCATTAGCTAACGAAAGCGCTTTATCAACATTCTCCTTAATAAACTCAACATTACTTAGCTGTTCTAACTCCTCTTCTAATTCAGCTTGTTCACCAGCCTTCAACTTTGCAGCAAGTAATTCCTCTAAAAGAAATGTATTGTATTCTTTTTCTTTTGATAGCGATTCCTTTTCAGCAATAAGCTTATTCAATTCTTTAGTCGCTTTGTTAAGCAAACTCAATCCTTTTCTATAGCTTTCTAATCGTCTTTCATTTTTTGCAACAGCATCTACAATTTGAAATTGATACTCTTCATTCAATAATTCGCGAGTTTCATTTTGCGAATGAATATCGATTAAATAAACCGATAAAGCCTGAAGCTCTGCAAGATTAACAGGACTATCATTTATAAAAGCTCTCGATTTTCCAGAAGGTAAAATTTCTCTACGAATTATAGTTTGCTGTTCATAATCTAACTCTTTCTCTTTAAAAAAAGCTTCTAGATTATAATTAGAAAGCAAAAAATGTGCTTCAATGACACATTTTTGCTCTTTATCTTTTAAAGCAGATAGATCGGCTCTATTTCCTAAAACAAGCCCTAAAGCTCCCAAAAGAATAGATTTCCCTGCTCCTGTTTCTCCTGTAATTATAGAAAACTGATTAGAAAAATCAATTTCTAAAGACTCTATTAATGCATAATTTTTTATCGAAAGTGATAATAGCATAGTAGTATATGTAATTTAAAGAAATTATCTAATTTTATTCCATTTAATAGAATTCAAAGGAGATATTCTATTAAGAGTTTCTAAAAGTTGCGCATTATTAGTCATTGGACCGCCAGTAAAAACTTGAACAATTTCGTCTGTTTTGGCATCAAAAAAAGTACGTGTTAATAATGCATTAGGTCGAGAACGTTGAATTTGAGCAATTGTTTCTATTGAACTCGCAATTCCTTCTTTTCCTTTTTTCAAATCTTCTGCCATTAAATCTAAACCTTGAAAATGATATTCTAATAGCGATTTTCTAAAGGAAACAAAGGTATTAGATAACATATCTGAAATTAAAAAATAACGATTATTATTATTTCCTTCCGATTGCGACCATCCTTTATAACCACTAGATTGGGAAACACTCATAATATTAGACGCAATATCTAAATATTTTGTTCCGCCCAATTCGCTGTAAGAATCCATATCTAAACCAATAATGATATTAACATAATATGCCAACACAGAGGTAAGGTTAGAATTAAAGTTATTTTGATCAAAAAGTAATTGTTCAAATTCAATGAATCTAAAACTAAAATCTTTATCATTCAAATTCAATATTGGAGAACTATAACTTGAGTTAAAAATTGCTCTTGATGATTGAACTTGTAAAGTTGCCGAAATATTATTAGAATTAAATTCTGAAACATTAATGAAAAAATTACAATCGATTTTCTCATTCTGTTTATAAGACAAGGTAGTCCACTTAGTATTGTTTAAAAACTCTGAAACTTGTTTTTCTAAATTTTTAAATATTTGAGGGTTAACGTCAGTCATTCGCTCAGCATTTACAGATACTGTAGCATTTAATTCTTGAGCTCTATTAGTGTTTAATGAAAGTACAACAATAAGTATAGTTAACCAATTACGCATCATAATATTGAATGATTTTATTTATAATATCCTGAGCTACTTCTTGTTTTGTTTTTAAATCCATAGGTTCAATAACAAAATCTTTATTTATAAAAGTAACCTTATTTGTATCGTGACCAAAACCTGCTCCTTTATCGTTTAAAGAATTAAGAACTATCAAATCTAAGTTTTTTTTCTGAATTTTCGCCTTTGCATGCTCAATTTCATTTTCTGTTTCCAGTGCAAACCCAATTAAAAACTGATTTTTCTTCTTCTCTCCTAAAGAGGCTAAAATGTCTTTTGTCTTTTCTAACTCTATTATAAACGTAGAATCACTCTTTTTTATTTTCTGACTTGCAACATTTTTTGGTCGATAATCTGCAACTGCTGCTGCTGCAATAGTTACATCAACCGAATCAAAAACATCATGACAAGCATCATACATTTGTTGCGCAGAATTAATTCTTTTTAAATCTATAAGAGGATTATCTACTTGCAGGTGTGTTGGACCAGAAACTAAAATCACTTCCGCTCCATTTTGAGCTGCCATCTTAGCTATATCAAATCCCATTTTACCAGAAGAATGATTTCCAATAAAACGAACAGGGTCTATTGCTTCATAAGTTGGTCCGGCAGTAATTAATATCTTCTTTCCTTTTAAAGGTAGCTTATCTTCAATATCTTTCACTATAAAAGCGACAATATTTTCAGGCTCAGCCATTCTTCCTTCTCCAGAAAGTCCACTTGCTAGTTCTCCTTTTTCAGCTGGAATAATACTATTACCAAATTTGTGTAATTTATTAAAACTTTCTAAAGTTGAAGGATGTTTGTACATGTCTAAGTCCATTGCAGGAGCAAAATACACAGGACATTTAGAAGACAGATAGGTTGCTACAAGCAAATTATCACAATTACCGTTTGCCATTTTAGACATAGTATTTGCGGTTGCAGGAGCAATAATCATATAATCGGCCCAAAGTGCTAATTCAACATGATTGTTCCAATTTGCATTTTCGTCTTCTTCGTTGTAGAAACTAGAATGCACAGGATTTTTAGAAAGTGTTGATAACGTTAAAGGTGTAACGAAATCTTTAGAAGCAGGTGTCATTACAACTTGTACATGAGCACCTGCTTTTATAAAAAGTCTAACAAGATGTGCTGTTTTGTAAGCGGCTATTCCTCCAGAAACTCCTAGCAAGATTTTTTTACCACTTAATACAGTCATACTCATTAATTATTTTGCTTCTCTATGGTAAATCTTACCTTCTAACCATTCTTGAACTGCTAAAGCATGTGGCTTAGGCAATTTTTCGTAAAATTTTGAAACTTCAATTTGCTCTTTGTTTTCAAAGATTTCTTCTAAACTGTCATTATAAGTTGCAAATTCTTCTAATTTTTCAATTAGTTCTTTTTTAATTTCAGTATTAATTTGACCCGCTCTTTTAGCCATAATAGTTATAGCTTCATACACATTACCAGTCGGCTCTTCAATCATGTTCTTGTTATAAGTAACAGTATTTACTGGAGCAGTTGTCTTTTTTAAATCCATGATTTAATTATTTAGAAAATTGTTGTAATTCTTTATCTATTGTTGCTAACATTTCATCAGCCTTTGGCTTAAACTCCGATTCTGGTTTAAATTTAATAAAACTAGAATAGTTTGTTTTTGCCGAAATTAATCTTTCTTCTTTTTTATATTCAACACTATTCATTGCCAATTTATAGGCAGTACTGAATCTCAGATACAATGCTTCTTCTTTAAAAGGTGTTCCAGGATAATCTAAAATAAAATTATCTAATGCTTTTAAAGCAGCGTTATATTCAAGTCTATGATCTGAGATTGTATAGTATTGTTTGGCAATTTCAAATGCTTTTTTCTCCAATTTCTCTCTCAACTCTTTCACATATTCATTTGCCTTAGGCATATATTCTGAATCTGGATAAGTATCAATGAATTTTTGCATCTTTGCTAATGAACGATCTGTATCTCCTTGATCTAAACTATATCTTGGTGATAATCTATAGAAACATTCTGCACCTAAAAAAGCAGCTTCTTCTCTTTTCTCACTTTTAGGATAACTTGAAGCAAAGCTTTCAAATTGATATCCTGCTAAATAATACTGCCCTGTGTTGTAATACGATTTAGAAAACATATAAAACAAACGCTCTCCTTGAGGCTTCCCTCTATAAGCGGGTGCAATTTGTTCATAGATTCGTAATGCTTTCGTATATTTTCCTTTCTCATATAGATCATTCGCAGTTGTATTCTTGAAAGCTAGATCTTCACTTTTTAGTGCTTTTTGATACTCACTACAAGAAGAAAGCGAAACGATAATAAGTAGAAAACAGATAAATTTATTCATTGATTTTATTTTTTTACTTTTTTTATACATATTATTTATACCTAAAAAAGCAACTGCAAATTTAGATATAATTTAAATACTATGGAAATCTTTTTTTAGCTTATTTTTTTTGTAAAATTATTCAATCTATTCGCTAAATTATCATCTACATTTACTAATGGCAAACGCACTGTATTCTCAGACAAGCCTAATGACTTAAAGACTTCTTTAATTCCTGCTGGATTACCTTGTTCAAAAATCATATCGATAGAATCTGCTAAGAGATAATGCAACTCATAAGCTTCATCAACTTTTCTTTGCAATCCTAAACGCACCATTTCGGAGAATTCTTTTGGAAATCCTTGACCAATTACAGAGATTACACCAGAACCTCCAGACAAAACCATTGGCAAAGTGACCATATCATCTCCAGAGATAACTAAAAACCCTTCTGGTTTATTTTGTATTAATTTCATTGCTTGAACAATATCTCCCGCTGCTTCTTTAACCGCTATAACGTTTTTAAAATCATTAGCTAAACGAATAATCGTTGCTGGCAAAACATTACTTGCTGTTCTTCCTGGAACATTATATAAAATTACAGGAATTGGAGACGCTTCTGCAACCGCTTTAAAATGTTGATATATTCCTTCTTGTGTTGGTTTATTATAATAAGGAGAAACAGATAAGATAGCATCAAACTTAGACAAATCTCTTGTTTTTAATTCTTCAACGACTTTTAATGTGTTATTTCCTCCAACTCCTAAAACTAATGGCAACTTTTCTGCATTAGCTTCTACAATAGTTTTTATTACTAATTCCTTTTCATCTTGAGATAATGTTGCCGATTCTGCAGTTGTTCCTAAAACAACTAAATATTCAACATTCCCTTTAGTTACAAATTCAACAATTCTTTGCAACGCTTCTACATCTACTGAAAAATCTTTTTTAAATGGAGTAACCAGTGCAACACCAGTACCTTCAAACTTTTGCATGTTATATTTTATTAAGTATTTTTAAATATTTAAACGACTCAGAAACAAATTCTTTGTATTTATTCAATTCCATCGACAACATAAAATGATGTATTCTAGCATCTACATTTGAAAAGCCAACTTTAAACTTAGCTTTCGACATTTTAGAGACCAATAATAAAGGTATTTTCTCCTCATCGAAGTAATTAATCAGTAGGTCAAATGGATAATCAACAAAGTCTTGAACAACTTTTTTATTGATTTTACCACCAAAACCAATGTCTTTGATACTAAAAACCAATTCGTGTTCAATATTTTTACCCTTCATTTTATCTTGATAAACTAGTATTTTAATTTCCTTAAAATCTTTGCTCATGGATTTAATTTCAGACACAAGCTGTTCTTTATCAAAAAAATAAGTAGCATCAACTACAACACCAACTGTATTAATTTTACCTTCCGATCCTTCGAGGTTATACTCCCATAACCATTTCTTAATTGTTTTTTTTAGAAAAAACTCCTTAATTATTCTAGAAAACATAGTAATTTTACGTGTTCGACAAAAATAAATATTTAAACCTATTTAAAGGATGGTAAATGTAAAAAAGAAAAGAGTAAAATATAGCTATTTTGTTATATTATTAACATTCTCACTTCTCACTTCTTGTAAATCGCCCAAATCTAATATCTATGAGATTGAAGGAAAAAGAATTGCTATTAATGAAAAGTACACACAGGATTCAAAAATTGAAAATTTCGTTGCTCCTTTCAGAAACCACATAACGAATGACCTAGATAGCGTATTAGCCTACAACCCAATTACTTTAGAAAAAAGCAACACCATTGGGAAATGGCAAACCAACATTGGTAATCTTTTAGCAGAAACCACACTAGTACTAAGTCAGCCAATTTTTAAGACTAGAGAAAACAAAACAATTGATTTTTGCTTATTGAATTATGGCGGAATTAGAGCGATAATACCACAAGGAAATGTAACTTCTAGAACGGCTTTTGAGGTTATGCCTTTTGAAAACAGCGTTATTATTGTTGGGTTAACAGGAAAAGAAGTAAAAACTCTTGCCGAATTTATCATAAAAGAGAAAAAGCCACATCCATTAGCAGGAATAACCATTTATACAGATCAAGAAGAAAATGACATTCTAAAGATCGAAATTAACAATACACCATTAGACGAAAATAAACTGTACTATGTTGCCACTTCAGATTATTTAGCAAATGGTGGCGATAGCATGAATTTTTTCAGAGACAGTACTATCAAAGTTGACATTGATTATAAATTAAGGAATTTGCTTATTGATTATTTCAAAAAAGTAGATACGTTACCCAACATCACTACAGAAAGAGTTATCACAAAATAAAGTCAAGATTATGCAAAGAAGAGATTTTCTACAAAAAACAGTAGCCAGTTCGGCTTTATTATCTATCGGAGGACTATCATTGAGTAGTTTTTCAACTCTTGAAGAAAGAAAAATAACAATATTACACACTAATGATGTACATAGTCACATTGATCCTTTTCCTGCCGATCATCCTAGAAACCCTAACATGGGTGGAGCAGCAAGAAGAGCTAGCGTGATTGAACAAATTAGAAAAGAAGAAAAAAATGTACTTCTTTTGGATGCAGGAGATATTTTTCAAGGTACTCCTTACTTTAATTATTATGGTGGTGAATTAGAGTTTAAATTAATGAGTATGATGAAATATGATTTAGCTACATTAGGTAATCATGATTTCGACAATGGAATAAACGGTTTCTTCACACAATTACCACATGCTAATTTTGATTTCGTCTCAGCAAATTACGATTTCAAAAATACCATCTTAGATGGCATTGTTAAGCCTTACAAAGTATTTATTAAAGACGGAATTAAAATAGGTGTTTTCGGATTAGGAGTAGAACTTGAAGGTTTAGTTGACAAAAAACTATACAAGGAAACAGTTTACAATGATCCAATTGAAACAGCAAAAGAAATGACACATATTTTAAAAGAAGAAAAAAAATGTGATTTAATAATTTGCTTATCTCATCTTGGTTTCAAATATAGAAACGAACCTAAAAAAGTGTGTGACATACTTCTTGCTCAACAAACGAAAGACATTGATTTAATTATTGGAGGACATAGTCATACTTTCTTAGACAAACCTGTCTTAGAAACCAATCTTGACGGTAAACAAGTACTCGTAAATCAAGTTGGGTGTTTTGGAATTAATTTAGGAAGAATTGATTTCCATTTCTCCGATGATAAAAAATACGATAATACAACACGAAATATAGTATTAAGCTAAAAAAAACTTAGTGTAGCACGAAATTCAAAAGTGCTACACTAATTACCCCTTCAAAAGTCGCACTCTATTCCTTAAAGTACTTCTTTCTAAAAAATATTTCACATAGAAAAAATAAAACATTGTCTGTAATAAAGAATATGCAATTTTAAAGATTAATAAATTTAAAAAATGCACATACAACACAAAGAATAGTCCAGACATTAAGAGCGATAATACTGCAAATGCTAAATAAGAATTCTTTCTATAACTTGAATGAATAAAAAGAATTGCTGTAAAAACAAGCATTATTAATAATGAAACCCCGAAAAGAATCATATAAACCATCTCATATTTAGAAGTAAAATCTAACAAGCCAAAGATGGAATACAAAAGATATAAAAGCACTACACTTAAAATTATCAGCGATTTATTTATTTTAATCTTTCTTGTTTTTATTAAAATAATAAAGTCAACATATAGAAAATAGATTAAAATAAAATAAGGCAACAAAAAAAACAACAAACCAGCTAAGTAATAATCTGTCACATTAATCAAAAAGAGCATTTCTGCTATGTAAAAAAAGACTAAAGACGACAAAAATAAATCATCATTTTCCCTACTCTTCTTTGTAAAGTAATAAAATACTATTGCTGGAATAAAAACAGGTTTAGAAATCAAAGTCAACACTTCACTTCCGAAGATTATAGACAAAACATAAAGAATACTCGAAACAACATACAAACTTAAAGACGCAGTTAGATTACTCATTTATTAAGTCGTTAAACTGGTATTCATTAATAATTGGCACTCCTAATTTACTCGCTTTTTCTAGTTTTGCTGGCCCCATATTATCCCCTGCAATTACGTAGTGGGTTTTAGACGAAATTGAACTCCCAACCTTGCCGCCATTTTCTTCGATAACCTTTTTCAAATCATCCCTAGAATAGGTTTCAAAAACACCCGAAACTACAAATATTTTCCCTTCTAACTTATCAGAAACGGCAGTACTTAAGTCTTCAACTTTCTCAAATTGAACATTATGACTTTTCAATCGGTTTACAATTGCTACATTATTTTCATTTTCAAAAAACAGAATGACACTTTTTGCAATTTTCTCTCCTATTTCATCAACCAAAACCAAATCCATCAAATTTGCAGAAGCAATTGCATCGATAGTTTTATAATGTTTCACTAATTTCTTAGCCACAGTTTCCCCAACATATCTAATTCCTAAGGCATACAATACACTTTCAAATGGAATACTTTTAGACTTTTCTATCCCTTTAATTAAATTTTCAGCCGATTTATCTCCCATTCTTTCCAAGGAAACAACATCTTCTTTCTTTAGATCATATAAATCTGCATAGTTCTTAACTAAACCCGCATTATATAAAAGTGCAACTGTTTCACCTCCTAGTCCATCAATATCCATTGCTTTTCTAGAAATATAATGCTGAATTCTTCCAATAATTTGCGGTGGACAACCATAAAAATTAGGACAATAATGATTGGCTTCTCCTTCAATTCTAATTAACTCAGAATCACACTCTGGGCAATTCGTAATATATGTAGTAGTTTCACTATTCGATTTTCTTTCTTCTAAACTAACTCCGACAATTTTAGGTATAATTTCCCCTCCTTTTTCTACAAAAACAGTATCATTTATTCTTATGTCTAACTTTGCAATTTGATCTGCATTATGCAAAGATGCCCTTTTCACGATTGTTCCTGCTAATTGAACTGGTTCAAGATTAGCAACAGGTGTAATTGAACCTGTTCGACCTACTTGATAAGAAATTGAATTTAAAACAGTAGTAACTTGTTCCGCTTTGAACTTATAGGCCATAGCCCATCTTGGAGACTTAGACGTATATCCTAATTCTTCCTGATATTGAACTTGATTGATTTTTACAACAACACCATCTGTTTCATAGGGTAAATTATGCCTTTCAACATCCCAATAATTGATAAACTCAAAAACTTTATCTATATTTTTAACCGATTTTGATTCATTTGGCACTTTAAAACCCCATTCTCTAGCTTTTTGCAAACCTTCAAATTGATTCGAAATAGGCAGATTATTCCCTACTAAAGTATATAACAAACAATCTAACGGACGTTTCGCTACTTCGGCACTATTTTGAAGCTTTAAACTTCCAGAGGCTGTATTTCTTGGATTCGAATAAGGTGTTTCGCCAATTTCAATCAAATCCTGATTCATTTTTTCAAAACCAGCAAAAGGCAATATTATTTCTCCTCTAATTTCAAATTTCTCAGGATAATCTCCTTTCAATTGAATAGGAACCGATTTTATTGTACGTATATTATTTGTTACATCATCACCTTGAAAACCATCACCTCTTGTAACAGCTCTCTTTAAACGCCCATTCTCATACAAAATACTTATTGACGCACCATCATATTTAAGCTCACAAGTAAACTCCAGATCTACATCTCCTAATATTTTTTGACATCTTGCTTCCCAATCCAACAAATCTTCTTTAGAATAAGAATTATCTAACGAATACATTCGATATTCATGCGGAATGGTTTCAAAATTCTTAGTAACTGTTCCTCCCACTCGAACAGTTGGAGAGTTTTCATCAAAAAACTCAGGATTTTTATCTTCTAATTCTTGAAGTTGTTTAAGCTTAGTATCAAACTCAAAATCAGATATAGTGGGTTTATCTAGCACATAATAATTATAATTATGTTGATTTAATTCCTCCCTTAAAGCTAGAATAGTTTCTTTCGTACTCATCTATAAACACTATTGATTTAACAAGTTTTCTAATTTTATATAAAGTTCACCTTTACTAATAATTCCGCCTTGTTTTATTATTGAGAAAAGATTTCCATTTCTATCGTCAGAAAAATCTTTTATTCCTTTTTGAATTTCAATTACATCAGAGAAAATATTTTCACTCAACCAATTAATACCTTCAGCCGTTAGAAAATTTATAGTTTCATCTTTTGAATTTATAACATATGAATACACTTTTGAATCGACACATTTGAATAAAAAGATATAATTCTTAGAAAAATGATCAATAAAATTAACATTGGTTATTGCTCTATCCCATATCATGTCGGAAAAAACATCAATTTCTTGTTCTGCAATTTCAGGCTTATTAGCTTTTAACTCATCCCATTCTTTTTTATCAATGGATTGTGTTGCCAAAAATGTAATAAACTCCGGATGCAACTCTTCTAGTTGTTCTTTAGTTAGCCTTATGTATTTCATGCTGTAAATATAAAAAAAAAGCCCTCCAATAATGAAGGGCTTACTATTATTTTTTAATAAAATTATGCTTTTTCAGCGATAACTTCATAATCTAATTCTACTATAACAGATCTATGTAATCTAACTGATGCAGAATATTTACCTACACGTTTAACTATACCGCTAGTAATGAATTTTTTATCAATTGACTGACCGTTTTTAGCTAATTCTTCTGCAATGTTTGCATTAGTAATAGATCCAAAAAGTTTATCACCACCTGCTTTTGCAGAAAGTTTAATTTCTAAAGCTTTTAATGCTTCAGCAATTACATTAGCATCATCTACTAATTTTTGCTCTTTATGTGCTTTTTGCTTTAAGTTTTCAGCTAATACTTTTTTAGCTGAAGGAGTTGCTAAAGAAGCAAACCCTTGTGGAATTAAATAATTACGACCATAACCGTTTTTCACTGTTACGATATCATCTTTAAATCCTAAATTTTGAACGTCTTGTTTTAAGATAAGTTCCATGTTGTTGTCCTTTTTTATAGAAGTTAGGTTTCATTTGATTGAAAACCAACAACTGTATTTTTAAATTATTTTAATAAATCTGCTACATATGGCATTAAAGCTAAGTGACGTGCTCTTTTTACAGCTACAGACACTTTTCTTTGATACTTCAATGATGTACCAGTTAATCTTCTTGGTAAAATTTTACCTTGCTCATTCACAAACTTTAATAAGAAATCAGCGTCTTTATAATCGATATATTTAATACCCGATTTTTTGAAACGACAATATTTTTTTTGCTTATTAGTCTCAATGTTTAGAGGAGTAAGATATCTAATATCTCCCTCTTTTTTCCCTTTTGCAGATTGCTCTAATGTAGACATAATTAGTTTGATTTAGATTTTAATTTCACTCTTCTTCTTTCTGCCCATGAAATGGCATGTTTGTCTAAAGACACTGTTAAAAAACGCATAATACGTTCGTCACGACGGAATTCAGTTTCAAAACCGATGATAATATCAGCTGGTGCTTTGAATTCAAATAAGTGGTAAAATCCACTTTTCTTGTGTTGAATTTCGTAAGCTAATTTTTTCAAGCCCCAATCTTCTTTAGATACCATCTCTGCTCCTTTTGAAGTAAGAAAATCCGCGAATTTACTTACTGTTTCCTTTATCTGTTGTTCAGATAAAACGGGATTCAAGATGAAAACAGTTTCATAATGATTCATAATAATTTATTTAAATTTGAGTGCAAAAGTAGTCAATTTATTTTAAAAAACAATTCATGTTACAACTTTTAAACGAATTTTACTCTTTTATTTGTAGTATTAATATATTTAGCATACTTTTATCATTAAATATATAGGTATATGAAGTTGAATTGTATAGTTGTCGATGATAGTGCGATACAAAGAATGACGATAACAAAACTTGTTAATGAATCTCCAAACCTGCATTTAATAGGTGATTTTGCAAATGCCTTAGAAGCTAAAAACTCTTTAAACAACAATGCTGTTGATTTAATATTTTTAGATATCGAAATGCCTTTAATAAGCGGATTCGACTTATTGGACGGACTAAAAGTTAAACCTCAAATCATTTTTATCACTTCAAAAGCAGATTATGCTGTCAAAGCTTTTGATTATGAGGCTACTGATTTTCTTCAAAAACCAATCTCTAAAGAACGTTTCTTAAAAGCTGTAAAAAAAGCAAATGAATTGCATCAATTACGAAATGAATCTCACGAAGAACAAGGAGAAACAATAATCATCAAAAGTAATTTAAAGAAACTTAAAGTCTTTACCTTCAAAATAAAATGGATTGAAGCTTATGGAGATTATATAAAAGTTGTTACTGATGACGAAAGTCATTTAGTTCTTTCTACCATGAAAGCTTTTGAAAGTGAGTTACCAGATGGTAAATTTATTAGAATTCATAAATCATATATTGTAAATCTAGATAGAGTAGAAAAATTCAATAGTAAATTTGCAGAGATTGACGGACAAAAGATTCCTATTAGTAGAAATAAAAAAGATGTTATCAGCAAAGCTATTGAAGCAATTTAATAATAATCTACATTAATAGAGACTTTTATCGATCTATATTGTCCAATTGCCTCAAAACTCTTTAAAGCTTTTTCCATTGTATTTTTAGTTTTACCTAAATTTACATTGGTAGGAATTTTTACAATAATAGTTCTTATATATTGATTTCTTATTCTACTTATTGCAGGCTCTTCAGGCCCTAAAACAGGTGTCTGTAAGTGTTTTACCAACACGCTATAAATCCAAAGAGAACCTTCTTTTAATCTATCAAAATCTTTATGCTTTAATGTTAATCTAATTAGCCTATAAAAAGGAGGATATTTAAAATTATTCCTGTCATATATTTGCTCTTTATACATAGCCGAGTAATCATTCCTCAAAACTTGTTGAATTGTATTATGATATGGGTTATATGTTTGAATTACAACATAACCTTTTTTACTTTTCCTACCCGATCTTCCAGCAACTTGCACCATCATTTGATACGCTCTTTCATAGGCTCTAAAATGAGGCTGATTCAATAAATTATCAGCATTCAAAATACCAACTAAAGTTACATTATCAAAATCCAAACCTTTAGCTAACATTTGAGTACCAACAAGAATATCAAATTCTTTATTTTTAAATGAATCTATAATTTTTTCAAATCCATACTTGCCACGAGTAGTATCCTGATCCATTCTACCTATAGTTATATCTGGAAATAATTCTCTCAATTCAATTTCAATTTGCTCAGTCCCAAATCCTTTTGTTGACAAATCAACAGATTGGCAATTATGACAATGTGTTGGATTAGCAATAGAATAACTGCAATAATGACATTTTAATTGATTCTTAAACTTATAATACGTTAAACTAACATCACAACTTGGACAGTGTGGAACATGACCACAAGTTAAACACTCTACATAAGAAGAAAAACCTCTTCTATTTTGAAACAAAATAACTTGTTCCCCTAAGCTTAACACTTCTTTAATTTTATTCAATAAAACATCCGAGAAATGTCCGCTCATTTTTTTTCGAAAATATTTATCTTTTAAATCAACCAACTCAATATCAGGCAAAACCACATTACCATATCTTTCATTTAATTCAACTAAACTATATTTCCCAACTTTAGTATTGTAATACGTTTCCAAACTAGGAGTAGCACTCCCTAACAACACTTTTGCTTTATGCTGTTTTGCTAAAACAATTGCAGCATCTCTAGCATGATATCTCGGTGAAGGATCTTGTTGTTTAAAAGTTTGCTCATGTTCTTCATCAACTATAATCAATCCTAAATTTGAAAAAGGCAAAAATAGAGCACTCCTAACTCCAACAATAACTTTAGCTTTTTCAGAATTATTTAAAAGATTATTCCAAACTTCAATTCTTTCATTACTTGTATATTTCGAATGATACACAGAAACTTCATTTCCAAAATATGCCGTTAAACGTTTAACTAACTGAGCAGTAATTGCAATTTCAGGTAATAAAAAAAGTATTTGCCTATCATTTTCAATATGCTCTTCAATTAATTTTATATATATTTCTGTTTTTCCAGAAGCAGTAACACCGTGCAATAATATCACATCATTTTTTTCTTCACTAATTAAAATTTCATCAAACGCTTTCTGCTGATGAATACTTAAAGTAAAAAAACTAGATTTATCCTTATTAAACTCTACTCTATCTTCATTCAAAAAATACTCTTCAAAAACACCTTTATCAACTAATGCTCTTACAATATTTGTACTATTTCCTGAATACGAAACGAGTTCTTTTACAGAAATTTCTTTTTTACTTACAGCATTCAATTGAAAATATTGCAAAACAAGTTCTCTTTGTTTTTTTGCACGAGAAAGACCAACTAGTAATTCATTAAGTTTATCTTCTAATGAAAACTCTTCTTTAATTTTAATATAACGCACCAACTTAGGAGTATACTTCTCAGAAACATCTTCTTGCAAAACCAACAAACCATTATCTAATAATTTCTTTATAGTTGGAAAAACATTTTTTTTATCTAAAATTTTAGAAATATCTTTTATACTAATAGAAGTCTGGTTTTTTAAAGCGTCAATAATTAAAAATTCATCATCCGTAAATTCTGAAGTTTCAATTCGTGAAATATCTAAACCATCCTTGCACGATATAATCGTTTCACTTTCAAGAATTAAACCAGAAGGCAAAGCTGATTTATAAACTTCTCCAATTGAACACATATAATAATTTGAAACCCACTTCCAGTGTTCAATTTGAAACAAATTAACAATTGGCTTTTGATCTAAAATTTGATGTATTTCTTTAGGCCTATATAATTGTGGAATACTATTATGCTTACCTATAACTAATGCTGTAAAAACCTTACTCTTCCCAAAAGGAACAGCAACACGAATTCCTATATTTATATAATAAAATTCAGCTTCAGAAACTTCATAAGTAAAAATTCTAGCTATTGCCAATGGTAAAACTACATCTATAAAAAATTGCATAAACAAATTTAATCTTAAATTTATTACATTACAAACAAAAGTGAGAACAATATCATACAATAAAAAACCCTAATCAGTATGATTAGGGTTTTTAAAAGAAAGGCGGCGACATACTCTCCCACAGGATTGCAGTACCATCTGCGCAGGTGGGCTTAACTTCTCTGTTCGGAATGGGAAGAGGTGAGCCCCACCGCAATAACCACCTTAAATGATCTAATTGCTTTGGGCAATTAATTGCAATAAACATTTGTTTTTCAAAATGAATATGTGCAATAATATCTTAACATATTGAGACAAGAAAATATATTTATTATTCTATAGAAAGTGCATCCCTGCTCCTTGCGGAGCAGGAAATTCGTACATAAGCTTACGGGTTATTAGTACTACTTGACTATGACATTACTGCCTTTACATCTATAGCCTATCAACGTGGTCATCTTCCACGACCCTTAAAAGAAATCTCATCTTATGGTGGGTTTCGCGCTTATATGCTTTCAGCGCTTATCCCTTCCAAACGTAGCTACTCTGCAGTGCTCCTGGCGGAACAACAGATACACCAGAGGTTTGTCCAATTCGGTCCTCTCGTACTAGAATCAGATCCATTCAAATTTCTAACGCCCACAGTAGATAGAGACCGAACTGTCTCACGACGTTCTGAACCCAGCTCGCGTGCCACTTTAATGGGCGAACAGCCCAACCCTTGGGACCTTCTCCAGCCCCAGGATGTGACGAGCCGACATCGAGGTGCCAAACCCCCCCGTCGATATGAGCTCTTGGGGGAGATCAGCCTGTTATCCCCGGCGTACCTTTTATCCTTTGAGCGATGGCCCTTCCATGCGGAACCACCGGATCACTATGCTCTACTTTCGTACCTGATCGACCTGTATGTCTCTCAGTCAAGCTCCCTTATACCATTGCACTCTACGCACGGTTACCAAGCGTGCTGAGGGAACCTTTAGAAGCCTCCGTTACTCTTTTGGAGGCGACCACCCCAGTCAAACTACCCACCAAACAATGTCCCCCACTTAAGCGGGGTTAGGCCTCAGACAAGCAAAGGGTGGTATTTCAACAATGACTCCACAACGCCTAGCGACGCCACTTCAAAGTCTCCCACCTATCCTACACATCACGTGTCCAAGGTCAATATTAAGCTATAGTAAAGGTGCACAGGGTCTTTTCGTCCCACTGCGGGTAAGCGGCATCTTCACCGCTACTACAATTTCACCGAGCTCATGGCTGAGACAGTGTCCAGATCGTTACACCATTCGTGCAGGTCGGAACTTACCCGACAAGGAATTTCGCTACCTTAGGACCGTTATAGTTACGGCCGCCGTTTACTGGGGCTTCAATTCAATGCTTCTCCGAAGATAACATCTCCTCTTAACCTTCCAGCACCGGGCAGGTGTCAGGCCCTATACTTCATCTTACGATTTTGCAGAGCCCTGTGTTTTTGATAAACAGTCGCCTGGACCTTTTCACTGCGGCCAGCATTGCTGCTGGCGACCTTTCTCCCGAAGTTACAGGTCTATTTTGCCTAATTCCTTAGCCATGAATCTCTCGAGCACCTTAGGATTCTCTCCTCAACTACCTGTGTCGGTTTACGGTACGGGTACTTATAATCTAAGTTTAGAAACTTTTCTTGGAAGCCCTTAGGCACACTATCCCTTTGTCCGAAGACTCCGAGTACTATCGTATTTCGCCATTCTCTACGGATTTGCCTATAGAGAATATAGCTAGGTACTTCAACGAACTATTCCGTCAGTTCGTGGTGCTTTCATCACTCCGTCATTCCATCACAATTATAAGTAGTACGGGAATATTAACCCGTTATCCATCGACTGTTCCTTTCGGATTCGCCTTAGGACCCGACTAACCCACAGCTGATTAGCATAGCTGTGGAAACCTTAGTTTTTCGGTGTGCGGGTTTCTCGCCCGCATTATCGTTACTTATGCCTACATTTTCTTTTCTAAACAGTCCAGCAATACTCACATATCACCTTCGACCCAGTTTAGAATGCTCCCCTACCACTTGTAATATTTTACAAATCCATAGCTTCGGTAGTATACTTATGCCCGATTATTATCCATGCTCGTCCGCTCGACTAGTGAGCTGTTACGCACTCTTTAAATGAATGGCTGCTTCCAAGCCAACATCCTAGCTGTCTATGCAGACAAACCGCGTTATTTCAACTTAGCATACATTTGGGGACCTTAGCTGATGGTCTGGGTTCTTTCCCTCTCGGACATGGACCTTAGCACCCATGCCCTCACTGATGAAAATCATTATATAGCATTCGGAGTTTGTCAGGAATTGGTAGGTGGTGAAACCCCCGCATCCAATCAGTAGCTCTACCTCTATATAACTATTTCAGCGCTGCACCTAAATGCATTTCGGGGAGTACGAGCTATTTCCGAGTTTGATTGGCCTTTCACCCCTACCCACAGGTCATCCCAAGACTTTTCAACGTCAACGGGTTCGGACCTCCACTTTGGGTTAACAAAGCTTCATCCTGCCCATGGGTAGATCACACGGTTTCGCGTCTACCATTACTGACTAAAGCGCCCTATTCAGACTCGCTTTCGCTACGGATCCGTGGCTTAACCACTTATCCTTGCCAGCAACGGTAACTCGTAGGCTCATTATGCAAAAGGCACGCCGTCACCCCACGAAAGGGCTCCGACCGCTTGTAAGCGTATGGTTTCAGGATCTATTTCACTCCGTTATTCACGGTTCTTTTCACCTTTCCCTCACGGTACTGGTTCACTATCGGTCTCTCAGGAGTATTTAGCCTTACCGGATGGTCCCGGCAGATTCACACAGGGTTTCACGTGCCCCGCGCTACTCAGGATACTGCTATCTATATCTTCTCTTACCTATACAGGACTATCACCTTCTTTGGTTAACCTTTCCAGGTTATTCTAATTCAATCCGCATAGAATATCGCAGTCCTACAACCCCAGTATTGCCGTAACAACACTGGTTTGGGCTAATCCGCGTTCGCTCGCCACTACTTACGGAATCACTTTTGTTTTCTTCTCCTCCGCCTACTTAGATGTTTCAGTTCAGCGGGTTTACTCTCCCGTAGGAGTACTATGTCTTCAACATAGTGGGTTGCCCCATTCGGATATCTACGGATCAATTCGTGTGTGCCAATCCCCGTAGCTTTTCGCAGCTTATCACGTCCTTCATCGCCTCTGAGAGCCTAGGCATTCCCCATACGCCCTTATTTTGCTTATTGTACTTTTATTTAAATGTTATACGAAATATAACACCCAAAATTTGTGCTTTCTATTATATTTTTATATTTTTCTTTTCTCAATATGTCAATGAACTTGTGGCTTTTTAAGCCGTGGTGGAGAATATCGGAGTCGAACCGATGACCTCCTGCGTGCAAGGCAGGCGCTCTAGCCAGCTGAGCTAATCCCCCATTTTTAGCGCTAAGTTAACAGTTCTTCAGTTAACAGTACTTAAAACGGCTTCACTCAACCTCTAAAATTTCCTTTTAATAAAACTTTCCCAAAATAGTAGTCCCGGGCAGACTCGAACTGCCGACCCCTACATTATCAGTGTAGTACTCTAACCAGCTGAGCTACGAGACTCTGTTTCTTTAAGTTTTATTATATTATTTGAACTAACAGCGAGAATAAAAACAAATCTACAAATTCTAAAATCTTTCTCTAGAAAGGAGGTGTTCCAGCCGCACCTTCCGGTACGGCTACCTTGTTACGACTTAGCCCTAGTTACCAGTTTTACCCTAGGCAGCTCCTTGCGGTCACCGACTTCAGGTACCCCCAGCTTCCATGGCTTGACGGGCGGTGTGTACAAGGCCCGGGAACGTATTCACCGGATCATGGCTGATATCCGATTACTAGCGATTCCAGCTTCACGGAGTCGAGTTGCAGACTCCGATCCGAACTGAGACCGGTTTTGAAGATTCGCATCTAGTCGCCTAGTAGCTGCTCTCTGTACCGGCCATTGTAGCACGTGTGTGGCCCAGGACGTAAGGGCCGTGATGATTTGACGTCATCCCCACCTTCCTCGCGGTTTGCACCGGCAGTCTCGTTAGAGTTCCCGACATCACTCGCTGGCAACTAACGACAGGGGTTGCGCTCGTTATAGGACTTAACCTGACACCTCACGGCACGAGCTGACGACAACCATGCAGCACCTTGAAAGACGTCCGAAGAAAAAACTGTTTCCAGTCCTGTCGTCTCCCATTTAAGCCCTGGTAAGGTTCCTCGCGTATCATCGAATTAAACCACATGCTCCACCGCTTGTGCGGGCCCCCGTCAATTCCTTTGAGTTTCACACTTGCGTGCGTACTCCCCAGGTGGGATACTTATCACTTTCGCTTAGCCACTCAGTCCGAAAACCGAACAGCTAGTATCCATCGTTTACGGCGTGGACTACCAGGGTATCTAATCCTGTTCGCTACCCACGCTTTCGTCCATCAGCGTCAATCCATTAGTAGTAACCTGCCTTCGCAATTGGTATTCCATGTAATATCTAAGCATTTCACCGCTACACTACATATTCTAGTTACTTCCTAAAAATTCAAGCCCTACAGTATCAATGGCAGTTTCCTAGTTGAGCTAGGAGATTTCACCACTGACTTATAAGGCCGCCTACGGACCCTTTAAACCCAATGATTCCGGATAACGCTTGGATCCTCCGTATTACCGCGGCTGCTGGCACGGAGTTAGCCGATCCTTATTCCTACAGTACCGTCAAGCTGCTACACGTAGCAGTGTTTCTTCCTGTATAAAAGCAGTTTACAACCCATAGGGCAGTCATCCTGCACGCGGCATGGCTGGATCAGGCTTGCGCCCATTGTCCAATATTCCTCACTGCTGCCTCCCGTAGGAGTCTGGTCCGTGTCTCAGTACCAGTGTGGGGGATCTCCCTCTCAGGACCCCTACCCATCATTGTCTTGGTAAGCCGTTACCTTACCAACTAACTAATGGGACGCATGCTCATCTTGTACCGTTGGAACTTTAGTTATCAAATGATGCCATTCAATAACACTATGAGGTATTAATCCAAATTTCTCTGGGCTATCCCTCTGTACAAGGCAGATTGCATACGCGTTACGCACCCGTGCGCCGGTCTCTAGTTCCGAAGAACTATACCCCTCGACTTGCATGTGTTAGGCCTGCCGCTAGCGTTCATCCTGAGCCAGGATCAAACTCTTCATCGTATATTTTTTATATTGTACGATTCTAGCTTTTGTATTTAATTCGCCTTTACTCTCTTATTTTATAATTTAAATCACTTTAAATTATGCTGTCAATTCAATATGTCTATGAACGTGTCATTCTTGTTTTATAACCTTCACTTTCTTTAACCCCCTAAAACTCTATATCTCAAAAGCTTTTCAGTATCTCAGTTAGCGAGTGCAAAACTACAACCTTCTTTTTAATCTCGCAAGCTTTATTTGATAAAAAAAATTATTTTTTTTTTATCAAATAAAGCTTACTCAATATATAAATGAACTTCGCTTGTTTCGCGGGGTGCAAAGATAATTAGTTTTTTATTTCTGACAAGCTTTTTTGAAAAAAAATTACTCTTTTTTTAAGCCTCAACTTTACGTTGTAATCATCAATATATATCTAAGAACTTCTGCGGTTATGCGGGTGCAAAAGTAGCCACTTTTTGCGAGTTTCCTAATCTTTTCTTAACTATTTTTTAATATAATTTCAGCTGTTCTGAAAATCAAATACTTACACAACAAACTTTTTTCTTCTTATCAAATACTAATCTTCTTTTATAGCAACGATAGAAGCTAGCTACCACGTAGCGCGAATAGCGGGACGAAAAGTGTTTCTAATCTTTTACTTCTGCTCCTTATATATATACTACATTTTTTTACTCCTTTATATAGATTAATTTAAAGAATACTCATTAATAAAATCTATTATTTGATTATCTAGCTCTTTAGATTTTAGATTATGACCTAATCCTTCTGTCATTATTAAGGTATTATTTTTAATTAATTTGGATAATTGCTCTGTATAATTTGGATTAGTATCCTTATCGTATTTATCATGAATTAACAAAACAGGTATATCAATTTCTTTAGCAAACCTCTTAGCTGAAAAAAATGATGGTTGATTTCCTAATTTATTTTCAAACTGTTCTATTATTAAACGTATTGATTTCTTACTCAAAGACAACAACTCTTTGTAAAAAACAAAAAAATCATCTGCTTCTCCAGGCGCACCCATAACCACAGCTTTTTTTATACCAGAAGTTTTATTATCATAAAGCATATACTGAAGCGCAAAACCTCCCACAGAATGAGCAATTGCATAATCTATTTTTTCAACATTTTTCAAGAATACCTCTAAACAGTTCTTGTAAATTAAAAGGTTCAACAACTTTCCTTCTGATAATCCGTGACCTGGAGCATCAAAAGCATAAACCGTAAAATCATCTTGGATTAGCTTCTCTATTATTTTCCTCCACCTGAATGTATTACTTGCCCACCCATGCATTAATATTACTTTTTTCGAACCATTCCCCCATTTATATGCTTGCATTTTTTTTTCTTCAAAATTAAAATTAAACATTTCTGCTGTTTGAAGAAACGCCAAGTGATGTGGTTGCACTTTTTTACTTAATGGATTGCAGAATAACTCATATCCTTTACGCTTTAGCAGCCCTGGATTTACATAGGCCAATGTATTTAGATAAAACCCTGTTGATTTAATTATTATTTTCTTCATTTCTTATCCTTTTAATGATACCGATTGGTATCTTTTTATTTAAAAAAAACCTACTTTCTATATGATTCTATATAATTTTTAAGATGTTTTGTTACCAGTCTTAAATCTGTATTTGTGTTACTTAGCTTACTCATCATTATCGCACCTTCTAAACTTGCAATAATTACCGTTGAAAATGCTTCAACATCTAAGTCTGATTTTAGTTGATTATACTTTATTCCATTTAACAATAACTTATTGATTGAAATTTTAATAGCATTTAAGAAAGTTTTTGCTTTAAATTTTAAAATCGTTTCTGTTTCATCAACTTCTATAGCTGCATTAAGCAAAGGACAACCTCCTTTAATTATTGGCTCATTTGTATAGGAACAGAAGAAATCAAAAAGCGCGTTCAATTTATCAAAAACATTATTCTCTTTTTTTATACTCTCACTCAATGTTTTTAAAACCAATTTTGACATATATTCCAAAGATTCAATTTCTAACGCTTCTTTATTTTCGAAATGTCTATAAATCGCTCCTTTTGTATAACCACTTGCTTCAGTTATCTCACTTAAAGACGTACTTTTATAACCTTGCGTATTAAACAAGTTACTTGATTCTATTATAATTCGGCTTTTTGTAAAATCTGATTTTCTCACTTAACAAAGATACCAATTGGTATCTAAAAAACAATTATTTAAACTGAAAAATTATTCTAAACAAAAAAAAACTCTGAGTTTCCTCAGAGTTTTTCTTATTATATAAATCAAAAATTATTTGATAATTTCTATTTTTTGCGCTTCTTCATTGTTTACACTATCAAAGAAACCTTGATCTCTCATCCACTCATCACTAAAAACTTTACTCATATAACGAGAACCATGATCTGGAAAAATTACAACAACATTACTTTCTGCTGTAAATTCTCCTTCTTCGCCAAATTGTTTAATAGCTTGCATTGCAGCTCCAGATGTATAACCAACAAACAACCCTTCTTTTCTTACTATTTCTCTAGCTGTATGAGCGCTATCTTCATCTGAAACCTTCATAAAAGTATCAATCATATCAAAATCTGTAGCTGTAGGAATTAAATTCTTCCCTAAACCTTCAATTCTATATGGATAAATTTCTTTACTATCAAATTCATTAGTCTCATGATATTTTTTCAAAACCGAACCAAAAGCATCTACTCCAAGTATTTTAATATTCGGATTTTTCTCTTTTAAAAAACGAGCTGTACCCGAAATAGTCCCACCAGTTCCACTACAAGCAACTAAATGCGTAATTCTCCCTTTTGTTTGTTCCCAAATTTCTGGACCAGTTGTTTTATAATGAGCATCTATATTTAAATCATTGAAATATTGGTTTATATATATAGATCCTTTTGTCTCTTCATGCAAACGCTTAGCTACATTATAGTATGAACGCTCATCATCCGCAGACACATGTGCAGGACAAACATATACTTTTGCACCCATAGCACGCAACATATCTATTTTATCTTTTGATGACTTAGAACTCACAGCTAGAATACAATCATACCCTTTAATAATACTAACCATAGCTAAACTAAAACCCGTATTACCAGATGTTGTTTCTATTATAGTATCACCAGGACTTAGAATCCCTCTTCGCTCTGCCTCATTGATTATATATAGTGCAATTCTATCTTTTGTAGAGTGCCCTGGATTAAAAGCTTCTACTTTAGCATAAAAATTACCTTCTATATTTTCGGTTACTCTATTTAATTTAATTAGAGGTGTATTACCAATTAATTCTAAAATATTATTGTAGGCATTTATTTCTTCTTTCATAAAAACTATATTAGTGGGGAGTGATGTCTCTTTTTTTTAAGCCCCAAAACCTTGCAAATTTAACAAAAAAATTTAACTACTGCTTAATTTTCTCTAAATCTAACAAAAAACTAAATTCTTTAGCCAGATCTTTCAGTGCTTCAAAACGTCCTGAAGCACCACCATGACCCGCATCCATATTAGTATGCATGAATAATAATTTATCATTATTTTTTAATGCTCTTATCTTAGCAACCCACTTTGCAGGCTCCCAATATTGTACTTGTGAGTCATGAAGACCAGTAGAAACATACATATTTGGATAAGATTGAACTTTTACATTATCATAAGGTGAATAAGATTTCATGTAATCATAGTATTCTTTTTCGTTCGGATTACCCCATTCATCATATTCTCCTGTAGTTAACGGTATCGTATCGTCCAACATTGTTGTTACAACATCTACGAAAGGCACTTGTGCAATTACGCCATTATACAATTCTGGAGCCATATTTACAATTGCGCCCATCAATAAACCACCAGCTGAACCACCTTCTGCGTATAAATGCTCTGGAGATGTGTATTTTTGTGCAATTACATACTTTGAGCAATCAATAAAGTCTGTAAAAGTATTTTTCTTTTTTAACAACTTACCATCTTCATACCATTGTCTTCCTAAGTCTTCTCCTCCTCTAATATGCGCAATTGCATAAACAAATCCTCTATCTAAAAGACTTAAACGGGTAGTTGAAAAATAAGGATCCATTGAAGCACCATATGATCCATAAGCATATAATAAAAATGGATTTGAACCATCTTTCTTTAATCCTTTTCTATAAACCATAGAAATTGGCACTTTTGTTCCATCTGTTGCAGTTGCCCAAATTCTTTCTTCAACGTAATTATTCTTATCAAACTTACCTCCTAAAACTTCCTGTTGCTTTAAAACAACTTTTGCTTTAGTTTTCATATTAAAATCAATAACCGAAGATGGTGTTATTAATGATTGATAAGCATAACGCAATATTTCAGTATCAAAATCTGGATTGGTAGTTGTATAAGCTGTATATGTCTCACTTTCAAAAGGTAAATAATAAGCTCCTTCACCGCTCCAAGGCCTAATTTGAATTTTATTTAATCCATTTGAACGTTCTTCAACTACTAAAAAATCTTTAAATATATCTACACCTTCCAACAAGACATCATCTCTATGAGGAATAACTTCTATCCAATTTTCTTTAGATGTAGCTTTCTCATTTGTTTTCATTAATTTAAAGTTAGTCGCTTTATCCTTATTTGTCACTATATAAAAATTATCTCCAAAATGAGAAATACTATACTCTAAACCTCTAGTTCTTTTTTGAAACAGTCTAAATTCTCCATTAGGATTATTTGCTTCTAAAAATTGATATTCTGTTGTTAGTGTACTTGAAGAACCAATTACAATATATTTTTTTGATTTATCTTTATAAACAAAAGTAGCGAATGTATCATCTTTTTCATGATAAACTAATTCATCTTTCTTAACATCTGATTTCAGAACATGCTTATAAATCATGTCTGAACGTAATGTTTTTGGATCTTTTTTAGTATAGAATACTGTTTTATTATCACTAGCCCATGTTGTACCACCGGTAGTGTTTTCAATTTCTTCAGGCAAAATATCACCTGTGATTAAATTTTTAACTCTAATTGTATATTGCCTTCTTGAAACTAAATCTACTCCAAAAGTCGCCCATTGATTATCTTCACTAACACTTAGTCCATTTAAACTAAAATAAGCTTGCCCTTTCGCTAATTCGTTACAATCGAACATAATTTCTTCTTTCGCTTCTAGACTTCCTTTTTTACGAGAGTATATTGGATAATCTTTTCCTGTTTCAAAACGAGTTATATAATAATAACCATTATAAAAATAAGGAACTGAAGTATCATCTTCTTTAATTCGGGCTTTCATTTCTTTAAACAAATCACCCTGCAATTCTTTTGTATGCGCAGTCATTTTTTCATAATAATCATTCTCTTTATTCAAATAATCTATTACTTCTTTATTTTCTCTGTCATTTAACCAAAAGTAATTGTCTGTACGAATATCTCCGTGTTTTTCTAAATTATGAGGAACTATCTTAGCAATAGGTGGTTGAACATCTGATTTCATTTCTTCTTTTTTATCTTTACATGAAGTGACAAATGTAAGAGAAATGAAAACAAAGTATGGAATTTTTTTCATGAAATTATACATTTAAAGTTAACAGCTAATTTACTATTTTTGCAACAATAAAAAAATTAAAATCTATGTTTGGAGATATAATGGGTATGATGGGTAAAATAAAAGAAACCCAAGAAAAAGTAGAAGCAACTAAGAAAAGACTTGATACTGTTCTTATAGATGAGAAAAGCAGTGATGGTTTATTAGAAGTTACTTTAACAGCGAATCGAAAAATTAAATCTATAACTGTGAGTGATGATCTACTACAAGACAAGGAAATGCTTGAAGATTATTTAGTAACTATTTTAAACAAGGCAATAGAAAAAGCAACAAACGTAAATGATGCTGAATTAGGTGCCGTTGCAAAAGAAGGCATGCCAAACATTCCTGGAATGGATATGTTTAAATAATTTAAAAAAGGATAGCATTATCATTTTGCTATCCTTTTTTTTATTTCTTAACTAAGTACTTTACTACCGCTTCTGCTGCATGCAGACCAAACAAGGCTGGCATCCAACTATTTGTTCCATAAAATGATTTTTTATAGTTTTTACCATCAGTAAGTTTTAAACTTTCAGGATCAGGAATTTCAATAGAGTATACCGCTTTCACTCCTTTATTTATTCCTTCTGACTTCAAACGCTTGCGTATATTTTTAGCAAGCGGACAATATTCTGTTTTACTTATATCTCGAACACGTACTTTACTAGATTCGCATTTTCCACCTGCCCCCATATTACTTATTACTTTAACTTTTTTTCGCTTTGCAGCAAGTATAAGGTTTAATTTTGGTGTAACACTATCAATACAATCTAACACATAGTCAAATTCTGAAGTAACAATTTCAAATGCTCTTTCGGGAGACAAAAATTCTTCTATTCTTGTCAATTTTAATTCTGGATTAATATCTAACAATCGATCACCAACAATTTTAACTTTCGGCTGATCTATTGTAGAGTGTAATGCTGGTAATTGTCTATTGATATTTGTTATATCTACTATATCACCATCTACAATTGTCATACTACCAATTCCTGCTCTTACTAAAAATTCAGCAGCAAAACTACCTACTCCACCTAGACCAACAACCAACACATTTGCATTGGCCAACTTATTCATTCCTTCTTCTTTAAATAATAATTCTGCTCTTTCTTGCCACTTTGCCATTCTATTTTACTTAAAATTTATTGTTTAAATACTGAGCTAAAGTTATTAGCTACATTTTTTTTTAATTCCTCTATATGTATATTCTTTATAATACTCGCTCTCTCATAAACTTCGATTATACCTTCTTCAATTGTGTCTGTTTCTAAGAAAAACCTATCATTAGGAATATTTTTAAAAACTAACGCCAATTCGGGGTTACGCAACAAATATTTACCAAATGACAGATAAAACCCGTTATCTAAAAGTGATTTTGCAACTTGACTGTTTTTAGAAAAGCCATGAATTATCATTGGATTTTTAATCTGCATTTCTTTTTTTATCGCAATCATTTCTTGAAAAGCTGACACACAATGTATTATTACTGGCTTAGACGTTTTTTTTACCAATTCGATTTGCGATTTAAAAACTTGCACTTGCTTATCCAATGGTATTTCTATTCGTTTATCCAATCCACATTCACCTAGAGCCAAGCATTCAGTTAAATTCAATTTCACTTCAATACATTTTAAATCAGAAATTAACCTATCTTCATCGATATACCACGGATGAACACCAATAGAATATTTAGCTATTTCATCATCAAATTCCCAAGGATATTGATTCACTACTTCTAAAACCAAATCATCATTAGAATCTGAATGTGTATGTAAGTTAATAAAGCGCATTAATCATGAAATTTTTTAACACCAGCTTCTATTGCAATATTCAAATCGTTTTCCAAAGGAACAATTGGACAAGAATATTTATAATTATAAGCACAGTAAGGATTATAGGCTTTATTAAAATTAATAATTACCTTATCTGAATCAGGAATACGCATATCTATATAACGACCACCAATATAACTATCTTTTCCACTTGTTAAATCTGAAAAAGGAAGAAACAGATAATCCTTAAAGCCAGGTCGTCTTGATAGTTCTATATTTTGATACACATTTAAAACAAATTTATCACCTTCTATTTCAAAATGAAACTCACCATATTTCTTATACATTGGCGTTCTATCTGTTGATGTTTTCATTTTAAATGCTTTTTGCTTTTTAGCTAAAACAAATTTAGCTTCTACAATGAACTTTTTGTTAATTGGATAAAAATCTAAGGTTTCGAAAAGAATCCTATCTTCATTTGTTAATGGACTTTTCAATGAATCCGAAAACTCTTCATTCATTTGCCTCTGAAACTCATAGACATCATTCACATCATTATTCTGAGCAAAAGAAGATTTCAAAAACAATAATGCAATGATATATTTACACATAACTCTTTTTTTTACAAAAATATATATTTTCTAATTGTTGACTACAAAAAAAGGAGTACTTTCTAAGAATAAGTATAAAAAAAAGAACACTTACCAAAGTGTTCTCTATATATTTAATTGTGAAAACAACTTATTTATAAGATGTTACTACTTTTACCTCTTTATTATTAATCCAACTTGACATTAACTCTTTATTCGATGATATTGGCACTAAATAAAAATTACTAAACATTTGCAATACTTGAGATTCTTCTATTAGCTCTTTTTCAACAAAACCAGAAAAGTAATTTGAATGAATTATATAAATTTTATTTGCATTTCGGTAAATAAAACCCACATGATTTCTATTAATTCCTATAAAATAAACCCCATCACTTATAGCTTCATAAAACTCATCTTTAACATCAAAAAAACTAGCTCCTTTAATATTTATTACCTCATTTGAGAGTGACAAACTATACGCTTCATTAATAGGTAGCTGTTGTGCTAACATATATCGATTAACATTAATTCCAATATGTTTTAAAGTAGTTGAAACGAAATAACCACATGCAATTTCTCCTTGATTTGGCACATTCGAATATCCTTCAAAAGACCATTTAGTACCATACCAAAAGGGAAATATTTTGTTAACTAAATTATTTTCAAAAGCAATCGAAATTGCAGCAAAATCTGCTTTATCCGTTAATAGTTTAAGTTTTTCATTCCTTATTGCTGTTTTCACTTCATTATAATTCTCTAACAAAAAGCAATTATCGTTTTTTCCATTCGAATTAAGAGAAATCCAACTCATAAAAAAGAAGAACAAACTGAAAAACTTCATCTCAAATTTACATTACTAATTATTTAAAGAAAGAATCTACAAATTCATATTTGTTAAAAACTTGCAAATCATCAATTCCTTCACCAACTCCAATATATTTTACAGGAATTTTAAATTGATCTGAAATACCAATTACAACTCCTCCTTTTGCGGTTCCATCTAATTTAGTTACTGCTAAACTTGTAACTTCTGTAGCAACTGTAAATTGTTTTGCTTGTTCGAACGCATTTTGTCCTGTAGAACCATCTAAAACAAGCATTACATCATGAGGTGCTTCTCCTACTACTTTTTGCATTACACGCTTCACCTTAGAAAGTTCGTTCATTAAATTCACTTTATTATGCAAACGTCCAGCGGTATCAATAATAACCACATCTGCATCTTGAGAAACAGCAGACTGTAAGGTGTCGAATGCAACAGAAGCAGGATCACTACCCATTTGCTGACGAACGATTGGCACACCTACTCTATCTGCCCAGATTTGTAATTGATCTATAGCAGCAGCTCTAAAAGTATCTCCAGCCCCTAAAACAACTTTATAGCCTGCTTTTTTAAATTGGTTAGCTAGTTTTCCTATAGTTGTTGTTTTACCAACACCATTAACACCCACAACCATTATTACATATGGTTTTTTCCCTGAAGGAATAGAAAAATCTGTGTCATTTCCAGTATTATTTTCTGAAAGCAAGCTTGCTATTTCTTCCCTAAGAATTTGATTTAACTCTTCGGTTCCTAAATATTTATCAGAAGCTACTCTTTTCTCTATTCGCTCAATAATTTTTAATGTTGTATTTACTCCAACATCAGAAGAAACTAAAATTTCTTCAAGACTATCTAAAACTTCATCATCAACAGTCGATTTTCCGGCAACAGCTTTAGTTAATTTTGAAAAAAAAGTAGTTTTAGATTTCTCTAAACCTTTATCTAAAGTCTCCTTTTTTTCTGAAGAGAAAATTTTTCTAAAAAAATTCATTTTTATAATACTTAATATTTAGTAACAAATGTAAAAATAAAAAAGCTACTTTCAAACGAAAGTAGCTTTTCTATGTATATTAAAAAAAAGAATTATTTCTTTTTTAAGAATTCATCAACTAATTCTGGAGCCATTACAGATTCAACGAATGTGTATGCACCTGATTTTGGAGATTTAACCATTTTAATAGCTTTAGTTAATCTCTTAGAAGCTGTTTGTAAAGTTGCTACGGTTTTCTTTGCCATGACTTATATTATTTAATTTCTTTATGAACAGTTACTTTCTTTAAGATTGGATTAAATTTCTTAATCTCTAATCTATCTGGAGTATTTTTTTTATTCTTAGTAGTTATGTAACGAGAAGTTCCCGCAACACCTGAAGCTTTATGCTCAGTACACTCTAAAATTACCTGGATTCTATTTCCTTTCTTTGCCATCTTGATATATTATTATGATTTAAGGATTATTTTACAAATCCATTTGCCTTTGCTTGTTTTAAGACAGCAGCAATACCTTTTTTATTTATTGTCTTTAACGCAGATGTAGATACTTTTAAAGTTACCCATCTGTCTTCTTCCGCAATATAAAAACGCTTTTTAAACAAATTAACAGAGAATTTTCTCTTAGTTTTATTCATAGCGTGAGAAACATTGTTCCCAACCATTGCTCTTTTACCTGTAAGTTCACAAACTCTTGACATTATTTATAATCTTTTTTTCGTTATTCAAAATCAGGGTGCAAAGAAACAAAATCGAAATGAAATATACAACTTTGTTCTACTCTTTTTTTAAAATTTCTTTATATAAAATTTCAAAACCCTTATTCACCGCTCTACCAGTGACTTTTTCTCTAGGCTGTCCAAAATTAAATTCTTCTGAGAACACCCCATTTGGTGTTGCAAATGCAATAAAAACTGTACCCACTTCCACATCGGAGTCTCCTTTTTCTGGCCCAGCATTTCCCGTTGTCGCAATTGCATAATCTGATTTAAAAATCTTTTTTGCTTGCGTCGCCATAGACTCAGCTACTTGTTTGCTAACTACTGAATGCATACTAATTAAATCTTCTGAAACTCCAAGAACATTAATTTTAGATTCTGTCGCATAACACACAACACCTCCTTTAAAAAAAACAGATGCGCCAGGAATTGCAGTTAATAATTGTGCGATTCTCCCTCCTGTACAACTTTCCGCTACTGCTAATGTTCTATTTTCTTTTCTAAGAAGATCACTAACTACATTCTCAATAGGTTGATCATTCTCAGTCCCAATAATTATTTCTCCAATAATTTCATGCAGTTTTTGAACTTGAAAATCAATTTCTTCATTCAAAACCTTTTCATCAAATCCTTTAGAAGACAACCTCAACCTTACTTTTCCTGGAGAAGGTAAGTAGGCTAATTTTATATGCTCTGGCAAATTATCTTCCCAATCTTCAATTTGTTCTGCTATTAAACTTTCCCCTCTTCCATATGTCATAATTGTTTTATGAACAATTGAAGCTCTATTATACTCTGAAATTAACTTAGGAACAATTACTTCGTCAACCAGGTATTTCATTTCGTATGGAACACCTGGCAAAGAAACATACACTGTATTTTCTTTTTTAATCCACATTCCTGGAGCTGTACCAACTTTATTAAAAAGCACAGTTGCTTTTGAAGGCACCAAGGCTTGATCTCTGTTTATCTGAGTAATTGGTCGCTTATAAAACCCTTCTATTATCTCTTTAACATGAAGCAAAACACTATCATTCTCTACAAGTTCATCTTCAAAATATTTGCAAAAAGTTTTTTTTGTAATATCGTCTTTCGTAGGGCCTAGTCCGCCAGTAATAATTACTAAATCGACTTTATTCTGTAGCTGCTTTAATGTATTTAAAATATGCTGCTTCTCATCAGATATTGAAAGCATTTCATTTATCGAAACACCTATCTTATCTAATGCTTTGGCAATATATGATGAATTTGTATCTATAATTTGACCTATCAGAATTTCATCTCCAATAGTTATAATTGAGGCATTCATAAATTTTAGATTTAAATTTTAAAGTCTTTCTTCAATTCTTTAATAGCCAAATCGACTCTTTCTTTTAGTGATTTATAAACCTCTTTAATTTCTTTCTTTTTGCCTTCCGACTTAGCCCATGTCATTATTTGAAGGTTTTCTTCATATGCTAAATCCATTCCCAATAAATCCAATGATGGTTTTATTTTATGAGCAGCAGCATAAGCTCTTGAAAAATCTTTTTCTTCAATCCCAACTTTTATAGATTTTATTTCTGCTGGAACTTCTAAAAGAAAAAGATTTACAATTTGAAGCGCGAAATCGATATCATTTTCTGAAATCTCATACACTTTAGATAAATTGTATTGCAATGCCATAAATTTTTTATTTAACTTGAATTTTGAACATTTGATTGTTTTCTATATACCCTTCCAGAACATCTCCATCTTTAACAGCGGCAACCCCTTTTGGAGTTCCTGTAAAAATAATATCCCCTTTTTTAAGTGTGAAAAATCGTGAAATGTAGGCTATAATTTCATCAATTTTCCAGAGCATTAAAGAAGTATTTCCTGCTTGAACAACAGTACCATTGCTCCTTAACTCAAAGTTAACATTTTCTAATGACTCGAACGATTTTTTCGGTAAAAAGCTACCAATAATCGCTGAATGGTCAAAAGCCTTTGCTTTTTCCCAAGGCAAGCCTTTGCTTTTTAGTTCATTTTGCAAATCTCTTGCCGTAAAATCTATTCCTAAACCGATTTCTTCATAATATTTATGAGCAAATTTCTCATTAATATATCGACCAACCTTACATATTTTAACCAATATTTCCACTTCATGATGCACATCATTACTAAATTCTGGAATATAAAATGGATTTTTTTTAGGCAAAACAGCTGTGTCAGGTTTTAAAAAAATAACGGGTTCGCTAGGCCTTTCATTATTTAATTCTGAAATATGGTCGGTATAATTTCGACCAATACAAATAATTTTCATTCTTATTTTATTGCAAAAGTTATTAAACGTAAAGTGGTTAAAGCTTAGTATTTAATTTTCTCAATTTAATTGCGGTTAAAACCTTTTTGGTATATAGTGGAAAATCTGCATTTTGCAACCAACTATAATAACCTGGTTCTTTTTCTAGTACTTCTTCAACAAGAACTCCTTTATGCTTCCCAAAAGAAAAGATCTCTTTTTCTTCTTTATTTAAAGCTATAAATCCTGCAAAATCAACCGATTTTTTTCGTGTTGTAAATTCAGACAACGTTTTCATATCGTTTTCTAAATCATCATACCTATCTAACTGTGCTTTCAAAATTTCATAGGTTGCCATTGTATCCGCTTCTGCACTATGTGCATTTTCAAGACTTTGGTTGCAATAAAATTTATAAGCAGCACTAAGTGTTCTTTCTTCTTTTTTATGAAAAATAGTTTGCACATCTACAGAAACGCTATTCTTCATGTCAAAATCGACACCAGCTCTAAGCATTTCTTCAGCAAGCAAAGGAATATCAAAACGATCAGAATTAAAACCTGCCAAATCAGAATCTTTAATCATATTAAACACATGAGAAGCTAATTCTTTAAATGTTGGTTCATTCGCAACTTTTTCATCTGTGATTCCATGAACTGCAGTTGTTTGTGCTGGAATTGGAATTGTTGGATTTACCAACCATGTTTTACTTTCTTTATTTCCATTTGGAAACACTTTAAAAATAGAAATTTCTACAATTCTATCTCTTGCAACATCAATTCCTGTAGTTTCAAGATCAAAAAAACAAATCGGTCTATTCAGTTTTAATTCCATTTATATTTTTATTTTTAAGAAGATAAAATAGTATAACTTCTGCTATTATTAAATTAAAAGTCCATCCTAGCCAAGAAACAATTCTATATGTATCCATTGGCGGTGTTTGAAGCAAAAATACAATAATGAATTTAAACAATCTAAGAGAAACAGCAGATAATGTTAATGCGAAACTTCTTATTGCAAATTCTCTGTGTTTTTTAAAATTTTGTTTTCTTATGTAATAATAACTCAAGCAAGTAAAAACCAACCAAAGTATAGAAAGCAAAACAAAAGCTACTTGCGCTACAATTCCTCCGTTTGCGTGATAACTCATTACTAAACCAGATGGCCCAGAAACAAATAGAATTACAAAAACATATAACTTCCCAAGACCTTTATGAAGCCTATTGTATTTCTGACGCATCTTTTTTGAGAACTGTACCCAACCCATTAACATTAAAAAAATACTAGAATACACATGTGTAAAAAAAGCGATTTTATAATGTAACAACTGAATTTCTTCATACTTTATTCTTAAAAAAGCCACATCAAAACGTAGAGGAATGTATTGTATTGTTATCAGCAACAACAAGTATGTAAAATATCCATAAACAACAAGAAGCAAAAACTTCAATACATCTCTAAAAGTTAGATTTTCTTTTACTATTTTTTTCATCGAAAGCTATTAACCTCTTCCAAATTCATCATAATATTCTTCAGCATTTTTTTCATAAACCAATAACAACTTAATATTATTCTTTTCTATCTCCGTCAAATCCTCTTTAATGTTAGTATGCACGGGAATATACCATTCATGTTTATCGAAAAAAGCTCTCAATTGACGATTTTTAAATGAATATCCATGTTTTGCATAAATTGAATTTCTTAAAACATAAATATCTGCTTTGGATAAATTTTCTACTTCTTTTTTAGTTAATAAAGCCGAAGAAGGATTCAAATTAAACACCTTTTCAGTTGTTGCAAAATATTCTTCTTGGAGATAATTTTCAACATGCCCATCATATTCTTCTTGAACCATCTTAGATTTTTTCTTTTCCCAATCCACATAAACATTGGTCAACTTGTTATTCGGATTATAGTTGAATATCTTTTTTGTTAGATCGTATTTTCTTTCATGTGTTTCCACTTTTTTATAAGCCTTCCATTTTCCAGAAACAACACTATCATTTTTTCCAATTTCAAAATTAAACTCCCCGTCATATTTATCATCTCCAAGTTCTTTTACTTCAAAAATATAACTCCCATCTACAAAGTTAATCGATCCCGAGAATGGTCTGTTATTTCCAGCAACAACAGAGTGACCTTCTACCAAATCGCCTGTTATCTTATCTATAGATATCGTAATTTTATTGCTCATATTATAAGCAACATGCTCTCCTGTGTATTTGTTTTTTTTTATAATCATCCTCCAAAGGCTCAAACCAACCTACCCAATATCCTAACAAATCATCCGTAGAGTTAATAATTAAATTTTGATTAAACTCCGATTCATTAATTTCAGAAATCAAATCGTTTTCTGCTGGGTTCTCAATTTCTGGAGCAACATCTTTAACTGTTTCTTTACAACTATAGAAACCCATTCCTATTAGCAACAAAAACAAATATTTCATATGTACTTTCTTTTAATCTATTTATAAAAAAAATGACAGGCTTAGAAAAACCTGTCATAAATATAATTATTTTTTTTTCAATTCTTAAACCTCACGATTAATATCCCAAGCTTCTAAGTATTCGGCAACTCTTTTCACGAAGCTTCCTCCAAGTGCTCCATCTACAACTCTATGGTCATAAGAGTGAGACAAAAACATTTTTTGGCGAATACCAATAAAATCTCCTTCTGGTGTTTCAATAACAGCAGGCACTTTTCTAATTGCACCTAATGCTAAAATACCAACTTGTGGTTGATTAATAATTGGTGTTCCGAAAACAGAACCAAAAGTACCAACATTAGTCACAGTATATGTTCCTCCTTGTGTATCGTCTGGTTTCAACTTTCCGTTTCTTGCTCTGTTCGCTAAATCATTAACCGCTTTAGCCATACCAACTAGATTTAACTGATCTGCATTTTTAATAACAGGTACAATTAAATTTCCGTTAGGTAATGCAGCTGCCATTCCTAAATTGATATTTCTCTTTTTGATAATAAAATCACCATCGATCGAAATATTCATTCCTGGAAAATCTTTTAATGCCTTTGCAACAACTTCCATAAAAATTGGAGTAAAAGTTAATTTTTCTCCTTCTCTCTTTTCAAAAGAACCTTTAATCTTCTCTCTCCATTTAACGATATTCGTTACATCAACCTCTATAAATGATTGTACATGAGCAGAAGTCTGAACAGATTCTACCATATATTTAGAAATCAACTTACGCATTCTATCCATTTCTACAATCTCATCACCACCATTAACAGAAACTGGAATTACTGGTGCAACGGATTGATTTTGAACAACAGGTGTCGTTTTTTGAACAACAGGAGCAGATACGGGCGCAACAGTTGATTCTTTAACCGTAGCAGGTTGCACACTTCTATTTTCTATATATCTTAAAATATCTTCTTTATTAACACGTCCACCTTTACCAGAACCTTCAATATTTTCCAATTCTTGTAGCGATATACCTTCTTCTTTAGCTATATTCTTTACTAAAGGAGAAAAGAACTTGTCTGAACCTGAATAATCTTCAGAAACTGCAACAGTTTCTTTAGCTACTTCAATAGTTTTTTCTACTTCAGCTACTGGAGCAGCAACTTCAACTTGTGTTGCAACTTCTCCTTCACCTTCTGTTTCAATTATGGCAATTGTTTGCCCTACTTGAACAACATCATCGGTATTAAAAAGAATTTCTACAAGTGTTCCTGCAACTTCAGAAGGCACTTCACTATCTACTTTATCAGTAGCAATTTCAAGTACAGCCTCATCCATTTCAATTTTATCTCCAACGTTTTTCAACCAATTGGTTACAGTTGCTTCTGCAACACTCTCACCCATTTTAGGTAATTTCAATTCAAATTTTGCCATATTATTAAACTATCGTTGTGTTTTTGTATTTCATTTGCAAAAATACTAATTTTTATAACTGTTTATAAAGAATATCGTAAATTATTTTAATATAACCACTTCTCCTCTATCATTTGAATTATTACTACCAATTATATAATTTGAATTGCTAATATAATTCTTAAATGTTATTTTCTTTGATTTATTCTCAATCATGAATTCTATTATTTCTTTGTACGAAAACGAATCTGTATCAAAAACAATCTCAATATTTTTATTATTATCCCTTTTAAACCTTTCAAAGCTAGCTATAACTTTGATAGGCTTAGGCAAATTTAATAAAGTTTTCGATTTAGAAAAAAAGATATATTCATCTATTTGTTTTATTTTATTTTTTTGTTGATTTTTCTTCATCAAACTAAACGCGAAACTTCCAATTTTCATCATTAGATCAAAAATAAAAGATTTCTTAAAATGTTTTCCATAAAAGAATTGCATTGCTTCTTGAAAACGCTTCATGTAAGTTCCATCTCGAACTGTACTTTCTCCTTTATAATGAATTACGTTTGTTTCGTGATAGTAATAATTTGTTTTCCCTAGATTCTTAATCATATAACTTAAATCTATATCATCGGAATACATAAAACAATCCTCATCAAATCCCCCTACATTTAGATACAAATCTCTCTTCATCACCATAAAAGCACCTACTAAAATATCGACTTCGCCAGATTCATTTTCATGTATATGTTGCGCATAATACCTATTAAAAAAAAATGAATTTGGAAAAACCTTATACAATCCGAATATCTTAGTAAACGCAACCCATGGAGTTGGCACTCCTCTTTTACATTCTGGTAGAAAATTCCCTGTTCCATCAATCAGTTTACAGCCAATAATTCCAATTTTAGAAGAATGTGCTTCATGTGCTGAAATGATTTTAGAGAAAGTATCTTCCGCAACAACAGTATCTGGGTTTAAAATGCAAATATATTCACCTTTAGCTTCTGCTACAGCGATATTATTCCCTTTTGGAAAACCCAAATTTGCTTTATTCTCAATCAATTTCACATTAGGAAACTGTCTCCTCATCATTTCACAACTATCATCTTTCGAATCATTATCTATCACAATAATTTCGCCATCAACACCTTCTAGTGCTTTCTTCACACTTAAAACACACTGCTCTAAGAAATACCGAACATTATAATTGAGAATAATTACTGATAATTGCATGGTGCGAATATAGGAATTCTTGCCTACTTTCAAAAGACCAATATATAATGACAGTAGTAAATTTATTGAAAAATTCTTAATATCTTCGAAGCATTAAACAAAAGCTACATACATAATTAAGAAACACAAAAAATAATCAAATGAAATTTTTTATTAGAACACTCCTTCTTCTGTTATCACTAAGCACGTTTTCTCAAGAAGATATTGCGCAAAATTTTGATAAAAAAGAAATTTACATTACAATGAGAGATGGTGTAAAACTTTTTACAGCCATCTACACTCCTAAAGATATATCTAAGGATAACAAATATCCTTTTTTAATGCAAAGAACTTGCTATAGTATTGCCCCTTATGGTGAAGACAAGTTCCCTAAATCATTAGGACCAAACACTTTTCTATTGAATGATAAATATATTTTTATTTATCAAGATGTTAGAGGACGTTATATGAGTGAAGGAACATTTACAAATATGACACCACAAGCGGAACAAAAAAGTAAAACAAGTGTTGATGAAAGTACAGATACTTATGATACTATTGATTGGCTTATAAAAAACATTAAAAATAACAACGGAAAAATTGGACAGTACGGAACTTCCTATCCTGGTTTTTATACCGCTGTAGGAACTCTTGCAAATCATCCGGCTCTAGTAGCTTCTTCACCACAAGCACCAATTTCTGATTTCTTCTTTGATGATTTTCATCACAATGGTGCTTTCATAATGGGATATTTCAGAACTTTCCCAGTTTTTGGAATACAAAAAGACAAAGCTACTAGCGAACATTGGTACATGAAAGATTTTATAGCTCCAACTTCTAAAGACGGATCTGTCTTTTATAATGAACTAGGAACTATTAAAGAAGCGTCTGACAAATATTATAAAGACAATTTCTTCATGCAAGAAATTATAGAACATCCAAATTATGACAGTTTCTGGCAAAAAAGAAATTTATTACCCCATTTAAAAAACATAAATCACGCAGTAATGACCGTTGGTGGATGGTATGACGCAGAAGATTTAGCTGGACCACTAAATATTTACAAAACAATAGAAAAAACAAGTCCAAAAGCAAAGAACACAATTGTTATGGGACCTTTCTCTCATGGAGCTTGGGCTCGTGAAACTGGAAAACACTATCATAACGATATTTACTTTGGAGACAGTATTGCTACTTTTTATCAAAAGAACATTGAATACAAGTTTTTTAATCATTATTTAAAAGGTGATTCAAAAAATGCAGTTGCTCTACCTGAAGCCTATATGTTTGATACTGGTAAAAAAGAGTGGAATGAATTTTCTAATTGGCCTCCAAAAAAAGCAAGCAAACTTAATTTTTATTTAAGTTCAAACGGAAAATTAGACACTAACAAGTCTAATAAAACTGCTTATAGCGAATATTATAGCGATCCAAACAATCCTGTGCCAAGTAGTGTGAACTATTCAGATTTCAACGGATTCACACCCAGAAACTACATGAGTGAAGACCAACGTTTTGCATTGAGTCGTCCAGATGTAATCACTTTTACTACCGATTATTTAACGGAAGATATCACACTTGCAGGAGAAATCATGGCGAAATTAAAAATCGCTTCTTCTTCTTCAGATGCAGATTTTGTTGTTAAACTAATTGATATTTATCCACAAGATGAACCTCAAAATGAAGACAAACCAAATGTCATTTATGCTAATTATCATCAAATGGTGCGTAGTGAAGTTATGCCTGCTCGTTTTAGAAATAGTTTTGAAAAACCAGAAGCTTTAACACCAAACCAAACAACGGAAGTGAATTTAAAATTGCAAGATGTTTTACATACTTTCAAAAAAGGACACAAAATCCAAATTCAAATTCAAAGTACATGGTATCCTATGATTGCGGTTAACCAACAGAAATTTTTAGAAAATAATTATTTAGCGACTAAAGAAGATTATACTAAAGCCTTTATTAAAATTTTTAATGATAGCTACATTGAAGTAGACATATTGAAATAGAAAAACGAAAGCTGTCTGAAAAGGCAGCTTTTTTTATGATTTAAAACGATTATAGCAAATCGTTAAAATCATCAAACCAGAAACATAAGTTTATTAATTCAAACTCACAGACCACAATCTACCACACTTCAATCGTGTTATTTCATCCTTTTCTTTTTATAATTCTTCGCATTTCATAACAGAGATTCATCAATAAAATATTCAAAATTGAAAAATATCTTCCCTTAAACATAAATTTCAAAAAACTTTTAAAATTTTAAACTTCAAAGCTGAAACAAAAAAATTACTTTTGCATTTCTAAATCATTGGCATATTGCCAAATTGAAAAATTGACATATTTAGCATGAATTACCTTTCAGTAGAAAACATATCCAAAGCATACGGAGAACGCGTTTTGTTTGACAACGTATCTTTCGGAATTAATAAAGATCAAAAAATTGCCTTTATTGCCAAAAATGGTTCTGGAAAAACCACCATCATGAACATGATTAACGGTTTTGATGAACCCGATACAGGACAAATTGTTCTTCGAAAAGGAATCAATATGGCTTTTTTATCACAGAACAATAATCTACAGGATGAATTAACCATTGAAGAAAGCATTTTTGCTTCAGACAATGAAACGCTGAAAGTAATAGAAGCTTACGAAAAAGCATTAGAAAATCCTGAAGACGAAGAAGTGTATCAGAGAGCTTTTGATGACATGGATCGTCATAATGCTTGGGATTTTGAAACACAATACAAACAAATTTTATCAAAACTAAAATTAGTCGATTTAAAATTACTAGTTAAAAACCTTTCTGGTGGACAAAAGAAACGTTTGTCGTTAGCAATCATTTTAATTAGCCGTCCAGATTTATTAATATTAGATGAGCCAACCAATCACTTAGACTTAGAAATGATTGAATGGTTAGAAGATTATTTTTCAAAAGAAAATATTACTTTATTCATGGTAACGCATGATCGTTTTTTCCTAGAACGTGTTTGTAATGAAATTATAGAGCTTGACAATAATAAAGTATACCAATATAAAGGAAATTATTCCTACTATTTAGAGAAAAAAGAAGAACGAATTGCTTCTGAAAACGCAAGTGTTGATAAAGCACAAAACTTATTTGTAAAAGAATTGGCTTGGATGCGTCGCCAACCAAAAGCAAGAACTACAAAATCAAAATCGCGTCAAGACGATTTCTACAAAATTAAAGAAAAGGCAGAAAGCCGCAGAAAAGATAATGTTGTTGAATTGGAAATCAACATGGAAAGAATGGGTAGTAAAATCATCGAAATGGTTAAGGTTACTAAGAAATTCCCAGAAAAAACTATCCTTGATGAATTCTCCTATTCCTTTCAACGTGGAGAACGTATCGGAATTATTGGAAAAAACGGAACTGGAAAGTCTACGTTTTTAAATATTCTTACAAAAACAATGAATCCAGAATCTGGTAAAGTCATCATTGGTGACACTATCAAAATTGGCTACTATACTCAAAGTGGAATTAATCCAAAACCAGGTCAGAAAGTAATTGATATTATTAAAGAATATGGAGAATACATTCCTTTAACCAAAGGTAAAATTATTTCTGCAACACAATTATTAGAACGCTTTTTATTTGATGCTAAAAAACAGTATGATTTTGTAGAAAAACTGAGTGGAGGAGAATTGAAACGTTTGTATTTATGTACTGTTTTAATTCAAAATCCAAACTTCTTAATTCTCGATGAGCCAACTAATGATTTAGATATTGTTACATTAAATGTATTAGAAAGTTTCTTATTAGACTATCCTGGTTGTTTATTAGTAGTGAGTCACGATAGATACTTCATGGATAAAATTGTAGATCACTTATTCGTTTTTAGAGGAGAAGGACAAGTAGAAGATTTTCCAGGAAATTATTCTGATTTTAGAAGCTATGAAGATTCATCAGAACCAAAAGGATTAAGCAGTGTTAGCACAGAAAATAATGCTTCAAAATCTTGGAAAGAGAAAAATGCTACTGCAACAGGCTTATCATTTAACGAACAAAAAGAATTCAACAAAATTGAACGTGAAATAAAAGATTTAGAATTTGAAAAAGCTAAAATTGAAAAAGAATTTGCCGACGGAAAAGTAGCAGATGATAAAATTGAAGCTAAAGCAAATGAACTTCAAAAAATAATTAAATCTTTAGAAGAAAAAGAAGAACGTTGGTTCGAACTTTCAGCAAAAGTGGAATAAATTTTAAACCATTAAGATAGTAAGCTTCATTAAGTTTTTCTTAATCATATTACTATCTTAATGGTTCAAAAAAAACAAAAAATGATTCATATTCTAAAATCATATCTAAAATTCCTTTGGAAATCCAAAAACGAACATGGAGTTCATTCTCCTTTTGTATATGATTTAGTCACCAAGTGTTTTTATGACAAAACGAATTATTCCGAATATGCTATTCTAAATAATTACAGAAAATCACTTTTAACTAATAAAAACGCTATCGAAGTAACCGATTTTGGAGCCGGTTCAAGGGTTTTCAAATCAAACACAAGAGAAGTAAATAAAATAGCAAAAACAGCAGGTATTACTTCAAAAAATGCTGAATTACTTTTTAGAATAGTTAATTATTTTCAACCAAAAAACACCTTAGAGATAGGAACATCTTTAGGACTTGCTACTTCTGCGCTATCATTAGGCTATTTAAAGACGAAGATAACTTCACTAGAAGGCTGTCCAAACACTTTGTCGATTGCAGAAAATCACCTACAAAATTCAAGTATAAATAAAGATAATATCCATTTTATAAATACCGAATTTACACAATACCTATCAAGCTATAACACACAACCTACAAATTACAACTTCATCTACTTCGACGGTAATCATTCCAAAAAAGCAACATTAGAGTATTTCGAATTACTTTTACCAACCATTACAAACGAAACGGTTTGGATTTTCGACGACATACATTGGTCCAAAGAAATGGAAGAAGCTTGGGAAACTATAAAAAAACATGCAACTGTAAAAATCACCATTGATACTTTTCAATGGGGTATCGTTTTTTTTAGACAAGAACAAGAGAAAGAACATTTCATAATAAATCCAAATAAAACCTTAAGTTCATTTCTTTTTGAAAAAATTAGATTTTAATTGTAACAAAATCACTTGTTTTTCTACTTATGTTTAATTAAGAATTCCGATTTACAGAATTCTAAATTCTAAATTCTAAATTGAAATGGCACAACCAATCATCGAAATAAAAGACATCAAAAGAGATTTTCCATTAGGAGACGAAGTTATTCATGTACTAAAAGGAATTGATTTAAAGATCAATAAAGGAGAATACGTTGCATTGATGGGACCATCTGGTTCAGGAAAATCGACACTTATGAATCTTTTAGGCTGTTTAGACACTCCAACTTCTGGTACTTATGTTTTAAACGGAAAATTGGTGAGTAAAATGCACGATGATGAGTTAGCAGAAATTCGAAATAAAGAAATAGGATTCGTTTTCCAAACTTTTAACCTAATGCCAAGAACAACAGCATTAGACAATGTTGCATTACCAATGGTTTATGCTGGTTTTTCAAAATCGGAACGAAATGAAAGAGCTACCGAAGTTTTAACACAAGTAGGGCTTGCTGACAGAATGGATCATAAACCCAATCAATTATCAGGTGGACAACGCCAACGTGTAGCAGTAGGCCGCGCATTAGTAAACAAACCAGCTATTATCCTTGCCGATGAGCCAACAGGAAACTTAGACAGTAAAACATCCGTAGAAATCATGGGTCTTTTTAACGAAATTCATGCTAACGGAAACACTGTCATTCTAGTAACTCACGAAGAAGATATTGCAGCATATGCACATAGAGTTATTCGTCTTAGAGATGGAGTTATTGAAAGTGATACGATGAACACTAATATAAACATTCATGAAAAAAACTAAACTATTACTAACTTTCGGGATTATTGCGTGTAGTATTTCACAAATAAGTTCTCGTTATTTAAACCTAGAAGACTCAATCAAAGGCCTTATAATGGGGTTTTGAATTGGAATTTTAGTTATAGGAATACTTCAACTAAAAAAAACTTCAAAAGTATAATTCCGATTCAGAAGCGAATGGCTAGGGGTTTATTTATTATTCCTTTTCCTGCTCTACATTCTATTTTTTCTAAACCTTCACAGGTTTAAAAAAAATACCATTCCTATCAGGGCTATTTAGTATTCCATTTTTTCTTTTGTCAGTAAGTCATTATATTTGGTACACAAAATTGAATCTATGAAAATTGCTTTACTTACCTGTGAAAAATTACCTGACTTACTCCCCTCCGATCAACTATTAATTCCTGAATTAGCAAAACATAACATTGTAGCAAAAGCAGAAATCTGGGACAACATTTCAGTAGATTGGTCAACATATGATTATCTCATTTTTAGAAACACATGGGATTATTATGAAAAAGAAGAAAAATTCAACCTTTGGCTAAATAAAATAGAACAGTTAGGAATAAAAACACTCAACTCCTTATCTATAATAAAAGAAAACAAACATAAATTCTATTTGCAAAAACTTCAAGAAAAAGGAATTACAATTATCCCAACACTTTTTCAAGAGAAAACAAATAATTTAAACTTAAAATCAGCTATACCAAATCATTGGAAAAAAGCAGTTATAAAACCCGCATTTTCAGCTGGCTCCTACCTCACAAAAGCATTTGACATCTCTAAGATTGACACTATCAACCAAGAGTATAAATCTATAGCTACAGAAAAAGAATTATTAATTCAAAAATTCATCCCTGAAATTAATACAGAAGGAGAAACTTCATTTATTTTTTTCAACAAACAATTCTCACATTGTATCAATAAAAAACCAGCACAAAATGATTTTAGAATTCAAGTTCAATTTGGTGGAAAATACACCATAATTCAACCTTCTAAAGAAACAATACAACAAGCACAAGAAATAGTAAACTGTTTTCCTGACAACCTATTATATGCCAGAGTTGATGGAATTATTATTAAAAATAAAATACACCTTATGGAAGTAGAGTGCATTGAACCCGATTTATATTTTTCTTTAGCACCAGAATCATTACAACGATTTACAACTTCATTATTGCAATTAATTAAGTAAATTTGACATGCGAGAAAACAAAATCTTTACAATCATAATTGTTATAGCAATACTCTATCTAATTCTAAAAATACTACATAGAATATTTCCTAACAAGATAAATCATAGAAAACAATTTAAAATCACAAGTCAAAAAAACAAAAAAAAACCTGAAGATTAGAATTTTTAAAATTCTAAAATCTAAAATCTAAAATTCACATGAAAGTATATACAAAAACAGGTGACAAAGGAACAACAGCCCTTTTTGGAGGAACTCGTGTACCAAAACACCATATAAGAATCGAAAGTTATGGAACAGTCGACGAATTAAACTCCTATATCGGACTAATTAGAGACCAAGACATCAATCAGAATTACAAAGATGTACTAATTGAAGTACAAGATCGATTATTTACTTTAGGAGCAATACTCGCAACTCCTCCAGAAAAAGAAACTTTAAAAAACGGCCAACCAAGGCTACAAAATCTAGGACTTCAAGATAAAGATATTGAGTATTTAGAAAATGAAATAGACACCATGGAGGAAAACTTACCTCCAATGACTCATTTTGTATTACCAGGAGGCCATCCAACTGTGTCATATTGTCACATTGCTCGTTGTGTTTGCAGAAGAGCGGAACGCCTGTCAGTACAGCTTAACGAGACTGAGCCGACAGATGCGCATGTCTTAACCTATTTAAACCGACTATCTGACTATCTTTTTGTGCTGGCACGAAAGTTGACTTATGACTTGAAGGCTGATGAAGTAAAATGGATACCTAGAAAGTAGGAATCAATCTTTAATTTAGTAGTGAATTTCATCATTTAAAAAGGTGTATTTTACTAATAATTATAGCCTAAAAAAAAACGTTCTTATAAATAATAAAAAATAAATCAAAAAAAACTTGACTATTTAAGTTAAAAAATTATTTTTGCATAAATTTAAATCGATAGAAAATGTATTGGACATTAGAACTAGCATCTTATCTAAGTGATGCTCCTTGGCCTGCTACCAAAGACGAACTTATCGACTACGCTATCAGGACTGGTGCTCCTTTAGAAGTAGTAGAAAACCTTCAATCAATAGAAGACGAAGGAGAAATCTATGAATCAATGGAGGAAATATGGCCTGATTATCCGACAGATGACGACTATCTTTGGAATGAGGATGAATATTAAAAGATAAAATCAAACACTAGAAAAGTCTCTTACTGAGGCTTTTTTTTTGTAAATTTATAAACGAATTCTATAAATAATAAATTATACTTATGAGTATTATTAATTCTATACTGAAAGCTTTTGTGGGAGATAAATCTCAAAAAGACGTAAAAGCTGTTCAACCACTTGTAAATAAGATTAAAACCTTTGAAACGGCTTTGATCTCGCTTTCTCATGACCAATTGAGAGCGAAAACAATCGAATTCAAAGAAAAAATAAAAACAGCACGTTTAGAAAAAGACACTAAAATTGCTGAATTAAAAGATACAGCAGATAAAACTACTGATATTGATGCACGTGAAGATATTTATTTAGAAATTGATACGCTTGAAAATGAAGCTTATGAAATTTCTGAAAAAGTACTAAACGACATTCTTCCAGAAGCATTTGCTGTACTAAAGGAAACGGCTCGTCGTTTCAAAGAAAACACTACAGTAACAGTTACTGCAACACCAAAAGACAGAGAGCTTTCTGCAACAAAACCCTACATTACTATTGAAGGTGATAATTCTTCATGGGCTAATTCTTGGGATGCAGCTGGAAAAGCAATCACTTGGGATATGATACATTACGATGTTCAGTTAATTGGTGGTATTGTTTTACATCAAGGTAAAATTGCAGAAATGCAAACTGGAGAAGGTAAAACTTTAGTAGCTACACTTCCTATGTATTTAAATGCGCTAACAGGAAACGGTGTTCACTTAGTAACTGTGAATGATTATCTTGCTCGTCGTGATAGTACTTGGAAAGCACCTCTTTTTGAGTTTCATGGATTAACAGTAGACTGTATTGATAATCATCAACCAAATACTCCAGCAAGAAGAAAAGCGTACAACTCTGATATTACTTATGGTACAAATAACGAATTTGGTTTCGATTATTTGAGAGATAATATGGCACATTCTCCGGAAGATTTAGTGCAAAGAAAACATAATTATGCAATTGTTGATGAAGTCGATTCTGTACTAGTTGATGATGCTCGTACTCCATTAATCATTTCTGGACCAGTTCCTCAAGGAGATCGCCATGAATTTAACGAATTAAAACCAAAAGTAGACAACTTAGTAAACTTACAACGTAAGTTAGCTACAGATTGTTTGACAGAAGCCAAAAAATTAATAAAAGAAGGAAATACCAAAGACGGTGGTTTCTATTTATTGCGTTCTTACAGAGCAATTCCTAAAAACAAAGCATTAATTAAGTTTTTATCGGAAGAAGGAATTAAACAATTACTTCAAAAAACCGAAAATAGCTATATGCAAGACAATAACAGAGAGATGCCAAAAATTGATGAAGCATTATATTTTGTTATTGAAGAAAAAAACAATCAAGTTGAGTTAACAGATAATGGAATTCAATTCCTTTCTAAAGACACAGATGAGCATTTCTTTGTACTTCCAGATATTGGAACAGGTATTGCGAAAATTGAAAAATTAAATTTACCTGCAGAAGAAGAAGCAGAAAAAAGAGAAGAATTATATAAAGATTTCTCTATAAAATCAGAACGTATACATACATTAACACAACTTCTTAAAGCCTATACTTTATTTGAAAAAGATACAGAATATGTAATCATGGAAAATAAAGTAATGATTGTAGACGAACAAACTGGTCGTATTATGGATGGTCGTCGTTATTCTGATGGTCTTCACCAAGCGATTGAAGCAAAAGAAAACGTTAAGATTGAAGCAGCAACACAAACTTTTGCTACTGTAACATTACAAAATTATTTCCGTATGTACAGCAAATTAGCTGGTATGACAGGAACAGCTGTTACAGAAGCAGGTGAACTTTGGGAAATTTACAAACTAGATGTTGTAGAAATTCCAACAAACAGACCAATTGCTCGTAAAGATAAAGAAGATTTAATCTATAGAACAGTTCGTGAAAAATTCAACGCTGTTATTAACGATGTTGTAGAATTATCTAATTCAGGTAGACCAGTATTAATTGGAACAACTTCTGTAGAGATTTCTGAGTTATTAAGTAGAATGCTTAAAATCAGAAATATTCCTCACAACGTCTTAAATGCTAAAATGCACAAAAGCGAAGCTGAAATTGTAGCAGAAGCAGGAAAACCTGGAATTGTAACCATTGCAACAAATATGGCAGGTCGTGGAACGGATATTAAACTATCCGATGAAGTTAAAAAAGCAGGTGGTTTAGCAATTGTAGGTACAGAACGTCATGATTCACGTCGTGTTGACCGTCAGTTACGTGGTCGTGCTGGTCGTCAAGGAGATGTTGGTAGTTCACAGTTCTACGTTTCGCTTGAAGATAACTTAATGCGTTTATTTGGTTCTGAAAGAGTTGCAAAAGTAATGGATAGAATGGGATTAAAAGAAGGTGAAGTAATTCAGCATTCTATGATGACTAAATCTATCGAAAGAGCTCAAAAAAGAGTTGAAGAAAATAACTTTGGTGTTCGTAAACGTCTATTAGAATATGATGATGTAATGAATGCTCAAAGAGAAGTAGTATACAAACGTCGTCGTCATGCTTTACACGGAGAGCGTCTAAAAGTAGATATTGCAAACATGATGTATGACACTTGTGAACTTATTGTTCAAAACAATAAATCTGCAGGTGATTTCAAAAATTATGAATTCGAATTGATTCGTTTTTTCTCTATAAGTGCTCCAGTTTCTTCAGCCGATTTTAGTAAGCTTCAAGAAAAAGACATTGTTGATCAAACTTACAAAGCGGTTTTAGCTCATTATACTGAAAAATCAGAAAAAAACACAAAAGAAGCTTTCCCTGTTATTAAAAATGTTTACGAAAACAATAACGGACAATACGAAAGAATTGTTGTTCCTTTTACTGACGGAATCAAATCTTTAAATATTGTTACTGATTTAGAAAAAGCCTATAATTCTGAAGCAAAAACATTATTAACAGATTTTGAAAAGAATGTTTCTTTAGCAATCATTGATGAAGCGTGGAAAAAACACCTTCGTAAAATGGATGAATTAAAACAATCTGTTCAGTTAGCTGTTCACGAACAAAAAGATCCATTATTAATTTACAAATTTGAAGCTTTCAAATTATTTAAAAAAACGATGGACGATGTGAATAAAGAAATCATTTCTTTCATTTTCAAAGCAGATTTACCTTCTCAAAATCCAAATGCGATTATTGAAGCTAAAGATGTGAAGCAAAAAGAAAATTATACTGAAAGTAAAGATGAAGTTTTAAACACTGACGAATTAGCGTCTAGAAATAGAGAAGCTGGTCAACAAGCTCAGAATCGCCCACAAATTACAGAAACAATCGTTAGAGAAACTCCAAAGATTAATCGTAATGATACTGTTACCATTAAACATGTAATGAGTGGTAAAACAGAAACCATGAAATTTAAAAAAGCAGAAAGTATGATTGCTTCTGGAGAATGGATTTTGGCATAAAAATTTTAAATAAAATTCAACATAAAATCCTTAGTTATTAATAAATAACTAAGGATTTTTATATTAATCAGAAAAAAATGGAAAATCATCATTGTCCTAGTTGTAAAAACAATACACCAATCTCATATGACTTATGTTCCTTTTGTAAATTTCCATTTAATGGAACCGAAAATGAGAAATCATTACACATTGGAAAATTTATAAGCGCTAAAAACATTCTAGATAAATCTAAAGAAAACATTCAAAATAGTAAAAAAGTATTATTTATGATAGTTGCTTTTAATATTTTAGGAGTTGTAATTTCAGTTATGAAAAATCAATATGATTTCTTTGGCATACTAATCTCAACAATAATTACACTGACAATGCTATTTTGCGCTTTGTATTTACATAAAAAACCAATGATTTTAACAATCATTCCTTTGTCTCTAATACTATTAATTTACACGATTAATTTTATTTTCAGTAGGGAAACTTTTTTTTCAGGGAATCATTTTCAAAACAATAATCCTTTTTGCTTTAACTTATAACTTATACACTTTAAACCAAGCAAATAAATTTAAAAAAGAGAACAATCTAAATTAGATAAATCAAATTATGTATTTATAATAATTCGTTAAATACACATTTGTAATTAGTAATCTTATTTAGGTTTTTCTACCTTTGATTAATTAAAAGAACCGAAATGAAATCAAAATTTATATTTTTAAGTATATTATTCATTTGTACTATACAAAGTTTTTCTCAAAATGTAGAAAACTTAAAAAAAGAAGCTTTAAAAGCCTACAAAGCTGGTGCAACAACTGACTTCGAATTGATTTTTGATACGACATACCCAAAAGTATTCGATATCATTTCTAGAGAGTCAATGAAACAAATGTTCAATCAAATGATGGAGAATGAACAATTTTCTATTAAAGTTATTGAAGTTGAACCTAATTTTTCATTTGGAGAAATTAAAAAAATAGGGAAACAGACTTTCTGCCTTGTAGACCATAACAATGTAATGAATATGAAATTTAAAGCTCCTATGGAAGACGCAGAAGCTATGATTGAATTGTTCAAAAACTCCATGGATGCAAAGAATGTAACATTCGATGAAAAAGAGAATCAATTTAAAATAGAATTACGTTCAACAATGATTGCGGTTGCAGATGAATTAACCGAAAACAAATGGAAATTTCTGAATAAAGACAAAGAAAATCGTTTATTTACAATGATTTTTGATGAAAAAGTAAAAACCGAATTAGGATTATAAAATGTCAAACACAATAGTATATTCTGCTTTTTTTAAAGCAGTACAAGAAAGTATTAGCAATGGAACATTTGCAAAATTAACACTTGCAAAAACCGTTGGAAAACCTGAGTTACAAAATATTTATGTTAGAATGCATTTAGAAGAAAAAGTATTAAAAACAGCGCTAACATTCAAGATATACAATGGTGTAAAAGAAGAAATTGTAAAATTATCTGAAGTTGATGCCATAGAATCAGATTTAACACCTCATTTAATGAATCCGTTTTTTTCTGCTTTATTATTTACAACAGAAGCAGACATCACAATGAAAATAAATAAAAAAAGAGTTGCTTCAATTATTGAACAACCCCCAACTTTTAAAAATGTTGATCCTATTTTATTAGAGTTTTTAAACTTATAAAAATAAAGCACGTTATAAACTAAAAAACAAAATAAGCACATTGTACTTATTTTGTTTTTTTTTGTTTTTAAAATTGATTTCTAAAAAACCCTAACAAGATTGAATCCAAAAAACACGTCTCCTTTACTCCAATCTCCAAATGCATTTCCTAAATATCCTGTTTCATTCATTGCTTGTGCATTAGTAAAATGCAATTGAAACACATGTCCTCCAGTTTCAATATCAACACCTACAGACATAGGGTTTCTTGCCAATGAATTGGATGCTCTATTCATATGTGCTGCATAATCCATTGTTAAGGCTACACGTTTAGAAATTTTATATCTTCCTCCTACTCCAATGGCAAATTGACTATTTTCTTGATCATCATTTACAACATAATTTTCATGAAAATAAGTTGGTGCTAATTCTAAAGAAAGAGATTCTGAAAATTTTCTAGACACTAACAATTGTGTTGTGTAATTTAGTCTGTTTTCAAATTTCAACTTAGGTAATAAATCCTTATCTAATTCAGAATTTACAACTACACTATTAAAACCTACAATTGTAACAGGAAAACCGTCAACTTCTTGTGCTTTCAATCTGTATTTTATAGCACCTTCATAGGATTTTTGGAAACCACTTCTAGATGCATGAATCGTTAACCAATCATTCACACCATATAGCATCTTAATTTGCGTATTAGCATCATCTAATCCAAAGAAAGTATCAATTCCATTTTTAACAGAGCCAAATCTATGAGCAACAATAAAATAAAAATCTCCTTTAGCTGCTAATTTTGTAGACTCAAGATTTACAATTTTCATCGATTTAAAAGCTGATGTTTCTACAAAAGTCCCTGTCGAATCAGTATCAATCTCAGAAAACAAATCATCTTGAGCATAAATAAAAAATGGGCATAAAATAGCTAATATTACTTTTTTCATATTTTAATTTTTTGTTTTTTTTTAGTTTATGAATATCGCAATTTTAAAAGCAATTTCATATTCTTTTTATTAATCTTTTACAATTGTACACTGATCCATTTTAAACTCTTCCAAAAGTTCATCATAACCAATAAATCGACCTTTAATCTTTACATTTTCATCTTTCTTCAAATCTGTAGCAATCGGTTCAGAAAAAACTGCAAAAAGAGTTCCGTCAACAACAAGTGCATTCGCTTCTAAATCGATTTCAGATATTTTTCCCGAAACTGTAATCGTTTGATCTAAGTATTTAGCATTTGCACTAGCTTCATTTTCTTTAAAGTCTTTGTCTAAAGTTGCTACACCAATTGAGAAACTAGCTTCTTCTGTACTTATATCTCTATGATCTTTATATAAATAATTATAGCCTACAAAACCTGCAATTATTAGTAAGACTAATAAAACAACCCATTTATTTCTTTTCATAACTTTCTTGTTTTAAACAAAAATATAATAATATTTTCATTTTCATAATTAAAAAGCTATTTTTACTTCAACAATAAAGCTATTAAAATGAAGAAACCACAATACTACTTATCAATCCTAGCAATTCCTTTTGTATTATTAACAAGTTGTTCTAATGACTCCGAAGCAGATTTAATTGAGAGTCAAAACCTAAACACAGTTACCTATACAAATTTTGCAAAAAGTATAATTGATAATAATTGCTTATCTTGTCATGGAGCAACTCCTTCAAATGGAGCTCCTATGTCGTTAAACAGTTATAGTTTAGTAAAAGATGCTGTAATGAACAGAGGCTTGTTAGATCGTATTTCTAGAGTACAAGGAGCATCAGGAATGATGCCTAATGGAGGAACAAGACTACCTCAAACAATAATTAATTCAATGAACGAATGGCAAACAGATGGTTTGCTCGAATAACTTTTAAATTATGAAAAAATTAATATTATTCTTTTTTTTAAGCTTAACAACATTAAGCTTTTCACAAGATAAAAAATCGACTAAAACTGGTGAGATTACTTTTGAGGCTTCTGTACCTTCTTTCGAAGAGGTTAAAGCAACAAACAAAGGTGTTTCTTGTATATTAAACACCAAAACTGGTGAAATTGCTGCCCTTGCACTTGTTAAAGGCTTTCGTTTTAAAGTTGCATTAATGGAAGAACACTTTAATGAAAACTATATTGAAAGTAATAAATATCCAAAAGCAATTTTTAAAGGAAAAATTGAAAACTTTGACAGTTCAAAACTTTCTTCAGCAGCACAAAAATTCACTATCAAAGGAACATTAGAAATTCATGGAAAAACAAAAGACATAATTTCTATTGCGTATATCAAAAAAACCGGCAACAGTATAGATATTACAAATGAATTCGATGTGAATGTAGACGATTTTAATATCGAAATTCCAAATGTTGTGAGCAAAAAACTATCAAAAAAAGTAAATGTTAAATGTCATTATGTATTATAAGATTTTCATAAAAACCTTGTACTAGATTCTGTAATTTCTTTATATAGTAAAAAAAACACAAAAGCCAGTTTAAATGATTTAAACGGGCTTTTGTATTAAAAATTATTAAGAAAATAATATACTATTCATCCATTTCAAGAAAAACAGGATCCTTCATAATGTTATCGGCAAGAATTTCTACTCTTTCAGTAATTTTATTACAAAAGAAAACACGTTGTCCTTTTTGAATACTTTCCATTAACCTCATAATGACAGATTCATGTCTGTTTTTCAACAAAACATCAATATCATCGAAGTGTATTACTTGAAGAGTATTCACATTAAAACCAGCAGAAGAAAACATCTGATTTAGCTTATTTGGTGTTCCCACTAAAACATCAATTCCTAATGAGATTAAATTTTTATCTTCGTCTAAATCTGTTTTATCGTGAGTTCCAAAAACTCTAAGCTTATTTTTTTTATTATATAACTCGAATAGCTCTAAAACTTCTAATAACATTGGCTTATCATTAACCAAAATTAGTGCTCTTGGAGATTCTTGAAAAGGTTCTTTTAACTTATGGATAACATTTACAACCATAGCTGTTGTTTTTCCAGTTTTTTTCCCTCCTTGAATAACTAAATCTGCTCCACTCTTTATTGGTGAAAACGTTTCCAACTGCAATTCTGTAGCTTCTGTTATTCCGTTTTCAATTAAAGCCTCTTTTAAGTCTTCGTTTATTTTTTTTAAATTCATTATTTATAGAATTAGTCATTAAATAAATTGCAATTATCTTCTTAGCATAATTAACAAATTAATAATCACGTAATATTATTTACTAGCAAACAGTTTTACATCTTGTACCGATATTTCAGTATCTCCCAAAATAATAAGTCGCTCTACTACATTTCGTAACTCTCTAATGTTACCTGTCCAATCATATTCTTGCAATAACTTAATTGCTTTATCATTAAATTGTTTAGGCACAGCTCCTTGTTCTTCTGCTATTTTCTGAGCAAAATGCTTTAATAAGATTGGAATATCATCTCTCCTATCATTTAATGCAGGTACTTTAATTAAAATTACAGCCAAACGATGGTATAAATCTTCTCTAAATCTACCTTCTGCTATTTCAACTTTTAAATCTTTATTTGTAGCTGCAATAACTCTAACATCAACTTTAATATCTTTGTCTGCTCCTACTCTTTGAATTAAATTTTCTTGCAATGCACGCAATACTTTTGCTTGAGCAGGCAAACTCATGTCTCCAATTTCATCTAGAAAAATAGTTCCTTTATTAGCCGCTTCAAATTTTCCTGCACGATCCTTTACTGCCGAAGTAAAAGCTCCTTTAACATGTCCGAAAAGTTCGCTTTCTATCAATTCACTAGGAATTGCAGCACAATTCACCTCGATTAATGGAAATGTAGAACGATCACTCTTTTCATGAAGCTGATGTGCTACTAGTTCTTTCCCTGTTCCGTTTGGTCCAGTAATTAAAACTCTAGCATCAGTTGTAGCTACTTTATCAACCATTGTTCTAATATGGTTAATTCCTTCACTTTCTCCAATCATTTGATAATTCTTACTTACTTTCTTTTTAAGAATTTTATTTTCAACAACTAATTGCTTTTTATCTAATGCATTTCGAACCGTATTTAACAAGCGATTTAAATCTGGTGGTTTAGAAATATAATCAAAAGCTCCAAGTCGCATAGTATTTACAGCAGTTTCCAAGTCACCATGCCCAGAAATCATTACAACAGGTATTTCTGGTTTTATTTTTTTGGTTGCTTCCAAAACCTCAACACCATCCATTTTAGGCATCTTAATATCACAAAGAATTAAATCATAATCTTCATTCTTTATTTTCTCTATCCCTTTTAAACCATCTTCTGCTTCTTCAACTTGGTAGGTATCATTTTCTTCTGAAAGTATTTTCGTTAAGACTCTTCTAATCGCAGCCTCATCTTCAATAACTAATATTTTCGGCATTATGGTTGTTTATTAAAAAATTATTGATTTTAAAGTTAGCAAAAATACAACACAAAAACTAACTTATACAATTGTTACAAATTCTTTTTCAATTAAAATTTAATTATGAATCAATTTACAAATAAAAAAAGAAGCTTCCTATATTTTAGGAAGCCTCTTCTATGGTATTGTATTGATTTTATTTACTAATAACGTGGATATCTCTTTGTGGAAACGGAATAGAAATTCCATTTTTTCTAAAAGCTGCATCTATTTTAAATCTTAAGTCACTCTTTATATACGGGCTACTCATACCATCTGAAACATAAAAATATAATGAAAAATTTAATGATGAATCTGCAAAATCTTCAAACAAGACTTCTACTTTAGGTTCATTTAAAACTTCAGTACACTCTCTTGCACATTCAAAAAGCACTTTTCTAACCAACTCAACATCACTACCATATGCGACACCAATATCAACCTGTTCTCTATTTGTAAAACTATTTTGTGTCCAATTAAACAAGGTGTCTAACATGAATTTATGGTTTGGAATAACCATAACTCTATTATTCCTAGTAACTACACGAGTAGTTCTTAGCTTAATTTCTAATACTCTTCCAACTCTTCCATCGACTTCAACAATATCACCAACGTGTAAAGATTGATCTATTATTATTAAAATTCCTGAAATAATGTCTTGAAAAAGTTGTTGGAGTGCAAAACCTAAACCTACTAATAAAGCCGCAGATGCAGTTAGCAAGACACTCATATTTACTCCTGAAACATCTAACGCAAAAATAAACGCAAAAATGAAAACGATGTACCGAATGAATTGAAAAAAACTTATAAATTTATTTTTATCTTCTTTTGGCAGCTTTCTAGTAACAATTATTCTTATTGCTTTTAGAACCAAACTGGTTGCTACTAGAACAATAATCAACAAGGAAATGGTTCCTACAGTAATATCGATTGTATCTGTATCAATAATTTTAAAATTGATTATTTCATTAATTGCTTTTAACATTTTTTAGTATTTAAGCCATTTATATAATTCTTTCCAAGTAGTTTTTTTTCCATACATTAAAATACCTACTTTGTAAATTTTTGCTGCAAACCAAACCACCCCTATAAAGGTAGCAAACAAAGTTACAACAGAAACTACTAATTGCCAATAATGTTCTGGTTCTAAAAATGGCACTCTCATTAACATCACAATTGGAGAGGTAAATGGAATTATTGAAAATACAGTTGCTACAGTACCATGTGGATCATTTATTACAGTAAAAAAGCCAATATAAACTCCTAAGATTAAAGGCAACATTATTGGTAACATAAATTGTTGAGAATCTGTTTCAGAATCTACAGCCGCACCAATTGCAGCATATAATGAACTATACAAAAAGTATCCTCCTATGAAATACAACATAAAACAAAACATCATTAAACCTAATGGTAAATTCCAAATCTCAGTAACATAGGATTGTATTTTTTCCATTCCAGCTGTTTGTTGAGCTGCTTCCATCATTTCTGGCGATACTGATGCTGTTCCTCCCATTTGAAGTCCGAATACATTTTGAGCTATAAACATTAGCAACAAACCAACGACTAACCAAATTGCAAATTGCAAAATTCCAGCAAATGAATTTCCGATAATTTTCCCCATCATTAATTGAAAGGGCTTTACAGAAGAAATAATAATTTCTATAATTCTATTTGTTTTCTCTTCAATAACGCTTCGCATTACAAAATTTCCATATACAATAATGAACATCATAATCATATATCCCATTAATCCACCTATGAAAACTTTAATTTCATTAAGTCCTTTTAAACTTTCTTCTCCAGAAAATTTAGATAGCTTTAATGTTGAAGTTTCTCGTGCAGCTTCAATTTTTACTTCGTCTAATTCTAATCTTTTAAAATTGTTTGAAGTTAAAACAGAATCTACAACATCTTCTACATCTCCAATAAAGTCCATGCTTGCACTACTTTCAGAAATATATTCTACCTTATCCTTTAATTGTCCTAAAGAATCAACTTTAGGAATATACAACATTCCTTCATAACTATTAGAAGCAGTATCTTTAGCAACTTCAAATGGCATTGCTGATAAATCGGTATAATGTATATTTTTATCACTTTTAAAGCTGTTTTTCAAAAAACCAGCTTCATCATGAATAGCGACTTCTGTTGCTTTGTCTTTATTCATAGTAGACAAATAGCCTACCAACACAGCAATACCAACAAATAATAATGGACTTAAGAATGTCATTACAATAAAAGATTTATTGCGCACTTTTGCTATGAATTCTCTTTTTATAATTAAAAATAATGTTTTCATTTTTTATAACTTATAATAATAGTAAATATTGTTTTGTTGAAACTACTCACTTACTGATTGAATAAAAATATCGTTTACACTTGGAATTTTTTCAACAAAATGGGTCACTTGTCCGAAATTTGTTAAAATTGATAATAGATTATTAGGATTATCGTTTCCTAATTGTACTTCTAACTTTAAATCCTTGTTTAAAGATTTAAAATCAGTTTGATCTATTTTATATTTTTGAGTTAATTGATACATTAACCCTTCAACATTATCGGTCAAAATTCCTACTTGAAAAGTATTCGATCTATATTGTTGTTTTACGTCTGTTAACTTACCTTCAATTAATTTATTTGACTTATGAATTAATGCAATATAATCGCACATTTCTTCAACGCTCTCCATTCTGTGTGTTGAAAAAATAACAGATGTACCTTGCTTATTTAATTCTATAATTTCATCTTTAATTAAATTGGCATTTACAGGATCAAACCCCGAAAACGGTTCGTCTAATATTAACAATTTAGGTTTATGTAAAACAGTTACAACAAACTGTACTTTTTGAGCCATTCCTTTGGAAAGTTCTTGGATTTTCTTATTCCACCAACCTTCTATTCCTAATTTCTCAAACCAATATTTTAATTGTTTTTTTGCTTCTTGATTAGACAAGCCTTTAAGTTGCGCTAAATACAAGCATTGTTCACCAACTTTCATGCTTTTATAAAGCCCTCTTTCTTCTGGCAAATACCCAATATATTGTATGTGCTCTGGTTTTAATTTTTCTCCATCTAATAAAACAGTACCAGCATCTGGCATTGTTATTTGGTTGATTATTCTAATTAATGTGGTTTTCCCTGCTCCATTTGGACCAAGAAGTCCATACACACTTCCCTTTGGTACAGAAAGCGAAACATTGTTTAAGGCTGTATAATCTCCGTATTGCTTAATTACATCCTTAACTTCAAGAATATTACTCATATAGTTTTTATTATTTAGCAGTAGACTGCCTTATTTTAGAATGGTTTGTGTAGTAAAATCGTTTTTTTGATTGTCAAATATTCAATAGACATAGTAGACTTTCATTCTAATATGTTTACAATTAGTAGTAAAACATTTTTTTTGTTACAAAAAACCCACCCCTTTTTTACGAAGGATGGGAAAAATTGCTATGAAAAAGAAAAATTCACTTCCCATAAGAAAGTGAATTCCAAATGTATATATTTTTATTCACTTATGAAAACATATCTTTTACTTTTTCAAAAAAAGATTTTTCAGATTTTTCAGGTGAAGGAATAAAGTTTTCATCTGTCAACATTTTATCAAAAAATGCTTTTTGCTCTTTATTTAATGTCTTAGGAGTCCATACATTAACATGAACTAATAAATCACCATTTCCATAACTATTTAAACTAGGAATACCTTTGCCTTTCAAACGAAGAATTTTACCCGATTGAATTCCTTCTTCTAATTTAATTCTAACCTTCCCACCTACTGCTTCAATTTCCTTAGAAACACCTAATGCAGCTTCTGGGAAGCTAATATATAAATCATAATGAAGATTTTCTCCTTCTCTCTTTAAAAACTCATGTTCTAGTTCTTCAATAGCAACAATCAAGTCTCCAGGAATACTATTACTTCCAGGTGCTTCATTACCTTTATTTGATACTTTTAATTGCATTCCATCTACAACTCCAGCAGGAATTTTGATAGATACAGTATCGTCTTCCATTATCATTCCATGAACATCTGCTCCAGTTGGTTTATGATCTAATATTTGACCCGAACCACCACATGTTGTACAAGTAGCTGCTGTTTGCATTCTCCCTAAAATAGTGTTTGCAATTTTCATTACTTGCCCACTTCCATTACAAGTAGAACAAGTTCTATATGAAACACCTTTTGCTTGAATTTTACGTTTAACCTTTATTTTCTTTTCAACACCATTAACTATTTCCTCAAGCGTTAACTTTACTTTTATTCTTAAGTTACTTCCTTTCACTCTTCGTTGTCCTCCTCCAGAGAAACCACCACCTCCACCGAAAGCACTACCAAAAATATCTCCAAACTGACTAAAGATGTCGTCCATATTCATATGACCACCACCAAAGCCACCGCCACCAAAACCGCCAGCACCATCGAATGCAGCATGTCCGTATTGATCATAACGTGCTTTTTTGTCAGGATCACTTAAAACTTCATAAGCTTCTGCTGCTAATTTAAAATTTTCTTCAGCAGTAGAATCTCCTGGGTTTTTATCTGGATGATATTGAATTGCTTTTTTTCTATATGCTTTCTTAATTTCATCTGCAGCTGCACCTTTACTTATACCTAATATTTCGTAAAAATCTTTTTTCATACGTGTAAATTTATTAGTCAGTAGTTACTATGTAATCTTTTAATTTATTAGCTTTTATTTACGACAAAAGACAATATAATGATTTCATAAACAATTTAACTCGTCTTCGGAATTCGAAAACGAGTTATAAATACTCGAACTGACGTTTTGTATTCTTAATTACCAATTATTACTTTAGGGAAACGAATAATTTTGTCACCCAATTTATATCCTTTTTCAATTACATCTACAATTTTACCTTTCAAATCTTCTGAAGGAGCAGGAATTTGTGTAATTGCTTCTGCAAAATCTGCATCAAAAGCATCACCAGCTTTAATTTCAACCTCTTCTAAACCTTTAGATACTAAAATAGATTTTAATTTTTCCTTAATCAATTCTACACCTTTAACAAGCGATTCGTCTTCTGATTTAGAAATTTGCGCCCAAGCTCTATCAAAATCATCAACCACAGGCAACATTGCTTGTAGTACTTCTTGATTTGCTGTTTTAAACAAATCTATTCTTTCTTTAGAGGTTCTTTTTTTATAATTTTCAAATTCCGCAAAAAGACGTAAAAATTTATCTTTTTCTTTTGCTAATTCGTCTTGAAGTTGCTCTTCAACCGTTAGTTCTGGTTGTTGATTTTCTGAAACATTTTCCTCTTGAATAATTTCTTTTTCTTCGATGTTTTCAGTACTTTCTGGATTCATATATTGATTTTTATTTTAAACTTTTTTTCACACTTCATTATTACAGCAAATCTATTGCCAAATACAGAAAGATGCCAAATTGTCATTAAATAAAATATTCACAATCTCTTAACATATTTGTTTCAAATTTTATTTAATTTTGAATAATATTACTTATTCAGTTTAAATAAAAATTACATAAACTAAAACAATTATGAAAAAAAGCATTTTAAGTATCGCTTTAATCACATTAATCAGCTTTACAAGTTGTAAAAATGAAACTAAAACAGAAACGACAGAAGAAGCAGTAACAGAAGTTGCTATGGAACCTACTTATTCTGGAACCTACACTTTAGACAGTGCAAATTCTTCAGTGGCTTGGGTTGGAAGTAAACCAGCTGGAAAGCACACAGGAACAATTACTGTAAAAGACGGAAGTTTCGATATTACAGATAGTAATGTTACTGGTGGTACATTTACATTAGACATGAATTCTATTAATGTTACAGACATTGAAGGCGAAGACAAAGAGCATTTAGAAATTCATTTAAAAGGAACAGGTGATAAAAAAGAAGAAGATCATTTCTTCAACACAACAAAATTCCCTACTGGAACTTTCAAAATCAAAACCGTTACAGAAGTAGAAGGTGTACAAACAGTTACTGGAGATTTAACTCTTAAAGATATTACTAAAGAAGTAAGTTTCCCTGCTGAAGTTACAGTTTCTGAAACTGAAGTAGCTTTAGTTTCAAGTGCATTTAAAATTGACAGAACATTATGGGGTGTTAATTATGCATCAAAATCAATTTTTGATGATTTAAAAGATAAATTTGTTGATGATGAAATTGAATTAACAGTTAATGTTAAGGCAAAAAAATAATTCATTATCAAAATCATACCAAAATGGAGACTATCAAAAAATAGTCTCCATTTTTATTTTAGTAAATTCTGTAATGCTTTTTCTAATGAAGCGTACTTGAATTGAAAACCTTTATTTAACAACTTTATTGCACTCACGTTTTGACTAGCAAATAACAATTCATGCATTTCCCCTAAAATAAGTTTCATGATAAATTTTGGCACATTTGGTAAAAAACAAGGTTTCCCCAAAGTAGTTGCTATTGTTTTTGTCAATACAGAATTGGTAACTGGATAAGGAGAAACTCCGTTAAAGACTCCTTCTAACTTATTTTGAATTACAAAATAAAAAATAGCAACTAAATCTGAAGCATGAATCCAAGATTGATATTGTTTTCCGCTTCCAAAAGGAGAACCAACACCTAATTTTATCGGTTTCATCATTTCTTTCAAAGCGCCACCATCTTTTGCCAACACAAGTCCAATTCTAATTTTAGCAACCTTAAGGCCTAACCTTTCAAAAGCGCTTACCTCATTTTCCCATTTATAAACAACTTCTCCTAGAAATGAATTATCCACTTCTGTATCTTCTTCATGGTAAACCTTATCAAGACTATCTGGATAAATTCCAATAGCTGAGGCAGAAACAATTTGTTTTACAACATTTTGTTTTTTAGATAGAGATTGATATAATAAACGTGTAGAAAGGATTCGACTGTTAATTATTTCTTCCTTATATGAAGGTGTCCATCTTTTTGAAACTGATGCACCAGCCAAATGAATTATCGTTTCTACTTCTTCGAAAGCATCTAAATCAATTTCTCCAGAATTTGGATTCCAATAAAACCCTTTATAATTTGACTGTGAAACTAATTTCGATTTAGAAGTAGACAAATAATGTACTTCAATTCCGTTTTTAAGTAGCAAATCGACTAATTCACTTCCTATTAAGCCTGTTGCTCCTGTTATTAGTACTTTCATTTGTTATGCTTTTAAACAAAGATACATAGTAAAAATACTATAATGAAGCTAATTAACTAAAGTTAACACATGTATAATGATATTTACGACCTTACTTTAAGCGTCCATTCAAATTGCATTTCAGAAACTTGTTCTCCTTTTTGATTCGTTCCTATAGACGTTAACCAAATTGTTTGTCCTTCTTTGGTATCGATCGCTTTTTGAATTGTTTCTTTCATTAGTAATCCTTGATTACATTTGAATGTTATTCTTCCTACTGCTTTTTTGGTAAACGAACATTTATTGTTTGCAACAAGCATTGAAATATTTTTTCCGCTCTCTTTAACTTGTAACATAACTAATGCTCCTGTTGTAAATTCTGCTGCCATTGCTTGCACTGCAAAATACATTGAATTAAAAGGGTTTTGATTAAACCATCTATGTTTTACGGTTGTTGAGCATTCTTCCTGAGAAATGTTTTTTACTCTTACTCCACTCCAAAAAGCAGAAGGTAACTTAAAGAACATGAAAGCGTTAAGTTTTGAAGGTGTGAATTGCATATCTAGTATTTTTTGTAAAAATATGAAAAAATAGTATGCGCTCATAGTATTTTTTATAAATGTTAATTTTATGTTAAATATTAGTACTATGCGTAACATAATACCTTTTTTTAGACTTATCTTTGTATAAGAAATTAATAGCTATAGTATAATTACTTATTTAAAATCATCAATCAAAATCAAACCAATACTTATTAATTATGAAAACATCAAACGAAAAAAGCTTAAGCTCATTAATACATTTAAGTACTTTAAGTCAATATATTTTTCCATTAGGAAATTACATTTTCCCTTTAATCTTATGGTCAACAAGAAAAGATAAATCAGAATTCGTAGATCATAATGGAAAGCAAGCTTTAAACTTTCAGTTAAGCATGCTTCTTTACAGTCTGATAGCTTTAATTATTGCGGTACCTACCTTTGTTATTTGGTTAATCAAAACAATCGATAGGTTAGAAATAAACAATAATATTGTTACTTGTCGCGATGTATTTACAACAGAGAATATAACAGGAATGGTTATTTTGGGTGTAATTACAATGATATTACTTCTTTTCATGAAGTTAGGCGAGTTCTTCCTTATAATTTATGCCTCTGTAAAAAGTGCTAATGGAGAAGAGTATAAATATCCGTTAACCATTAATTTTATAAAATAGTTTCAATCAATCAATCAATCAATCAATCAATCAATCAATCAATCAATCAATCAATCAATCAATCAATCAATCAATCAATCAATCAATCAATCAATCAATCAATCAATCAAGGGTCTGAAAGGTTCAGGCTAAATCAAAAAACGAACAGTTTAATTAAAAAATCATGTAAATTATGAACATTGAAAACACAAAAGCTCAAATGAGAAAAGGTGTTTTAGAATTCTGCATACTTTCCGTATTAAAAGAAAAAGATGCTTACACTTCTGAAATTCTAGAAACACTAAAAAACGCAAAGTTACTCGTTGTTGAAGGCACGGTTTACCCTCTATTAACACGATTAAAGAACGACGGACTCTTAAGCTACAGATGGGAAGAGTCGACATCTGGACCACCAAGAAAATATTACGAATTAACCGAAGTGGGGCAAGAATTTTTAAACGAACTAAATAGCACTTGGACAGAATTGTCGGATGCTGTAAACATAATAACACAACCAAGCCAAAAATAAAAAGTCATGAACAAAACAACAAGTATAAATTTAGGAGGTTTCTTTTTTCACATAGATGAAGATGCTTATCAAAAATTAACACGCTATTTTGATGCTGTTAAACGTTCACTTTCTATAGAAGGAAGAGACGAAATTATTAACGATATTGAAAGTAGAATTGCAGAATTATTTCAAGAAAGAATTAAAACTGAAACACAAGTTATTCGTATAAAGGAAATAGACGAAGTAATCGCTATAATGGGACAACCTGAAGACTACATGATAGACAACGAGGAAACCAATTATAGTAGCGGAACAAAGTCTAACTTTTCAAACACAAAAACGAGACGCTTATATAGAGATAGAGACAATGCTATTTTTGGTGGTGTAGCTTCAGGATTTAGTCATTATTTCAATATTGATCCGTTATGGATTCGTATTTTATTCATAATCTCACCTTTCATTAGTTTTGGAACATCTTTAGTAATCTATTTGATTTTATGGATCTTAATACCCGAAGCATTAACTACGTCTCAAAAACTAGAAATGAAGGGCGAACCAATAAATATTTCAAATATTGAAAAAAAGGTTAAGGAAGGAATAGATGATATTGCGGGAAAGTTAAACAATCTTGATCACGAAAAAATAGCGAATACTGCTAGAAATGGAGCGAGCCAAATAGGGTCAAGATTAAGTACTGTTTTTCTTGGTATATTTAAAATAATGGCAAAAATTATTGGTGTATTTATCATTTTCTTTTCGTCAATGGCTTTATTAGGAATAATTATAGCAAGTATCATTATGATCTTTTCATCATCATTACCAGATGCTTATATTTTTAATCATATCCATACACCTATCGATTTAGATGTGCCAATTTGGCTTCAAGGAATGTTGCTTTTATTAACCGCTGGAATTCCATTACTTTTCATATTAATATTAGGATTAAAGCTTTTAGTAACCAACATGAAATCGATAGGAAACTATCTAAAATATTCGCTTTTGGCAATTTGGATTGTTTCAATAATTGGATCTTGTTACTTAGGAATTAAACAAGCAACCGCTATAGGTTTTGATGGAAAAACTGTTAAGAAAGAACAAATTTTCATGCAACCAACAGATACTTTATATGTAAGAATGCAATACAATAATTATTATGCAAAAAGTATTGAACAACGCGTAAGAGAAAAATACACACACGATGAGAAAAATAATGAAATTATATACTCTACAGACGTGCAAGTTCATTTTCTTAAAACCAATGAAAATCAACCATTCATTCAAATAGAAAAAACAGCGACAGGAAAATCCCACAAAGAGGCTACAAGTCGTGCTGAAAAAATTAAGTATAATTTTGACATTCAAGGAAATAGAATTAACTTAGACAACTATTTTATAACGAATTTTAAAAATAAATTTAGGGATCAAGAAGTTGATATTTATATTTACCTTCCAAAAGGAACCTATTTAAAACCAGATAAGACAATTCAGAATTTAAATTGGACAAATCATCGTGATTATGAAAATAACTTCTTTGATATCTATTCTGGAAATGGCGAAAATGTTTTTAAAATTGGAGAAGATGAAGCGGTTTGTTTAAACTGTGAAGAAGAAGAAAATGATGAGGAAGAAAGTGAAAGTCATATTCATATAGAAGAAGGTTCTACAGATGACAATGTTACGATAAAGATGGATGGAAAAGGCTTAAAAATTAAATCGGAAGATGGAAAAGTAGATATTCAATTAAATAAAGAATAACTAAAAAAACAATTATAAAAAAACTAGCAATCATGGTTAAATTAATTATTCAAATTACGAAAGTTGTAGTTACAATTATAACTGCATTATTATTACAATCTTGTTTTAACACCAACTGGAATGGAGATAGCATTGATGGAGACGGAAATGTTGTAGCAATAAACAGAACAATAAATGAATCGTTTAGCGCTATTTCTGCACAAACTGGATTAGAAGTTTATATTACGAAAGGAAATGATGTAAAAGTTCTTGTTGAGGCTGATGAGAATTTGCAAAACCATATTTTTACAGAAGTAAAAGATGGAGTACTTGAAATATATACAGACGCAAGTATTAACAATTGCGATTCGAAGAAAGTTTATGTTAATGTTATAAATTTAGAAAACATAAAATCTTCAAGTGGAGCAGCAATTAAGAGTAACAATGAACTGAAATTTGATAAATTAAAATTGACAGCTAGTAGCGGAAGTAATATTAATGTTAAAACAAATACAGACCAAATTTCTTGTAAAAGTAGTAGTGGCAGCACAATAACTGTTAATGGAAAAACCAATCAACTAACTACTGATGCTTCCAGTGGAAGTGCTATAAACCTTGACGAATTATTTGCTAAAAAAGCAAAAGCTAATTCATCAAGCGGAAGTTCTATTGTTTTAAACGCTTTAGAAGAATTAAATGCAGATGCCTCTAGTGGTGGAAGTGTCGAATTTATATCCAAACCTAATTCATTAATAGTAGACGAAAGCTCAGGAGGAAGTGTAAGTCAAAAATAACATTCAAAAAAACATCAGTAAGCGCTGATGTTTTTTTTTATATTTGCCATTCATATTAAAACCCACATTCTTTCCTTTGGAATGATTATTGCGCGTTTTAAAAAAGAAAATAAAATTTAGAGTTTATCATGATGAAAAAAATCACTTTGCTATTTTTAGTATTATTTGCTACTACATTCACTTTTGCACAAAAAAAAGAAAAGATTAAAGGCTCAAAAATTGTTACACATACCATTAAAAAAGTTGAAAATTTCGAGAATATTGAAATAGAAGATAATGTAGAAATATATCTTGTAAAAGCTGACTCTGCTTCTATTGAAATTGAAGCTGATGACAATCTTCATGATATTGTTAATTTTTCTGTAGCTGGAAACACACTACGAATTAATACATTAAAAAATGTTAGTGGAGCAAAAAAATTCACTATACGAATTAACTATGCAGCACAATTAACATCAATTACCGCTAAAAATGATTCGAAAATATTTGCCTTAAATGAATTGCAATTAGAAAACATCACTATAAAAAACTTTGACGATTCTTCATCGTTTTTAAATGTAAATTCTGGTTCTTTTACTTTAGTTCTTAATGATAAATCTGAAGCTGAAATTAATGTAAAGTCACAAAAAACAACATTAGAACTAAGTAAAAATACAGAATTAAAAGCTTTAGTTGCTTCTCCAGCAGTAAAATTAGATATGTATGAAAAGTCTAAAGTTAAAATTGAAGGTGATGCCGAAAACTTCAAAATAAGATTGGACAACAATGCTAGTTTAACAGCTGACAAGTTTACTGCAAAAAACATGGACTTAACCATTGAAGGTTATTCGAAGTGCGAAGTAAATGTAGTCGAAACTATAGCAATTACTGCATCTGGAAAAACAGATATTGAATTGTATGGCGAACCAAAAATTGACATGAAAAAATTCACGAACACAGCAACATTGTATAAAAAGGAAAAATAATGAAACGCTACATACTCTTTTTTTTATTCATTTCAACAATTGCCTTTACGCAAAATAAAACTACATTTCCAAATGATTTCTTCGGAAAATACAAAGGAAAACTTAATATTCATAATGCAAAAGGAAGTCAAATAATCGACATGGAATTGCATTTATTACCTACAGATAGCGTTGGGAAATATATTTATACCATTATTTATAAATCTGAAAAAATAGATCAAGAGCGAAAATATACACTCATAGAAAAAGACAATGCAAAAGGTTCTTTTGTTATTGATGAAAATAACGGAATTATCCTAAATGCTTTTGTAGCAGACAATACCTTGTATTCCATATTTGAAGTACAAGGTAGTTTACTCACAACTACAGAACATTTTAAAGATAACTATGTTGATTTTGAAATAATGTATACGCAAAAAGACAAAGTTAAAAAGACTGGAAAAAACACAGAAGAAGTTCCAGAAGTACTTTCTTTTCCAGTTATGAGTGTACAAAAGGCACGATTGTTTAAAGAATAGTTATTCTAAAATTTTAATCTCATATATATTTGGCCACATTTTACCTGTAATAAAAAATGTTTTCTTTGCTTTATTATAAGCAACACCATTCATCTCTAAGATTAAATTTGATTTATTTTTTGCATCATAATACAAACCTGAAAGATCAATAGAACGCACCACGCTACCGTCTTTAATATCTATTTTTACAATTCTATTTTGGGTATATACATTAGCATATATAAAGCCTTCAACAAATTCTAACTCATTTAAATTCTGTAACACTAAACCGTTTTCAGTAACCTTTATTTTTTTAACCGATTTCAAATCTTCAACATCAATAAAAGTCAAAACATCTGTTCCATCGCTCATTACCAAAGTAGCATCATCAATATTTGTTAAACCCCAACCTTCATTACTATCAAATGTAAATGTGTCAATTTTATCAAATGTTGTAGCATCATAAACAAATCCCGTTTTATTCAAATAAGTCAATTGGAAAATTTTATTGTTCGCTTTAGCAATTCCTTCTCCAAAATACTTTTGTTTGTCTAATTTAGCTTTAACATCCATCTTTCCTGTTGCTAAATCTACAATTCCAAACACAGACTCCGTTTCAGGTAAACTTTCAGGAGAACCTGTACTTTCATAAAGAATAGCATCATCAAAAAACAAACCTTCTGTAAAAGCATTTAAATCGTGCTGAAAAACATTTTTAATTTCATATTGCTTTTTATCAATAACAATAGATTCTGTGCTCCCTTTTTTATCCTGACAAGCAACAGTTAAGAAAAACAACGATACAACTAACAAACGAATATCCATAAATAAGAATTAAAAAAAATGTTCAAATGAATATCACTTGAACATTAATTGAATAAAATTACTACTTGTTTTTCTTAAAGAAAAACATTTAACAACACTTTAATCCTTAAAAAAATAGAATAATTCGTCGATATTATATTGTTGTCCCATTAAATGGTTATTAAATATTTTGACTGGTGCATAATTGAATTCATTATCAACACACCATTGAAATTGCTGCATTAATTGGTTGTTTTCTTGGTTAAAATCGCTTGTTTTATGCCACTTTTCTTTCCAAACTTCCATTTCCATTTTTTCAATATGCCAATCATCAAGTGCTTGAATTACATCTTTTCCTTGATTATTTAGTTTTAAAACACTTCTAGCGATATCTAAATAAGGGTTATCTTCATTACTCACATTCAAATTATAAGAAATAGCTAATTTTAATTGCGTAGGATATTTCAACCATAGCTCTTTTGCCGCTTTATAAGCTGTGTGGCAATGAGGACAACTTGGACTTAAAAACAATGAAATTAAATTTTTAGCACTTGTTTCTCCAATTGTTATTTTCTCTAAAGCATTAAATTGGTCAACATTAGTAATACTTTCACTTGTTTTGTAAAAGACCTCTTCATTACGTTTAAATCGAAGTAATGCATTTAGTTCCACTTCATTTTCGTTTCCTTTTTGAATCCATTTCTTTAATAAAAACCATGAAAAACCAATAATTGAAATTAAAAGCAATGCATTTATTGTATTTTGTATTGTAAAAGATAATACATTAAAATACATTAAAAATAAAATTCCATTTGCGATTAATAATCCCGAAATCACTAAACATAATAAACACCATTTTTTTAAACTAAACTTTTGCAAATAGATGGAATAAATGAGCACTGGAAATGATAATAAACTTACCAAACCAATTATAGCTCCTAATTGTAAGCCAAAAAGTAAGGCAATGAATGAGAAACTAAAAAACAATACCGGTAAGTCTACAAATTCAACATATTTTGAAAAAGTATACGATTTAGACTTAATGATAGAATCACAAGAAAACTCTTCACTAATTGTACAAAATTTAGATTCTTTTTTATCTTTAGCAAAATAGGTTTCTAAGATTTCTTTTGTAACGAAAACTCCAATTCCAGCAATGATTAATAATATTGTATGAAGATGATCTTTTAATTGAATTGAAATCGACAATAGAATTAAAATAACCAAAAAACCTGGAAGAAATGATTTTGTATTTTTAAATGAGTTCACTATTTCATCGTTCTCATTTTCTTCTACTAAAAGCACAATTCCTGTCCAATGTTTTTCAACTTCTTCTCTAGAAATTATTTTCACCTTTCCTTCCTCATCTTCAATGGAAAACTCACTTTCCACTCTAGTCAGCAAATACAAAGCTGATTCATCGAACTTTAGTTCGGTAATAAATGAGTTGGTCAATTCATCAAAATGTTCAAAAGGAACATTTGCCGCAATATTTTCTATATTTAGAAAACTCAACCCATCTGTAATAGCTAACAAACTAGGGTAGTTTGGATGCGATTGATAAAATTGCTCAAAAGCTATAACTTTTGAAGAATAATTTGAATTTTGGAGGTATTTAATTACTAGTTTAAGCATGTTTTATTATTTGTTTATATTCCCAAATGTAAAAAAAACATCGTTATAAAAAGAATGTTTTTTCTAACTTTATATAAATATACTACATATATTTCTCAAGTTCTTTCGTAATTTCTTCACTTTCTGGTCCAGGAGCGTTATCATTTACTAATTTTCCATTTTTATCATAAATAAAATATCTTGGTATTGTTTTTAAGAGTATATCTTTATATAATTGTGCCTCAGGATAATTGGTCGCAAGAAAATTAGTAGCTCCGTTCAGTTGTTCTTTTCCAGCAGCTTTTTGCCACGCTTCCAAATTCTTATCGATACTTATATATACAAATTCAATATTTTTATATTTCTCATGAAGCTTTCTTGATGCTGGCATAGCTGCTCTGCAAGGTGCGCACCAACTTGCCCAAAAATCGACATAGACTACTTTTCCTTTATACTTTGAAATAATATCTTGTAACAGCACTTCTTTTTTGTTTTCATTTAATAAAGTAACTGCTGTCGATTCTTTACTTACTTTTTTATTTGATATCCCATAATATTTCTCTTCAATAGTCTTTATTAAAGTCTTATCGGATACATTCGATGCGAATAGCTGAAAATATTTCTCTGCATCTGGTTTTGAAAAATTACTTATTATTTCTTCTAAAAAAGTATAGAGTAAAAAATCTTTGTTCTTTGGTTGTATGCTATCTATCTTAAGAACATTATCGAAATTAATTCGAAAGTCTACAAACGCCCCATTACTTTTCTTTACAGTAGCTACTGGGTATTTGTTATAGAAACTATACAATAGATAATTAGAATATTTTTCTACAGCTAAATTAATAGTTGCATTAAAAATACTATCCTGTTTTTCAATGTTTCTATATTCTTTAAAAACATTAATTTGATAGATTTCATCTTCGATACTATTTTTATTTTTTAAAGCATTAAAATGATTTAAAATTGATGCATTCCTAGCTTCATACTCTTTTTGAGCTTTTTCTGTTTCTTGCTTGTTTCTTATTCTTTTGTTTTTTTTAAAAAAAGTGAGTCTATCATCAATTAATGGGTATTGCACATTTCTTTTAACATATTCATTTGCTCCTAAACTATCTGCATTCTTATTCAAATAGGTAATATACGGAGTATCACCTGGGTAGCTAAAAACAGCTGTATCACCTGGTTTTAAAATATAGGTAGTAGAAAAATGAACATGAAATGGATGTTGCAAGTATATTTTATTTTCAGTAATAATCGTTACTGTATCTGTCTTATTTAGATTATCAATATTTAACTCATTACTGACAAACTCATTATTTTCTCTATAAAACATTTTTGCTAAACTATACCTAACAGAACCATCTGCTCCTCTAATAGAATCTTTATCGTATGTTCTTTCTTTAAAAACAAGAGTAATAGTGTTTTTCTCTGGAATACTTTGAGTCGTATCTTTCTTCTTTTCTTGAGAACAAGAAAAGTTTGAGAGGATTATTAAAAAAAGTAAAAATCTCATAATTTGTTTTATTAAGGTTGCCCGTAATTGAGCAACCTTTTTACTATTAATACCAAGAAGCAGAACCGCAACTTGAACAACACCAATTTCCACCATGAGCAGCAGCTGTTGCCATTGCAACTTCTTTACTAACAGCTCTCTCTACACTTGATCCTCCATCATTACACCATGGGCCATGATCCCCTGGTGCTGTACATTTAGGAATATAATACGCACAAGTTCCTGCACCTTCAACGGTTTTCATTTGTTCTTTTGAAAGCAATGTAATCCCAGTTAAATTTAAAATTGATTTTCTCATTTTATTTATTTTATAATGTTAAAACCATCTAGGCATTTAAAGTCAGCTAGATTTCTGACTATCCTTGCAAGAGATATTTTTAAACTCAATTAAATCTGTAAGTTTTTATTTATATTATATTAAAACAAATTTAAACAAAGTCAATCTTAAAATAGGTACAGAAAAAATACACTTTTTGTTAAAGTTTAAGGATTATTACACAAAAAACTTACCCTTATATACATTAACAGACAGACTATTATTTATATAACAACGTAAAAACTAATATTTTATTCCACAAAAAAAACCATTCTAAAAAGAAATAATCTCCTTAGAATGGTTCTACTATTAACACGAGGAAAGAAAATAGATAAAAGATGATAGACTTATCTAATTTTCATCAAGAGATTAAGTAGTTTCTACTTACGTTATATCCCCGTATCTTTGCTGTTTCCGTATTATAATTCTTAGTCTTTTGCCGCTAAATAGCGTTCAGCATCTAAAGCAGCCATACAACCAGTTCCAGCCGCTGTAATAGCTTGTCTGTACACATGGTCTGCCGCGTCTCCTCCAACAAAAACTCCAGCTATATTGGTTTTAGAAGTACCTGGAATATTTTTAATATAACCCGTTTCGTCTAAATCTAAATAATCAGCAAAAATATCGGTATTTGGTTTATGACCAATTGCAACGAAAAATCCTGTTGCAGTAATTTCAGTTACTTCTCCAGTGGTTCTATTTTTAACTTTTACACCTGTAACTACTTGTCCGTCTCCTAAGACTTCTTCAGTTTCAGTATGCATTAAAATTTCGATGTTAGCCGTTTTTCTTACTCTATCTTCCATTATTTGTGAAGCTCTAAATTTATCGCTTCTTACCAACATGGTTACTTTTTTACAAATATTTGAAAGGTAATGTGCTTCTTCACAAGCACTATCTCCTGCTCCAACAACAACAACTTCTTGATTTCTATAGAAAAATCCGTCGCAAATTGCACAAGCAGAAACACCACCACCTAGTTCTAGGTATTTTTGCTCTGAAGACAATCCTAAATATTTAGCAGTAGCTCCTGTAGAAATAATTACTGTTTCTGCATGAATTTCGATAGAATCATTGATCCAAACTTTATGAATATCGCCAGAGAAATCAACTTTTGTAGCCCAACCGTCACGAATGTCTGAACCGAAACGTTTCGCTTGTTCTTGCAATTGAACCATCATTTCTGGACCAGTTACACCATCTGGATAACCTGGAAAATTCTCTACCTCATTGGTAGTTGTCAATTGTCCACCTGGTTGCATTCCTTGATATAATACAGGAAACATATTCGCTCTTGCAGCATAAATCGCAGCAGTATAGCCCGCTGGACCTGAACCTATAATTAAACATTTTACTGTTTCTATTTTATCTGACATAGTATTTTTATTTTTAAGAAGTATCAAAAGTACTGATTTTGAACCAAACGAAAAGTAATACAGGTTACAAAAAAACTATTTGACAATAAGATTTATTTATTCTCGCTTAATTTATTTAGTAACACGTCGAAACTTACTTTCTCTTGTTCTCCCGATTCTAAATTTTTAATTCCAAACTGCTCATTTTTCATTTCATCTTCTCCAACTAAAATAGCAAATGGAATTCCTCTTTTATCTGCATGTTGAAATTGTTTTCCAATTTTAGCATTATCAGGATACATTTCTACTTTTACACCTGCTTGCCTTAATTTTGCAATGGCTTTCATGGCATATTTTGCTTCTTCTAATCCGAAGTTTAAAAACAATGCCTTTGAAGTTGCATTTACAGTTTCTGGAAATAAATCTAATTGTTCAATTACCAAAGCAATTCTGTCTAATCCAAAAGAAATACCAACACCACTCATGTTTTTCAAACCGAAGATACCAGTTAAATCATCATAACGTCCACCACCACCAATAGAACCCATATCGACACCCTTTGGTGCTGATACTTCAAAAATAGCTCCCGTATAATAGTTTAAACCCCGCGCTAAAGTAACATCTAAATCTAAAGTAGCAGTTTGCAAACCAATTTCGTTTACATTATCGCAAATAAACAATAGTTCTTCTACCCCATTCATTCCTTCTTCAGAAGATGCTAATAAATCACCTAATTTTGTAATCTTTTCAGAAATAGTTCCGGTAAAATTAAATAACGGTTGCACTTTTTCAATGGCAGTTTCAGAAATTCCTTTTTCAAGCATTTCTTTTTTCACACCGTCTTCTCCAATTTTATCTAATTTATCTAATGCTACTGTAAAATCGATTAACTTATCAGACGCTCCAATAACTTCTGCTATTCCAGATAAAATTTTACGGTTGTTTATTTTAATAGTGACTCCGTTTAGTTTTAATTGACTAAAAACAGCATCATACAATTGTACCAATTCAACTTCTTGCCAAAGTGAATTCGACCCAACAACATCGGCATCGCATTGGTAAAACTCTCTGAAACGTCCAAATTGAGGATTATCAGCTCTCCAAACAGGTTGAATTTGATATCTCTTGAATGGGAACTCAATTTCATTTTGGTGTTGCACTACATACCTAGCAAAAGGGACTGTTAAATCATAACGTAAAGCTTTTTCAGAAATTCTTGATGTAAATTTATTTAATTCAATACGCTGTTGTACAGAAATTTTTTCAGCCGAATTTATTTGCAAATCAGTTACTGATTCTGGTAATTGAATTTTATTCTTGTTATAGAAAAAATTCCCCGAATTCAAAATCTTAAAAATAAGTCGATCGCCTTCTTCTCCGTATTTTCCCATTAAGGTTTCCGAATTTTCAAAAGAAGGTGTTTCTATAGGTTGAAAACCAAATTTTTCGAAATTGGTTTTTATAGTACTAAATATATAATTACGTTTTGCTACTTCAACAGGTGAAAAATCACGTGTTCCTTTTGGTGTGCTTGGTTTTTGAGCCATGTTTCAATTTAGAATTTATTTATAAAACAATAATCACTTTTAAATGCTATTTCCAAACAATCCAAAAGCTAAATTTTAGCCCTGATGGAAGCGACATCCTGACATTACGAAGAAAGAAACAAGCTCTTTAATAACCTATTTAGTTCTTCGTAATGACAGATATAGCGAACAGCAGGAAAATGGATAAAAAGTAAGCAATGAATTATATGCTACAAATTATGTCATTTTATATTTTTGCAAATATCGAATTTATTAACGATTAAGAAAAATTATACAACTAATTACTAAAAACTTTTTACTAATTACTAAAAAAAAATGTAACAAATCTTCTTCTTTAAAGTCTAATAGATGTTATGGTAGGATTATTTAAAGAAAACACAAGAATTGCACTTGACTCTATAAAGGGACAAGCATTGCGTACAGCACTAACAGTTTTAATTATTATGATAGGGATTACCTTTTTAGTAGGGATTCTTACATTAACTAAGGCTTTAGAAAATAATTTATTTGGAAATTTTGCTTCTATGGGAGCGAATACTTTTTCGATTAGTCGTTATGATTTTTCGGCTGAAATTAATCAGAATGATGTAGATCAGAAAGTAAATCCTATTATAAGTTACCCACAGGCCAAGGCATTTCAGGATAAATTTGATTTTCCATTCACATCGACTTCTCTTTCATTTACAGCAGCTGCTGGTGTTGAAGTGAAGCATCAGGGAGACAAAACCGATCCAGAAATTAATATCTTAGGAATTGATGAAAACTTTTGTCCAAACAAGGGTTTAGAAGTTGTTAAAGGTCGTAATTTCAATACTTTTGACGTTCAAAACAATAATTATGTTTGTATTTTAGGTTCCGATTTTGAAAAAGGGCTTTTTAAAGATAAAAATCCTTTAGAGAAAGTAATTTCTATTCGTGGTGCTAAATTTAAAGTAATTGGTGTTTTAAAAGAAAAAGGATCTACTTTCGGAAACAGTCAAGATTTACGTGTTTTGATTCCGAATCAAATTGCGCGTTCTATTTTTTCTGCTCCAAATATAAATTATGATTTAGATATTAAAGTACACAATGAAGCTTTGCTAAATGAAGCTGTTGATGATGCAACTTTAACAATGCGACTGGTTCGTAGATTGAACCCAATACAAAAAAATAATTTTGGTATTGAGCGTAGTGATGATTTAATTCAAACCTTAGGCTCAAATATAGCAATGATTAACTTAGTTGCAATAATTATTGGTGCCATAACCGTTTTTGGTTCTACTATTGCCTTAATGAATATCATGCTAGTTTCTGTTAGTGAAAGAACTAGAGAAATTGGTATTAGAAAATCATTAGGAGCTAAGAGAAATACTATTGCTTGGCAATTCTTCACCGAAACTTTTATTATTAGTCAAATGGGAGGCTTTTTAGGAATTATTTTCGGAATAATATTAGGTACAGTAATTTCATTATTTGCTGGTTTTTCTTTTGTTGTTCCTTGGTTAGCAATGTTTGCCGCTTTCATTACTACTCTAATTGTAACCGTTATTTCTGGTTTATATCCTGCAATAAAAGCATCGAAACTTGATCCTGTGGAAGCGCTTCGCTATGAGTAAATTTGAAGATGAAATTACTTTAAAAGTAAGACAAAATTTAGGTCAATATGCTATTCTAACTTTAGAAGAAATAAACCATTTCTTAAGCTTGTGCAAATATAAAACCTTAAAAAAAGGGGATTTTTTTTCAAAAGAAAATACCATTTGCAATGAAATTGGTTTTGTTCTATCTGGTATTTTTAGATCGTATTATTATTCTAGTGAAGAAGAAGAAATTACCTATTGCTTTGTTTTTCAAGAGCATTTTATAACAGCTTATTCTTCTTTCATTACACAAGATAGAACACAAGAAAGTATTCAGGCAATTACCGATATCGAAATGTTAGTCATTTCTAGAGAAGCTGTTGCTAAAATTGAACAAAGCAGCACAAATTGGTTGCGCTTTTTGAAATTTTTAGCCGAACAAGAATACATAAAACTTGAAAGAAGAGTTTTTATGTTGCAAAAAGAAAAAGCTGAAACTAGATATAAAGATCTTATTGAAAACAAACCTCAATTTCTGCAACATATTCCATTGCACTATCTTGCTTCCTATCTTGGTGTTACACAAAGACACTTGAGTAGGCTTCGAAAAGAGATTACCTAATTAGACAAATGTCCTTTATTATGATTGGTATTCGTTTTTACTTTGTTAAAAATTCAAACCATGAAAAACATAGTAATTATAAACGGAAATCCGAACTCCGAAAGTTTCAATTTTGCTTTAGCTGAAGCTTATAAACAAGGTGCAAAAACCACAAATGCATCTATTGAAGAAATCAACATTCGAGAGTTACAATTCAATCCTAATTTAGAGTTTGGTTACCAAAAAAGAACCGAACTAGAGCCTGATTTATTAGACGCAATAGACAAAATTAAAAAAGCAGATCATTTAGTTTGGGTTTTCCCGATGTGGTGGTATGGTTATCCTGCTATAATGAAAGGATTTATTGACCGAACTTTTCTACCAGGAATTACTTTCGATTTTAAGGAAGGAAAAGCTTTACCAGAAAAACTACTAAAAGGAAAAACAGCAAGAATCATAATTACTTCTGACACTCCAAAATGGTATGATTCTTTGTTTATGAAAAGTCCTGCAATTAACCAATTCAAAAAAGGCACACTCCAATTTTGTGGTATAAACCCTGTAAAAGTGACTTATCTTTCAGTAGTTAAAAACGCCACTATATCACAAAGAAAAAAATGGTTAGAAGAAATAACTATTCTAGGAAAACAATTAAAATAAAACATTACAAAGTACAACAAATCATTCTATCGTTACCATAGAGGTCTTTTTTCAATTCAATATTTTGGAAACCAAGCGCAACTAATAAGTCTACTGTTTCTTTTCCAAGATATTGATTGATTTCAAAATACAAAACTCCGTTTTCTTTGAGTCCTTTTTTCGCTAAAATTGCAATTTTTCTATAAAAAAGCAAAGCATCATCATCTTCTACGAATAAAGCCAAATGGGGTTCATACTCCAATACGTTTTTCTTAATTTCTTCTTTTTCTAAATTCCTAACATAAGGAGGATTTGAAACAATAACATCAAATTTAGCAGCAATTTCTTCTAGACTTTCTAATTTTAAAATGTTAGTTTCAATAAAACGAATGGCAACTTTGTTTAATTCAGCATTTTTTTTTGCAGTTTCTAAAGCTTTTTCAGACACATCGATAGCATAAACAGAAGCAATAGGAATATTTTTCTTAAGAGAAATTGGAATACAACCTGTTCCTGTTCCAATGTCTAAAATCTGAATCTCATCTCTGTCTGAAGTAACATTTTTCAACTTCGAACTTTCAACAATCCATTCAACTAATTCTTCGGTTTCAGGACGAGGAATTAAAGTGTTTTCATTGACTAAAAAAGGCAAACCATAAAATTCGGTTGTTCCTATTATATATTGAATTGGCTTTTCTTTTTTCAGTTCTCTAAGTATTTCACTCCATTGTGTAAGTTGAGTTTCATCTATTGAAAAATCAGGTTGCAATGCTAAATCTACTCGCTTCATTTGATGCAGATGTTCTAAAACAATGAAAAAGAAAGATGCTACTTCATCACTTCCAAACAACTCATCTAATTGATTATGAAAACTATATTTTATTTCTTTTAAAAGCATTTTACTTTTTTAAATTTATATTTTCTTTGTCATCCAAACTTCACAACTATTATGTCCTGTATTCCCTAACGGAGCATCAATAGATTCAAACCCTAAATTGACATATAATTTCTGAGCGGCTTTCATAAACGCTAATGTTTCTAGATAACAAAGTGTAAAATCATTTTCCTTTGCAAAATCCAAACATTTTTCAATAATTTGTTTTGCAAAACCAGTTCCTCTAATCGCTGGTGAAAAGTACATTTTCTGCAATTCGCAAACATGCGCTGCTTCATTTTCTAATGGTGCAATTCCACAACCTCCAACAACTTCTCCATCTTTCTCGACAATATAATAAACCGATCGTTCTTCCTGATACACTTCAAAAAGCGTATCTAAGATTGGATCCGCATAGGCAGTTCCTACTTTTGGAGCGTCTAATTCGTGAAAAATACCACGTATAACTTTTGCAATTTGCAAATTATCCTTTGGTTCTATTGCTCTTATAATCATGAAACTAATTTTAAAAGCAAAAGTAAACAAATTGACAATATAGTAACGGTAATTTTATCTTAAAAATAGTACTTTTGTAGTATGGAAAATCATGAATTTTACATGAAACGTTGCATTGAACTTGCTAAAAATGGTTTAGGAACCACCTATCCTAATCCTTTAGTTGGTAGTGTAATTGTTTATGACGGAAAAATTATTGGTGAAGGTTGGCATAAAAAAGCTGGAGAAGCTCATGCAGAAGTGAACGCAGTGAATTCGGTAAAAGATAAAACTTTACTCGAAAAAGCGACAATATATGTAAGCTTAGAACCTTGCAGTCATTATGGAAAAACACCTCCTTGTTGCGATTTAATTATTGCGCATAACATTCCAAATGTAATAATTGGTACAATTGACCCTTTTGCTAAAGTGGCAGGAAATGGCATTAAACGTTTGCTTGAGGCTGGAAAGAAAATTAACATTGGAGTTTTTGAAGAAGAATGTAACGCGTTGAACAAGCGTTTTTTTACTTTCCATAAAAAACAAAGACCCTATATTATTTTAAAATGGGCAGAAAGTAAAGATGGTTTTATTGCTCCTAACAAAACGCAACGAGAAACTGAGCAGGAGAAACTAAGCCCTGTGTGGATTACAAATTCCTATTCGCGACAACTTGTTCATAAATGGAGAACTGAAGAGCAAGCAATTCTTGTTGGAACAACGACTGTTCTAGAAGACAATCCTAAATTAGATGCAAGAGATTTTAAAGGTAATCACCCTACAAGAGTAATTTTAGACAGAAACAATACTGTTAGCGATTCTTTTCATATTAAAGACAATCAAAGAAAAACCGTTATTTACACAGAAACCAACAATTTAACAAATTCAAGCAATATAATTTACGAAAAAATAAATTTTAATGATAATTTTTTATTAAATTTAACAAAAAATCTACATAAAAAAGAAGTTCAATCTATAATTATTGAAGGTGGCTCTAAAACACTTCAAACTTTTATAGACTCTAATTTATGGGATGAGGCTCGTGTTTTTATTGGTAACAGCTTATTAAAATCGGGGATCAAAGCTCCCGTTTTAAAAAGAACTGCTAAAAAAAGCATAAGCATAATGAATGATGAAATTAAATTTTTTGAAAATTATGATTGACACTATTATATTTGATTTTGGTAATATTTTTATAGATATAGATTATAATCTTACCCAAGAAGCTCTAAAAAAGCTAGGCGTTAAAGAGTGGACTACTGAATTAGATACTTTAAATAACGAATATGAAGTTGGAAAAATAGATGAACTACAGTTTATTCAAGGCATTCAAAAACATACTAACAATGCCGATTTAATAGAAATTAGAGCTGCTTGGAACGCTCTTTTATTAGATTTTCCGTTAAAGAGACTAGAATTTCTTCAAATGATAGAAGGTAAATATCGTATTTTCTTATTAAGTAATACAGATGCTACACATATTGATAAATTTGAACACAAATTTGGAGAATCATTTGCAAGAGATTTTTATAGTTGTTTTGAAAAAGTGTATTTCTCATTTGAAATTGGAAAAAGAAAACCAGACGAAAACACATATAAATATGTTTTAAACAGTCATAATTTAACACCTAAAAAAACTCTTTTTATAGATGATCGATTAGAAAATATTGAAGGCGCTAAAAAATGTGGACTTCACACTTGGCATTTAGATCCAGAAAAAGAAAACGTCACGCAACTCCTCGAATTCATAAAATCAATTCATGACTAACTTACTTCTTGCTATTGTTTTTTCTTGTAGTTTATTTATTGTCTTAAAATCTTTTTCAAAGTTCAACATCAATACATTTCAAGCAATAGTAGTTAATTACTTAGTTGCTTTTTCCATAGGAATTTTCAATAGCAATACTAATTTTAACTACAATGAAATCTTAGCAAAAGAATGGATTTATGGTAGTTTATTTTTAGGATTTCTTTTTATTATCATTTTCTTTATCATTGGAAAAACCTCACAAAAAAATGGTGTTTCAGTAGCTTCAGTAGCCAGTAAAATGTCTTTAATAATCCCAATACTTTTTGGGATATTCTTTTTTAAAGAATCGATAGACATTATAAAAATTACAGGTACCATTTTCGCTTTAATTGCTGTATTCTTTACAACAAAAAAAGAAAAAGGAACTATTAACACTTCAAACTTCACTTTACCTATATTACTATTCATTGGAACAGGAATAACTGACACAAGTATAAATTTTATTCAAAAAAATTGGGTAAACCCAGAAGACAATGCTCTTTTTTCATCGATAACCTTTTTATTCGCTTTCATTATTGGTTTTCTTCTAATTATCATTCAAAGCATTAAAAAAAGAATAGTTGTTGCTCCAAAAAACATCCTTGGAGGTGTTATTTTAGGCGTTCCCAATTTCTTTTCTATTTACTTTCTACTAAACGCGCTCCAATCTCCCGATTTTGAAAGCGCAACATTATTTACACTATTAAATATTGGTGTAATTTTATTAACCACTATATTTGGATTACTTTTATTCAAAGAAAAATTAAACAAAAACAATTATTTAGGAATTCTATTAGCTATTTTAGCATTATTCCTAGTTACTTATTAAAATGGACGAATCTTTTAGCGATATATACAAAACATTAGCCTCTCCTTCAGAAGAAATACTTTACAAAGAAAAAAATAGTAAGTTTTTTGGATATGCTTATCCAATTTCAAACGAGGAAGAAGTAAAAGAAATCATTACCGAATTAAAGAAACAACATCATACTGCTAGACATTGGTGTTATGCGTTCCAAACAGGAACCGAAAGCATCTACTACAGAGCAAATGATGATGGAGAACCAAACAACAGCGCAGGAGCTCCAATTTACGGTCAAATACAATCCTTTAACGTAACTAATGTACTCATTGTTGTTGTACGCTACTTCGGTGGTGTTAAACTTGGAGTTGGCGGATTGATTTCAGCCTACAAAACCGCTGCGCAAATGGCTTTGGAAAATGCGGACATTATAGAAAAAACAATAAACATTCATTACAATCTGTTTTTCGAATATAAAAACATGAATAAAGTTATGCACGTTATTAAAGAACAAAATTTAGACATTATTTCTCAAAAAATGGAAATGAGTTGCGAAATTGAAATTGCTACTCGGAAACAAAATGCAGAAAAAGTTGAAGAAATTTTCGAATCATTATTTGAAATTACGATAAAAAAAAATGCCGAATAATTACATTCGGCATTCTCTTAAATACACAATGCTACAAATTACCTAATTTCTCAATAATATAATCTGGAGGCAACATTGGTTTTCCCGTTTTCATGTTTACAAACACTAACATTGAATAGCCAGTTGTTAATAACTCTAATTTATCGTTATAGATTTCGTAGTCAAATTCTATCTTAACACTCGTTTGACTTTTAAGAATAGTTTTAACAGTCAACACATCATCATAGCGAGCTGGTTTCTTATAATCCATACTCAAAGAAACCACAGGAAGCATTACCCCATTTTCTTCCATCCATTTATAAGAAAGCCCCATGTTTCTTAGCCATTCTACTCTACCCATTTCAAAATATTGAGCATAATTACCATGATAAACCACTCCCATTTGGTCTGTTTCCGCATACCTTACTCTTACTTCAAATTGATGTTCTTTCATCCTAATTTTTATATTTAATTAATTCGCTTTTACGTAGCCTACAATTTTTTTTCCTAAAAATCAATAGGGTTTCTGTTTTTTTTTACCGAAAATTGTTCACATATTTGTGCTCTCAATTACAAAGCTATTAACTCATATATTCTTTGTAAGTCAACTACTATAAATTCTGTAAAAAGAACAATAAAAAAAGCAAATAT